>DATBYD010000074.1:0-68447 GCA_036513855.1 Steroidobacteraceae bacterium | reverse complement strand
GCCTGGCGTGCGCTCGCCGACCACCTCGGCGCGATCGGCGACGCGCCGGGGGCCGATGCGGCGTATGCCCGCCACATCAAAGCCGCGACCCGCGACCCGCGCCTGCTGGCCGCGGCCGCCGCCCTGGTCGAGAACCGGATTCCCCAGGCGGAAGCGCTGCTGCGCGAGCACCTGAAGCGCCATCCCACCGATGTCGCGGCGCTGCGCATGCTGGCCGAGGTGGCGGCCCGCCTGCGCCGCCTGCCCGACGCGCAGGCGCTACTCGAGCGCTGTCTGGAGCTCGCGCCGAGCTTCGATGCGGCCCGTCATAACTACGCCACCGTGCTCAATCGCCAGGGCAAGGCAGCGCAGGCGCTGCCGCAGGTGGAGCAGGTGCTGGCGAAAGAGCCGCGCAATCCCGGCTATCGCAACCTCAAGGCCGCGGTTCTGGCCAATCTCGGCGATTACTCAGGATCCGCCGCCCTCTATGAGGGGGTACTGAAGGAGTTTCCGCAGCAGCCGAAGGTGTGGATGAGCTACGGCCACTCGCTGAAGACCAGCGGCCGCCTCACCGATTCCATCGCCGCCTACCGCCGCGCGATCGCCCTGCAGCCGGGACTCGGCGAGGCGTACTGGAGCATGGCCAACCTTAAAACCTTCCGCTTCTCGGGGGCCGATGAGCAGGCCATGCGCGGGGCCCTCGCGGGCGCGCAGCTGAGCGATGAAGATCGCCTGCACTTCGAATTCTCGCTGGGCAAGGCGCTGGAAGATGCGCACCAGTACGAAGAGTCCTTCGCACATTACGCGGCCGGCAACGCCCTGCGGCGGACCCTGCACCCCTACAGCGCACAGGAGAACACCGCTTTCGTGCGCCGCACGCGGGCGCTGTTCACCCGGGAGTTCTTCGCGGCACGCGCCGGCGCCGGTGCAGCATCGGCCGAGCCGATCTTCGTTGTCGGCCTGCCGCGTTCCGGATCCACGCTGCTCGAGCAGATTCTCGCCAGCCACTCACTCGTCGAAGGCACCATGGAGCTGCCGCACATTCCGCAGATTGCGCGCGAGCTTGCACGCGGCGACCGTGGGGATGAGGAGGAGGGCTACTTCGAGTCGGTGGCGGCGCTCTCGGCGCCACAGGCGCGGCAGCTGGGCGAGCGCTATCTTGCGGAAACACGCCTGCTGCGCAAGACCACGGCGCAATTCTTCATCGACAAAATGCCGAACAACTGCCTGTATGTCGGCCTTATTCAACTGATGCTCCCGAAAGCCAGAATCATCGATGCGCGCCGGCATCCCCTGGGCTGCGGCTTCTCCTGCTTCAAGCAGCACTTCGCACGCGGCCAGAACTTCACCTATGGGCTCGAGGACCTGGGACGGTACTACCACGACTACGTCGGTCTCATGCACCACTTTGATGCAGTGTTGCCCGGACGCGTGCACCGCGTGCACTACGAAAGCATGATCGAGGACACCGAGGCGCAGGTGCGCTCGCTGCTGGCGTATTGCGGCCTGCCATTCGAGGAGGGCTGCCTCAAGTTCTACGAGAACGAGCGCGCGGTACGTACCGCCAGCTCCGAGCAGGTCCGACAACCGATCTTCCGCGAGTCGCTCGAGCAGTGGCGCCACTACGAACCGTGGCTCGGACCACTCAAGAGCGCGCTCGGACCGGTGCTTCTCGCTTATCCGGACGTGCCGGGGGACGAATAATCCTGTAATAATGGATCAAACATGATCAGGCAATGATCCTGCCTGTTGCACAACCATCACGGATGAACATCAGGGGGTTGAGCCATGACGCGTAGCCGCAGAAGAAAACTCGTGCGCCAGGCGGCCAAGAGCCGCGCGATCATCCGCAAAGGTATCCCGGTCGCCTCGTGGCTGCTGGCGTCACTGCCGGCCGCCTATGCGCAGCAATCCGGCGAACAGGCTGCCGAGTCAAGCGGCGGACTGCAGGAGGTCGTGGTGACCGCGCAGAAGCGCACCGAGAACCTGCAGGACGTTCCGGTCAGCATCCAGACTCTTAGCACGGAGAAGCTGGAGCAGCTGAATATCCAGGACATCGACGACTACGTGAAGTACCTGTCGGGCGTCACGACCGTGAAGGGGCTCGGGCAGGGCGGCACGGGTATCGGCACGACGCACGTCTACATGCGCGGTGTGGTCAGCGGCCAGGACGGCAACCACTCCGCATCACAACCGAGCGTCGGCACCTACATCGACGAGCTGCCCATCACCACCGTCGACGGCACGCCCGATATTCACGTGTACGACATCGCCCGCATCGAGGTCCTCGAGGGGCCGCAGGGCACGCTCTATGGCGCGAGCTCCGAGGCGGGCACCATCCGCATCATCACCAACAAGCCCGACCCGACCAAGTTCTCCGCCGGCTACGACCTGACCGGCAATTCGGTCGATCACGGCGGGCTCGGCTGGATCGGTGAAGGCTATGTGAACATCCCGCTCTCGTCGATCGCGGCCGTTCGCCTCGTCGGTTGGGATGAGCACGACGCGGGCTATATCCACAACGTCGCCGGGACCAATCTGACTGCCGGCATCGTCGATGGTGTCAGGACGTTTCCGACCACGGGGGCGTCGATCAGCAATGCGGGCTTCGTGGACAATCAGTACAACACGGTCACTACGGAGGGCGGCCGCGCATCGGTGCTGGTGAAACTCGGCGACAACTGGACCGTAACGCCGCAGTTCATCGGTCAGCACCAGCGGTCGAACGGCGTATTCGGTTACGACCCCGGGGTGGGCGACCTCGACGTCGTGCACTACGGCCCGGAAGGCGAGGATGACAACCTCACACAGAGCTCGCTCACCGTTGAAGGCAAGATCAGCGACTTCGACCTGGTGTATGCCGGGGGCTGGTTCGACCGTAACGAGCACACCGTCAGCGACTACAGCGACTACAGCTACTTCTATGACAAGTTCTTCGGGTCAGGATGCAACTGGCTGACTCAGACCGGTTACAACTACTCGAAGGCACACGGAATTGGCTCCTACTGCGGCGGCGTGTCGCCGTCCAGTTTCCCCGCGGGCTCGTTCGTTTCGGATCCGCAGGAGTTCGTGACCACGAACGGACACTACACGAAGTGGAGCCAGGAGCTTCGGCTCTCCACGCCGCAGAACCTGCCGGTCAAGGGAATCGTCGGCCTGTTCGTCGAGCGTCAGGTGCACGAGATCTGGGAGCAGTACACGATACCGGGCAACGAGACTGGGCCCGATGCCTACAGTCCGGGCGGCCTTGCACAGAGCTTGAGCATCCCCGGCGTCAATGGCAACACGATCTGGCTGACCGATGAGGAACGGGTCGATCGCGACAAGGCCGCATTCGGTCAGCTCGTCTGGGACATCACCAACCAATGGTCCGTGACCGGCGGCATTCGCTTTTACCACTTCGACAATTCGATACAGGGTTTTTACGGCTACTCCGCGAACTATCAGGCCTTTACGGGCTTCGGTGGGTATGACGCCGGGCCACCGCAGACCGCGGAGGCATCCGGGCAGTGGGCCTGCGGACCTTCCGGCGTACGCGGAGACCCCACTTACCAGCCGTTTCACGGCGCGCCCTGCACTGACCTCAACGAGTCTGTCTCCGACAGCGGCCGAACGTATCGCGGCAATCTCACCTACAAATTCGACCGTGACAAGCTGGTGTACTTCACCTATTCGACTGGCTTCCGGCCGGGCGGTGTGAATCGCGTCTTCGATCCACCGCTCAATTCGGTCTACCCGCCGTACAAGACCGATACCCTGGTGAACTGGGAGATCGGCTGGAAGACCGAGTGGCTGGATCGAACGTTACGTTGGAACGCGGCCGCATTCCTAGAGAACTGGGACAACTTTCAGTTCCTGTTCCTCGGGCCCAATAGCGTGACGGTCGTGCAGAACGCAGCCTCGGCGCAGATCAAGGGCTTCGAGTCGGATCTGCAGTGGGCGCCGGTGCACGAGCTGCTGTTCTCCAGCGCGTTCACCTACCTGCATGCGGTCACCACGTCCAACTATTGCGGCCCAGCCAACAACTCGGGCAGCAACTACATTCCGGGCACCACGACCCTGACGACCAATTGCCCGAATCAGGTCATTACCTACGCGGACGGCGTTACGCTCACCGGACCGGAAGCACCGTCCGGCTCCCAGCTCCCGGTCGCCCCGAAGGTTAAGATCAATCTCGTGGCGCGCTATACGTTCCCGTTGGGGACGTGGGAAGGATTCGGGCAAGCTTCCGGTATGTACCAGACGAGCACCGAGCCGTTGTTACGCCGGGTCGATCAGTTGGCACTCGGGCAGCTGCCGGCCTACGCGCTGTTCGACTTGTCGACCGGTGCCACGCAGAACGGTCTGTCGCTGCAGCTCATGCTCACCAACGTTGCCGACAAGCGCGCCAACCTGACCCGCTATGTTGAGTGCGCAACGACGACCTGCGGGCCGCAGCCGTACGTCATTCCGACGCAGCCGAGGACGATCTGGTTGAAGGTCGGGCAGAGGTTCTGACACGGAGCCTCTTGCGAGAGGCAGGCCGGCAGGGCTCCCGGGCGCAGCGCGGGCGCGCTCAGCGTACGGCCGCAGGCGTCATTGCGCAGCGAGCGCGCGCCCGATCGCCTTCGTAAGTCGCTCGATGAGCTCCGCCAGCTCGCTGTCGCGCGCGTTGTAGGGCGGGGCCACGATGATCGTGTCGCCACGCGTGCCTGCCACGTGCCCGCTGCAGGGGTAACAGATCAGTCCGTCCGCAAAGGCGCGACGGGCAATCGCGTGACTCAGGGCGCGCTCCGGCGCGAACGGCTCGCGGCTGGCGCGATCGCGCACGAACTCGATTCCGATGAAGTAGCCGCGGCCGCGCACGTCACCGACCTCCTCGAAACGACCAAGAGCCGCGCTAAGCTCGCTGCGCAGTGCCTCACCCCGAACCCGCACGCGCTCCACCAGTGCTTCGCGCTCGATGATGCGCTGCACCGCAAGAGCCGCCGCACAGGCGGTGGTGTGCCCTGAATAGGTGTGGCCGGTCAGGATGGCGCCCTGTTCGCGCAGAATGGTGTCGGCGAGTGGCTGCCGTAGCAGGATTGCCGCGAGCGGGATGTAACCTGCGGCCAGTCCCTTTCCCACCGCCATGATGTCGGGGACGATTCCATCGTGCTCCAGAGCGCGCCAGGTTCCGCACCGGCCCGCGCCGCTCATGACCTCGTCGGCGATCAAAAGAACGCCGTGGCGATCACACACCGCGCGTACCGCCTTGGCATAGCCCTCCGGGGCAGGCACCACCCCGCCGGCAGCGCCGACCACCGGTTCGAAAATGAATGCGGCGACCTGCTCCGCGCCAATGCTTCTGATTCGCGCATCGAGCTCATCGGCCAGTGCTTTCGTGAGTTGTGCTCCGGCAAGTCCTGCCAGCGGGCGGTAACTGCTCGCGGCAGAGACGAACGAGACCGGCAGCAGGCTTCCCTCGAAGGGTCGCCGCCGCTCGAGAAACCCGGACACAGACAGTGCTCCCAGCGTATTGCCATGGTAGGAGCGCTCGCGGGCGATGAAGCGCTTCTTGGCGCCAAGGCCGCGTGCGTCCCAGTATTGCAGCGCCACCTTCATGGCCGACTCGACCGCCTCAGAGCCGCTCAGGCAATACACGATGTAGGCGAATTCAGGCCCGCACAATTTGAGCAGCAGGCGGGTCAGCTCCTCGAGTGGCTCGCTGGTGAAAAGGTAGCGGTAACCGCACGCGACCTTGTCCAGCTGCGCACTGATGGCGGCATTCACCTCGCGGTTGCCGTGCCCGATGCTGAATGCGGCCGGACCGCCGGAGCCGTCAAGATAGCGACGGCCGTCGGCGTCGTAGAGGTAGCTCCCCTCGCCTCTGACGATGCGGGGCAGCGCATCCATACCCCAGCCCGGTGCGCGATTTGCAGTCATGGGAGCCCTTTCTCAGCGAGCATGAATGGCCCACACCCCAAGTGCAATGGCGAGGGCGGCGAGCGCGCGCACCCGCGTCACCCGCTCGTGCAGGACGATCGCTCCGAGCACCGTACCGAAGACAATGGCGGTTTCCCGAACGGCGGCGACCGCGGCGACCGGGGCGCGCGTCATCGCCCAAAGTGCCAAGGAATAGGAGCCAAGCGTGCAGGCCCCGCCGATCGCCGCCAAACCGATCAGGGGCCGCCAGCGCACCAGGCGATGCAGCCGCCGGCGCGCCACGACCCATATCAGCCACGGTATCGACACCAGCAGCGAAAGCCACAGGGTATAGGCGAAGGCGTGCCCCGAGGCTCGTACCCCCAGGCCATCCAGGGTCGTGTAGGCGGCGATCACGAGCGCGTTCACCAGCGCCAGCCGCGTCGCCACGGCGGAGTGACCCTGGGAGCGCGCGTCGAGCACCAGCGAGAAGACGCCACCGGATATGAGCCCCACGCCGATCCACATCGGTGCCGACAGCTGCTCGCCGATCAGAGCGCCACTGCCGATCGCGACCAGCAGCGGGGCGCTGCCGCGCATCACCGGATAGGCGTGGCTTAAGTCCCCGACCCGGTAGGCGGCGGCCAATAGCACCCCGTACAGCACCTCGGTCAGGCTTGAGGCGGCCAGGTACGGCCAGCTCGCCGGCGCGGGTATGGGGAAGAACGGCAGCGCCACCGCGGCGATGAGGCCCGCGGCGATGCAAATGCCCGCGGTGGTGAGGCGCGTGTCGTGGCCGGCCTTGACGATGAGGTTCCAGCTCGCGTGCAGCAGCGCACCGACCAGCACCACCAGCAATACGCCGACGCTCATTCCTCAGCGGCTCCGGCCTGTGACACTATTGGCCGCCATGTTCGCAAGCGCCGTCTTCATCACCTGCGCCGTCACCGGCTCGGGCGATTCGGTCAAGAAAAACCCCCAGGTCCCGGTCACGCCCGAGCAGATCGCAGCGTCCGCGCTGGAGGCACATTCTGCCGGGGCCGCGATCGTGCATCTGCACGTGCGCAACCCGGCCACCGGAGCTGCCAGCCGGGATCCGGCGCTTTTCCGGGAAGTGTTCGAGCGCATCCGGGCCAAGAGCAGCGAGCTCATCATCAACCTGACCGGCGGCATGGGCGGCGACATCCTGCTCGGATCCGACGATGCGCCACTCAAATTCGCAGCCGGGACGGACTTCGTCGGCCCGCGCGAGCGCCTGGCACACATCACGCAGCTCAGCCCCGAGATCGGCAGTCTCGATTGCGGCTCGCTGAACTTCGATGAAACCCTGTACGGCACGACGCCCCGCTATCTGCGTGAGATGGCACAAGAGTACCGCAGGCTTAAGGTTCGCCCCGAGCTCGAGGTGTTTGAGCTCGGCCACATCGAACTTGCACGGCAGCTGATGGCAGAAGGCCTCATCGATCAGCCGGCGCTGTTCCAGCTGTGCCTTGGCATCAAGTATGGTGCGCCTGCGACCACCGAGGCGATGACGGCGATGCGTGATGCCCTTCCGCCGGGGGTGCACTGGTCGGCCTTCGGCGTCGGACGCATGCAGATGCCGATGGTCGCGCAGGCGGTGCTGTTGGGCGGCAACGTGCGTGTGGGTCTGGAGGACAATCTGTACCTTGAAAAAGGCCTGCTCGCGAGCAACGCCGGCCTGGTCGAACGCGCGGTGAGGATCGTTGAGTCGCTGGGGGCTGCCGTGCAGTCGGCGGCGCAAGTGCGCACGCGCCTCGCGCTCGCGCCGAGCCGCCCCGCCGGCTAACTACCCTACTCCGCCGGGACCGTACGGTCCTTGGCCCAGGCGCGCAGCGCATCCACGTTTTCTGACATCACCACCGAAAGCGGCCGCGTTGCGGCAATTTCCGCACTCAGCAGCTGCGCATCGGCGCTCAGGTGCTTGGCGTGCGCACTGTAGAGCGCCGCGACGACCGCCTGTTCGATCTCAGCCCCGGAAAATCCGTCACAGCTACGCGCCAGCGCATTGAGCGTGGCAGGCTCGAGCGCAATTCCGCGCTTGCCCGCGTGGATGCGCAGGATCTCCATTCGTGTCTCGAGGCTGGGCAGGTCGACGAAGAAAATCTCATCGAAGCGTCCCTTGCGAATGAGCTCAGGCGGCAGTGCGGTGATGTCATTGGCCGTGGCCACCACGAACACACGGCTGTGCTTCTCCGCCAGCCAGGTCAGGAACGTCCCCAACACGCGATGAGTGGCGCCGCCGTCGGTGTCCCCGGCCGCAAAGCCCTTCTCGATCTCATCGATCCACAGCACGCACGGCGCCAACACCTCGGCCGAGGCCAGCGACTCGCGCAGGTTGCGCTCCGACTCCCCGATGTACTTGTCGAACAACGCACCACAGTCGAGGCGCAGCAACGGAATATTGAAAATGCCGGCGCTGGCGCGCGCGGCGAGACTCTTGCCGCAGCCCTGCACGCCGAGCAGCAGCACACCCCTGGGCGGGTCGAGCTCCGGAGCCGAGCCGTCGAAGGCCGCACAGCGCTTCTGCAGCCAGGCCTTGAAGTTCGCAAGCCCCCCGACATCCGCCATGCGCGCGGTGTCGTGCTCGTAGCGCAGCACCCCGCCGTGGTTCAGCAACTCGTACTTGGCGCGCATGACGGCAGGAATATCCGAGGCCTGCACCGCGCCGTGATCGAAGATGGCGGTGCGGGCCAGCCGCCGGGTATCGACCGCCGACAGGCCACTCATGTTCTCGACCAGCAGCTCGAGCGCGTGTGCATCCACCTTGATCGGCTGACGGGGATTGGCACGCATCCACTGCTGCGCCACGGCCTCCACCAGCTGCCGTCGCTCGTTGCGATCGGGCAGTGGCAGCACCAGTCTTGCCGTCAGCGGCTCCAGTTCGTGCGGAATCTCGCACTCGTAACTGATGAGCACCACGGTGCGCGCACACTGGTCGTAGTCCTGGGCAATATCCTTCAGTAAGCGCACGATGGTCGGATCGTGCAGGTAGGGGTGAAAGTCCAGCAGGGCGTAGACACCGGCCAGTGTCGTCGCGCGGATGTGTTTGAGGATGTCCGGCGGCTCGGCGACCGTGCGCTGGGGTGGGCCGACCTCCACATCAAGCCGCTTAAGGCCGTCGGTTACCGTCCAGCGGAACAGCGGCAGCCCTGCGCGGGGTGGGGCCGCCTCGGCTGTGCGGGCTGCTGCCAGCGATGCGCTGATCGGCGCGCATGCCCGCATCAGCCCTTTGAGTACCTGCGCCTCATCGCGCGAGTCAACGACGATAATCGGGATGCGCGAGCGCAGCAGAGCTTCCAGGTCGTTGGCTTGCATTGCGGCTGAAGCTTACCAGACCCCCATTTGCCGGCTGCGACGCGCAGCACCTCTGCGTGAACTGCTAGACTTGTCGCATCAAGATGCGCAGGGCCCTCATATGAACGCGTCACGGGAACCGGTATGGGCGCATGGCGAGGCCGAGCGCGCCGCGCGGATTGATCTGGCGGCCTGCCACCGCCTGGCCGCCCGCTTTGGCTTCAACGAGGGCATCGACAATCACCTGACGCTGCTGGTGCCGGGCCATGCGGAGCGCTTCTATCTGGCGCCGTTCGGGCTGCTGTGGTCGGAGGTGAAAGCCAGCGATCTGATGGAAGTGGATTTCGGCGGCAAGCTCGTGGCCGGCCGCGGGCTGATCGAGGACACGGCGCTTTATATCCACCTGTCGGTGCACCGCGCGCTGCCTGCTGCGCGCTGCGTGCTGCACACGCACATGCCGCACGCGACCGCGCTGTGCGCCCTGGAGGATCCGCGCCTGCTCATGGCAACCCAGAACGCACTCGGCTTTCACGAGGACATCGCGTACGTCGATTACCGCGGCTTCGCCTTCGACTACGGCGAGGGCGAGCGTCTGGCGGGCGCGCTCGGTGCCAAGTCGGTGCTCATGATGCGCAATCACGGCGTGCTGGTCACGGGGCGCTCGGTGGCGCAGGCCTTCGAACGATTGTACTTTCTCGAGCGCGCCTGCCAGACGCAGGTCATGGCACTGTCGACCGGCGGCAGACTGCACGTGCTGCCGGATGAAGTGGTCGCGGCGACCGCCGCACAGTTCAAGGCGGGCGACAGGGTCGGCGGCGAAGAGCGCTGCGAGCTGCACTTCCGGGCCCTGAAACGCCTGCTGGATCGCAATGATGCGGACTATGCGAGTTGACCGCGCCGCGTGCAGCCGCTGAGCTGACCCCGTTCACTCGCTGGATGCTGGTGGGTCTGCTGGCCGCGGCCCTGTTCATCAATTACGTCGATCGCGGCGCGCTGCCGACCGCCGCTCACCTGATCCAGGACGAGCTCGGATTTTCGCCGAGGCAGCTCGGCTATCTGTTCTCCGCGTTCTTCTGGTCGTACGCCCTGCTGCAGGTTCCGCTCGGCTGGGTAGCCGATCGTTTCGGCGCGCCGCGGGTACTCGCCGTGGGACTCACCATATGGGCGTGCGCCACCATGGGGGTGGGGCTCGCGCACTCCTTCGCAGCGCTGCTCGCGCTGCGTCTGCTGCTCGGCATCGGTGAGAGCGCAGGCTTCCCCTGCATATCGAAAATACTGGCGCTGGTGGTACCGGTCAGGAGCCTCGGCACGGCGAACGGCATCGTCGCCTTCGGTTACCTGTTCGGGCCCGCGGTCGGCGCCTACTGCGGCGGACTGCTCATGCTGCAGTTCGGCTGGCGAGCCTCGTTCTGGATCTTCGGCGCCGTCTCGCTGCTGTGGCTGTTGCCCTGGTCGCAGGTCAGGGTGCCGCGACAGGCGCCCGATGCGCAGCCCGGCGATGATCCGGCGCTCGCCACCTTGCTGCGGCAGCGCTCACTGTGGGGCACCAGCCTCGGCCTGTTCTCGACCAACTACACCTTTTACTTCATGTTGACCTGGTTGCCCTTCTATCTGGTGCGCGAGCGCGGCTTCTCGACCGCCGAGATGGCGAGCCTGACCGGCAGCGCCTACATCCTGAATGCGCTGAGCGCCCTGCTCGCCGGCGTGCTGATCGACCGTGCGGTCAGGCGCGGACACGCCGATCTTGCCTACAAGTCGATCATGGTGGTGGCCCACCTGGGCTCGGTCGCCTGCATGCTGTGCATCGGGCTCGGAACATTGCACTGGGCGCTCGCGGGCATTTTCGTCTTTCAGGTCCTGCTCGGGATCTCCTCCCCGGGCGCCTTCGGCATGTCGCAGATCCTGGCCGGTCCTGCGGCCGCGGCCCGCTGGGTAGGAATCCAGAACGCCATCGGCAATCTTGCCGGCGTCATCGCCCCCATGCTGACGGGCCTCATCGTCGAGCAGACCCACAACTTCCAGGCGGCGTTCGTTCTGTCCGCGCTGGTCAGTATCCTCGGCGTCGCCGGCTGGGTATGGATGATCCCGAAGCTCGCCCCCATCGCCTGGTCAACACTTCAAGGCCCGGCCCGTGCCTCCGCTGCATAGGTACTTGGCCTTGAGCGGCCGCACGTGCAAGCTTACGGGCCATCGCCCGATGCGCGGCGTGAACTAAAGCTGGCGGCAGGGATGTTCTTACTGCGGGGTTTGCTCGATCGGCTGTTCCTGATCGGTGCCGTGGTGGCCGGGGGCCTGGTGCCCGGTTTCATCTCGCAGTACCGCCAGCGCCTGGGCGGTCGACTGGATCAGGCACGTCTCGATCTTGAGCCCTGGCAAAAGATCGCCGACCAGTTCTACCACGGCGACATCGACAAGCTCATCCAGTACCACCTCGGCAGCACCGACCCGACCTTTCACGCTGAAGGGGCGGTCATCCGCGCCCTCGTCACGAGCGTTCAGCAGCTACATGCCGCAGCCGACGCGCTGCACGGCAGCCTCGTCCAGCAGCTTCACTACCTGGCGCTGCACGCCGATCCGGCGCTGGCGCGCGCAACCCTCGCCGACTGGGTGCCGACCTTTTCATTCTCAGGAGAGGGCCTGCTGTTCGCGCTGTTGTTTGCGCTCGGAGTCTGGCTGCTGTTTCACGCCCTGTGGCAGCTGGTCGCCTTCGGCGCTCGCCGCCTGTCCGGCCGACGCCGGCCTGTCGCAAGACCGGGTGCCTATTAGCGTCACGGACGGCCCGCAGCCGGGCGGCCGGCGCCGCTAGTGCGCCGCGCCGCCGGGGCATCCGCCTGCGGGAGCGCCGGCGCCGAAGGCCGGATACAGGACCAGGAGCTTGCGCAGCACCCCGTTGGTCCAGCCAAAGCCGTCCTGGAGCGGGTATTCACCACCGCCGCCCGCGCGTCCCGTACTGACCACGTCGTACTTCTCCACCAGCTTGCCGCTGCGCTGATAGACCTCCTCGACGTTGACCATCCAGCGACAGGCAATCGCTGCCGCGAGCGGCTTGTGATCCGAGCGGGTGAATCCTGCGATCGCGATCCACTGCAGCGGCGCCCAGCCGTTGGGGGCGTCCCACTGCTGCCCGGTGACGAGCGGGGTCGTGACGATGCCGCCCGGATCGAGCAGTTGCTTGCGCGCGCTCGCGGCAACCGCCGCCGCCTGTGCCGGCGAGGCCAGCCCGACGAACAGCGGGTAGAGCGTCGCGGCCGAGAGCCGCGCGATCCTGGCGCGCTGCGTCCACTGATAATCCCGATACGAGCCCGCCGCGGCATCCCACAGGTAGCGGTCGACGGCTGCGCGTCGTGCCCGCGCGCGGCGCGCGAACTCGTCGGCGCAGCCGCGATCGCCGCGCGCCTGGCAGCCGGCCTCAATCGCGTTCTCAAGTCCGAACAGCAGGCTGTTCAGATCGATCGGCACGATCTGAGTGGTATCGATGCTGGCGCGCACCCTGGGGTCGGCAAACCAGCGGGAGCTGAAGTCCCAGCCGCTTTCCGCCGCAGCCCGAATGTCGCGGAACACCTGCGCCACCGGCCGTCCACTCGAGCGCGCCAGTTCGGTGTCCTCGCGCCAGGACTCATCGCGCGGGGTATCCCGATCGTCCCAGTAGCGATTGAGGATCGCGCCATCGGGCATGGCGACCACGCGCCGGTGAGCGCTGCCGGCCTGCAGCTGCTCGGCGCCCTCCATCCAGAATGCGTATTCGCTCCTGAGCTGCGGCAGATAGCGACCGAAGGCCTCGCCACTGCCCTCGCGCCCCAAAAGGCCGACCATTTCGAAGAAGAACGGCGGTTGCGATCGGCTGAGGTAATAGGTCCGGGTGCCGTTCGGTACGTGTCCGTAGGCATCGATCAGGTGGGCGAAATCATCGACCATGTCCTGCACCAGCTCGTGCCGCCCGCTCTCGATCAGCCCGAGCATCGTGAAGTACGAATCCCAGTAGTAGATCTCGCGAAAGCGCCCGCCCGGGACGACGTACGGTTTCGGCAGCGGCAGCAGAGAGGCGAAAGGCGCCGCGCTGCTGGTGGTGCGGGTCAGCTGGCCCCACAGTCCATCGATGTGCGCCGTGACGGACTTGTGCTCGGGGACCGAGGGGACGGAGACGGCCAGAGCGGGCAGTGAGAAATTTTCATCGACGAAGTGGCGCAGGGCCTCGAGCGAATCCGGACGAGCGGCCTGATAGCGAGCCAGGATCTGCTCGGGTGCGAGTTTCGGCACCGCATCCACGAAGGTCTTGCCGTCCGGATAGAGGCTCTGGCTCTGCACTGCGACAAACAGCTCCTTGAACAGAACCTGCGGAGGATCCGGATAAGGCGCCGTGGGCGCGGTGCGTGGCTGCGCCGCGCCGAGCGGCAGCAGCAGCGCGAGGAGGCCGAGTGCCAGCCTGGATGACTGAAGCGCGTTGCGGGGCTGACTAATCCTCAACACCAAAGTTCAAGTGCCGAAGGTTACGCGCGCAGGTTTCCGGGCGAAAATACCGAAGCCCACGATGCCGGCATAACACACCGCCGGGATGGCCAGCGCGAGCTTCAAACTGTTGAGCCAGTCGGCCGTGTGGCCGGTGATCAAGGGCACCACCGCGCCACCTACGATCGCCATGCAGATGATCCCCGAGGCCTGCGCCGCCCGGGGACCCAGGCCGTCGCAGGCCAGCGTGAAGATGGTCGGAAACATGATGGAATTGAAAAGTCCGACGGCCAGCAGCGACCAGCCGGAGACCTCGCCGGCGGTGTTGGCCGAAATGCAAAGGAGGATAATCACGCAGCTCGCCACGCTGGCCAGTACCTTGCCCGGTGAGAAAATGCGCAGCACATAGGAGCCGATGAAGCGTCCGACCATCGCTCCGCCCCAGTAGTAGGGTAGATGCTTGCCCGCCTCTTCCGGAGAAACGCCGAACACGCTCGACTGCATGAGGTAATTGACCAACAGCGAGCCGATCGCAACCTCCGCGCCCACGTAGAGAAAAATGCACACCACGCCGTAGCTGAAACGCGGCAGGCGCAGCAGATCGCGCGCGCGATGACCGGTGGCGTCATCGACGATGCGGCCCGGCAGTAGTCTGCGACGCCGCCACACCAGTGCGGCCAGCACGCAAAGCGCGGTGGCCAGGCCGATGTAGGTGAGTTCGATGATGTGCGTTTCCTGCGCGCGGAAGGCGGTGAGCTGGGTCGCCGACAACTGGGCCGGCTGCACGTTGGCGACGGCGCCGAGGATCACCTTCGATCCCACGTAGGGAAACACGGTCGTGCCCAGGGAATTGAAGGCCTGCGCAAAAGTCAGGCGGCTGCTGGAGGTGGCCGGCGGTCCGAGCAGCGAGATCAGGGGATTTGAAACGACCTGCACGACCGTGATCCCGATGGCCAGCACGAACAGCGCCGCAAGAAAAGTGCCGAACAGACCGGACCCGGACGCGGGAATGAACAACAGGCACCCGGTGGTCATGGTGAGCAGCCCGATCACGGCTGTTCTCATGTAGCCCAGGCGCCGCACGATCGCAGCGGCGGGCAACGAGATCACGAAATACGCCATGAAGAAGGCCGACTGGACCAGCATCGCCTCGAAGTAGTTCAGGGTGAACAGCGCCTTGAGCTTCGGGATGATCACATCGTTGAGACTGGTGATCCCGCCGAAGAAAAAGAACAGCGCGAAGACGAACAGTCGCAGGCTCGCGGCGTTCTCGGGTGAGATGGGAGGGGACTGCTGGGCGGAGGCGATCGGGGCCGAGAGAGTTGGCGTCACAGGTACCCTTCAGAAGACTCCGCAACAGGAGCCCGTCATGGCCGAAAGTGTGGCCGGGGGCAGTCTACTTTAGAACTTGCGCGACATGTACAGGCTGAAGCCGGTGATGCTGTAGAAGGCCTCCGGCCGATAGGCGCCTTGCGGATGCACTACATTGCGACCGTGGCCGTGGTCGAACTTCACATGGACAACTTTCGCGGCCTCACCAACGAGCGGCACAGACCCGCTGTGCTTAGGCACATGTTGATCGAGAACGCACTCTCGGATGCGGTACGCGGCTCCTCAATGCACGGCTCGCTGCTGCACGGTGGAATGCAATGCACCTGCGCTTGACCGGCTGAGCCGAAAATCCCGCCGCGCGCTCAGGCGAACCGGGACGGGTGGAAACTTCAGGCGAGCGAGACAGTCCTCGCGCCATCGCGGCCTTTTCATCCCACCATTTATATAATTTTTTCATTGGCTTACACTGACAGTCTCCTGCAATATCTAGCGAGCCTGCGCCACGGCCGGCGGTCAACGCGCCAGCCGTCGCCCCGTTAAGATGCCTACCACCTCATGGGGGACCGACCGCTTGGCAACGCGCTCACCTGGAGCCGCCGCGTTGAGGCTGGGCGCCGCGCTCTTGGTCGCGGCGCTCGGGCTTGCCGCCTGCGCAGCTCCGGCCTCCCGCAACGCCTCTCATGCTCATGGCCAGCCACTGACCGCGCTGCGCCGCGAGGATGCGGTGTGGCTCGAGCGCGCAACCTTCGGGCTCGACAGCGAGGTGGTCGCTGACTACCACGGTCTCGGTCAAGAGCGATACCTCGAAGAACAGCTGCAGGGACCGGGGGAGAAAGTGCCGGCACCGATCGCCGCGCAGATCCACACGCTCGAGGTCTCGCAGCCCGATCCTGCCACGACGTTGCAGGCGCTGCGTGATCGGCGCAAGGGCATCGACGCCATGGCGGACGGTGCAGACAAGGAGCAGGCGCGCAAGACCCTCAACGATGAGGGCAACCGGCTCGCCTATCAGGCCATCCGCTTGCAGCTGCTGCGCGCGGTGTATTCGCCCGATCAGCTGCGCGAGCAGCTGGTCTGGTTCTGGCTCAACCATTTCAGCGTCTACCAGTACAAGGGCGATTTGCGCTGGTTGATCGCCGACTACGAGGAGCAGGCCATCCGCCCGCATGCGCTAGGCAATTTCCGGGAGTTGGTGCTCGCCACGCTCGAACACCCGGCGATGCTGCAGTACCTCGATAACGCGCAGAATGCGGCCGGCCATGTGAACGAGAACTACGCGCGCGAGCTGATGGAGCTGCACACCCTTGGCGTCAGCGGCGGCTACACCCAGGCCGACGTACAGCAGCTCGCCCGCGTGCTCACCGGCGTCGGAATCAATCCGGGCGCCGCGCCGCACCTGAAACCGGAACTGCAGCAGCTGTACCTGCACCGGGGAGCGTTCGAATTCAATCCGGCGCGACATGACTTCGCGCCCAAGGTGCTGCTCGGCCACCGCGTCGAAGGCAAGGGCTTCGGCGAGGTCGAGTACGCCGTGACGCTGATCGTGCGTGACAAGGCCTGTGCACGCTTCATCTCGCGCCAGCTCGCCACGTACTTTGTCGGTGATGCGCCCTCGCCGCAGCTGCTCGAGAGGATGGCCCAGACCTTCCAGAAGAGCGACGGCGACATTGCCGCGACGGTGCGTACCTTGTTTCTGTCGAATGAGTTCGGCGCGCCGCGCAACGGCAAGTTCAAGGATCCGATGCGTTACGTGCTCTCGGCGGTGCGCCTGGCGTACGACGGGCGCACCATCACCAACACCCGTCCGCTCTACGACTGGCTGAACGCACTCGGTGAAGCCCCGTTTGGCCGCCAGACACCCGACGGTTACCCGCTCACGGCGGCTAACTGGGTGAGTCCCGGACAGATGAGTCGCCGCTTCGAGATCGCCCGGGCGATCGGCAACGGCAACGTCCACCTGTTCGATCTGGAAGATGGGGGTGCGGGCCCCGCCACGGGTTTTCCGCAACTGTCGAACCGACTGTACTACGAGGCCATCGAACCTTTCCTGGCGGCCAACACCCGCACGGCGCTCGATCAGGCCGGTTCGCCGCAGGAGTGGAATACCTTCCTCTTGGCCTCGCCGGATATGAACTATGAGTAGGCTTGCGAGCCGTCGCCGCTGCCTGCAGCTTGCCAGCGGAGCGCTGGCAACGCTGACGCTCGGCGGGCGGCTGTATGCCGCCCCCGCCAACGGCCCGCGCTTCCTGCTGGTCTTCCTGCGCGGCGGCTATGACGCGACCAACATGCTGATTCCCTACTCGAGCGGCTTCTACTACGAGGCACGGCCCACTCTCGCGATTGCGCGCCCCGACCCGGCCCTCAACGAGGGCGCGCTGGCGCTTGATCAGAACTGGGCGCTCGCACCGGCCTTGCGCGATTCGATCGGCGCCCTCTATCAGCAACGTCAGGTTGCCTTCGTGCCGTTCGCCGGGACGCAGGATCTGTCGCGCAGTCACTTCGAGACCCAGGACAGCATCGAGCTCGGCCAGCCCACCGGAGGCGCGCGCGACTATGGCTCGGGCTTTCTCGCACGACTGCACAGCACCTTGTCGTCAGGCAAAGCGGAGCTTCCCGCCATCGCCTTCACCGACGCGCTGCCACTGAGCTTTCAGGGGCCGGGGCGCGTCGCCAATATCTCGATGAAAAGCGTCGGCAAGCCCCCGTTCGATGACCGGCAGGTGCGCATCCTCACCGACATGTACGCCGGTCACCCGCTCGAGCCCGCCGTGGCGAGCGGCCTGGAACTGCGCCGGCAGGTAGCACAGGCGATGCAGGAGCTGGCGGACGAAATGCGCACCTCGAGCCGCGACGCGCTCAGCATCAAGGGCTTCGAGCTTGAGGCCGAGCGCATGGCGCGGCTGATGCGCGACACCTACCGCATCGGTTTCGTCGACATCGGCGGGTGGGACACACACGTCAACGAGGGCGCCGCGCAGGGTGCGCTGGCGAGCAATCTCACCGGTCTCGCGCGCGGCCTCACGGCATTTGCCCAATCACTCGGGCCCGAGTGGAACAACACCGTCGTGGTCGTGTTGTCGGAGTTCGGACGCACCTTCCGCGAGAACGGCAATCGCGGTACCGATCACGGCCATGGCTCTGTTTACTGGGTGCTGGGAGGATCGGTCAAGGGCGGCAGGATCGCCGGCGAACAGCAGCGCCTCGAGCGCGCCGACCTGTTCCAGGACCGCGATTATCCGGTTCTCAACGACTACCGGGCCGTCCTCGGCGGGCTGTTCTGCTCGCTGTGGGCGCTCACACCCGATCAGTGTGCGCAGATCTTCCCGCAGGTCGCGCCACGCGACCTGCAGCTCATCTGACTCGCCCGCCTGCCGTTAAGCATCATCCGCCAGGGGTCACGCCGCTCATTATCCGGGCGGCGGTGCCGGCGGCGGAGGTGGCACGGACGGCGGCGCTGGCACGGTTCCCGGCGGCACCGGTGCGGGCGGCGGAGTGGCTCCGGGCGGCACGACCGCACCCGGCGGTACATTCGGCTGAGTCGGATTCTGCGGACTGCCGGGCATCGTCCCCGGCGGGGTCGCTCCCGGCGGGGCCGCCGGCGGAGGTGCGGGCACCGCGGCCGGAGGGCTCGCTCCCGGTGATGCCGCGCCCGGCGCGCCGGCCTGCGCGCCGGCGATACTGCTGAGGCAGAGCCCGAAGAGTAGTGCTGCTTTGGCGGTAGGATTCATGTGATGTCCCTTCACGGACTGAAAGTCTACTCGCTCACGCGCCGATCAAAACCCCACCGATGCCCCGACAGCTTGTCGGCAGCCCCCCACAAGGCGCTCCTGCGTGGCGCCGCAATGCGACCCGGGATGGAATCAGCCGCGGGCACCGGCCGCGACCCGGACCAAGCTTGCGCTGAGCTCTATACGGCGCCGGCGGTGCGCCGTGCCAACGCCCGCAGTGCGCGGTAGCGTCCGGTCGCGGAAAGCTCTTCGCGCGCGGACTGCGTCGTCCACAAGGCATTGCGCACCGCGACGAAGGAGCTCTTGCTGAGTTCCTCGAGGGAGCCGGCCGCGGCAAACAGAAACCCCTGCCCCGCCACACAGCCCAACGCCAGAAGCGCCGCCACCTGAGGCTCAAGCTCGATGCCCTCTGCGACCGTCTCAAGTCCGAGCGTCTCCCCGAGCGTGATGACCGCGCGCGCAAGCTCCGGACCATTGTCCGAATTAGTCAGGCGGCTGACGAACGAGCGATCGATCTTGAGAATATCGATCGGGAAGCGGTGCAGGTAGGACAACGAGGAGTAGCCGGTACCGAAGTCATCGATCGCGAGTCGCACGCCGAGTGCCTTCAGACGATGGAACCGCTCGAGGTTGGCATCGGTGTTGTACATGGTCGTGCTTTCGGTCAGCTCGATCACAAGGTTGCGCGCCTCGAGTCCGGCTTCGCGCAGCGCCTGGGCGACGTCGTGAACCAGCTCGCCGTGCTGCAGGTGGCGGCCGGAGATATTCACCGCGAGGCGCAGCCCCGCACCACCGGCGACCGCCGTGCGCCACTGGCCGAAATCACGGCAGGCCTGCTTGAGGACCCAGCGGCCGAGCTTGACGATCTGTCCGCATTCCTCCACCACCTGGATGAATCTTCCGGGCAACAGCACGCCGGCCTCCGGGTGCCTCCAGCGCACCAGAGCTTCGACGCCGAGCAGGCTTCGGGTGCCGAGGTCGACGATCGGCTGGTATTCCAGGAAGAATTCCCCCTGGGCAAGCGCCCGTCCGATGTCCGCCTCCAGACGCAGCCGCTCGTGCAGCTTGTCCTGCATCTGCGACTGGAAAGTGACGTGGCGGTTCTTGCCGGCCGCCTTGGCGTGGTACATCGCAATGTCGGCGTTGCTCAGCAGCGTCTCGGCGCCCGCTTGCGCGCTGGAGAGGGCGACACCGATACTCGCACCAACGCGCACCTCCATGCCATCGAGTTTGAAGGGCAGATCCAGAGCCTCGATGAGTGCATCCGCCAGGCGCTCGATTTCCGCGACCGTGTCGATTCCCTCCGCCAGCACCGCGAATTCATCGCCGCCCAGACGCGCCACGGTGTCCGAGGAGCGGGTGGTCTTGACGATACGCTGCGCCACGGCCTGCAGCAGGCGGTCGCCCGCGTCATGACCCAGCGAATCGTTGATGTTCTTGAAGTTGTCGAGGTCGAGAAACATGACCGCGACCGAGCACTGTCCGCGCTGCACCAGGGTGAGCGCGTGCTGGACCCGATCCCGGAACAGATTGCGATTTGCGAGCAGCGTCAGCGGGTCATGGAAGGCCATCTGCCGCAACTGTTCCTCGAGCGCCTTCCTTTCGCTGATATCGCGAAAGTTGAGGGCGAGCCCGCGTACCGCCGGATCCTCGGTCAAATTGCTTCCCACGCTCTCGAATACGCACCTCTTGCTGCCCCGATCGATCCGAAACTCGACCGGACCCACGGTTCCGGAGGACGTCGCGGCGAGCTCGGTCAGGAACATGCGCAGCTTTTCCGCGTCCTCACCCGCCCACAGATCCGCAAGCCTCCTGCCGGTAATCTGCTCGGGTGGCAGCCCGAGGGTGCGTTCGGAGGCTGGGGATGCGAAACGTACGATACCGTCCGGGGCGACAATCATGATGACGTCGGAGGCATTGGCGATGAGCGAGGCGTAACGCTCCTCGACCATGCGGGCGGCCCGCCGCTCGCGTATCAGGGCGTCCTCGCGCAGACCCACCGATTGACGCACCATCAAAAGCAGCGTGAGCGAGAACACGATCATGGTCATGACGACCGCCGGTCCGCCTATGTCGCCGCGACTGAAATACGCCAGCACCAGAAACGCGGCCAGCATGGCCGCATAGGGCAGCGAGCGGGCGAGCGCGTCCGAGGTAGCAGAGGTCGCGCGCGCGGGCAAAGCGATCGTGCGCATCTGTTCGCGTCCGGCGGCAGCCAGAGGCACGTAGCAGCACAGGTACATCACGTCCTGCAACTGACCCGGCAGGTAGTAGCCGCGTACCTTGGCGAGCGACCAGAGGATGTCGCCGAGAAACATGCTGGCGAAACCGCCGAGCAGCAGCAGCGGAACGCGCCGGCCGCCACCCGTCCCGACACCCGTCAGCAGAAGCACGCCGAGGATCAGCAGCATCACGCAATCGAGCCCGAGGTAGGCCACGCTCAGGGCTTGCTTGAGGAAGTCGAGTTCGGTGTGTGCAGTCACCGGGCGCAGTACAAGAAACCAGAAGAACGCGCCGAAGCCGACGACGAAGATCGTCGCATCCAGCGACAGCTGCAGCCACAAGACCCTGACCGCCGTGGCCCGGATCATAGACAGTATGGACACGGCCAGGATCGGATAAAACGCGCAATAGAAGATGTCGGCCGGGCCTGGAAACGGATCCTTATCCCACAGCCAGGAGCTGACGCCGATGACGACGCCGACCAGATACAAAGCGAGCGCGGTCGCCATCGCAATCCATGCGGTTTGCAGCGGGCCGCGCGCCGTATGGCGCGCCGTGGCGGCGATGATCAGAATGCCGGCAAGTTCTGCGGGCGCATCCGACAGCAGGCCGACATAGTGCGTGATCCCGGGCCCACCGAAACCGGTCAGCATCCACGCCGCACAGGTGGCGACATAAATCACCAGCCCGAGAAAGAGCCGATCAACCCAGCGAGGAGTCGCCGCCAGCCGAATCGATTGTGCAGGTTCTAGTTGTGTATCCACATCGGATGGGTGCAGCGCTGCCGGCGGCAGCCGCACCCGTCAATCTGGGGCCAAATGGCGACGCCAGCCAGAAAAATCTGTCCGGGCGTGACGCAGTTCTCGGGCTCAGTACGGAACTAAGCGGCCATTCACACATTTGACAGGGCACGAATTTGCGTGCCGTGTGTGGTGCGGCCCCCGCCCGCGCCACCGCGCTGCGCCGGCAGGCCCCTCGCCCCACCCGCCGCGGGCGGTGGCGCTGCGGCGGTCCTGGCGAGAGATCATCCCGGTGCTCGCGCCTGCAGGGGGTAACGCCTGGCCTCCACTGCGTCCGGACGCGAGCGGCGGCCGCGGCAACGATGCCTGTAGCTGCGCTGGTAGCCACCAACGCGAGCAGGCCATTTCAGCGCAGCGCGACCGAATCGGGCCGATGCAGCTCATTGCTTAAGAGTCGCTTACTTGAGATCACAACGCAGTGCAGTCAGAGGTGCTCTAATCCGCTGTTGCGAGTCCTGTCATGGCGGGAGGCCAACCTGTAATGCGCAATTCCTGGCTCATCAGCATCCTCACGGTCACTGCGGCGCTGAGCGCACTTGCCAGCTGCAACTCGACCACCGATAGCGGCTCCGACAACGACACCACCACCGCCTCGGCGACCGGCGTGTGGAGTGGCAGCGACTCGGTCAGCGGGCTCGGCATAACCGCGCTGATCAACTCCGCCGGTCAGGCCGCCTTCATTCGCAGCGACGGAGTGCTGTTCACCGGCGCGGCGCAGGTGTCGGGCAATACACTGGCGGTCACCGTGGACGGCTACAGCGACTTTCCCAACGCATTCAGCGACGGCTCGACTTACGGCATCGGCACGCTGAACGGCAGCGTCACGACTGGCAGTACCCTGACCGCTACACTCAGCTTCACCACCAACGACAACACGGCTATCAGTGGCAGCTGGTCACTGACCTTCGAGGCGCAGTCCAACAACGGCTCCTCGCTCGGTTCGGTCAATGCCAATTTCACTGATCCGACCAGCGGCACCGTGCTCGCCATCAACAGTAATGGCGCGATGAGCAGCCAGAATCCGACCAACAGCTGCGTTCTGAACGGCTCGATCTCCACCAGCGACACCAGCCACGACATCTACGAGGTCTCTTACACTTACGAGGATTGCACCGGCACCTATGCCGTGCTGAATGGCGTGCAGTTCACCGGGCTGGCCTACCTCAACACGAATCTTTCGCCCGCGCAGTTGACCATCGCCGTCGCCGGGTCCTCTTCGACCAGCAAGTACGCAATCGTGTCGAGCCTGAACCAGAGCTAACCTCGGCCAAGGGGTGCGCATGTCCAGCCATGGCCGTCCAGTGTTTTCACGACGTGAACTCATCGAAGGCGGCGTGGCGGCAGGCGTTGCCGCGCTGCTGGCCCGGGCCACGCCGGCCGCACCGGCCTCCTCGCTAGCGCTGATCAGAAAGGCTATCCCCGCGAGCGGGGAAAAGCTTCCCGCCATTGGCATCGGCACGGATTCCTTCCGCGCCGCCGTAAGCGACGATATCCGCGCGGAACTCAAGCGCATGGTCGAGCTCGGTGGCTCGGTGATCGATACCGCCGCCGCCTACGGCGATGCCGAGGCCCTGATCGGCGCGGCGCTCGAGAGCCTCGGTACGCGTGACAAGATGTTCATCGCGACGAAGCTCGTGGGCAGTGGCGGCGCGGACAGTTTTGCGCGCTCGCTGCAGCGGCTGAAGACCGCGCGACTCGATCTGCTGCAGGTTCACAACCTCGATGGCGTGGCGGAGCTGATTCCGACCCTGCAGGCGTGGAAGAAATCCGGCAAGATCCGCTACATCGGCGTAACGACCTCGCGCGGCAGTCAACACGCCGAGCTTCTGAGCGTGATGCGCAGCTATCCCCTGGATTTCATCCAGGTGGACTACTCGCTCGCCAACCGCGAGGCGGCCGAGGCGGTCCTCCCGCTGGCGCTGGAGCGCAAGCTTGCCGTGCTGGTGAATCTGCCGTTCGGACGTTCTTCGCTGTTCGAGCAGGCCGCCGATCGGAAGCTGCCGGACTGGGCGCCGCAGATCGACGTGAACAGCTGGGGGCAGTATTTCCTGAAATACGTCATCTCGCACCCGGCGGTGACCTGTGCGATTCCGGGCTCGACCAAACTCATCCATCTGGAGGACAACCAGGGAGCCGGCCGTGGCCGGCTCCCCGATGCGGCAATGCGCCGCAAGATGGAACAGTACTGGGACAGTGCTACAAAGAGCGCAGGAAGTTGATCAGGTCCTGCTGATCTGAGGCACTCAGCGACTGATAGTTCTGCACCACCTGATTCGCCTCGCTGCCGGGGCTGGCGTGGTCCTGAATCGCCTGAATCAGATTGCTGGTGCGGCCGTCATGCAGAAAGTACACGCGCTCGCCCAAGCCCCAGAGCGGAGCCGTGCGAAACTCGTCCGGACCGGCCTGGCCCTGGCTAATCCCATCGGCCAGTCCCATGCCCATGTGGTGCACGAGCAGATCCGAGAACAGGTTCGCCGGCTGGTTCGACAGCGCCATGCTTGGCACCTGGTAGGAGCCACTGGCGATTGCCTTGCCGGTCATCAGCGTCGGGGTGTGGCACAAGGAGCAGCCGACGCTTGCGAACAGCGCGCTGCCGTGTGTCGTCGATGCAGTCGCCGCCGCCGGTGTCGGGGGGGCGAGCAGGCGCATGAAGTCTGCGAATGCCTCGATGTCCGACAGCACCGCGGTGGTCAGTACCGGCGTGCCGGGCTGCGGGAAATTGTCGGTGTCGTTGGGGCTTGCCTGACCGCCCTGGCAGTTGGGTGTCTCATCGCGCTCCTGTGGAAAGAGCTGGTTGGAGATGCCCATCTCGACGTTGTAGGCCTCGCCGGCGAACATCAGCAGGGACTTGTTCTGCGCCTTCCAGCCGAAGCGCGTGATCGTGCCATCGTTCGCGCTCATGTTGGTGGTGCCGCCCTGTATGGCATTGGGGTGACCGCGCACGCCGATCCGCTGTTTGGCCGCGGTGTTGGCCGCCTGGTTGGCGAGAATAGCCGAGTCGGGGATCGCCTCGATGAGACCTCCGCCCAGAACCGGCGTCGGGATGCGGAACACGATATTCCGATTGCCGCCCTGGCCGGTCACCGGATTGCCTGCGGGTGTGAAGGAGGGCTGCGTGATGCTGCAGGTCCCCGCATCGCTTCGTCCGCTGACGACGAACAGGTTGTGTACTCCGCCGTCGGCGACGCCGTTGGATTGAACGAAGCGGGCTTCACGTACCGGGCCATTCTGCGCCTCGAACCACGGCATCTGGTTCGTTGCGCCCTCGGCGTTTACAACGCTGAACAGCGTGTTGGCGGCGGGACTGGATCCGCCCACGTACGGCTGAGCGTGACAGCCCGAGCATTGGTTGGAATTGAACCGCGGTCCCAGTCCGTTGCCCTGGTTGAGCGTACCGTTCTGTACGGCGCCGGACACCACTTCGACCGTTTCGAAACGGCTCGCGCCGTCTAGAAAATAGCCCATCTCGTTAGAGCTGGTGCCCGCCAGCGGCACCGGCGGACCGCCGTCGGTGGGCGCCTGGCGAACTCCCGGGTCCCTGGCCTGCGCGAAGGCCGCTGCGGAGGCGAGCAGGCTTGCGCACAAGAGCACTGCGATGTGGGTGCGCGCGGCACCCATCTGGCGAATATACATATCTCCCCCCTCCTGCAGATTGCGAATCCTGATTTTCCCTCAGCTGGTTTTCGCTCAGCCGCGCTGTTGTTTACGCTTGCCGCGCGCTCATGTCGATGTGTCGCGCCTTAAAGACGCGCGTCCGATTGCGCGTAACTCGCGCGCGATACGGCAAAAACTGTGGATTCACGCGCCAGCGCGCGCGATGGCTGAGTCACAAATTCATTGAAGCAGTTGCGGTTTGCGCAGTTGGATGGCAGCGTGTTGATCAGGCATGCACAAACCATCGCACCAACGGAAGCGCAATATGCAATCTCGCTCGCGGTTGCAGCCGATAGTGCTGAGCGAGCAGGAGCAAAGCCAGCTCGAGAGTTGGGCGCGCAAACACCGTAGCGCGCGCTCATTGGCCTTGCGCGCGCGCATCGTACTCCACTGCCGCGGCAGCCGTACCAATTGCGAGGTCGCGCAGCTGCTCAACGTAACAACGCAGACAGTCGGCAAATGGCGACGCCGCTTCGCAATGCGCAGAGTGCATGGCCTGCTCGATCGGCCACGCTCGGGCGCGCCGCGCTCGATCAGCGATGAGCTGGTCGAAGCGGTGCTCGCCAAGACCCTTCATGAGCATCCGCCGCACGGCGAACGCTGGAGCAGTCGGCGTCTCGCGACAGAACTCGGCATTTCCCAAAGAGCCGTGCTGCGCATCTGGCACGCCTTCGACCTCTAGGCGAGAGCTGCCGCCGGACTCGCCCCAGGCGCGCTCCGGACCGTCCAGCTGGCGCTGTAGTCCCGGCCCCTGCGTAGGGGCAGTAGGACAAACGCGTCTCTGAATCAGCCTCGTGCCGACAGCGGCGGGCAGGCAAGCAGCGCAGACTGTCAAATGGGGATACTGTCGGAGCCGACGTGAGCGTCCTTTTCACAACCGGCGGCCGCAGCGCCATTCAGCCGTATATCCATGGCCCGCGGTGGTGGCAGGTGAGCGTGGGGGTGGCGCACAGACTAAGTAGCCATAACGCTGCGCTGCTCGCGGGCGGAATTGCGATGTACGGCCTGCTTTCGATCTTCCCGGGTCTGGCGGCGGCAGTGTCGATTTACGGACTGTTTGCCACCCCCGACCAGGCCATCCAGCACATAAAGGTGTTCGCCGGCATTCTGCCACCCGGTGTCTGGGGCATATTCAAGACTCAGCTGCAAAATGTCGTCGCCCACGATCACGGTACTTTGACCGTCGCGGCAGTGGCTGGACTGCTCATCGCGCTGTGGAGCGCGCGCCTCACGATGAGCGCGCTGATGACCGTCACGAGCATTGCCTATGAAACCCCTGCGCAACGTGGCTTCTTCGTGCAGATGCTGATGTCTCTGTTGCTGACCGCCGGCGTGATCATCGGCTTCATCGTCATGCTGCTGCTCGGCCTGGTCGTGCCACTGGCGCTTGAGGTGCTGGGCGGGAGCGCCTGGGTGCAGGTGACGGTGACGGTGCTGCGCTGGCTGTTACTGTGGGTTTTCGCCGTAGCGGGACTCAATGTCGTGTACCACTTTGCGCCGGCGCGCGAACGCGCGCGCTGGCAATGGATCACTTGGGGCTCCGGCGTCGCAGCCACTTTCTGGCTGGCCGTGAGTGGGCTGCTCACACTCTACGTGCGCACCTTCGCGTTCTACGACAAAACCTATGGAGCATTCGGCGGCGTGGTAGTCATGCTCATGTGGTTCTATCTGCTGAGTCTGTTCGTCATCCTGGGTGCTGAGATCAACGCTGCGCTCGAACGAGCGAAGCAGGAACAAAGCGAGCGCGTGGAGCTGTGAGGCGGGACGACTTACGGCGATTTTCCGCTGGAACCGGGATCGGCCAACCCTTGAGATACGTTTGTCGAGGCCTTTGCCGGCTGGATCGCATGCGTCGATGACCGCGCAGTACGGCGCCCTCAGCTGGCGTGAAATCCGTCGACCCTACAGCGGCTTGCTAAGATCCAGCACGATGTCGCCGCTTGCGCCTCAAGACGGGCGCTAACTGCGGCTACTTCGGCGCTGAGGATACGGGCGGCCCGGCACTGCTAGCGCCGGAGTCCGCCTCCGGTGAGGCAAAGACGGCCTTCGCCAAGTCACTCTCATCGCGAGCACCGTCGAGAATTGCTCGACCTTCCACGGCCATCAGATGCATCCGCCTGATCATCCATTCCACCCGGCTGCGGGTGGTAGCGATGAGTGCCTGGTATTCGGTCAGCTCCGCCGGCGAGAGCGCGGCCAGGTCGAAGTTACCGCGCAGGGTGCTGCCGGCTGAATAGTCGAAGCGCTTTACGAAAGCATCCATGGCGGCAAGATCCTCAAACCAGTGATCGTAGACACCCCTCAACAAGTCGCGCTGCAAGGCGAGGCGATTGTAGAGTCGGATTCGCTGACTGCTCAGTAAGGCAACAGTGCCATTCTCCTTTGCAGCCTCGTAGGGTGCCAGACTTGGCAACCGTATCAACACGCCTGGATTATTGCCGGTCGGTGCCGCGGGGAGCGATTGCCCGTGACGACGTGCGGCCACGGCGGTCTGCAGCTCGACCAGATAGGCGCGCAAGGCAGTCAGCTGCTTGGTGTCAACCGCGATGGTTTGCGTGTTGTCCTCGAGCACCTCGTGCATCTGCTCTTCCAGCTGCAGCCTCTGGTGCCGGTGGTGGAAAAACTCGACGCTCTGTTCCAGGGCGACCGCAATCAGGAGCCCTATGACGATCGCGGCAATGTGAACCAGGAAGCCCTTCCAGGAGTGGATGGCTTCCTCGGGTACATGGGGTTCGAGCATCGGCACAGATTCCTCTTCCGGCGTGGCTAGGGGGCAGCTGTGGGGAAGTATCGACCATAACGGCCGTTGCCCTTAGTTGCAGCTGCCGGGCGGCAATCCTGCCGGGGCCTAGTGTGGATTGCTGAGATCCAACACGATGTCGCCGCTGTAGCCCCACTCATCCTTGTACTGGGCGAGCAGCTTCCCCCCCGCGATCCGTCCCTGGATGAGCATGCGCGCGGAATTGCCGTTGCCCAACGTGACAACCGCCCTGCCCGTGACGTTATCGGTATTTGACAGATCGAACGTTCCGCGAACGGTGGCCCCTGTATCGGTCCGATACACGAACTGTCCGTTGTCGCCGAGCATGAGCCGGCCGAGAACCCTGGCGCCGGGAATGCTGTAGTCGGTCGTGTATCCGCCGTAGGATCCCGGCGTAACGGCGCTGCCCGAGGCCTGCGCCGGGGGTGGGCTCGCGGGCGCCGGCGCAGTAACGGGGGCGGCCGAGCTCTCTGAAACCGGCAGCGACTTGGTCCGCGTCACCGGCTGCGCGGCCGCATCGGCGAGCGCTGGCGCACTGGTTTTTTGCTGGGCAGCGCGCTTGAGCCGGCGCATTGTCAGCGCCGCCTCGGCCGCATGAGCGCCCTGCGGGTACTGCTTGGTGTAATCGGAGAAATCCGCCGGGTCGGTGCTGTCCTTGATGCGGTTCCAGAATTCCTGCTCGAGCTCGCCTGCGCTCTCCACGTGAATGGTGTCGGCGGAGGCTGCGGCCGGCTGCAGCGGGGCGGCGACCTGGCCCTTCGGCACGAAGTAATAGTCGCCGATGGTCTGGTCATAGAGCGCCGGCACCTGGTCGTGGTTGACGCCCTTGGCGAGTTGCACCACCTGATATGAAACGTTCTTGAGCAGCTGATTGGCCGGCACGCCCGGCTTCTTGATCTCCTTGATGAGGATGCGCGTGAACAACCCATTCGGATCGCTGTCGCTGCCACCCAGGCGATCGAGCGCTTCCTGACCGGCACCAGCGGAATACAGCACCATCTGACCGGTGGCCGCCTGCACCGGCGCAAGACCGCGCTTGCCGATGGCGCGGCCGGAGCCCTTGAAGGGGTTGTCGCGGCAGGCATCGATGATGGCGAGTGAGAAGCGCGCCTTCTGCTCGCTCAGGTCATCGAGCACGCGCTGCAGGCCGATGGCATCGTCGGCCACCTGTTCCTCGTTCTCCGGCACCAGATCCACCGGGATCAGGTAGTTCGTTCCGCCGAACTGCACCCCGTGGCCCGAGAAGTAGAACACCACCTCATCGCCACCGGCGACCGATGCCTTGAAGGCGCGCAGCGCGACTTTCATCTGCTGAAGCGTGAGATCCTGCTTCAGGGTGACCGTGAATCCCAGGCTTTGCAGCGATGCGGCGACCGCCCTGGCATCCGCCCGGGCGTTGCGCAGCACCTCGGCGTGCTGATAGGAATCGTTGCCGATGACCAGCGCCAGGCGGTGGGCCGCCTCGGCCGCCTGCGTGCCGCCCAGCAGCAGCAGCATAACCAGACAACGCCGCAGCAAAGAGCACTGCATGGGCGAGGCGATGCCCACAGCCAGCGGCCTCATCAATGCACCCCCGCGCCGGCCAGCGCGGCGGCGATCACCAGCTGGCTGAGTTTCTCATTCGGATCGGGCAGCATTTCGGACAGCAGTTCAAGTGTTGCGGGCGGCGTTCCGAGCTCCGCCACGTTGACCCCAAACTGCGCCGGGCCGAAGTCCTGACTGCGATCCGTTCCGAATGAGATGGGAACGATGGGAACCCGCGTGCCGCTGGCCGCGTCGGTCGGGTAGTACTTAAGGAACGCGCCAGGTTTCAAATCGACCGCTTCAGTGGCGACGGTCTGCTCAAAGATCGTGCCCTGATGTCCGGCATATTCGTCGCGCCATACCGCCTCGGCCCGCACCGAAACGGCGACCGCGTAACGTCCGGTCGCGCTCTTGGCATCCGCCTGGCCGATGAACAGCCGCAGCGGACGAAGGCGAATGGCATCATGCTCCGGGTCGAGCCGCACGCTCGCGACAAAATCCAGCGCGACCTCCTCGCCCGAATCGCCGGCATAGCGCGTAAATCGTACGCAGCTGATGCGATTGTTGAGCGGGGCGGCGGTGCCCGCGGAGTCGGCGGCCCGGTAGTAATCACCGCTGGCGGTGGCCCCGGAAACGCGCGAATACTTCAACAGCTCATCGTGAACGCTGACCGCCAGCGGGTGAAACAGGATGTGCCACGCCTGCCCGGCCATGGCGAGCAGAAAAAAGCGCGAGGACTGCGAGCGCTGCGCTTCACCGTTAGCGCATTCTTTGAGCAGCTCCCCCTCCTGCGCGCTGCCCGCATCAACCTTCGGCGGCCGATGCTCGGAGAGTGCCTGCGAGGCCTGCGAACCGGTCATCAGCACCAGCACGGCGCGGGTCGGCGAAAACGCCAGCGGGGCCCGTTCGGGCGAGTCCGCCGCGGCGGCGGACAATGGCACCGCCAGCACCACGCACAGCCACGTCAGCGTCCGTGCCCTCGACGCCCATCGTCCTACCCTGCTCATCCGAGCGTGCCTACTGGACGACGAATTCCAGGGGCTGCCGCGCCGTGCGGCCAAGATTGTCTGCGACCTGGATGAGCAGCTTGTGGCTGCCGCTCGGCAGCCGCGCACCGCTCGCCTTAAGGCCGGCCGCTGAAACCTGCACGCCGGGGGCCTGCAGGATGCGCTGAGTGATGTCGAGGTGCAGGAAGCCGTAGAAAATCTTCAGCGTGCCGACGTCGACGTTGGCGCCCTGCGCCGGCTTGAACTCCAGATCGATATCGACCGGCGGCTTGATCGGCCCGCTGCGATCGGGGCTGACCACCGTGATGACGGGCGCGTTGAAATCAGCACCCTTGAGGACCAGCGGGGCCTGGGGGGCCGCTGCGCGCTTGTCCAGCTCCGACTGGTATTCGCGCTTGGACAGCAGCTCGAATCCGGAGCCCACTGCGGCACTTGTGATCGTGACCACCAAAATCCCGGCGCCCAGCGCCGGCAGACGAAACCATGATGACATGCGGTGCTCCTTAGTGTGCCGCGCCCACGTTGACCAGCAGCTGCCCCGCCGCCACCTTGCTCTCGCGCGCCTCGACGGTGATGGCGCGGGTGCCCTTCGCCGAGACTTCGGTGAACATCGACTCCATCTTGCCGGCGGCGTTGCGGCCCTCGATCCCCGACTCGAGCAGATTGACCGGCTTGTCGCTTAAGAAAGCCACGATCAGGGAGGGCCCCAAAGGCTCAGAGGCGCGCAGCACGAACTTCATATCGGCGCTCGGAAACACGAAGCGCCCCGCCTTGACGTCGTTCTTCGGGTTGTACTGGTTCGGATAGAGCACCGTCGCACGGTCCTGGCTGTCGACCGCCACGACGTTGAGGTAGCCGTCCCGCGGCAGCGTCACATCGAGAACGATCTGCTGGCCGACCTTCATGTTCGGCGAGCCGCCGGAGAGTTTCATCGGCTCGCCCTTGCCCGCATCCGCCACCAGCGCCTGCCAGGTGGGCCCGTGACCGTTGCGAAGCGGAACCACGTCGATGGCGCCCTTGATCAGCTGCTGGTTGCCATCCGCCACCGGATGGAACACCGAATCCTTGTCGGTGCGTCCGGCGATGAAGGTGGTGGCCACGCTGCGCAGATCCTCGATGGAGGGATGCTGGCCGTTGCGCGAGGCGTCAATGATCGCCCCGGACACGGCGAGCGTGAACAGGCCGCCCTGCTCGGTCCCGATCGCCGACTCATCGTCCTTCGCCGCCGAGAGCGAGGCATAGTTGTCCGACAGCGGTACTTTCAGCGCGCGCGTGGAATTCTGGTTCGGCATGCCCGGGTAGGAGAAGAATTTCCTCACTCCGGAGCCCACGCCCAGCCGCATGTTGCCGAGCGAGATGTCGCGGGTGGCCGCGCCACTGTGACAGGCGTCCACCATCACCAGCACGTCCTGGCTCGGGATCGCAGCGATCGCCTCGCCGAGTTCGCGTCCCATCAGGACGTTCTTGAGCGTCGCATGGCCCTGCACGTTGCCGGGCTGCACGTCATACAGCACCATCGCGTCATCTTCCTTGGAGTCGCTGCCGGGCTTCAGATCCGGCAGCCGCGTACCGTGACCGCTGAAGTAGATGAGCACCCGGTCGTTGGGGCCAACTCCATCGCGCACCCAGCTCGATAGCGCCCCCTTGACGTTGGCGTAGGTCGCCTGCGCACCGAACAGCACCTTGATGTCATCCGGCGCGAAGCCCAGCACCGCGGCGACCTTCTTCATGTTGTCGATGTCCAGATCGATGGCCGGCAGCTCGTGGCCCGGGATATTGCCCACACCGATCAGGAGTGCCCGCGGAGCGGCCTTAAGCGGAGCTGCGAAGAGAAGCGCCGCGCACATGAGCACACCGAGCGGTGCGATCCCCTTGAGTGTCTTCATCACGCCGTCCTGAATTTAAGGCTGAGGCAAAGGGGTGATCTCAACCCGACGCTGCTGAATCGACTCGGGCGGGAACTGCGGCAAGGGGCGCGACGCGCCATAGCCGGTGGCCTCGATGCGATCCGCCGGGATCTTGAACTGCTGCAGCAGATAGGCACGCACCGCCTGCGCCCGCGACTCGGACAGCTTGCGGTTGTACTCCGCCGCTCCGGTGGCGCTGGTATGTCCCGCGATCAGAAAGCGGGTGTGGGCGAGCTGCGGGGAGTTCAAGGCCGCGCCGAGCTCGGCCAGCTGCGAGTGCGCCGACTCGCTCAACTGTGTGCTGTTGTTGGCGAAGCGGATGTCGAGGTCGACCTTGTGCTCCGCCCCGCCGGCTGCCGGACGCGCGGCCACCGTAAAGCCGCGGGTCATACCGGCGGAGGGCGAGGAGGATGGGGTGAGACTTCGCACGATGCTCTGGCTGTCGAGGACGGCCGGCGCATCAGCCAGTGCGCCGCTCGAGCCCAAAGCGGCAAACCCCACAAGGAGCATGAGTTGCCCGGCCGCACCGGCTTGGCGGCAAACGCGTCTAATCTCCGTCATGGCGCACACTCCACGAGTTTCGGCCGCGGCGTGTCGGCCCCAGCCCGCTGTCTCGCTTTTTTACCGCTGCTTCCCCCGGTGCGGAAATTGTCGTTAGGGTACCGCCCGTGGCACCCGGCTGCGTCGGATGCACTTGATTTCAGACTCCAGCATACGACAGCATCAAGTCATGTCAATGGGATGTTCCGCCCGCCCGGCGCCGAGGGGTGAGGCGACGGCGGCGGCCGGTGCGGGCGGGGATTTGCCGGGCCATTTTCTTTTGGCCCAGACGGAGGCGCCGTGAGCAGCGACCCTGCAACGAGCGCCGCAACCCCCCCCGCCGCGCGCTCGCCGCTGCTGCAGGCCGCGTTGCACAGCCTGCTGCTGGCGGCGGTGGCGCTGTTTTTCCTTAATCTGAATCTGTATGGAACCGCCTCAGCCAGCCGGCGCTTCTCGCAGGACCTGGTGTATGCCTGGTTCGGCGATGAGGCGTGGCTGTATCCGCGCCCGACGGGCCGCAGCGCCCGCTCACCGGATGCGCCGCCGCGCGCGGTCGTCGTCATCATCGATGAGCACGCACTGGCGCTGCGCGGCGCCCGCTGGCCCGTACCGGTGGAGTTTCACGCGCAGTTCCTCGCCGAGCTCGAAGTGCTGCGGCCGCGCGCCATCCTGCTCGACTTTCTGCTGATCGACCCGGCCTCGCACCAGGACACCTGCGACCTGCTCGGCGTCGCCGCGCAGCTGCGCCGGGACCACATTCCGCTCTACCTCGCCATCGCGGCCCCCGATGACCTCAAACCGATGGACACCGTGGGCTGCCGCGACCCGCAGGGCGCCCTGATCCGCACCGCGGACGTCTTCACGCCGGTTTCGGTCGTGCGTCAGGTCGACGGCTCGGACTTCGTCAGCCGTCGCTACCCGTTCGAGCAGCGCGCCGACGCCAACGCGGCTCCCGGCTCCGGCATCCCCAGTGCCGCGGTTCGGATGTATTGCGACACCGAGCGCTCGCCGGCGGCGTGCCTGAAGCGACTCGACGGCGGGCAGAGCTTCGATTCGGGCTATGACCTGGCGTGGTCACCGAACGGGGATCCGTTCAACCAGCGCTGGTCACAGGCCGCCTGCCTGGAGCGCACCTCCCCGTTCCGGGCCATTCTCAATCAGCCCGCACTGCCACGCGAGTCCGCCTGCCCGCCCGTGCCCACCCTGTTCGCGGGCGCCCTGCTGAGCCCCGCGGAGGACCCCTCCTTGGGGGTGGACAACGATGCGCTGTTTCGCGTGGCCGACGGGGCTTTCCTGCTGGTGGGGGGCAACTTCCGCGGTACCGGAGATCTGGTCACGACCCCGATGCACACCCTGCTCCCCGGGGTCTACTATCACGCGGTTGCACTCGAGAACCTCCTGGCATTCCACGGCCAACCCAAGGTGCGCAAGGATTACCGCAGTCCGAGACTGGCGTTTTACGGCTACGACCTGCTGGTGCTGTGGGTACTCGCCGTGATCTTCCAGTGGCGACAGAGTCGGCTGCAGGCGCTGCACGCAACGGATCGGGGGGCGTTTGCGATCTCGGCCGAGGCGCGCGCCTGGATCGCCCCGGTGCTCGCGCGCTGGCCGACGCCGGTGTGGGTGCTCGTCGTGAGCGTGGTGCTGCTGTTGCTCGCGACCTTCAAGTCGCTGCAGCTGATCGCCGTGGTCCTGACCGTCATCGCCCTGGTGGCGATCGAACTTCGCGTTGCCCCCAAGACCGAGATCCATGTGCGCGCGCAGGCTCTCACGCTGTATCTCAGAGCGATGGGCCTGTCGCTGGCGGTCATCGCGCTCGCCATCTGGGTGGGCTATCGCTGGCTGCGCCTGCCCCCGGGCGACTGGCTCGGCTACCTCTCCTTCTCCGCGTTCGGCTACTTCCTTGCACATGCGGCCATCGTGGACTTCGGCCGCAAGGTGGATCAGCTGTACATCGAGCGCTGCGCCAAAGGAGGCGCCCCATGAAACCCGCCCTGTTGAGTGCGCTCCTTTGTGTCGTGAGCGCCCCCGGCGTGCGCGCCGATGAGCCGCCGGCGCCGCCGACCGAGACCGCGTGCGCGGCGGCCGACAATCTCATTCTCGGGCCACGCACGCGCGATCGGCCGCTGCCCCTTCTCTCGGGTGACCCGGCGCGCGGCTTTCATCCGGCCTGCACGGTTGCCTGGAGCACCCTGAGCCCGAAAGGCCAGCCCCTGACGATCGTCGGCTGCTTCCGCGACAGTCTGGTGCAGTTTGCCAACGATGCGGCGTGCGGGCGCGGCACCGGGCAGCTATGGGTGAGCAGCCGCTGGGTTCTCACCAGCAAGGAACTCACGCAGCAACCCAAGCGGGTGGCCTCCTGCGAGCACCTGGAGACCGGTGCGCTCGCGGCCAGCCGCGATTTTGATCTCGGCTGCGATCCGCATTCGAAGGACATGAAGGCGCCCGCGAGCGCCGCTCAGCCGGCCCCTGCCGCGGCCGCAGCCACGCCGACTCCTGCCAGCGCGACGAGCTCACCGACCACGACGGCGCCGCACTAGCCCAGGCAGGCGCGCGATGTCGCAGGCGCAGCGCCGCAGGCATACTCGAGCGGCAGCGGTGGTGCCTTGTCTGACGAGCTTGCGCCGCCCCACACCGTTCGGCTCGCCCACCCGCTCAGCGGAGTTGCCAATGACGGACCTGCGCATCGGATTCATCGGCCTCGGCAATGTCGGCAGTCAGCTGGCCGGCAACCTGCTCAGTCACGGCCTCGACCTGACGGTGCGCGATGTCGAGCCTGAGCGGGTCGCAGCACTCACCGCGCGCGGGGCCAAGGCGGCCCGCTCCGCGCGCTCACTCGCCGAGGCGGTCGATGTGGTGATCACCTGCCTGCCCTCACCCAGCGTCTGTGCCGAGGTCATGGAGGGTGCGGACGGGGTGCTCGGCGGGCTTGCTCCCGGCAGCATCTGGCTCGAGATGAGCACCACCGACCCCGCGGAGGTGCAGCGCCTGGCGGCGGCCGTTCATGCGCGCGGCGCCCATGCGCTCGAGTGTCCGGTATCGGGCGGCTGTCACCGCGCCGCGACGGGTAACATCTCGATCTTCGCCGGCGGTAGCCGCGCGACCTTCGAGCGCGTGCTGCCGATCCTCTCGATACTCGGCCAGCGCATCCTGCACACCGGGGAGCTCGGCTCGGCCTCCAAGCTGAAAGTCCTCACCAACTATCTGTGCACGGTGCATCTGGTTGCGCTCGCCGAGGCGCTGACCGTCGCCAAGGTCGCCGGCCTCGATCTGAACACCGCCTACGAGGGCATCCGCATCTCCTCGGGCAACTCCTTCGTGCACGAGACCGAATCGCAGGTCATCCTGAATGGCAGCCGCGACATCAACTTCACGATGGATCTGGTGATCAAGGACGTGGGACTCTTCGATTCACTCGCCAGGCAGCACAAGGTGCCGCTGGAACTCTCGCCGCTGGTGCTCGGCATATTCCGTGACGGTGAGCGCCGCTACGGAGCGCGCGAGTTCTCGCCAAACATCATCCGGCGACTCGAGGACGCCTGCGGCGTGCGGGTACTGGGCGAGGGCTTTCCGGCCCAGATGGTGGACGATGAGCCCAAGGCGGCCGGCTACGAGGTAGTGCCCCGAGGCCCACCCCGCCCATAATGAGCGGTTCATAACAGAATAATTGCGCGACGGCGCCCGCGGAAGCCCATGGCCAGCAGCACGCTCATCGAAACGCGCTCGATCGACTATGTGCCCCTCGCCGAGCGGCACGGCAAGGTCTGGCACCTGTGGCCGGTCTGGTTCTCGGGCGATGCGCACCTGGCCACCCTCGCGGTCGGCGTGCTCGGTATCACGCTCGGGGGCAACCTGTTGTGGACGGCGCTCGCGGTGATCCTGGGGTGCGTGCTCGGCACCTTCTTCATGGCCTTCCATTCGACCCAGGGACCGCAGCTCGGCCTGCCGCAGATGATCCAGTCGCGGCCACAGTTCGGCTATGCGGGAGCGCTGCTGGTGTGGCTGGTGGCCATGGTCGCCTATGTCGGCTTCAACGCCTTCAATCAGGTGCTGGCCGCCCAGGCACTGCATCAGCTCGCCTCGCCGATCGCCCCGACCTCCGCCACCGCGATGGTAGTGTTCGCGCTGCTGGCCCTGGCGCTGGCCGTGGTCGGTTACGACAAGATTCACCTGGCGCAGCGCGGCTGCGCCTACCTCATGATCGCAATCCTGTCGGTGTTTTCCGTCGGCGCGCTGCTGTTTCTGAAGCTGCCCGGGCAGCCATGGGACGTGCATGCCTTTCGCCCGGCGCCCTTCCTCGCTCAGTTGTTCGCCGCCGCCTCCTACCAGCTGAGCTGGTCGATCTACGTGTCCGACTACTCGCGCTACCTGCCGCGGGACGTGGGCGTGCGTGCCTCGTTCTGGTGGACCTATCTTGGCGCCTTCATCGGCGGCAGCTGGATGATGCTGGTCGGCTCGGTCGCCGCGGCCGCGGCGCCCGGGCTCGATGTCGCCGCGGCGATGGAAAGCGCGGCCGACGCCGTGTTCCCCGGCCTCGGAAGAGTACTGCTGTTCAGCTCGCTGCTCGGCCTGATCACCATATCCGCGCTCAACTTCTATGGCGGCTCGCTCACGCTGCTGAGCGTGGCGGACACGGTGAAGCCACTGGTGTGCACGGTGGCCAAGCGCCTGGCAAGCCTGCTGCTGGTGTTCCTGGCGAGCTGCGCCATTGCGCTCAGTTCCTCCAGCAACTTCGCCAACCGCTTCAACGATCTGCTCTCCCTGCTCTTGTACCTGTTCACGCCCTGGACCGCGATTAACCTGATCGACTTCTACGTGGTGCGCAAGGGCCACTACTCGATCCGCGAGATCTTCAACCCGCACGGCATGTACGGGCGCTGGAACTGGCGCGGCTTAAGCGCCTACCTGATCGGCTTCGTGGTGATGATCCCCTTCTTCAGCTCCGGCATGTACACCGGGCCCATCGCGCGCGCACTGGGGGGCGCCGACATCGCCATGCTGGTGGGATTGCCGGTGTCGGCAGGCGTTTACCTTATCGCCTGCCGCTCCATGGACCTGGAGGAGGAGCGCGGGCGCGCCGCGGCGGCGGACTTGGGTCTCGACCCCGACGATCCGGTAACATGACACCATGCCCAAGATCGTCGATCACGCGCAGCGCCGGGATGAGATCGCACTGGTCGCCTGCCGCGTGGTGGCCGAACACGGTTTCGACCAGGCGAGCATGGTGCGCATCGCGCGCGAGGCGGGCTACACCACCGGCATGCTGGCGCACTACTTCGAGAGCAAGCAGGACATCATCATCGCCGCCCTGCGCCTGATCCTGCGACGCATCGATGAGCGGCTGAGCCGTCCGGCCAAGGCCGATGCGGGTGCGGGGCTGCTCGATCTTCTGCTCGAGGCGCTGCCGGTGGACGAGCACCGTCATACCGAGTGCGCGTTCTGGACCACGTTCTGGGGCCAGGTGACCGTCGACAAAAAGATGAAGCGCATCAATGCCTGGGTGCATCGCGAATACATGCGCCTGTTCGAGCGTTGCCTCGAGCAGTCGTGGAGCGAGTGGGCGCAGTGGACGCCCCCGACCCGCGAGGTCGCGCTGCGCTCGCTGGTCACCTTCATCAATGGTCTCACCGCCAGCGCGGTGGCGAACCCGCAGGACTGGCCGGCGGAAAAGCAGATCGCGCAGCTGCGCCTGCAGCTGCAACTGCTGCACGCCTGGGCGATGGCCGCCAACGGCACGCAGGCGGCTGCGGGCGCCTAAAGCGCCCGCAGCCTTTCACTCAGAAGGACTTGGTGTACTGCAGCGTCGCGGTGAGCGGCTGCAGGGTCGCCGCCTGCGGGATCACCGCCGCGGCGGCGTTGAGCTGCGCATAGCCGACGTAGCCGATGTCACCGAGGTTTGGCTTGGCATTGAAGAGGTTGTGGAGGTTGAGCGAGAGCTCGGACTGTCCGTGGTCGATGCCAAAGCGCAGGTTGACCAGGCCGAACCCCGGACGCTGGGCCTCCTGTCCGTCGCCGCCCACCAGCAGCGAGATGCTGTTGCCCTGGTAGCTGTAGTCAGCGGACACGAAGCCGTCCGTATCGGCGCTTAGTGGATGGGTGTAGACGCTGCCGACCGAGGCGGTGAAGGCGGGTACGCCGCTGATACGGGTGCCGGCCTTCACGCCGGCAAAGGCGAGCGCACCCGGATCGGTGATGTCGGTATCCTCATAGCCGAGTCCCAGGCGGAACTGCAGTCCCGGCACGATGTGTCCGCTGGCCTCGATCTCCCCGCCATTCACCCGCGCCTTGTTGCCGTTGATCTGCAGATAGAACCCGCACGCCAGCGCGATCTGCTGCTGCAGGTTGCTCCACTCGATGTTATAGGCGGCCGCGGAAATCAACAGATTCGGCAGCTGCACCTTGGCGCCGGCCTCGTAGGTCCACAGCGTGTCCGAACGGACATGAGTGATGTCATCAACGGGGATCTGCGAAGAACAACCGGGGAAATTAAACTGCGCCCCACCGGCGCGGAAACCCTTCGAGGCCGAGGCATACACCATGGTCGAGTCGCTCGCCTGCAGCGACAGCGCAGCCTTCGGGTTGAAGCCCGACTGGCTGTTGGACACAGGCGCGCTTGGGGTCTGACCAAAGTTAAGAAAGCCGTCGGCGGTGTAATCGGCCGTCTGGTTCAACCAGTACTCGCGGCCGCCGAGGGTGAGGGTCCAGTTCTGCAGAAACTTGTAATACACCTCGCCGAAGATGGACTTGTCCTCCTGGGTGCCCGGATTGGTCTGCGTCCAGATCTCATCCGGCGGACAGGCGGCCGGCGCGCAAAAGCTCTCCGCCGGGAAACCCTGCGCCGTGGCGGAGGTCAGCCCTTGCGCGTAGGTGGGCGGAATCGTGAAGCGCGAGTGGGTGTTGGCGTAGTAAAGGCCGATCGTTCCGCTGACGTTGTGGATCGGGTCGAAGGAAAGGCGCGCCTCACTCGAGTACTGGTCGTGGTAATGCTGTCCATCCCACAGGTAGGGCTGCGCGGGCAGTCCCTGCACGCAGTAGAAGTTCGGCGGGCACGGGCTATTGGTGAGGATCTGCTGCGTGCCGTAGCTGGAGTCTTCCACATCCTGCGTATGGCGGTAGAAGTAGCTGTTCGCCCAGGTGAACGTATAGCCGCTGCCGGAGTACTTAAGATCAAGCGACGGCATGGTCCAGCTGTCGGTCGCATACGGCTGCACGTCGAAGGCGCGGTTCAGGGTGTATTCGGGTGTGAAATTGGGTAGCGGCGCAAAGGTGGCCGGAAAACCGTGATCCTTCGAATCCTGGAACAGTACCCGCAGCTTGATATCGAAGTTGTCGGTCGCCTTGACCAGCATCGCCAGCGAGCCGCCGCCGGAGGACATCGCGCCCTGATCGCCGGAGCTAGTGCGTGGCACCGTCGCGAACGGGTCGCTGGCGCCCGGCCCGTTCGGCTGGGTGGGATAGGTGCGGGTGAGGTATCCGGCGTCGTGGTTGATGAACAGCACCATGCGCACTGCGGCGGTTCCGGGCACCAGCACCATGTTGCCGATGAAGTTGCCGCCACCGTCCGCACTGCCGCCGCCGGAGGTGATGCCGGCATCGGCCATGTAACCGTAGCCGGAGTTGTTCACGTCGGGCTGCTTGGTCACCAGTTTCACGTTGCCGCCGAGGGAACTCTCCCCGTACAGCGTGCCCTGCGGGCCTTTGAGAACTTCGATGCTGGCCAGGTCGACGACGCGCGGATCGAGCGAGCCGGGTACCGGCGTATCGTCGATGTAGAAGCCGGTGGCGCCGGCCGTGCCGAACAGGTTCTGCCCGGTGATGCCGCGGATCGCCACCGTGCGTGCATCGGCGATGCCAGTGGGACCGCCGCCGTAGCTGAAGGACATATCCGGGGTCTTGGTGGCGTAGTCGGCGAAGCTCTGGACGTTGTAGTCCTTGAGCGTTGCGGCCGTGAATGCGGTGATGCTGGTGGGCACTTCCGCGATCGACTCGTCGCGTTTGCGCGCCGAGACGATGATGGTTTCCGGCTCGGTGCTGCTGGTGCTGGCCGCCTCCGCGTCCTGCTGTGCGAAGGCGGGTGAACCCCCGCTTAAGTCCGTCACCAGCAGCAGCAGCGCTGCGTAGCGCAGGCCGGTCGAGAAAATGATGGTCTTCATGGCTTCAGGCCTCCCTCGATAGTTCTTCGGTCATCGGGCAGTGAGTTCTTGCGATCGGGTGGCCCCTTTCGGCGCCGCCGTCAGGAAAGCGTTGATCACCGTCGCGCACGCGCGCGGATCCTCCCACAAGGGGTTGTGCCCGAGGCCCGGGAAGATCTTCACCTGGGCGGCGGGCAGCGCCTGGCGCAGGCTCTGGCGCATCTCTTCCTTCATGATGGGATCCTTGTCGCCCCAGATGAGCAGCGTCGGGGCGGTGAGCTTGGGCAGCGTCTGCTGCAGGTTGCCGCTGGCGCGGCCCTGGTCGAGCACCGCCAGCCACACCCTTAAGGGGATCGCCGCCGCGTCACGCCGCTCACGCCGGATGAAATCCGGGTCCACCGGGGTGGGCGAGGACCACCACTCGATCATGAACGGGGAATCCGGGTCGATGGGTTCCTTGAGGTTACGGATCGCGGTTTCGTAGGCCGGCGGCGAAGCCTCCGGCCACGGACCCCCGGTCGAGGAGATGAGGACCACGCGGCCGGTGCGCCCCGGCCAGTATTCGGCGAAGGTCTGCGCGATGATGCTGCCGAGCGAATGGCCGACGAGGTCGGCGCGCGTGACGTGCACGGCATCCAGCAGCAGCTTGATGTCGTAAGCGAAATCCAGCCGCGTGTAGCAGCACTCGGGCTTGCTCGAGCGGCCGTGGCCGCGGATATCGACCAGGATCAGGTGAAAGCGCGGCGAGAGGTACGGGATGAGCGGCACCCAGTCGCGCGCGCTGTCGGTGTAACCATGGATGAGGACCACCGGCGGCCCGGCCGCATCGCCCAGGGAGACATACGCCAGCGTCTCGCCATTACTCAGCTCGACGCTCTTCTTCAGAGCGTCGAAGGCGTCGAGATCGATTTTTGCCGGGGTCGGCGCGGCGGGCGCGCCGTGCGCGCACAGCAGGAGCAGGACGGGCAGCCACGAATGTCGCAGGCGCCTCAGGTTCGTGTCGCGGCTTGAGACCACGCGTCGGACACCCCTGCCAGGTTAGTATTATGGGCTCGATAATATATAGACGCCCCGCCGGCCGCAATACTTTTAGCCCTGCCGGGCAGCACCTGCGCCTGCTAGGCGAGCGATCGGCCGGCTATCTCAGGGGCTGCAGCCGGGCGTTGACGATGAAGGGGTCATCGAACTCGCTCATCTGCCCCGCCCGGCGTCCGTGCACCGGCTGCAGGCGCGCCGTCAGCGGCTTCTTCCATTTGTAGGCCAGCACCGCCACATCGCCGATGATGCGTGCGAGCTGCTGCTCGGTCACCTCTCCGGGCAGCGGCACCGTGTCGAGGCCGGTGCCGCACACGGATGAATAGGACAAGAGCGAATCGAGGCTGAGCGCGCCCTCGCTCCAGCGCTGCGCGAGCCGTGCATCCTCCATCACCGGGATCATGAGCCCGGCGTATCCGACCCGCTTGCCGGGGACCTGCTTCTGGGCTTCCGTGATGACGTAGGCCGCGGTCAGCGTGCCGGGCGAGCCGACCGTGGCCGGCTCAAACATCTCAAGTGCCGCGCCGATCGAATCGTCCTTCAGTGGAGCCGGCGTCGGGTCGAACCCCCAGTACTTCCAGCCCGTGGTGGCCTCGATCTCGGGGGCCAGCTTCTCGATGCGCTGTGCGTAATCGCTCAGCGCCCGCGCCAGCTCGCCGATGGCCCGCGGAGCATCCCCGTGTACCCTCGAGAACACCTCGGCCACCACGCTCGCAGACTGCAGGCCGACCGAAAAATACCCGCCCCTGCCCTGATGCCACGAGCCGGGGAAGAACGGTGAGCCCTGGCTCAGCATGGCGGTGGCCGCGAAGCTGAAAGTACCCTGGCTGCGCGGGCTCACCGCGGCGACCTGCCACACGTGATGTGCCGCGGCCCGCACCGTGTTCCAGTGAATCCCGTCCTCTGCGGCAATGATCATGCTCGCATCCAGCTGCTTGCCGCGGCCATGCACGTCAGCGAGGATGGCCAGCGCCTCAGGGTCGGGCCGGTCATCCAAGACGGCCGGGCCGATGTTGATGAGCACCTTGTTCTGCCGGCCGAGCTCTTCCAGGTGATCCAGCAACGCCAGCGCGTGCGAGCGATCCATGCCGCCCAGGTACTGCATGAAGGGCTGCGTGGTGATGCGCACCGTCTGCACGGTGAAGCCGGCCCGCTCGAATAGCGCCTGCGCGCGGTGCAGGCCGGCCGCGGTCTGTGCGAGCTGCTGCGGATAGCGCGCCGCATCGAGCTCGACGAAGGCGGTGATGGCGCGCACCGGCGGCGTGGCCGCCGCGAGCTCAGCGGGCAGCACGCCCGCTGCCGCCCATAGCAACCCGGTCAGGATCCATCGCATGTTCAACGTCCTTTGCGCGCCGTGCCGATCGGCAGCGCCTCTATGGCCTGCATCGCCGCGTCCTGAAACGCCTGCGGCCGCTCAAGGTAATCGAGCGCCATGTCGAAGGCATCGTGCCCCCAGAAGATCTCCTCGCCGATGAGCAGCGTCGGCACTCCGAATATCCCCCGCGCGCCCGCCCAGTCGGTGTTCTCGCGCAGGCGCTGCTTGACGGCCGGATCGGCCAGCGCCGCTTGCGGATCGGCGAGTCCGAGCGTGCCGGCAAGATCGGCGATGACGGCCGGATCGCTGACATCACGCCCGTCACGGAATACGGCATCGAGCAGCGTGCCCACCGCACGCCGATCGCTGCCGGCCGCGATGATCAGCCGCAGTGCTGCGAGCGGGTTGAAGGGATGCGAGGGCGGCATGCGCATGGGCAGGCCAAGCCTCCTCGCGCGCCACAACGCGAAGCGGTAGGTGAAGCGACGCTTGGACGCGATCTCCGCCGGCCCGAGTTGCCCGAAATGCTGCAGCAGACCGGCAAACAACACCGGGACCAGTTCCAGCTGCACGTTCGCCGGCAGCTCGCCCAGGCGTGCGAAGGCGAGGTACGCGAAGGGTGAGATGACGTCGAATACGAACGAGACCTTGACGGCTTGTTGCACGCTTTAGGCCTGTGCCACGCGCACGATGAGCTTGCCGAAGTTCTCCCCGCGCAGCAGCCCCATGAGGCCGCGCGGTGCATTCTCGAGCCCCTCGATGACTTGCTCGCGAACCTTCACGCGTCCCTCGCGCAGCCAGCCGCTCATGTCGCGCTGCAAGGCCGGCATGCGATCGTAGTGATCGAAAATGATGAAGCCCTGAATCTTAAGGCGCTGGCGCAGAACGGCGAACAGCAGCAGCGGCGTGCGGTCGGGGCCGGCCGGCAGCTTCTCGAGGTTGTACCAGGCGATGAGACCGCACAGCGCAATGCGCGCGCGGACATTGAGCAGCGGCACGACGGCCTCGAGCACGGCCCCTCCCACGCTCTCGAAATAGACATCGATCCCCTTCGGGCAGGCGGCCGCCAGACGCTGCGGCAGATCCGGCTCGCGGTGATCCAGACAGGCATCGAAGCCGAACTCGGCGCGCGCAAACTCGCACTTGTCGCGCCCGCCGGCCACGCCCACCACCCGACAGCCCTTGATGCGGGCGATCTGGCCAACCAGCGAGCCGACCGCTCCGGTGGCGGCCGCCACGACCACGGTCTCGCCGGCCTGCGCCTGGCCGATGTCGAGCAGTCCGACGTAGGCGGTCAAGCCGGGCATGCCGAGCACGCCTAAGGCGTAGGAAAGCTCGGGGATCGCGCGGTCGATCTTCGCAAGGTCACGCCCGTCCGAGAGGCCATAGTCCTGCCAGCCGACGTTGGCCAGCACCCGATCACCCACCCTGAACGCTGCGTTTTTGGAGGCCTCCACCACGCTCACCGTCTGACCCGTCATGACGGCATCGATCGCGACGGGGGGTGCGTAGGAGGGCCCCGCGTTCATGCGCCCGCGCATGTAAGGGTCCAGCGACAAAAGGCAGGTGCGCAGCAGCACCTGCCCAGGGGAGGGCTCCGGCACCGGCTCAGTCTCGAGCCGAAAGTCCGCATCGACCGGTGTGCCCTGCGGGCGGCGCGCGAGCACGATTCGACGGTTGACGGTCGCGGCAATGCTCATGACGTGCTCACCTCACTCCAGGAACTCGACTTCGACACCGGGCGTCGCCGCTGCGCTCGCATCGATGAACAGGTCCCCGAGCAGCGCGGCACCGGGCTGTGCGCTGTAGGGCGCGAAATCGCGCACGCCGGATTCATACAGCACGCGGTCATCGATGAAGAACTGTCCGGTGCACTCGCGCGAGGAGCGCTCGAAGATGACGTGCGCCGCATCAGCCACGATTTCAGGCCTGCGCGAGCGCTGCATCATTTGCGGCCCACCGAGCGCAAACTCCACGGCGGCGGTCGCAATGGTAGTGCGCGGCCACAGCGCATTGCAGGCGATCCCATCCGCACGGTATTCCTGCGCCATGCCGAGCATGCACAGCGACATGCCGTACTTGGACAGCGAATAGGCCAGATGGCCGGCAAACCACTTAGCCTTAAGGTCAAGCGGTGGCGCAAGACTCAGGATGTGCGGATTGGCCGCCTTCTTCAGATACGGCAGGCAGGCGCGCGAGGTGACGAAGGTGCCGCGGGTGTTGATCTGCTGGATGAGATCGTAGCGGCGCATGTCGATCTGTGCGGTAGGCGCAAGATTGATGGCCGAGGCGTTATTGACGCAGATGTCGATGCCACCGAAGGTTTGCGCGCATTGCGCCACCGCCGCGATGACGCTCGCCTCATCGCGCACATCCACCACCAGCGGCAGCGCCCGCCCACCCGCCTGCTCGATCTGCTGCGCGGCCGAGTAGATGGTGCCGGGGAGCTTGGGGTGCGGCTCGGTGGTCTTGGCTGCTACGGCGATATTGGCCCCGTCGCGCGCCGCGCGCAGCGCAATCGCAAGCCCGATCCCGCGGCTTGCCCCGGTGATGAAGAGTGTCTTGCCCGCCAGGCTCACTGCGCCATCCTGCCCTCGCCAGTTTGTCAGAGTGTACCCGAGCGCCGCGCCGCGCCGTCCCTGAGTCTTAAGGCCGCGCCCCTTTCAGCTCGATGTGGTTGCCGTCCGGGTCCTCGACGAAGAAGGAGCGCCCCTCGCCCTGCGCGCCGTAGCGCTCCGCCGGCGCGTTGACCGCGACCGCACGGGAAGTGAGCCAGGCGATGAGCTTGGGCTCATCAAAGGGTGCCAGGGTAAGGCAGAAATGCTCGAGGTTGCGTCCCGGCCCGGGCGGCTCCCCCGCCCCGAGCGGCCCATCGAGGCTGACGAGGTCGATGAGGCTGCGGCCGGCGCGCAGCTGCGTGAGACCCAGCTGCGGCTGCTGCCGCTCCAGCGGGCATCCCAGTACCTCGCAATAGAACTGCAATGAGCGCGCCAGATCTCGCACGCGCAGCACGATGTGGTCGATGCCCTGGACGGCGAACGGATGCTGCGCCATGTGCTTGCTCCTGTCGCATGGACGCTGCGCGTGGCTGTGCTAGCATCCGCAGCGCCACGCCGCGGGAGATTCGTCAATCATGCGTCAGCGTTTGTTGTGCCTGGCTATCTTACTCGGCTGCAGCCTGTGCGCGCCGCTGTCGGCGCAGGATCAGGATTTCAGCAAGGTTGAGATCAAGGCCACCCGCCTTTCTGGGGATGTGTACCTGCTGCAGGGTGCCGGCGGAAACGTGACCGTCTCGCTCGGTGCGGATGGCGTGCTGCTGGTGGATGATGAGTTCGCACCCCTTGCGGATAAGATCCGTGCAGCGCTCAAGGGGCTGGGCGGCACGGAGCAGCCGGTTCGTTTTGTCATCAACACCCACTATCACTTCGATCATACCGGCGGCAACCTGCCCTTCGCGCAAGGCGGTGCGGTCTTGATCGCGCAGGACAAGCTGCGCGCACGGCTGCTGACCGGCGGCACGATCGGCAACGGCGGCTCGATCTCTCGTGAGATGAAGCCGGCCGAAGCGGGCGCGCTGCCGCAGGTCACCTTCGATCACGAGCTCAGCGTGCACCTGAACGGTGAGGACATACGCGTTGAGCACTATCCGAACGCTCACACCGACGGCGACTCGATCGTCTTTTTTCCCAAGGCGGGGGTCGTCGCCATGGGCGACATTTACGTGCGGTACGGCTTCCCGTTCATCGACATCAAGGGTGGCGGGACGATTCAGGGAATGATCGCCGCCTGCGAAGATGTGCTCAAGGGGCTGCCCGCCGACGCCAGGATCGTCCCCGGGCACGGCGAGCCTGCCAGCATCGATGACCTTCGCAGCTACCTTGCGATGCTTCGGCAGACCAGCGCGCGCGTGGTCAGTGCGCTCAAGGCCGGCAAGAGCCTCGAACAGATGAAGAAGGAGCGCATCCTCGGGGACTGGAGCGAGCGCTATGCCCCGCCCAAGGCCTTCGTCGACACCGACGCCTTCACCGAGACCTTGTACAACTCGCTGAACTGGCACACGGCGCGCCACGGCGCGCGCCCGCACTGGGAGCAGCCGAGCGCCAAGTGAGCGACTTGCCTTCGCGCAAGGCTGCGGTATAGCGTACCGCCAAGGAGAGAGCCGTGCGCTGGGACGATCTTCGCGAAAGCACCAACGTTGAGGACGTTCGCGGCAGCACCGGCGGCGGCGGCCCGGGCCTGAAGCTCGGCGTCGGCGGCACGCTGCTGGCACTGGCCGCCTCCTACTTCTTCGGCATCGACCCGCGCCTGATCATGGGCGTGATGAGCGCGGTGCCGAACCAGCAGTCGGCCCCGGCCGCTCAGTACGGCACGCCGCAGGATGAGCAGGGCCGCTTCATCGCCGCGGTGCTGGGCGAGACCGAGGACGCCTGGGGCGCCATCTTCCAGGCGCAGGGCATGACCTACCTGCCGCCGAAGCTGGTGCTGTATCGCGATCAGATGCCGTCCGCGTGCGGTTCGGCGAACTCCGCGGTCGGCCCCTTCTACTGCCCCGCCGACCGCAAGGTGTATCTGGATCTTGGATTCTTCCAGCAGCTGTCGGATGAGTTCCAGGCGCCCGGACAGTTTGCCCAGGCCTACGTGCTTGCCCACGAAGTGGGTCATCACGTGCAGAACCTGCTCGGCATTTCCGACAAAGTGCGCGCCGCCGAGGAGCACGCCTCGCCGGCGCAGGCCAACCGGCTGTCGGTGAAGCTGGAACTGCAGGCCGACTGCTACGCCGGGGTGTGGGCGAAGAACGCCGACGAGAGTAAGCACATCCTCGAACAAGGCGACGTCGAATCGGCGCTGCGGGCGGCCGCGGCGGTGGGCGATGACACCCTGCAGAAGCGCGCGCAAGGGTACGTCGTTCCCGAATCCTTCACGCACGGCACCGCTGCCGAGCGCGTGGGGTGGTTCAAGCGCGGACTTAAGAGCGGCTCGATCGCAAGCTGCGATACCTTCTCGGCGAGCACCTGACTCGCCGATTCGGGACTTCTCTAAAATGCACCTCGACCGGTGCAAAACCCTCACCGAGCAGACGCAAGGCGCGCACTCGGCGCTGCTCAAACTCCTGTGGACTTCCCGAAGGACGCATTGCGCTGCACCTCCGGTTCACAGCTCAGGACATTAGTTACGCAAGGATCAACAGTTAACGCCCTTTCTCGTTTTTAGTGTACTTCTGGCGTGGGCTTCAGTGTGCCTGCTGCAACTGTGCCCGCGTCTGTATCAACAAGCTCGGCCTCCCTGCCGCGATCAAGGAGCACAAGGCTGAAGTGAGCAGTGAAGCCGGGGTAGTCAACCGTTAGGGTGCCCGTACAGTCTGAAGCTATGGTGTACGTTCCCGTATTCGGCAAGTCTGTAATGATGGTGCCGTTCACGCTCACGTTTGCCGACCCCTTGAAAGTTCCTTTCCCATCTAAAGTGAGTTTGTTCAAGACGACCAGAGGCCCGATATAGTTGGTGGCCGCGAGTACGTAACCGCCCTGGAGAGTCGCATCGGAGCATTCGTCCTTGTCTCCAGCCTGCGCATGAGCGGTTACCCCAACGGCGAGACACCCAACCGCCATTGCAACGAGTCGTCTGCACGCAAGAGTCTTCATTTTTCATTCTCCTAATAGTCGGCGGGATTGCCGACGTGTCGCGCCTGAGCAGCCAGCGTGAATCTGACTCCGGCGACTGGGGCGGCGTGCGCCATGCAGTACGCGACTGCTTGGCGACCGTGAGGGCCCCACCAACCTGTTTCGAGGTCGCTGGTCGCTGGCGGACTACCGGCACCCCAAAACATCTAGCGGGTTACGATCGGGAAATCTTGAGAGAACCTTAAAATTTCCTGACGAAAATTTGACTGGGGTAGAATACGAATCCGCTCAGGATCCGCGATGGCCACCGATCCCCAGGTCGCTTACGAATTCGGTCAGTTCACCCTGGTGCCGACCGAGAAGCGACTCCTGTGTGACGGGAAGGTGGTGCCACTCGCCCCGAAGGTCTTCGATACGCTGGTGCTGCTGGTCAAGAACCAGGGGCGGCTCCTCGAGAAAGAGGGACTTCTCAGGGCCCTGTGGCCGCACAGCGTGGTCGAGGAAGTAGCCCTCGCGCATAACGTTTCCCAGTTGCGCAAGGCGCTCGGAGACCCTGCCGAGGACCCCAAGTTCATTGAGACGGTGCCCAAGCGAGGTTACCGGTTTCTCGCCCCAGTGCGGCAACGATGTGAGCCGCAAGTAGCGCCCCCAGCTTGGGATGGCGAGGCGCCTTCAGCCGTGCGGCATACCCCGTGGTCTCGACCGGCAGTCCTGGGGGCGTTCGCGGCGGCGCTGATGCTCGTTGCCAGCACTGCGGCGTACTTTTACTCAGGGTCAGCTGGCCAGAAAGTTGCAGGAGTCCCTTCCGGAATTCACTCACTGGCCGTGCTACCGCTCGAAAACCTCTCTGGCGATAAGGAGCAGGAGTACTTCGCCGACGGGATTACCGATGCATTGACCACCGATCTCGCGCAGATCGGTTCGCTGCGGGTCATTTCGCGCACCTCGGCGATGCATTTCAAAGGCTCCGGGCAAACGCTGCCGCAGATTGGCCGCGATTTGCAGGTCGATGCAGTCGTGGAAGGCACGGTTGCGCGCGGCGAAAACCGTGTGCGTGTTACTGCACAATTGGTTGAAGCCAGCAGTGATCGCCATTTATGGGCCAGGACCTATGAGCGCGACTTGAAGAACGTCCTTGCCCTGCAAGACGAAATTGCCCAGGACGTCACGGAACAAGTTCGCGTCAAGCTGACCCCGAACGAGCGCACTCAGCTTATGCAGGTTCACGCCGTCGATCCCGAGGCGTACGACGACTATCTGAGGGGCCGCTACTGGGCTACTAAGGCCGATCTCTGGAGGCTCTGCAGGAGTCCCGCGGAGTGCGTCAGCCAGACCGGCGCGGGACGTAGCTTCGCATCGGGCGAGGCGTGGAAAGCTCTCGAGTACTACCAGAAAGCGATCGCCAAAGATCCGAGCTACGCGCTTGGTTTTGCCGGCATTGCAGACGGCTTCGTCGTCCTGGCCATTAGCGGCGGTCTTTCTCTCAAAGAAGCTTCCCTCAAAGTCAACGAAGCCGCCATCAAGGCTCTTGCACTCAACCCTTCACTCGCCGAGCCCCACTCGTCTCTGGCGTTCGTCAAGCTCTTTAACGATTGGGACTGGTCAGGGGCGGAAGCCGAGTCAAAACAAGCCATTTCTCTGAATCCGAAATACGCCCGCGCGCACCTGTGGTATTCGTACTACTTGGTGAGCATGGAGCGACTCGATGAAGCAGTGAATGAGAGCGAGCGTGCCCGTAACCTTGACCCTTTCGACTTCTATGATAATGAGTGGCTGGGAGAAGCGCTTTACCATTCCCGCCGGTACGACGAGGCGCTGCGCCAGCTTCGACGGACTCTGGAAATGTTTCCGGACCGGGGGAGCAGGCTCTATAGCCAGTTCGCAGAGGTTTACGAGCAAAAGAGAATGTTTGCCGAGGCGTTCGCCGCGCGCCAGCAGGCGCTAAGCCTCAACAAGAATCCGAACGTCACCGCACTCGGCGAGGCATACAAACGTGCGGGCTACAGAGGCTGGTTGCTGAAGGCGGTTCAGATCCTAGAACAAAGCCCTCACAGGTGGGACGCTTCCTCCACACTCGCGCACTTGTACGCCATGCTCGACGATGAAGCTCATGCCACGAGCTACCTTGAACGCATCTACGAGGAACACAGCCCGTCAATACTATTCGTGCGCACGGCCCCCGAATACGACGCCATTCGTTCCTCACCCCGCTTTCGCGACTTGGTCCGTCGCATCGGCTTCCCGCAGCCGTCGAGCGACAAGAACTGAATCCGCACGGGAGCCGCACCGATCACGACACGCCGAACGTGTGGAAGGTTGTCGGTGAATGTCCGGTACCAAACTGCTCTGGGGTACGTTTGGTACGTTTAGCCCGCCAGGGGCCATTCGCGGCCGTTCGGCGTGCCGCGTGCGGACGGCCGGTTATGTGGAGCTATTTGCGTCGAATCTCGCTGCCGCCGTAGCAGGAGCGAGATCACTCCACATTTCAGAGAAGTCCCGATTCAAGGGATTGTGCGCGGCACGGCCGCTGTTCCATCCGGCACTCTGGCCATCTGCGGCGCTCGAGCGCAGCGGATCAGTCCCCTAAACCCTCGGCCCCGAATCGCGCGAACGCGACAACACGCCCGCCGTCACGATTACCAGCGCACCTAGGAGAAGGTTCCAGGTCAGAAACGCCGCGCCGAGGGCTGCCAAAAGCAGCGCGCTGCACAGCGGCGTGGCATACGCCATCACCGCCAGCAGATGAGCATCCCCGCGCCGAAAGCCGAGATCCCAGAGGAAATTACCGACCCCGAGCGCGATGAAGCCCGCGACTGCCGTGGCCGCCAGTGCCCCCGCCTCGGGCATGACGGTGGGTTCCAGCAGCAGGTGCAATCCCAGACATAACAGCGCCGACATTCCGCAGCCGCGCGCGAGGAGATTGCCGGTCGCATCCTTCCACAGCAGGCGGAAAACACAATAGGCGGCCCACAGAGCGCCGCTCACAAGCGCAAGGGCGATGCCGCTCGCCGAGAACGAGACGCGCCCGTCCCAAATCAAGATGGCCGCGCCGGAAAACCCGAGGACGAGGCCGAGGATCTGCCGTACACCGAGCCTGAACAGGCCCAGCGCGGTGCCAAACACCACGATCATGACTGGCCACAGATAGGCGAGAAGGTTGGCCTGAGCCGCCGGCAGGCGATGCAGGGCGAGCAGGAAGCACAGGTCACCCCCAGAAAGCGCGAGGGCGTACACCAGTGCCGGGATCCACGAGCGCAGAGGTCGCGCTGAGTTCCCCCCAGCTTCTCCGGTGCGAACCTGCAGCACCTTAAAGCTGATCCAGCCGCACGCAAACGCAAGCGTCAGTGTCTCAAGCGGCGGTGTCGCCACCGTACACAGCGCGAGCGAGGGCCACATGGCCCACAGCGGTATGGCGAGGGCTCCGATCGTCGTCCACTGAGCAGGCGACAGATGAGGCCTGCGCATCCGCGTGCGCAGAAGCTCGCCGAAGTAGACCGCCGTGCTCGTCATCGAACCTCAGCGTCAGGACTTACCGGAGTAGTTCGCATCCAGGTAGTCGAGGATCTGCTTGGCTTCCTCATCGGTGATCGGCGCACCGAAGCGCTCGCGCATCTTCTGGATGCTCTTCTGCCAGCCCACACGATTCATGGCCGGCGCGTTGCTCGGAATGTACTCGACGTCGTGGCAGATGCTGCAGCGGCCGAGGGTAAGATCGCGCCCGGGGCCCTCGTTCAGGTGGCTGTCCTCGGCGGCCGCCGCCAGCGCAGCCGCGCTCGCAGCCAGCGCGATGACACACAGCGCAAGCTTCACGCGACCTCCACGCTCAGCGTCTGCACGAGGTTGTCGTGGTAGCCGGAAGGATTGAAGGTCAGCTTGTCAGGCTGGGTTGCCCCGCTGCGGCTGCGGGCACGCACGGCGATCTCAAGCGGCCCGGGCTGCGAGGTGTCGATGGGCGTACGGAACTCTCGCCAGGCGAAGCGTCCGAGATCGGGCCCGAGCGTCGCCTCGCGCCAGCTCTTGCGACCGTCCGCGGAAGTTTCCACCGCCTCGATGCCTGAGCCGTTGTCCCACGCCTTACCGGCAAGCTCTACCTGTTCGCCACGCCGCAGGCGCGCGCCCGACGGTGGGCTCGTGATGAGCGAATTCACCAGTATCTCGGTGATCGGGGTCGTCTCCGGGGTCTCCTGGCTGCTGAAGCGCGCGCCCGGAAAAGCGCCGGTGGGCACACGGTAGGCTGCTGTCATCCAGAAGCCCGCGAATGGCTTAGGCTCGACGCGGATGTCGGTGAGGTGCTTCATCCAGTAGGTCCCGGTCCAGCCGGGGACGATGAGGCGTGCCGGCGCGCCGTTCCAATGCGGCAGCGGCTCCCCGTTCATCTCGAACGCAATGAGGGTGTTCTCATCGAGCGCGCGCTCGATGGGCAAGCTCTTCACGAAGTTCGGCGTGCTCGGCAGTACTGCGGAATCTGCGCCGTTGAACACCACCTCGAGCGCATCGAAGGCAACGCCGGCTCTGCGCAGCACGTCGCGCAGCCTCACCCCCGTCCACAGCGCATTGCCCATTGCGCCGTTGCCCCACTGCACGCCGGGCACGCGTGGTGAGAAAAGACCGCGCCGGTTTCCCGAGCACTGATTGATGGCGGCGAGACTGACCACCGGGAACGCGCGCCTGAGCTCGCGCAGCGACATGGCGAGCGGGCGCTGCACACTAGCGCCGCCAACCTGCACCCGCCAGCTCTGCGGATCAAGCCGCGGGATGACCGCAAGGTGATAGCGAACGAAGAACGCGTCGTTGCGCGTGAACGGTGCGGCAAGCTCGGCCAGCGGGGTCTCGAAGTTCGGCGGCCGGAAGGCGCGTTGAATGAGGGGCCGTTTTCCCGGCAGTGCCACCAGCCCATCGGCGCCGTTGGCTGCCTCATCGGCCCGCAGCCGGGGGGACATCCAGCCCCCCGCGGTTGCGAGCAACAGGTCACGCCGTGTCAGCACACGAGCGGCGCCTGATCGAGGTTTATGAGCATGTCTTGCCGTGATCCGGATGCGCACCCGCGGCCTTGGCCGCCGCCTCCGTCATGTACTGACCCTTCTTGGTCTTGCCGTACCACTCGGTATTGGGACAGTGATACACGTTGCTCGCCGTGTTCACCCACACCTGTCCGGGACCGCCACCGGGCGCCGCCTGGGCGGCCGGAGCCGCCGCGGCAGCCTTGGGCGCCGCAGCCATGGTGCCCGCCGGGGCTGCGGCGGGCGCTGCTGCTGCAGGGGCGGCCGCTGCGGCCGGAGCTGCCGCCGTCGTCCCCGCGGTTGCCGATTTGTTCACCCCGCCATGTCCGCTGCAGGCGCCGCGGCCGCTGTGCGTCGAGGTGGTTCCGTCCTTGCAGGTCACCGTCGCTGTAGCCGAGGTGGACGCGGAGCCGGACGCAGCCGCAGCGGCGGCGGGTGCGGCCGCGGCTGCCGGCGCCACCGTGCTGCCGGGCGCCGCGGCGGACTTGTCGATGCCGCCATGACCACTGCAGGCGCCACGACCGCCGTGCGGGGAGGTGGTTCCATCCTTGCAGGTCACCGGGTTGCTGGCTGTGCTGCTGGTATCCTGCGCCAGCGAAACGCCCGGCGCCGCCAGTGCCGCGGCCAACACCGCGCTGCACAGTAATGTATTGAATTTTACGAGTTTCATCCGTGCTTCTCCCCCTGAAAATGCCGTGCAGAATAGCGCAAACCCCGGAGGGGCGATATCGGCGACGTAGTACAGTGATGCCGATGTCCCTGCGTATCGCCTCGCTCCTGTGTTTGCCGTTGCTCGCCGTCCTGTTCGGCCCACCCGCGCGGGCAGACTGGATGCAGCGCACCGAGGCGATCATGGGCACCCGCTGCTACGTTGAGCTGTGGGCGGACGATCCGGTCAAGGGGGATGCGGCGATCGATGCGGTCATGGCGGAGTTGCGCCGCATCGACGATCTGATGAGCCACTACAAGCCGGAAAGTCAGCTCTCGCAGATCAACGCCTACGCCAACGAGCGACCGGTGCAGGTCGACAAGGAACTGTTCGACCTCCTCAAGCTTTCCACCTACTACTCGCAGATCACCGACGGCGCGTTCGACATCACTTACGCAAGTGTCGGCTACCTGTACGACTACCGCCGCCACATCCGACCCACCGAGGAGCAGATCAAGCAGGCGCTGCCGGCCGTCAACTGGCGCAACATGCTGTTCGATGAGGAACATCACACCGTGCGCTTCGAGCACCCGGGCATGCGCATCGACGTGGGCGGCATCGGCAAGGGCTATGCGGTCGATCGCGGCATCGCCATCCTCAAGGCGCGCGGCATCGGACACGCCCTCGTCACCGCCGGCGGCGACAGCCGCATCATCGGCGATCGCATGGGACGGCCGTGGCTGGTGGCCATCCGTCACCCCGACAATCCCAAGAAGGTCGTCACGCGCATTCCGCTGTCGGACACGGCGGTGTCCACTTCCGGAGACTACGAGCGCTTCTTCGACGAGAACGGCGTGCGCTATCACCACATCATCGACCCGCGCACCGGGCACTCGGCGAGCAAGGTGCGCAGCGCGACGATCATGGCCCCGACTGCCACGCAGACCGACGGCATGTCCAAGACCGCCTTCGTACTCGGCGCGGAAAAGACCCTCGAGATCATCAACCGCATGCCCGAGTACGACGCGGTGTTCGTGCTGCCCGACGGACGGGTGCTGTATTCGAACGGGCTGCGGCCGCCGGCGCCGCGACCGGCCGGCGCGACGCCCGTGGCTCCTACTGCGGAGAGCCCCCATGCTCAACCCTGAGCAGCGCGTCGATCTCAGCCTCGGCGGCTAGCCAGTCCTCGGATTCATGTCCGGGTGCGAAGAGGCGCCGTTCGGCGCGCAGGTAGGCGCTCTCGGCAATCAGCGCGCGGCGCGCCTCCGGAGTCACCTTCACGCGGCTCTTGGCGACAGTGGGCGACTTTCTGGCACGCGCGGGAGCTGCGGCAGTGCCAGTGGGTGGGGCGGATTCAGGGTTCGGGGCATCGGGCAACCGTCGATTGGCCATGGTCTCCTCTCCTTTCCATAGAGAGGAGTCACTTTGCGCGCCTCGTACGCGCCACTGCAAGCCTCGCAGGCGTGTCCGCTCAAGTGTCCGGCGTCAGCCCGGCGGACACTTGAGCGAGTTGGGTACGCCGACCCGGCCGAGCGGATTTCCTGCGCCGTCAGGCGCTTGAACGCTAAGCCGCGCACCGGCCCTGAGGCTGGCACGGCGAATGCCGCCCCCTGTGGATGAAGCTGGCATAACTGAAAGAATTTCAAGATCCACCCCCGAGGGCGCGATGGCGCCCGAGGGCTCACCGATGCACGGCAGTACGGTGTGGCTGCCCTAGTGAGCCGCCGCCGTCGTTCCGTCCGACCAGCGCGAAACCGGCACCATGAAAATCGTCTGGGGCTCCGGAACCTCGCGGTCATCGAGGATCACCGGAGACCCTGGCAGGTTTGCTCCCCAGCTTGCGCCTGCGACTTTTGGCACGTGAAACATCAGGTGCGAGTGCCAATGGCCCACGTCATCGCCCAGGTACATATCCTTCGACATCATGAAGGACATCGCGCCCGGCTCGGGTGAGGGGAACTCGTTGCGCGCAACCGCGGCGCGAACCTCCTCGAGAATCCCTTCCTTCGAGTCTGCGGCGAGTGCGAGCTTCGTGCGCCGCAGCGTCCAGGCGAGGATGGACCTGGACGCTGCCGGGTTGTAGCAAATCGGCGCCCTGATCTTCGGATTCCAGAAATCGGGGTTCTGGAACGGCGCCATCCACGAGCGCTCCACGAGACAGGTGAATCCGTTGGTGCCGCGGGCGGCGGTCTGGTAACCCTTGGAATCAAGAGTGAGGACCGTGGCCTGGTCGGAGATCGCAGCCGGCGCGGCACTGCGCGCGAGTGCGATCTCGGCAGCGCTCGGCATCAGGTACTGCTCAAGAGGCGCCATCCGCTCGTACCGGGTTGCATCGGCCGCCGCCAGCCCCACCAGCGCCGATAGCGCCACTGCCCGCGTGCAGGCTCCGGCCCATCGAGCCAGGTGTCTTGTCTTCATGCGCACGCTCCTTTTCGGGTATCCGGGTGTTATTTCCGGCAGGATGTCACCTGGTGTCAACAGGCCCTATTAGTGGTGCGCGCAACCCGCGCCATCGCTCACGCTCACCAGTTTCTGCGCCTGCGCGCTGAGCGTACGGCTGTAGCACGCTTGGCTGCCCTGCAGGGTGTAAGTCTGGGTGGTCTTGCTGGCTGAGTTCCCGGAGACGTTGCCGCTCGCATCGAACTGCAGCGTGTCGGCCGCGCGCACCTCGTTCACGAGGCTCACGTCCGCATCGTGCATCAGCTCGCGCTGATCGATGCCGGTGGTCTGGGTGGCCGTGCCATCGGCATTGACGCTATAGGAATACTGGATGTTGAGCGGGTAGCTGGTGTGCTGCTCGTAGCTGTTGTCGCGGCCGGCCTCATGGATGCTGACCCGCGAATCGACGGTGGTGTTTTGCTGCACGTTCTGGATGTCGGTGGTGGGACCGACGTTGAATTCCTGGCGATTCGCGTAGGCAACGGTTTGCTCGAGCGTCGTCAGCACCCGTCCGTGCGAGGTGTCCACGTAGCCGGTAATGGCGAACTGACGGTTCGAGGTGACCAGGATGCTGCCTGTAAAGAGCGGTCCGGAAGGATTGATCTGGATGTTCTCGCTGACGACGGGCGTGGGCGCGGCGCTCAGGGTGTTGCTGAGCAGTCCCCCGCTAACCCTCTGGCGGCCGTGATCGGTGTAGGCCAGAAGGTTGGCGGTGGCGAGGAAATAGCTGTTGGCGTTGAACACGCTGATGGCCAGCACGTGCGGATTGCCATCGCCCAGCACGGCGGCGAAGGGCGTCAGATCCACGCGATAGGGCTTGAAATCGAGCGCCTGGACCCCGGGGATCGGCTCCCACAGGTACGGGTCGATGCCGCCGGTGTAGATCCAGGGATAGACCGGCGCGACGCCGGCCGGCTGGCCATCGATGCTGACCTCGGTCTCGCGGAACGGGGTGTTGCCGCAGCTCTCGAGGTTGCTCATCTGATCGTTGGGCACGCAGAAATACCAGAACTCATCGTTCGACTGGCTCTGCGCGATCACGTCCAGGTACACCCGCTCGGTGTTGAGCGGCAGGCTGAGCGTCTGCGTGATCTGACTGGCGCTGCTGTTGAGCGTACCGGCATCCCCGCCCGCACCAGTCACCGGCACCACGAGGTCGGGTGTGCGCGGGGCGGGCTCCTGGGCCGAGCTCGGATAGAACTGAAGCGCCGCGCTGGCATAGATGATGCCGTTGTAGGTCACCCCGTTCGAAACGCCGATGAAGTTGCCGATGTTCGCCTCGCCGCTTTGCGCGGAAGCCAGCAGCGCGCTGAGGTCGGTCACGTCGCACTCGACGTGCCAGGAGGGACTGAGCGCCGCGCGCGGTTCTGCGGTCGTGCCGTAGTAGAGGCTGGCGTGGCCGAGGTAGAAGGCGGCGGTGCGATCGTACTGCCGCCCGGCGCTCACGGTGAAATCAGCGCTGAACACCACCTTTGCCCACGGCCCCGGACAGGCCGCCGGAGGCGTGTAGCTGAGTACCTTGGGGGTGAAGTCGGCGAAGGCGAGGTTCTGGAAAAGCGGCACGACACAGGGGCTGGTGTGCGGGCGCGGCACCCCTGGGACGGCGGTGATCGGATTGGAGGAACCGATTTGCGGAGCGCTCGGTACCAGCACCACCTGCGGGTACGCGCCGAACGCTGCCAGCATGAGCGCCAGGCCTGCGGCGCAGGCACCGATCGCGCGCCGGCGGCTGTTGCCGAAGTTCATGGCATTCTCCTTTTGCTTATTGCGTCCCAATTTGTTTGCGTTATTGCGTCCTAAGGGGTGCGCGTGACGAGGGCAGCTTTGCGACGCGCAGCCCCGCGAGCCGAACCCTTGGCGCCACTGCGGCGCGGCGCACCGCTGCCATTGGTGGCGCGGGCGTTGCTTGCGGCGGCCGAGATATCCAGCCGCCGCAGGTAGGTGCGGAATTCGCGCCCCAGGGCCGGATGGGCCAGCGCGTATTCGACGGTCGCCTGCAGGTAGCCGAGCTTGTTGCCGCAGTCGTAGCGCTTGCCCTCGAAGCGGTAGGCGTACACCGCCTCCTCGCGCATCAGCGCGGCGATGCCGTCGGTCAGCTGGATCTCCCCGCCCGCGCCCCGCCCGATCCTCTCCAGATGCTCGAAGATCGACGGCGACAGCACGTAGCGGCCGACCACGGCCAGGTTCGAGGGCGCCGTGGCCGGCGTGGGCTTCTCGACGATGCTGCGCACGCGGCTGGTGGCCGAGCCGTCCGCCTCCACCGCGACGATGCCGTACTTGTCGGTGTCCTGGCGCGGCACGACCTGCACGCCGAGCACGCTGGCGCGCTTGGCTTCGTAGACCTTGGCCATCTGGGCGAGACAGGCGACCTTTGAGCGAATCAGATCGTCCGCGAGGTGCACGAAGAAGGGCTCCTCTCCCACGGCCGGCTGCGCGCACAGCACCGCATGGCCGAGTCCCAGCGGCGCCGGCTGGCGGATGTAGATGCAGGAGGCATACGAGGGCAGCACGCTGCGCAGCTGGTTCAGCAGGTCGCTCTTGCCCTGCTGCTCGAGCATCAGCTCCAGCTCCTGGTCGGAATCGAAGTGATCCTCGATGGCGCGCTTGGATGCGCCGGTGATGAACACCAGCCGCCGCGCGCCCGCGGCCAGCGCCTCCTCGACCGCATACTGTATGAGCGGCTTGTCGACCACGGGCAGCATTTCCTTCGGACTCGCCTTGGTGGCCGGCAGAAAGCGCGTGCCGCGCCCCGCCACTGGAAACACCGCGGTACGGATCAGCGATCGGCCAGCCGCCTGCATCATATTTTCTCCACCCTCGCCATCATGAAGAGCGCACCGCGTGATCCGCGCGCTCGGCCCATTTGAATACCGCCGGGTGCATGCTGTCCCACGAGCGGCATTTCGGGCAACGCCAGTACCATCCCACGCTGTTGAGGCCGCAATCGTCGCATTGATAGCGCCCGCCCGCATCCCCGATGCGCGTCAGCAGCGCGCTTAAGGAACTCGCCTCGGCGGCCGACTCAAGGCCGGCACCGAGTTCGGCGGCAATACCCGGAAGCTTGGCGATCTCTTCCGGCGGGACCGCGGTGGCGAGCAGCCAGGCGAGCTGGCGCGGGGTCACCTGGCCGCTGTGCCGCAGGCGCCGCCCAAGTTCCTGCAACATGTCGGGGCTGCGGGTCTGGCGGGCGATGATGAGCACCGAGGGGATGATCTCCAGGGCCAGCCCCGGGGAGCTCTCGAGGGCGTGCAGGTACAGCAGCAGCGCGCCGGCCGCATCGCCGGCCTTCTCCGCGATGCGCGCGGTGAGCATGTCCGCGCGCGGCAGCACCGCCTGGTGGGTACGCGCCTGGCGCAGCAGCGTCGCGGCGCGCTCCCCGTCGCCCTGCACCAGGGCGTGCTCGGCGAGCTCGCACAGATAATGCGCCGCCACCCGCCCGCGCTCGAGCTGGACCGCGGGAGGCAGCTCGTGGAAGACCTTGAGCGCCTTGGCCCAGTCGCCCTGCGCCTCGTAGATGCTCACCAGGTGATCGAGCGCGGCGCGGCGGTACTCGCCCGAGGCCGCCAGTTCCTCGAGCAGGCGCTCGGCCCGATCCATGAGTCCTGCGCTCTGATAATCCAGCGCGAGCGCGAAGGCCGCCTTGTCGCGCAACCCCGCCCCGCCGTTGTCGCGCAGGCGCGAGTGAATCGCGATCGCGCGATCGACCTCGCCGCGGCGGCGAAACAGGCTTCCCAGCGCGAACTGGATTTCCGCAGCATCGCCGTCGGCCTCCGCCATGCGCGCGAAGATTTCCGCGGCGTGGTCGAAGCGGTCGTTGATCAGGTGATCGAGGCCGACGTAGTAATCGCGCGGCAGGCGCACGGTTCGCGCCGCCCCGTTGCGGCTGCCGAGAAACCAGGCCGCCAGGCCCACCAGCACGAAGGCCAGCGCGAGGAACAGTGGAGGCAGCTCAAACACGACGCGAGAACCATAACAGCTTGGTACAGGGAGCCATAATCACACTCGCTGCGGCGCCCGCTGACAATCTGTTACTTAATCCCCTCAGTCGCGGATCGGACGATCCGCCCCATCGTTCACGCGCTCGCGCAGATCCTTGCCGGGCTTGAAGTGTGGGACGTGCTTGCCCGAGAGTGCCACAGCTTCGCCGGTCTTGGGGTTGCGTCCCTGGCGCGGCGGACGAAAGTGCAGCGAGAAGCTGCCGAAGCCGCGGATCTCGATGCGCTCTCCCTGCGAGAGCGCATCGCTCATGATCTCCAGAATCTGCTTGAGCGCGAGCTCAACGTCCTTCGCCGGCAGATGCTTCTGCTTGGCGGTGATGATCTCGATGAGTTCGGACTTCGTCATTGGCTCTAATGGCCCTCTCCCGACCCGATGTGCTCCTTCAACAGGTCGCCAAGGCTGGTGCCGGAGGTCGTCGCGCTCTCGGAGCGGTAGCTTTGCACCGCCTCGGCCTCCTCGTGGATTTCCTTCGCCTTGATCGACAGCGAGATGGTGCGCGACTTGCGGTCGACACCGGTGAACTTCGCTTCAACCTCCTCGCCCACCTTCAGCACCGCGCGGGCGTCTTCCACCCGATCGCGCCCGAGCTCGGATGCGCGCAGCTGCCCTTCGATGCCGTTGCCAAGATCGATCGTCGCGCCACGCGCGTCGACCTCTTTGACCACCCCGCGCACGATCGTGCCCTTGGGGTTATCGGCGATGTAGGCGGAGAAGGGGTCGCGGGCCAGCTGCTTGATGCCAAGCGAAATGCGCTCGCGCTCCGGATCGATCGACAGCACCATGGCTTCCAGCTGCTGAGCTTTCTGGTAATTGCGCACCGCCTCTTCGCCGGGCTGGTCCCAGGAGATGTCCGACAGGTGCACCAGGCCATCGATGTTGCCGGGCAGACCGATGAAGATGCCAAAGTCGGTGATCGACTTGATCTGGCCGGCCACCTTGTCGCCGCGGTTGTAGTTCTCGGCGAACTCCTTCCACGGGTTGGCCTGGCACTGCTTGAGTCCGAGGGAGATGCGGCGACGCTCCTCGTCGACATCGAGCACCATGACCTCCACTTCCTGTCCGGTGTGCACGACCTTCGCGGGATTGACGTTCTTGTTGGTCCAGTCCATCTCCGAGACGTGCACCAGGCCCTCGACGCCATCCTCGATCTCGACGAACGCGCCGTAATCGGCGATGTTGGTCACCTTGCCGAACACGCGCGTACCGGGCGGATAGCGCCGCGCGATATTCTGCCAGGGATCGGCGCCGAGCTGCTTAAGTCCCAGGCTGACGCGCGAGCGCTCGCGGTCGAACTTCAGAATCCGCACCTCGACCTCATCGCCCACCTTGACGACCTCGGAGGGGTGCTTGACGCGCTTCCACGCCATGTCGGTGATGTGCAGCAGGCCGTCGATGCCGCCGAGGTCGACGAACGCCCCGTAGTCGGTCAGGTTCTTGACCGAGCCGCGCACCACGGCGCCTTCCTGCAGGTTGTCCATGAGTGCGCTGCGTTCGGCGGAGAATTCCTGCTCCACCACCGCGCGGCGCGACACCACCACGTTGTTACGTTTCTGGTCGAGCTTGATGACCTTGAATTCGAGCGGCTTGCCCTCGAGGTACGAGGTATCGCGCACCGGGCGCACGTCGACCAGCGAGCCGGGCAGGAACGCGCGCACGTTTTCGATCTCGACCGTGAATCCGCCCTTGACGCGGCCGGTGATTACCCCGGTCACGATCTCGGACTTGTTGAACGCCTCCTCGAGGCGCGTCCAGGTGCGGGCACGCTTGGCCTTCTCGCGCGACAGGCGCGTCTCACCGGTGCCGTCCTCGACCGAGTCGAGGGCAACTTCCACCTCATCCCCGGCCTTGACCTCGACCTCCCCGCGTTCGTTCTTGAACTGCTCAAGCGGGATGACGGCCTCGGACTTCAGACCCACGTTGACGATGACGACATCGTCGGTGACATCGATGATGAGCCCGGTAAGGATCATGCCCGGGCGGATGCGCTGATTGGCGAGACTCTGCTCGAAGAGCTGGGCGAAACTTTCTGTCATACCTTCACTTCGCACGCGCGATGGCGTGCCTGGACTGGATCCGCTTCCTGCGGCCCAGGTAACCGTTACGGGCACGCGCCTCCTGCGCATGCCGGCCTCAAATTCCTTCCTATCGCTTCGAGGGCCCTATGGCCAAAGTGCACGCGCTGCCATGAGCTCGAGCACCCGCCCGACTACCCCCTCGACCGGAAGGCCGGTCGAATCGATCACGCAGGCATCGGGTGCGGCCTTGAGCGGGGCGACCTCACGGGTCTGATCCCTGAAATCCCGCTCGGCTATCTCGCGCGAAAGGGCGGGAAGGCTAACATCGGACCCCTTGTCTTTCAACTGCTTATGGCGGCGCAGGGCCCTTTCTTCGGGGGTGGCCGTGAGGAATATCTTCAGGCTCGCCCCCGGGAAGACCACGGTGCCCATATCGCGCCCGTCGGCCACCAGTCCCGGGGGCATGGCGAAGGCCCTTTGCCGCTCCAGGAGCGCCCCCCGCACTGCCGGCCACGCCGCCACGCGCGAGGCCTCCTGTCCGGCCGTTTCAGAGCGGATCCGGGCGCTCACATCGTGGCCATCGAGCCAGACGCGCTCCCCGCCATCGGCGGTGACACTGAAGGCCACGTTCATGTGTGCGGCCAGGGCGGCATGACGCTGCGCGTCATCCTCGGCGAGGCCCGCCAAAGTCCCGGCGAGCGCCACCAGCCGATAGAGCGCTCCGCTGTCGAGCAGGTGCCAGCCGGCCTGGCGCGCGATGGCGCGGCTGATGGTGCCCTTGCCCGAGCCGCTCGGTCCGTCAATGGTGACGATCGGACAGTCGCTCATCGGGGCGCGATCCTCAGGCCCGCAGCGCGGGCCGCATCGAGGAAGCCCGGAAAGCTCGTCGCCACATTGGCCACATCGGCGATCTCGATCGGCGCGCGCGCCTTGAGCGCCGCCACGGCGAACGCCATGGCCACCCGGTGGTCGCCGAGGCTCTCGACCGTACCCCCGCCCAGGCTCTCCGCCCCGCGGATCCACAGTCCATCGGCCAGCAGCTGATGCTCGACGCCGAGGCGCGCCAGGCCTGCCGCCATGGCGGCCAGCCGATCGCTCTCCTTCACGCGCAGTTCCAGCGCCCCGCGCACCACGGTCTCCCCGCTTGCGCAGGCGGCGGCCACGAAGAACACCGGCAGCTCATCGATGCAAAGCGGAATGATGGCCTCGGGCACGCTGATGCCGTGCAGCTTGCTTCGGTGCACCTCGATATCGGCGACCGGCTCGGGCGCATCGGCCGGTGAGCGCGCGCGCACCCGGATGTCCGCGCCCATGCGCTGCAGCAGCTCGAGCAGCCCGGTGCGGGTGGGATTAACGCCGATGTTGGTGAGCACGAGCGGCTTGGTGGCGGCAAGCACCGCGGCCACGATAAAGAAAGCCGCCGAGGAGAAATCCGCCGGCACCGCAACCTCGGTACCGCGCAGGACCTGGCCGCCCTCCATGGCGATGGTGCCTCCTTCGTGCAGCAGCTCCACCCCGAAAGCGCGCAGCATGCGCTCGGTGTGATCGCGCGAGGCGGCAGGCTCGGTGAGGCGCGTGCGGCCTTCGGCGCTGAGCCCCGCCAGCAGCAGCGCGGATTTCACCTGCGCGCTCGCCACCGGCAGGGTGTAGTGAATGGCGCGCAGGTGCGGCGTGCCGCGGATCTCAACCGGCGGGCGCCCCTGCCGGGTGTGGATGCGCGCACCCATCATCTGCAGCGGCACCGCGACGCGTTCCATCGGCCGGCGCATGAGCGACTCATCGCCCACCAGGGTGGAATCGAATTTCTGCCCCGCGAGCAGGCCCATCATGAGGCGCATGGCGGTGCCGGCGTTGCCCATATCCAAGGCGCCGGCGGCGGCGCGCAAGCCCGCCTCGCCGAGGCCGTGCACCACGAGCTCGGTGTCGGCCGATCGCTCGATGCTAACGCCGAGCGCCTCCAGGGCGTGCGCGGTGGCGAGGCAGTCCTCACCGGCGAGAAAGCCGCTGATGTGAGTGTCGCCTTCGGCGAGCGCGCCGAGCATGAGCGCACGGTGCGAGATCGACTTGTCCCCCGGCACGCTGAGAGTGCCGCCGACGCCACCGCCGGCAGCGACGCGCCACGCGGGCCGCGCTGCAGCGTTCATTGCACGGCCCGCGGATAGGAGCCGAGCACCCGAAACAGCGAAGCGCGCTTCTTCAGCGCGGCGAGCGCGCGGGCCACGTGCGGCTCGTGCGCATGCCCCTCAAGGTCGATGAAGAAAACGTAGTCCCACTTGCGCCGGCGCGAGGGCCGTGACTCGATCCGGGTCAGACTCACGCGGTGGCGCGCCAGCGGCTCCAGCAGCCGATGCAGCGCCCCGGGCGCATCGGTGTGGCCCACCGACACCAGCAGCGTCGTGCGATCCTCGCCGCTGGGCGTGAAGAGTTTGCGGCCGAGCACCAGGAAGCGCGTGCTGTTATCGGCGCGGTCCTCGATCTCCGCCGCCAGCACCTTCAGCCCATAAATCTCCGCGGCGGTCTCCCCGGCGATGGCCGCGCTGCCCTTCTCATCGCGCGCGCGCCGCGCCCCTTCGGCGTTGCTGCTCACCGGCACCTGTTCGACCTCCGGCAGGTGCTCCTCGAGCCACTGGCGGCACTGGGCGAGGGACTGCGGGTGCGAGCACACGCGTTCGATGCGCGACAGCGCCCCCATCGCGCCCATGAGGTGGTGGCAGATGCGCAGTTCCACCTCCCCGCAGATCTTCAGCGGCGAGCTGAGGAAGCGGTCCAGCGTGTGGTTGACGCTGCCTTCGGTTGAATTCTCGATCGGCACGACGCCAAAGTCGGCATTGGCGGCCTCGACCTCGTGGAACACCTCGTCGATGGAGCTCAGCGGCAGCGCGCGCACCGAATGCCCGAAGTGATTGAGCACGGCGGTCTGGCTGAAGGTGCCCTCGGGTCCGAGGAAGGCCACCTTGAGCGGCTCCTGCTGGGCAAGACAGGCGGACATGATCTCGCGGAACAGCCGCAGCACTTCCGCATCACGCAGCGGCCCGGCATTGCGTGCGCGCGCCATGCGCAGCACCTGCGCCTCGCGCTCCGGGCGGTAGAAATCGACGGTGTGTCCGTCGCGTGCCTTGGACAGCCCGACCTGTTGGGCGAGATGCGCGCGCTCGTTGATGAGGCGCTGGATCTGCTCGTCCACCTTGTCGATGCGCTCGCGCACGCCCTCGAGGTCCAGCCGTGGCGGCGGCAATTTTGCGGGCGCTGATTTCTTGCGGGCCATGGCTCGATGTGTTGGCTTTACAGGATGCGCGCCGCGAGCACGCCGTCGATGGCACAAATCTCGGCCAGCAGCTCATCGCTCACCGCCCCTTCCGCGTCGATGAGGGTATAGGCGTACTCGCCGCGCGACTTGTTCAAGAGGTCCGCGATGTTGATACGCGCGGCGGCAAGACAGGTGGAGATCTGCCCGACCATGTTGGGGACGTTGCGATTGGCGACCCCCAGGCGCGTGGTGTTCGGCACGCGCGGCAGCACGGCCTCCGGGTAATTGACGCTGTTTCTGATGTTGCCGTTTTCGAGGTAGTCGCGCAGCTGCTCGGCCACCATGACCGCGCAGTTCTCTTCGGCCTCCCCGGTCGAGGCTCCCAGGTGCGGCAGCGCGATCACCCGCGGGTGATCGCGCAGCGAGCGCCTGGGGAAATCGCAGATATAGGAATGCAGTCGCCCGGCATCGAGGGCGGCGAGCACGGCCGGCTCGTCGACGATGGCGGCGCGCGCGAAATTGAGGATGGTGCCCTCCTTCTTCATGAGCGCCAGCCGCGCGGCGTTCACCAGTCCTAAGGTCGCCTCGTTCAGGGGCACGTGCACCGTGACGACATCGCAGCGCGCAAACAGATCCTCGAGCGAGACTGCCTGCGCGACGCTTGCGGACAGCTGCCAGGCGCGCTGCACGGTGATCTTGGGATCATAGCCGAGAACCTTCATACCCAGCGCCAGCGCGGAATTTGCCACTTCCACACCGACGGCGCCCAGTCCCACCACCCCGAGCGTGCGCCCCGGCAGCTCAAAACCGACGAAGGCCTTCTTGCCGGCTTCCACCGCCGCCTCGATCGCCTCATCCTCGCCCTCGAGCCCGCGCGCGAACAGCCACGCCGGGCCGATGTTGCGCGCGGCGAGGAACAGGCCCGCCAGCACCAGCTCCTTGACGGCGTTGGCATTGGCGCCGGGCGCGTTGAACACCGGAATGCCGCGCTGGCTCATCAGCGCAACCGGGATGTTGTTGACCCCGGCACCGGCCCGGCCGATCGCGCGCACTTCGCGGGCGATCGGAGCGCCGTGCAGGTCCGCTGAGCGCAGCAGGATCGCATCCGGCCGCGTCACGTCGGGCCCGACCTGGTAGCGCTCGGGCGGCAGCCGCTCAAGGCCGCGCGGGCTGATGGCATTCAGGGTCAGGATGCGGTAGGTCATGACAGGCTCAGCCACGGCGCCGCTCGAATTCCTTCATGAAGCCGACCAGCGCCGCCACGCCTGCGAGCGGCATCGCGTTATACAGGCTGGCACGCATGCCGCCGACGGAGCGATGGCCCTCGAGGTTGGCCAGTCCCGCCGCGCGCGCCTCGGCCAGGAAGGGCGCATCGAGTGCCGGATCGGCGAGCGTGAAAGGCACATTCATCCACGAGCGGCACTTCTCCGCGACCGGGTTGGCGTAGAAGCCGGAGGCGTCGATGGCGGCGTACAGAAGCTGCGCCTTGGCGCGATTGCGCTCGCCCATCACGCTCAGTCCGCCCTGCGCCTTCAGCCAGCGCAGCACCAGGCCCGCGACGTACCAGGCGAAGGTCGGCGGCGTATTGAGCATCGAGTGATCATCCGCCACCGCCTGGTAGTCCCACACGGCCGGCGTGCCGGGGCGCGCCTTGCCGGTGAGGTCCGCGCGCACGATGACGAGCGTGAGGCCGGCCGGCCCCAGGTTCTTCTGCGCCCCGGCGTAGATCAGGCTGAAGCGCCCGGCGTCGAACGGACGCGACAGGATGTCGCTGCTCATGTCGGCGACCAGCGGCCGGCCGCCCACGTCGGGGAAGGCGGGCCACTGAATGCCCTGGATCGTCTCGTTGGAGGTCAGATGGACGTAGGCCGGCTCGCCGCCGAGGCTGATCTCGCCGGT
>DATBYD010000073.1:0-25076 GCA_036513855.1 Steroidobacteraceae bacterium | reverse complement strand
TGACCCACGGGGTCGGGGCCGCGCAGCCCACCAGCGCTACGAGTGTCAGCGCCACCGCAACAGCGCGCGTCAGCTTCCTCGCAATGCTCATGCTCTGCTCCCCAAAGACGGCCTACTCGCGGATCAGGGCGCGGATGCTGTCGAGATATTCATTCTCGTCACCAGGCTTGTAGCCCCGGTGCAGCACACGCAGTTTCCCGCTGCGGTCGATGATGACGGTACTCGGCATCCCGGCGACCTCGTATAGCTTACTCACTTTGCTGTCTTTGTCGTAGAGGATCGGGAAGCTCACCGGCGTCGCCTTCAGCCAATCGTCGGCCGCCTGGGAGTCCGGCTCCACGTTCACGCCGAGCAGCGTAAAGCCGAGCTTGTTGTACTTTTTGTAAATGCTTTCCAGCAACGGCATTTCCTGGCGGCACGGTCCGCACCAGCTCGCCCAGAAATTGATCATGACCACCTGGCCCTGGTACTGCGCGAGGCTCACGTCCTTGCCGCCGCGGGCGGAGAGGGTGAACGGCGGTGCCGGTGCGGCGTTGGGGCCAGCCATCACCGGCAGGGCGATAGCAAGGGCTGCAGCAAAGGCTGCGATAGGATTCCTCATGGCGCGTCCCTCTAGAAGTAGACGGTCGTACCAATGAGCGCCTCGAGGTTGTTGGTGAGCTTGGTGGTACCCAGCAGGCTCGACTGGAATACGTGGTCCTGCACGGTCACGTGCACCGCCAGCCAGTCCACCGGCACCACACGGTAGCCGGCGCCAAAGTTCACCGTGAACTTCGTATCCCCGCCGAAATCGGTGCCTCCGAAGCCGCCGAGGAGATAAAACGCGCTCGTCATGGCGAAGCCGCGACCGATAAAGGCCTCGCCAGCGAGGAAGTTGTAGCCCAGAGAGAGGTCGTAATACGTGAAGCGCCTCTCAGAAGACGTAAGCAGGTTGATGTTGCTCAGGGTTTCGAAGCTGGTCAGTCCGCCGGTGGAGCGGCCGACGTCGGCCTGGAAGAAGAAATCCTCGGTAATGTGGTAGGCGGCGGTGACTCCGTAGGAGGGGTGGGCGCCGAAATCCTCGATCGAAAGCACTCCGTAGTTCGCGCCGAGCTCGAAATTGGAGCTGCGGATCTTGGCCACCTTGATCTTGCGGCGTTCCACCTCCGGCTCGACCACCCGCGGCGGCGCCTCATCCTGCGAGGTGTCGCCGGCAGCAGACGCGTTGCTCGAACCGTGATGAAACCAGTTGCGCACCGTGGCGCAGCCGCACAGCGCGAGCAGGGCCGCCGTCAGAAGAAGAATGCGAATCCGGCTTTCCATTCGTCAGCTTCCTCGTTCTGGTTGCGCTTGGTGAAGACGTAGTGGGCCTTGTACTCGGCGCGCAGGAAAAAGCGCCGCGTCAGGTAGTAGCGTACACCGCCCCCGACATAGGCCGTCGGCTCGGTGCGGTCGGCCGGCTGCACCAGGGTCGCCTTGGGCTCGGTGTGCACCTCCCCGAGTCCCAGGGTGAGAAAAGGCGACCAACGCCATTCGGGGGCGATCACGTGCGCGAGCCCGATGTCGCCGGTGATACCGTTGGAGAAACGACCGAGGAACTGCCCGGCCGCCACCTCAAGCGCGAGCTGCGAATTGAACGACAGCGACCCGTAGGCGGACACGTAATTTGCGCCGCCGTACGCGCCGGCGAAGATACCCATCTCGAAGCGGTGCGAGGTGAAGCCGGCGCGATCGCCGAGATCGAACTTGAAGGGCGTGCCGTCGGCCAGCATGGTTTTCTGCATGTCGGCCAGCGTGGCCCAGCCCTCCACGCCGTGCTCGGTGCGCACCTTGAACCAGTCGGTGCGGCGGAACAGCACATCCACGCTCTCATCGCGCGGCACCACGTGAAACACCGGGTAGCCGCGCCCGGGACCGGTGTGCAGTTCCAGGTACGGCTGCGTCACGAACAGTTGCAGGTATTCGCGCGCGCTGCCCACCACAGGCGTCAGCAGTGCTGCCAGCAACAGGAGGCTTGCGAGCGCACACGGGCGCGCACGGCGCGTCAAGTCCGTCCTTTGCTCAATTGACCGGTACCGCCGGATCCCATGGGTTGTTGAAGTACTGCGCGCCAATATCCAGCCACTCGGACACCAAGCGAAGCTCTGCCGGGGTCATGAAACCCGCGTGCGTGCTTGTGGAACCCGTCGCGAAGCGGTTCAGGAAGGCTGCCGACAGGCTGGCATTCGCGCTCCCCGCATTCATGAACGGACCCACTGACGGTCCGGGCTCCGGTCCCGTCGGACCCATGATAACTGTGTTGTGGGGGAACAGCAGCTGCTGATACGAGGTGAACTGGGCCTGGTCGTTGACGGAGGCCGAATTGGTCAGGTCGAGATTTCCCGCCGGCGTCTGTGCAGTACCCGCCGCGTTGAGCGGATTGTGGCAGCCGGCCTGCGTACAGGTGTTATTGGTCGTCACGCCGCCGACCGTGCTGGTGCGCGCCAGATCCCACAAGGGCTGGATGACTTCCGGGTAATTGATCTCGATGCGGCAGTTGGACGCCCAGGAGGTGATGCACAGGGCGCTGGTCGGAAAGGGCGTGTGGAACTGCGTCGCGTCATCGTAGCGATAGAAGATCGAGGGGTTCGGTGTCGCCACGGCCGGATTGGTCCACACGTCGGTGTAGATCACATTGACGCTCGGCACCATCTGCGCGCAGGGCGGCGTATCGTTGGCACAGCTCCAGGCCGCGCGTGCCTCGGCCATGGTCTGGCCGACGGCGCCGGGGATGAAGGCTCCGGCGCCTGAAGGAATTGTATTCGGGAAGGGCGTGCCCGCGGCCGTGGCTCCCGTCCAGGCCGACGCGAACAGGCCCTGGCGGCCGTGCGAGACGGGGTGCTGCGCGCCGGCCTGCGGCAGGTGGCAGCCGTTGCACGACACCACCTCGCCCGGCTGCACCTGCAGCCACACACCCTGCACCGGCGTGATGCGCCGCGCATTGACGTCGAGCACGCTCATGCGGAAGGCGACCTGCGCGGGTACCTGGATGTTCACCGAGCCGTCCGGCTCGATGGGCGCGTAGCCGAGGATCTCGATCATGTAATTGCTGGCGCCGAAAGCGGAAGCGGAAAGATTCAGCAGCTTCTGCGAGGGAATGGCGACCGCTTTCTCCAGGCGGATGAAGCGCGCCGGCCGGGCGCTGGCCGGGGTGAGCGCGGGATTCGCGAGGGTGGCGATGTTGGGATTGGCGGTGTCGACGCCGTCAAAGTCGTAGACACTCCTTATATCTATCACCCCGACCCCGGCATTCACCCAGTTCTGATTGAGGTTGGGTCCCTGGTCCGGAATGATGTTCGGCAGCGGCCGCGGCTGTGCCACGGCGACATCCGTCACCATCACGCCCTCGACCGGCTGCATGATCGGGATCATGGTGTTCGCACTCGGATCGAACATCCATACGCTGTAGAGCGGAGGGGCGACCTGCGGGTTGGGCGCGGCGAGCGCCGTCGCGGTGCACGGCACGATGGTGGGCGGAGTCAGCGCCGTGTTCAGCAGTCGGCACTGACCCCAGCTCACCAGGATGCGGTTGGTGCCGTCCAGCAGCGGCACGGCTGACGAGAAGCGCCCGCCCGGCGAAGGCCCGGGCAGCGTCACCACGTTGTTGGGAGTAGCGGGAGTCTGCGCAGGACCGGTGAGCGTCGCGTTGGCGAGCAAGGGCTGCGTGTTCTCGACGTAGTCAGCGCCGTTGATGATGACCAGGTTGCCACCGAAGTCGACATCGGTGTACTGGCGCACGACGGCGAGGATGCTGCCATTTTGCATCTGATGCGGCTGCACGAACTCGATCACGCTGTTGTTGGTGCCGGTGTTGTGGCTGTTGGCGCCGTAGTAGAGCTCAAGATCGGTGCCATCGGGATTGGAGGAGTACAGGGACATCTGATCGCGGCCGGCGGCCGGCATATTGTCCCAGCGGCTCCACAGTACCCGGCCGTTCGCCAGCACGGTGGAGTCGCGGTCGTGGCTCTGGTTGAAGGAGATCTGATGGATCGCGGTGCCGTCCGGATTCATCACCTCCAGCACGAACGCGGGTTCCTGGCGATCCTCGTCCTGCGCCGAGAACTGCGGGTCACCCTGATCGAGCAGCACGCCCTGCGACTGATCCTGACGCGTGGTCGAGAATACGATGCGCCCGTCGGGCAGGTAGTGCGGCGAGACATCGGCGACCGTGGGCGGATCCGGGTCAACGGCCGGATTGATGACCGCGGCCAGCGTGCCGGTCGCGATCGTGTACTGGTAGATGCGCCACTGCGGCTGATTCGTCAGGTCCATGTTCGGGTTGAGCGGGCCGCGCATGGTGAATATCACCATGGTGCCGTCGGCGGAGGTGTCGACGTCCTTCACGTCCCAGTACATGCCGTTGGCGGCAGCCCCTGCGGTGATGGGCGCGGTGATGTTGGTTTCTAGCGCGCTGGAGGAGGCGCTCTGGCGCATGTACAGATCCGCGGAAGGGTTCGCGCCGCTCATGAGGCGCAGATCGTCCTGAATCACGACGCCTGCCTTGTTGGTCGGCACCGTGCGCTTCACGTAGAAGATCGGGTAGTCGACGGTGGCGGGATCGCCGAGCTGACCGTTGGCGATGTTGACGCTGCCGCCGCCATTGCAGGCGGCGAGGGCTGCCAGCGCCAAGGGCCACATCGCGGTGCGCCACGGCACTGACCGGGCACGACGCGCCCAAACCGTCAGGTTATGCCAGCCGCGCTGCACGCTCATGAGCGCCTCCCAAAGGGCCATGCGGAACCCCCGCGGCCGTGAATGTAACGTAATTCAATGTCATGTTTGCGACTAATGGCCATACCGACGATTCCATCACGGCGCTGCGCCCCGGCGCGCAGGCTTCATAGCGCCCAGCACGGAAGGCGACCGGTCGCGCTACTAGGTAGTCGTTCGATCGGGGGTACGCTGTGACCAGGATCGCAGTTTGCCGCGCATCGAGGCGCGCGGCACGACAACCACTAAAACTGTCTGCGGCCGGCGACGTTACCTGATTGAGACATTCGGGGCGGGGTTTACGAACCGTATAGTCCGGTGCACGCATCGGGCGTTTTGGGAGTCAACGAGCGCCATGAATGTTAGAACCAACAAGGCACAGGTCTACGCGGGCCGTGCGCGACGAGTCGCGCTGGCGGGCTCCGCGCTGTTGCTGCTGGCGTTGCCCGCGCATGCTGGCCCGAACGAGCAGGCCAAGCGCATCTACGAGCGCATCGCCGGCGTGCCGCCCTCACCGTCGGTGCTCACGCAGATGGCAGCCGCCATCACCGGCAGTCCCGGACAGGCCGGCCTGTTGGCCGCTGCCGCCATCGCCACCCAGGCGCCGACCTTCTACAACGTGACGGTCAAGAACCTGGTGGTACCGTGGACCAACCGCAACCAGACAGTTTTCGCGCCGCTTAACGACTACGCCGCGACGGTGATCGGCATGGTGCGCGACGACGTGCCGTTCAACACCGCGCTCTCCGCCGACCTTCTCTATACGGTGAACGCACCGGGACTGCCGGCACCCTCGAACGCGAGCAACGCCCACTACGCAACCGCCGAGGCCAATGGCGTCGATCTGAGCACCGCGCTCAAGGCGACCACGCAGTCGGCGACCTATGGAACCCCGACGGCGGCGACCGCCGGCCTGCTGACCACCTATGCGGCCGAGGCGGCGTTCTTCATCAACGGCACCAACCGCGCGATGTTCCGCTTCACGATGATCAACCACTTCTGTAACGACATGCCGACGCTCGAGGACACGACCCGTCCCACCGATCGTATTCGCCAGGACGTCGCACGCTCGCCGGGCGGCGACAGCCGCGTGTACCTGAACACCTGCGTCGGCTGCCACAGCGGCATGGATCCGATGGCGCAGGCGTTCGCCTACTACAACTTCAGCGGCACCCTCGGCGCCGTCATGAACACCGGGACGATGCAGTACACCGCCGGCCAGGTGCAGCCGAAGTACCTGATCAACTCGACCAACTTCTCGTATGGTTACGTGACTCCTAGCGACAGCTGGTCCAACCGCTGGCGTGGCGGCATCAATGCCTCGCTCGGCTGGAGTCCGTCACTGCCCGGCAGCGGCAGCGGCGCCAAGTCCCTCGGCATGGAGCTCGAGTCGGCCAGCGCCTTCGCCCAGTGCCAGGTCACCAAGGTGTTCCAGGCCGTGTGCTTCCGTGCGCCGACCAGCGCTGCCGACGTGGCGACGGTTGCCACCATCACGAGCGCCTTCCAGTCCGGTGGTTACAAACTCAAGCAGGTGTTCCAGCAGTCCGCTGCCGCCTGCCCGGGCAGTTAGGGAGCACCGCCATGAACCTCAACCGCCCTGTCACACTCAATGGGTCTGAAGCGCTGCTCGGGCGCCTCGTGCGCGCGCTCAAGCACGGCGCAGCGCTCGCGCTGCTCGCCACGCTCACCGCTTGCAGCGGCGGCGGCGGACCCGGGGTCACGGTAAACCAGCCCACCGGTCTTGCGAGCGTAGCCTCCTACACCGGTCCTGCCCCCCAGGACGCCGACGTGCTGGCGTTCCAGATCAGCCTTTGGCAGAACATCACGCCCTCGGATCGTTGCGGCGGCTGTCACCACGCCGGCGGCCAGTCCCCGCAGTTCGCGCGTTCGGACAACGTGAACCTGGCTTACCAGGCCGCACTGCCGCTCGTGAACCTCGTCAATCCGTCGCAGTCGCTGCTGGTGCAGAAGGTGGGCGGCGGTCACAACTGCTGGGTCGCCGACCCGTCCGCGTGCGCTGCGACCATGCTGGTGTGGATCCAGAACTGGATTGGTTCCGGCTCCTCTTCCACCAGCAAGATCCAGCTGGTCGCCCCGCCGGTACAGGCGGCCGGCGGCGGCAAGCAGTTCCCGGCCACCGCTACCTCCGGCAATCCGAGCTTCGCCAACACGATCTACCCGATCGTGACGCAGTTCTGCTCGGGCTGTCACAGCGAGAGCTCGCTCACCCCGCAGCAGCCGTATTTCGCCAGCTCCAATCTCGCCGAGGCCTACGTGGCGGCGCAGCCCAAGATCGATCTGGCCACGCCCAACCAGTCGCGCTTCTACGAGCGTCTGGCCGATGACCTGCATCACTGCTGGCCGACGCCGAGTTCCGGCGGCGCTCCCGATTGCCCGGGCAGCGCTGCGCAGATGCTCGCGCAGCTGAACGCGTTTGCCAACGGCATCCCGGTGACCCCCATCGATCCGACCCTGGTGGTCTCGAATGCGCTGACGCTCACGCAGGGCACCATCGCCGCCGGCGGCAGCCGCTATGATGCCAACGCCATCGCCATCTACATGTTCGAGACCGGCCAGGGCAGCACCGCCTACGACACCAGTGGCGTCACCCCGGAGGCCGATCTGGAATTGTCCGGCAACGTCACCTGGGTGGGCGGCTGGGGCATCAGCCTCGGTGCGGGTGGCAAGGCGCAGGCTTCCACCAGTGCCAGCGCCAAGTTCGCCTCGATGATCCAGGGAACGGGCGAATACACCTTTGAGGCGTGGGTGGCCCCCGCCAATGTCACGCAGACCGGCGCCTACGTCGTCAGCTACTCCGGCAGCAACACCACGCGTAACGCGACCCTCGCCCAGGCTGCCATGCAGTACCAGGGCATGACGCGCAGCAGCGTGACCGACACCAACGGGCAGCCGCCACTCACCACCACCACCGCGAACGGGGCGGCGCAGGCGGCCCTGCAACACGTGGTGCTGACCTACGATCCGGTCAACGGTCAGAAGCTCTACGTCAACGGCGTCTACACCGGCGACGTCGATCCGTCCAAGGGCGGCTCGCTGGCCAACTGGGACAGCACCTTCGCACTGGTGCTCGGCAACGAGGTCACCGGGCAGCGCCAGTGGCAGGGCGTCATCAAGTTCGTCGCCATCCACAACCGTGCGCTCACCCCGGCACAGGTCCAGCAGAACTTCGCCGCCGGCGTCGGCCAGCAGTACTACCTGCTGTTCGGCGTCAGCAGCCTGACCGGAGTGTCGCAGTCGTACGTCATGTTCACGGCAAGTCAGTACGACAACTACAGCTACCTGTTCTACCAGCCGAAGTTCATCAGCCTCGATCCCACGGCGAGCATTCCTTCGGGCTTGCAGCTGAGCGGCATCCGCATCGGCCTCAATGGCGCGCTGGCGCCGGCCGGCCAGTCCTTCACCACCACCAGCGCCACGCTCGGCGGCTCGACCTACAGCGCCGCGAACGGGCAGCTGCTGTCGACCCTCGGCACGGTGGTGCCGGTGGATCTTGGCGCGGGCCAGGACCTGTTCTTCCTGTCCTTCGATCAGCTCGGCTCGCACGTGCACGCCTACGTCGATCCGCCGGTCACGGTGTCGCCGCCCGCACCCACCACGACGCCGCAGCCGGACTTCGGTATTGCCACCTTCGAGCGCGTCAACAACTCGCTCTCGCGCATCACCGGTGTACCGATCACCAACAGCGCGGTCTGGAGCCTGTACCAGAGCGAGCAGCAGTCGATGGCATCATCGCCGCTGATCGCCGCCTTCGTGGCGCCGAACCAGACCGCCATGTCGCAGCTGGCGAACGGGTACTGCGCTCAGCTCTTGGCGAACGCCGCCTGGCGCGATGCCTTCTTCGGCACCGGACTGGATGCGAACCTCAACACGCTGGCCAGCTCCTTCTTCGCCTCCAGCAGCAATCGCGCCATCGTCGAGACCGCGCTGGTCAACAACGCGGTGGGCAGCAACGTGACGCCGCAGTCGGCCACCGCCCTGACCAACGAGGTTGACTCGCTGCTGCAGCTGATTCCGACTCTGCCCACGTATAGCAGCGCCACCGTGTCTACGGCGACCCAGGCCGCCTGCAACGCCGCGCTCGGCAGCGCGGCGGTGATGCTGCAGTAACGCTTAGGACTTCGGAGATTCGCACATGTTCATCTACAAGAAGCCCCCCCGAGCGCACAAGCGTGGCGAGCCGTTGCTGTACAACAATCACAAGCGTCCGGTGACACGCCGCGACTTCATCGCCGCCGGCATGCTGTCAGGCCCCGCGATGGTCATCGGCCCGGCCTGGCTCGGCGCTCTGTTGAAGGCAAGTCGCGCCGGCGCGGCTCTCGCCCCGGATATCCAGGCGATGCTCGGGCCGGGCCAGTGCAACGTGCCGACCACCGCCTCCGGCATCCCCTTCATCTGCTTCGATCTGGCCGGGGGTGCGAATCTGGTCGGCTCCGAGGTGCTGGTCGGCCAAGCCGGCGGCCAGAGCAATTTTCTGTCCACCGCCGGGTACGAACTGCTCGGCGTGCCGGGCAACATGGTGCCCAGCTCGAGTGCCAACATCGACTCCTCGCTGGGCCTGCTGTTCCAGGCCGACAGCGCCATCAAGCGCGGCATCCTCAGCGTCGCGACGACCGCGGCGACCGCGGCCGGCACAAGCGGCGCGGTGCTGTGTGCCGAGTCGCAGAACGACACCCAGGCCAATCCGCACAATCCCATGTACGGCATCGCCATGGCCGGGGCCAATGGCCTGCTGCTGGACCTCATCGGCACCCAGTCGACCGTGTCGGGCGGCAACTCCGAGGCGCCGATGGCGCTCATCAATCCGGCGCTGCAGCCGACCACCATCAGCCAGCCCTCCGATGCCACCGGGCTGGTCAGCACCGGCGGCGCCAGCGCCGATCCGTTGTCGATCGCGGTGCTCGAGTCGCAGACCCGCATCAGCGGCGGCGCCAGCCCGTTTGTCTCGGGCACTGAGACCAGCATCGGCGGTGCAATGAGTGCGCCCGCCGGCAGCACGCCCGGGGTGCAGCTCTACACCGATCCGACCCAAGACACCATCCTCAAGAACCAGGTGCGCTGCAACTACGCGAAGTCCGCCTACACCGCCGACGCCTACGGCAACCCGGCAGCGCTTGATCCCACCCAGGATCCTCTGATCATCGGCGGCGCCTCGCCCATTTTCACCGCCGCCCAGATGAGCAGCGACTCGGACGCCGCCGCCACGGCGACGGTCATGAAACTGGTGATCGACGGCTACGCCGGCGCCGGCACGATCACGCTCGGCGGCTACGACTACCACGATGGCACCCGCGCCACCGGCGAGACGAAGAACTTCCAGGCCGGCCAGATGATTGGCGCGGTGCTCGAGTATGCTCAGCGCAAGGGCAAGCCGGTCATGATCTACGTGATCAGCGACGGTTCGCTCAGCTCCAACATGATGCCCGACAACAGCGTCGCGGGGCGCGGCAAGCTCGGCTGGCAGGGTGACAACTCCTCAGTCGCGTCGACCTTCTTCCTGGTCTACAGCCCCACGGGGCGGCCGCAGCTGTTGAACGGCACCGCCGGCCAGCAGATCGGCTACTTCAGCGCCGCGGGCAACGTCGTGACCAGCTCCAGCCCGGTCGGCAACGCGGTGAGCACTCTGGTGCAGGTGGTGATCCTCAACTACATGGGCCTCATGGGCACCACCGCGCAGTACTCGACGCTGTTCCCCACGCTCGGGCTGGGCTCGGCCAGCCAGCTGGATGCCCTGACGGCGTTCGCACCCATCGTCTAATGCCGCCCCTGCGCTGCCGCCATGCCGCGGCACGCGCGGGTGGGCGTTGTCGCGTGATGACGACGCCGCTGCCGGCTCGGTTCGGGCGCAGGCCGCAGGCCTCATTTCCCCGGTCACTTCGTTGACAGTGTTAAGTGCGCTGTGCAATTTTGCGTGCTTGGCGCGGTCGTCGGACCGCACGCCGTCGCGAAGGATCATTATTGAGCTGGCAACGGCCCAAGGGCCCCGCATCGCCTAAGATGTGCCCGCGCGCAGTTGGGTTGCTGCGGCTCACGCTGCTGGTGCTGGCGCTTGCTGCGGGTCGGCCCGCGCAGGCGCAGCAGGCCTACCCCCTGGTCGGGCAGGCCGCGCCGGACTTCGCGCTGCACGCGGTGGTGGGCAGCACCGTGAGGCTGTCCGAGCATCGCGGCGAGGTCGTGGTCCTGAGCTTCTGGGGCAGCCGCTGCTACCCGTGCCACGCGCAGCTTGCCGCGCTGAACGGAAGTTTCTCGACCTATCGATCCGCGGGTCTGGCGATCTACGGCATCGGCGTCGACGATGATGAGGCGAAGGCACTGGATTTCGCGCACTCGACCCCGGTCGGGTTCCCGCTGCTGCTGGATCCGGCCAAGCTCGTGAGCCGCAGCTACCAGGTGGACAACCTGCCGATGACCGTGCTGATCGACCGCAACGGAACGGTGCGCCACGTGGTGCGTGACTACAACGCTGCCAGCGCTGCGCTGTACCTGCAACAACTGCGGACTCTGCTGAACGAATGATCGGAAACACCATGCGCCAACAGATGGCTTTTTCTCTTGCGGCCCTGGCCGCCGGGGTGCTGCTGCTCGCGGCGGCCCGGCCCGTGCCGGCGGCGCAAAGCGCAGCGCCGCCACCCGGCAGTGCGCCGGCGAGCGCGCCAGCTCCCGCCGGCGCTGCGGCAGCTGCCGCGCCCGCCGCCCCGGGCGCCGCTCCCGCAGCGCCGGCACCGGCTGCGGAAGCGCCCGCCGCGGAGGCGTCCGCCGACACGCGCGGCCTTGACCAGGACATCCAGGGCCTGAAGAAGGACGTTGTCGATCTGAACAAGGAGCTGTTCTTGCTGGAGGAGGAGCTGCTGTTCCCGGCCAACACCCAGGTGGCGGTATTCCTGTCGGTGGACGTGGGTGACTTCTTTGCGCTCGATTCCGTGCAGCTGAAGATCGATCAGAGGGAAGTGATCAATTACCTGTATACCCCGCGTGAGGTTGAAGCGCTGCTCAAGGGCGGCGTGCAGCGGCTGTACATCGGCAACCTCAAGGTCGGCTCGCACGAGCTGGTCGCCTTCTTCAACGGCAAGGGCCCGAATGAGCGCGCCTACAAACGCGGCGCCTCGATCCACTTCGAGAAAGGCGTCGGCGCGAAGTACCTCGAACTCAAGATCGACGACCGGCAGAAGAAACTGCAGCCGGAGTTCGAGATCAAGGACTGGGAATAGCCTTTGACGCGTAGGCCTTCCATGCGCGCGCTGCTGACTGCCGCCCTTTGCGCTCTGCTCGCCACGGCGGCGGTGGATGCACGTCGTCACGATCCGGAGAAGCTGCCCGAGATACGCGTTCGCGATCTGCACTACGGGGATGTGCTGTTTCTGTACTTTCAGAACGACGATGCGCACGATTTCGAGGCCCTCACACGCTTGCTCGCCTATGAGCACTGGGGGCGCCTGCCGCACCATGAGGACGACGCGCAGCTGTTGGCCGCCGGCCTCTACCTGCAGCTCGGGATGCACAACGAGGCCGGCGAGCGCTTCGCGAAACTTCTGAACAACGATGTGCCGACGGGCGTGCGCAACCGCGCCTGGTTCTACCTCGCCCAGATCTGGTACGTGCGCGGCTACCTGGACAGGGCGGAAAGCGCGCTGCGCAAGGTCAACGGCCGCATGTCTCCCGACCTCGAGGCACAGAAGGAGCTGCTGCTCGCCAACGTGCTGATGCACGAGGGAAATTACGACGAGGCCATCCGGCTGCTGTCGGGCTGGCGCGGCGGCCCGGTGTGGTCGGCCTATGCGCGCTTCAACCTCGGCGTGGCGCTGGTGCGCAACAACCGCCTGTCCGACGCCGCGCCATTCCTCGCCGCCGTCGGCGGCATCCTCCCCGATACCCCCGAACTCGCAGCACTCAGAGATCGCGCCAACCTTGCGCTCGGCTTCGCCTACCTGCAGGCGAACCAGCCGGATCGGGCCCGCCCGGCGCTCGCCCGCGTGCGCCTGACGGGCCCGTACTCGAACAAGGCGCTGCTGGGCATCGGCTGGGCGGACGCGGCGCTCGGGGACTATCGGGCAGCCCTCACCCCGTGGATGGAGCTGCGCAGCCGCGACGTGCTCGACGCTGCCGTGCAGGAGTCCTACCTCGCGGTGCCCTACGCCTTCAGCAAGCTCAACGCCAACGCGCAGTCGGCGGAGTACTACGAGAGCGCGGTCAGCTCCTTCGAGGCTGAGAACGGGCGGCTGGACCAGGCGATCGGGCGCATCGAGAACGGCGAGCTGCTCAGGCAGGTGCTGGAACAGGACCAGAACGGGGAGAGCGGCCCGCTCGCACCGCACGGCTGGTTCCGGGATGTGAAGAAGCTGCCGGATTCGGCCGAGGCACCTTATCTCTACGCCGTGCTGGCGGGGCACGACTTCCAGGAGGGGGTCAAGAACTACCGCGACCTCGTGTACATGAATTCCACGCTCGAGCGCTGGGGCGACAGCATGGCCGCCTTCCAGGACATGATCGACACGCGCGAGCGCGCCTACGCCGAGCGGCTGCCGCGCACGGACGCGCTGCTCGCCTCCGGCGCGGTCGCGAAGCTGCAGCAGCGCGACGCGGCGCTCGAGGACGAGCTGCGTGCCATCGAGGCGCGCCACGATGTGGCAGCCCTCGGCAGCGACACCGAGCGCGAGCAGTGGGCGCGAGTGCAACGCGTCGAGGCCGCACTGGTCGGCCTGCCCGACACACCCGAGACCGCGGAACTGCGTGCCCGGCTCGCGCTGGTCAAGGGAGTGCTGTATTTCCGCCTGAACGATGCCTACGGGGCGCGGCTGTGGCAGCAGCACCGCGGCTTGCGCGACCTGACGCTGACACTGCAGGAAGCACAGAGCCGCTGGATCCGCGTCGAGCGCGCCCGCAAGAACATGCCACAGAACACCGGTGAATTCGCCGCCCGCGTGGCGGCGCTGCATGAGCGCATCGTGGGCCTGCAGGGGCGGCTTGCCGACACGGAGCAGAAGCAGAACGCCTACCTCGCGCAGGTCGCGGTTCAGGAGCTCGAGCAGCAGAAGGAGCGGCTGGCCACCTACCAGATACAGGCGCGCTTTGCGCTCGCCACCATGTACGACCGCGCGGCGAACGCGGACGCCGCACATCCCAAGCCCGCCGCGGGCGCCCCCGCTGACTCACCGCCGCCAGCGCCGGTCCCGGCGCCGGCCACACCGGAGCCGCCGCGATGAGCGCGCGCCGCCTCGGGGCGGCGCTGCTGGCGCCGGCCGCCTGCTTGGTGCTGTGCGCCGCACCGGCGCAGCAGGCGGCCGCGCAGAACGCGCCGACCATCGGGGACTTGAACGCCAAGAAGGTCGAGGTGCACCCGGACACCCCGGCCAGTGCCAACAGCACGCGCGCGATGGACAACTACCGCCGCTTCCTCGAGCTGCAGAATACCGACCCGAAGCTGCGCGCCGAGGCGATGCGCCGGCTTGGAGATCTCAATCTCGACGCCGGCGAGATGCAGCGCCTGGAGCAGGAAGTCACCGTCACTGATCTGCAGGGCGCGGAGGCCATCAAGCTCTACACGACGCTGCTGAAGGCCTACCCGGACTATGCGCGCAACGATCAGGTGCTCTACCAGCTCGCGCGCGCCTACGAGACGACCGGCCAGCCGGAGCCGGCCCTCGCCACTCTCGATCGCATCGTGCAGCGCTACCCGCAAAGCCCGCAGCTCGATGAGGTGCAGTTCCGGCGCGGAGAGATCTTGTTTTCCGCCAAGCGCTACCCGGAGGCCGAGCACGCCTACGCAGCCGTGACCGCCCATGGCGCGAGTTCGGCGTTCTACCAGCAAAGTCTCTACAAGCACGGCTGGTCGTTGTTCAAGCAGTCCCAGACGCTCGAGAGTCTGCCGTCCTTTGGCGGCGTGCTGGATCGGGAGCTCGGCACCACGCCCGCCAAGTCAGTGAAGCTCGAGAGCCTCAAGCGCGCCGATCGCGAGCTGGTCGAGGACACGCTGCGCGTCATGAGCATCGCGTTTTCCTACAACGACGGCGCCGCCTCGCTGGAGCAGTACATGCATGAGCACGGCGAGCGCCCGTACGCGTGGCTGCTGTATGCCAGGCTCGGCCAGCTGTACGTCGACAAGCAGCGCTACCAGGACGCCGCGACCGTCGATCGCGCCTACGTGGCCCGTGACCCCTACAGCGACCAGGCGCCGGATCTGGACATGGCGGCGATCGAGGCCTACGGCAAGGGCGGCTTCAGCCAGCTGGTGCTCGATGGCAAACACGACTTCGTCGAGCGTTACAACTTCGATTCCCCGTATTGGAAGACGCGCAGCCGGGCCGACAACCCGCGCGTGGTGCAGGAGCTGAAAACCAATCTCAAGGACGTCGCCACCTACTTCCATGCGAGCGCGCAGAAGTCCAAGAGCCTCGCCGACTACCAGGAGGCGGCGCGCTGGTACCGCGACTACCTGAAGTCCTTCCCGGACGATGCGGACTCCGCGCAGACCAACTACCTGCTGGCCGAAGCGCTGTTCGAAAGCCACAGCTATGGCGAGGCCGCCGCCGAGTACGAGCGCACCGCCTACGGCTACCCGAAGAACGACAAGTCGGCGACCGCCGCTTATGCCGGCCTGGTCGCCTATCAGAAAGGAGAGGAAGGCCTCAGCGGGGCGGACAAGGACGCCTGGCACAAGCGCGCCACGGATGCGGGGGTGAAGTTCGCCCAGACCTTCCCCGAACACCCGGACAGCGCCGGGGTGCTCACGCGCGCCGCGGAGGATATCTTCGCCGCCGGCGACCGCCCGCGCGCGATCAGCGTGTCCGAGTCGATTCTCGCGCGCCAGCCGCCGGTGGATCCCGCCAAGCAGCGCATTGCCTGGACGATCATCGCGCAGGCGCACTTCGATCAGGGCGAGTTCGACAAGGCGGAGCCCGCCTTCGTGCAGGCGCGCGCGCTCGCCGGCGGCGATGAAAAGATGCACGCCGATCTGACCGAGCGTCTCGCCGCCAGCGTCTACAAGCAGGGCGAGGCCAAGCAGAAGGCCGGCGATGCCAGCGGTGCGGTGGAGGACTATCTGCGCGTTGCGCGGGTCGCCCCCGATGCGAAGATCCGCGCCAATGCCCAGTACGATGCCGCCGCCCAGCTCATCGGACTGAAGCAATGGGACCGCGCCATCGGTGTGCTGGAGGATTTCCGCCGCAGCTTCCCGCAAAGCCCGCTGCAGCCGGACGTCACGCGCAAACTCGCCGTCGCGTACGCCGCGGCCAATCGTCCGGGCGAGGCGGCTGCCGAGTTCGAACACGTCGCCGCCAACCCGGCCGAGGACCACGCCGTGCAGCGCGAAGCGCTGATGCAGTCGGCGGACCTGTACGCCAAGGCGGGCAATCCTGCCAAGTCCACCGGCATGCTCGAGAAATTCGTCGCCGCAAATCCTGAGCCGCTCGCTGATGCGGAGGAGGCGCGCCAGCGCCTGGCGGACTACGCGCAGCAAAGCGGCGATGTCGTGCGGCGCGATCACTGGTACCAGGAGATCATTCGCGCCGATGCGCAGGCCGGCGCGCAGCGCAGCGAGCGCACGCACTACCTGGCCGCCAAGGCGCAGCTGGCACTCGCGCAGCCGGCGCGTGACGCCTTCCGCGCCGTACGGCTCACCGCGCCGCTGAAGAAGAGTCTGATCGTCAAGCGCAACGCGCTCGAGACGGCGATGGACGGCTACAAGCGCGCCGCCGAATACCAGGTGGCGGAAGTGACCACCGCCGCGACTTACGAGATGGCCGACCTGTATCGCACGCTCGCCAAGGACGTGATGGCGTCCGAGCGGCCGAAAAACCTGAAAGGCGAGGAACTCGAGGAGTACAACTCGCTGCTGGAGGAGCAGGTGTTCCCGTTCGAGGAGCAGGCGATCAAGGCGCACGAGTTGAATACCGCACGCGCCAAGGACGGTGTGTATGACGAGTGGGTACGCAAGAGCTTCCAGGCGCTCGCGGAGCTGAAGCCCGCGCGCTATGGCAAGACGGAGCAGACACGCGATGTCGTTGCCACACTTGAATAAGCCGCGCCGGGCCGGCCGGCCGTGCGCTGCCGTGGCGCTCGCCTCGCTGGCACTGATCGGCATGGGCATGGCCGGCTGCCGCTCGGCGCCCCCGCTCGGCGGAGCGGCGGCGCAACCGCTCGGGCCCGCGGCGCACCCGGCGCCGGCGGCTGCCGCGGCGACACCCGTGAACGGTGCGCCGGCTGGCGCCTCGGCGACCAGCGCGACGAACGCCAGCCCGGCTGCGGGCGCCGCCGCAGGCGGCGCCTCCGCAGCGCCGCTGCACCCGGACATACCGCCGGCCGCCCGCGCCGACTTTGATCGGGCGGTGAACTTCATGCGCGCGGGCAACGCCAGCGAGGCGGAGCTCGGCTTCAAGCAGGTGGCGCTGCAGTATCCGCAGTTCGCCGCCCCGCTGGTCAATCTTGCGATCCTGCAGCGCAAGCAGGGCCACCTCGACCAGGCGGAACTTAGTCTCAAGAGTGCCGTGGAGCACGAGAGCGGCAGTGCGGTAGCATGGACCGAACTTGGCGTCACGCAGAGGATGCGCGGGGAGTTCAAGGAGGCCGCGTCCTCGTACGAGCAGGCGATCACGGCCGACCCCCACTACGCGCCCGCCTGGCGGAACCTTGGAGTGGTGTCGGACCTCTATCTTGGGGATCCGCAGCGCGCCCTGAAGGCGTTCGAGCAGTACAAGCAGCTCACCGGCGAGGATAAGCCGGTCAGCGGCTGGATCGCCGAGCTGCGCCAGCGCCTGGGACTGCCCGGCGTGAAGCATCCGGCGGAAGATTCCGCCCCGGGGGGCTCACCGACGCCTCAGGCGACGCCGGGAGACACGACTCCGCCCGCCCCCGCACCGCAGCAGGGCCAGGGCGCTGCAAATGCCGCAGGCGCCCCCGCGGCCGCCTCAGGAGGTTGAGCATGTCGTCCGCAACTGTCAGCTGTCTTGCAGTGGTGCTGTGCGCGCTGCCGCTCAGCCTTACCGCCCAGCAGAGCGCACCGGCGGCGACGCCGTCCCCGTCCGCCGCATCCCCCATCCCGCGGCCCGATCAGCTTGAGCCAGGAGTCGACACGACCGCCGCGGCTCCCGCGCCCGCCGCGACCGCGCCGGCCGCGAGCGCCAGTTCCGCGTCGCGGCCCGCCGACAGCGCGAATCCGGCCGCAGCGCACAAGGATGCCGCCGCGCCCAGGACGGCCGCGAAGAAGGTCGGCGCAGACCGTCTGGAGCTCGACACCACCGACATCACGGGAAATCGCGAGCTGCCGAAGGTGCTGTACATCGTGCCGTGGAAGCACTCCGATCTGGGCGACCTGACCGGCAAGCCCGTGAACAGCCTGCTCGATGACGTGCTGCAGCCTATCGACCGGGACGTCTTTCAGCGGCAAAACCGCTATTACGACGCCCTGAAGCCCGAAGCAGCCCCTCCCAAGGCGGACGCGGCGCAGGGTTCCGGAAACAACCCCTGAAATATGGGGGTTGCAACATCAGGATGAGAGCCAGGTCGCAGCTTTTTGGGTATATGTCATTCAGTTTTGCTCGGCGCTTGTGATTAATTTGCGGTCTTTTTGCGTGGGAGTGTCAGATGGGCCTGTGGAATTTGATCGTGCGATTTTTTCAGGGCGGCGGGGACTTCATGTACCCCATCGCAATCGTGTTCGTGGTGGGTCTTGCGATCGCCATCGAACGTTACATCTACCTCACCGTTACGGCCGTACGTAACCGCGGGCTGTGGAACGAGATCGTGCCGCTGCTCTCGCAGGGCAACTTCCGCCAGGTCGCGCAGGCGACCTCGAAGTCGGATTCGGCCATCGGCCACATTCTCAACTACGGGCTTGCGCGCATTCAGTCGGCGCGCCGGCGCGATGACATCGAGAAGGCGATGGAGGAGAGCCTGATGGAGGTCGTGCCGCGGCTGGAGAAGCGCACGCACTATCTGGCGACCTTCGCCAACCTGGCAACCCTGCTCGGGCTGCTCGGCACCGTCATGGGTCTGATCCGCGCCTTCGCGGCGGTGGCGACCGTGAACCCGGCCGAGAAGGCGAACCTGCTGTCGGCCAGCATCTCGGTGGCGATGAACTGCACCGCGTTCGGCCTGATGACGGCGGTGCCGCTACTGTTCATCCACGCGTTTCTGCAGACCAAGACCACCGAGCTGATCGACAGCCTGGAGATGGCGTCGGTCAAGTTCCTGAACGCGATCACCGAGCGTCAGACCGCGCCCGCCGCGGCCTGATCCGCCGCTAAGCGTTCGCGCTCCCGTTGAAGGGCTGAAGGTCCCGCATGCGCCGTTCATATCAATACCGCAAGCTGGAACGCCACTCGCGCAGGCCGGCCGAGCTTTTGCTCGTGCCGATGATCGACATTTTCACCGTTCTCGTCACGTTCCTGCTCATGACCGCGGTGTTCTCCCGCACCGTGATACTGCAGCTGAACCTGCCGCCACCGAACACGCAGTTCAAGGACCCGCCGCCCGGACTGCAACTGGAGGTGATGGTGCGCAAAGACCAGCTCATGGTGGCCGACCGCAACAGCGGCCCGTTGCATGCGGTTCCCAACAACGCGCAGGGCTACGACTATGACGGACTCACCGAATACCTGAAGTTCGTCAAGTCGAAATTTCCGGACAAGACCGAAGCCAGCATCCTGCTTGAGCCGGATACCCCGTACGACACGCTGGTGCAGGTCATGGACCGTGTGCGCGTGTTCGAGACGGGCAGCGGGGCGAACACGGTGCAGGCCGAGCTGTTTCCGGATATCTCCATAGGCGATGCGCCGGCGCCCGATGCGGCCTCGGTTCCGGCCGCAGCCCCGGCTTCGGGAGCGGGCCCCCCGAGCGCTGCGCCCCCGAGCGGAGCACATTCATGAGCATGTCGAACCGTGCCCTGCGCATGGCGCAGCACCATCAGCGTAATCGCGTCGATGCGCAGCTCAATCTCATACCGCTGATCGATATTCTGTCGGTGATGGTGGCGTTCCTGCTGGTGTATTCGACCGAGGTCGAAGTCATCCAGAACGCCAAGGGCATCGAGATTCCGCAGTCGAGCGCGCAGACCGCGCCGAAGCAGTCGGTGGTGGTGATGCTCACCAAGGACGCCCTGTTCGTGCAGGGGGAATTCATCACCACGGTTAAAGAGATCCACGATTCGAATACCGCCTTGGTCGAGCCGCTGCGCGCCGCCCTCAAGCGCCCGCTGCTGGTCGGCAAGGAGATCAGCGAGCGTGATATCGCCCAGCGCGAGATCACGATCATGGCTGACAAGGCGCTGCCCTACGATGTGCTGAAACGGGTGATGGCGACCTGCACGGACGCTGACTATGGGCGCATCTCGCTTGCGGTCATCCAGAAGGAAAAGCCGGTGGCGGCCGGCTTCAAGCCGGGCTAGGTCCTGCCCATGCTGCTCGCCCCGTACTACCGTGAATTCGATCTGCCCTGGGAAGGCGACCCGGAGTCGAGCGCGCGTTTCCGCAAGATACTGCGCGTGCTGCTCATCGTGTTCGTGGCGCTGGGCATCCTGTTCCCGCTCCTGCCGACACCCAAGCGCGAGACCGCCGAGGACGTGCCCGAACGGCTGGTGCGCATCATCCAGGAGACGCCCAAGCCGCCACCACCGCCACCGCCGAAGGTCGAGGAGAAGCCGAAGATCGAGCCGAAGGTCGCGATGGTGAAGCCCCCGCCGGTCGACCTGCACGAGCGCGCGCACCAGAAGGCGCAAAAGCAGCTGAACCAGGTGAAGGACGAGCTGGCGGACCTGCGCGACGTCATGGACCTCACGCCCCTGCAGACCAAGAATCTCTCCGGCGCGGTCGGTGCCGATACACACGCCGAGCGCTCGCTGATCACTTCCAAGATCGGCGCCGGCAGCGGTGGCATCACCTCGGCCGACTCCAGCCGCGGCTTTGGTACCGGAGCGGGCTCGCTCACCGGGCACGACACCACCGCCGTCACCTCAGGGGTGGCGCGCTCAGGCCTCAACAGCCGCGGACCCGCCAGCAGTGGTGGCGGCGGCAAGGCTGCGCGCTCGCGCGAGGAGATCGAGCTGATCTTCGACCGCAACAAGGGTCGCATCTACAGTCTGTACGCGCGCGCCTTGCGCGAAAACGCGGAACTGCAGGGCAAGCTGGTACTGGAGTTCACCATCGCCCCGAGCGGGGAAGTGACCATGTGCCGCGTGGTCTCGAGCGAACTGAAGGACCCCGAACTTGAAAGCAAGATCGTGGCCCTGGTGCGCCTGTTCCGCTTCGATCCGAAGGACGTCGACGCGATTACCACCACCAAACCCATCGATTTCTTCCCGGCATAGCGCCGTGGGTGTGTCATGAACCTCAACTCGGAAATTGACTTCTTTACTGATCTGCGCCCGGTCGACAAGGCGCGCCTGCTCAACCTGTTCCTGCACGAGCTCGCCGAGGAGGCGCGCGCCACCTACGGTCCGGGCGCCGAGCAGGTGTTCGACGGCGCGCACCTGCGCTTCGTGAACGAGCTGTATCACCGCCTGACGCGTGTCATCGAGCAGATGCTGGCGGAAGAGTCGACTCGTCCGGGGGATGACGTGGTGCTGCGCATGCTGCTCTCGCCGCGCGCCGACAAGGTGGCGGAGCGGCTGGTGTTCAACGCTTACGGGCGTGCCATCCAGGGATTCGAGAGCTACGATACGACCGTGCTGATGGGGCCCTAACTGCCCGCGGGCCTTGGCGGAGCCGCCCGCGGTGGCGGGGGACAATAACAACGAGGCGAACGATGACCGCCGCATTCTGGCGCTCCCTGCTCGCAGCGCTTGCTGCCACTTTGCCGCTGCTCAGCGCCGCTGGCGCCCCTGCGGCCACGCTGTTGCGCCCGGCACGGGTGTGGAGCGCCGGTGAGCCGCTGCATGAGGGCTGGGTGGTACTCATCCGCGCCGAGCGGATCGTCTCGGTCGGACCGCCAGGCTCGATTCAGGTACCCGCGGATGCCAGCGTGATCGATCTGCCCGGGGCCACGCTGCTGCCCGGACTGATGGACGTGCACTCGCACCTGTTCCTGCATCCCTACAACGAGACTGCGTGGAACGACCAGGTGCTGAAGGAGCCGGTTGCGTACCGTACGCTGCGCGCCGCGCAGCAGGCGCGCGCGACGCTTATGGCCGGTTTCACGACGCTGCGTGACCTTGGCACCGAAGGTGCCGACTACGCCGACGTCTCGCTCAAGCGCGCCATCGAGGATGGCCTCATCGCGGGTCCGCGACTCTACGTCGCCACGCGCGCGATCGTCGCCACCGGCAGTTACGGACCGGCGCCGCGCGCTCTGCGCGCGGATGTGTGCTGCACGCCGCAGGGCGCGCAGGAGGTGAGCGGGGTGCCGGAGATCATCCGCGCGGTGCGCGAGCAGGCCGGTCGCGGGGCGGACTGGATCAAGCTCTACGCAGACTACCGCTGGGGACCGGACGGCACCCAGCAGCCGACCTTCCTGGAGGAAGAGCTCAGGTCAGCGGTCGAGACCGCGCATTCCTCGGGTCGTCCGGTGGCCGTCCACGCAACGACCGCCGAAGGCATGCGCCGCGCCGTGCTGGCAGGCGCCGACACCATCGAGCACGGCTTCAACGGCACCGCCGAGGTGTTCGGCCTGATGGCGGCGCGCGGGGTGGCCTATCTGCCGACCCTGACCGCCGAGGAAGCCTACGGCGAGTACTTCGAGCACTACGTAGCCGGCAGCACCGCAGCGACCCCCGGCATGGAGCAGGCGCAGCGGGCGTTCAGGCTCGCGATGAAGGCGGGCGTCATCATCGGTTGCGGCAGCGATGTCGGTGTTTTTGCCCACGGCACCAACTACCGCGAGGTTGAGTGGATGGTGCGCGATGGCATGACACCCGTTCAGGCCCTCACCGCGGCGACCGCCACCGACGCCAGGATCCTGCGCCGCGAGGCGGATCTTGGCCGGGTGCGCCAGGGCATGCTCGCGGATCTGGTTGCCGTGAGCGGCGATCCAACGCGCGACATCGAGGCCATCGCGCGCGTCGTATTCGTCATGAAGAACGGCGTGGTCTACAAGGCCGCAGCTGAATCAGCTGATCAGTCCGCGCCGGCGAGCCGCTCCAGCGCCGCCCCGGTGAGTCGGAACGTCGTCCACTCATCGAGTGCCACACCGCCGAGCCGGTGGTAGAAGCCGATCGAAGGCTCGTTCCAGTCGAGCACCGCCCAGTCGAGCCGCGCGCAGCCGCGCTCGAGTGCGGTGCGCGCGAGCCACACCAGCAGACGCTTGCCGATGCCGAGTCCGCGGGCAGCGGGGCGCACGAACAGGTCCTCCAGATACAGGCCCGGCTTGCCGAGGAACGTCGAGAAATTGTGGAAGAAGAGGGCGAACCCGACCGGTGTGCCATCGAGGCAGGCGAACACCACCTCAGCGTAGGGGCGCGCCCCGAACAATGCCGTCGCCAGCTGCGCCTCGCTCGCCATGCACTGCCCCTCGAGACGCTCGTACACGGCGAGCTCGCGGATGAAGCCGAGCACCACACCCATTTCGTGGCTTTGCGCGGGACGGATGGTGACGGTGGGGCTCATCCGGTGCTCTGCAGTCCCTGCGCGATGCCGCCGACGCTCGCCAGTACCGCCTCGAACAGGTCGCGATCCTCGCGGCCGCTCGAGCGCCAGCGCTGCAGCAGGTCCACCTGCATGAGGTTCATGGGATCGACGTAGGGATTGCGCAGCCGGATCGAGCGCTGCAGCGTCGGATCCGAATCGAGAAGCTCGCGGCTGTCCTTGATGGCGAGTACCTGCGTGCACGCCGCCTGGTACTCGCTGCCGATGTCGGTCGTGAAGCGCCGCAGAGGCAGCGGTACGAGCGCATCGTAGTAGCGCGCGATCTCAAGGTCGGCGCGCGCCAGCATGGTCTCGACATCGTCGATGAGGTTGCGCAGGAAGAACCAGCCGGCGCTGATCTCGCGCACCCTGGCCATTCCGAACTTTGCCACTACGGCGGCAAGTCCCGCGCCGGCGCCGTACCAGTCGGGCAGCATGTAGCGCGTCTGCGACCAGGCGAACACCCAGGGCACCGGCAGGAGCCCGGCGATCCCGGCCTGCTCGGAGTGGTGCACGGATCGTGCGCCGATCTGCATGCGCTCGATCGCATCGATCGGCGTCACCGCCTGGAAATATTCGTAGAACTGCGGCTGCTCATACACCAGGCGGCGATAGGCGCCGCTGCTCTCGCGGGCGAGCAGCGCGCTTAACTCAAGCAGTTCAGGCGCATCCGCCGGCAGCTCACCGCGCCGCAGCGCTGCGGTGGTCAGACTCAGTGCGTGGAAGGCGCGTTCGAGCGTGCGCATGGCAATCGGGCGCAGTCCGTAACCCTGCTTGACGGTCGCGCCCTGCTCGCGGATGCGCAGTACGCCATCCACGGCTCCCGCTGGCGCCGCCCTGACGATCGCCTCGATCCGGCCGCCGCCACGTGCGAGGCTGCCGCCGCGGGCGTGAAAGATCACGGTCTGCTCGCCGGCGGCGCTGAGCACGCGCGCCAGCTCACTCTGCGCCTGGTGGATCGCGACGCGCGATGCACACGGACCGCTCTCCTTGTTGCTGTCGGAGTAGCCGATCAGCACGCACTGACGGCGTCCGTGCCCCTCGAGGTGACGGCGGTACAGCGGGTCGGCGAGCAGCTCCTGCATCATGTTGCCGCAGGCAGCCAGCGCCGCGGCGCTCTCGAACTGCGGGGCGAAATCCAGGGCCACTTCCCCGGTGCGCTTGTCGTATACGGCCGCCCAGCGCGCGAGCAACAGCGCCGCCAGCATGTCATCGGCGCCGCTGGCGCCGGAGACGATGAAATAGCCTATCGCCTCGGGACCGTAGCGATGGCGCCCCTGCATGATGGCTTCGAACACCGCGAGCGTGCGCCGCCCGAGGGCATCGAGCTCCACGGCCGGCCCGCGATCCTTCTCCAGCGCCTGCGCCAGCAGATCACGCCGCTCGCGTGCACTGCGGCCGAGCCAGTCGGCATCATCCAGACCCTGCGCGATGACCTCGTGCAGCACGCTGGCGCGCTGGCGCACGTCAAGCGTGGCCAGGTGAAAGCCGAAGGTGTCAATTCGCCGCAACAGCCGCTCGACGTAGAACAACCCCGCGTTGACCCCCTTGTTGGCCTTGAGGCTCACTGCAATGAGCGCAATGTCGTCGCGAAACTGGCGCGCATTCTCGTAGCCGCTCGCGCGACCGTCGTAGACGCTGCGCAGGCGCTCGCCGATCTGCGCCAGGAACACCCGGTACGGCATGCGGTCGTGGCGCGCCGGCGTGATGGCGCGCGCTCCCGGCAGCAGGCGCATGTACTCCTCGAGGCGCTTGGCGACCTCGGCGGAAGCGGCCACGCGGCTG
>DATBYD010000072.1:0-4431 GCA_036513855.1 Steroidobacteraceae bacterium | reverse complement strand
GTGTGGCAGCTCGCCGGCTGGGCCAGGTGCGCCTTGTGCACCGCCGCCGCCACGGCGCGCTGGATGGCCTTCTCCTGCAGGTGGTGCCGCACGGACAGTCCCGTGTAGGGATCGCGGCACAGCGTGGCCGCGGGGAACAGGTACTGCCAGCCCCACTGCGTCCCGGCGCGCGGAAACTTGCGCCCGAGCGCGCGCGGCAGTGAGACGCCCGGCTGCTGCCGCCGCCGCTCGTCCGCGTACCAGGCGCGCAGCCGCGCCAGGTGCGCACGCACGGCGAGATCGAGCGTGGCAGGCAGCATGGTGACGCGATCCTTGCCGCCCTTGGCTTCGCGCACGATGAGCTCGCCACGCTCGAGCGCGAGATCCTTGACCCGCAGCCGCAGCGCTTCCATGAGGCGCAGCCCGCTGCCGTACAGCAGGCTCGCCACCAGCCACGGCGTGCCCTGCAGCCGCGCCAGCAGCGCCGCCACTTCCTCACGGGTCAGCACTACCGGCAGCCGCTTGGCGCTGGTGGCGCGCGTGATGTTCTCGAGCCACGGCAGCTCGATGCCGAGCACCTGGCGGTAGAGGAACAGCAGCGCCTGCAACGCCTGGTTCTGCGTGGCGGCGCTCACCTTGCGACGCACTGCCAGGAAGGTCAGGAATTGCTCGAGGTGCGGTGCGCCGAGCTCGCGCGGGTGGCGGCGCTGGTGGAATGCGACGTAGCGGCGCATCCACTGCAGGTACGCCTGCTCGGTGCGCAGCGCGAGGTGGCGCGTGCGCATGCGCTCGCGCGCCACAGCGAGCAGTCCGGGTGCTGCTGCCTCCCGTTCAGCGAGCTTGCGGAAAGTCGGCACGGCGCACACCTCGTGCCGCGATGAAAGCAGACGAGCGCCCGGGACGGAAGCGGCATATGGCGCGCGTTTGCGGCATTTCATACCGTCAACGTCAGTGGCGCGGGCGCCTGACACAAGGGCGGACCACACCTTCGTATATAATTCGCGCCGGCCGGTGGCGCGCGTCCACCAACAACCATGAGGCGCCCAGATGAGCTGGTGGGGCTGGATAATCGCCGGCGCGATCCTTCTCGGGGCGGAGCTGACTTTCGTCAACGCGCAGTTCTACCTGGTGTTCATCGGCAGCGCGGCGATCCTCGTGGGCCTGGTGACGATGATCACCGCGGCCGCCTCGTGGGTGCAGTGGGCGCTGTTCGCGGTGCTGGCGATCGTCTCCATGGTGACGTTTCGCAGTCGCATCTACCGCAGGTTCCACGGCGCCTCGCCCACCGTGAACACCGGACCCGCCGGCGGCGTGCTCACGCTGCACGTTCCGCTGGCGGCCGGCGAGAGCTGCCAGGCGGAGTACGGCGGCACCTTCTGGACGGTGCGCAACGACAGCGACACGCCGCTGGCCTCCGGCAGCCGCGCACGCATCACCAGCGTGCGTGATCTCACGCTCCTCGTACGACCCGACGTCTAAGTCACCGCGGGACACGCCATGTACACCTCCTATGTCTTCATCGCGCTGGCCGTGATCGCCGTGATCGTGGTGTGGCGCACGGCGACCGTCGTGCCGCAGCAGAGCGCCTACGTCATCGAGAATCTCGGCAAGTACAGCCGCACGATCCAGGCCGGCTTCCACATCCTCATTCCGTTCGTCGAGCGCGTGGCCTACCGGCACAGCCTCAAAGAGCAGGCGCTCGACGTGCCGGAGCAGATCTGCATCACGCGCGACAACGTCCAGGTGGGGGTCGACGCGGTCCTGTACATGCAGGTGCTGGATCCGCACCTGGCCTCCTACGGCATCACCAACTACGGCTTCGCCATCGCGCAGCTCGCGCAGACCACGCTGCGCAGCGAGATCGGCAAGATCGAGCTCGACCGCACCTTCGAGGCCCGCGGCATCATCAACGCCAACGTGGTCGCGGAGCTCGACAAGGCTTCCGTCGCGTGGGGCGTGAAGGTGATGCGCTACGAGATCAAGAACATCACCCCGCCCAAGGACGTGCTGTCAGCGATGGAGAAGCAGATGCGCGCCGAGCGCGAGAAGCGCGCCGTGGTGTTGACCTCCGAGGGCGAGCGCGACGCGAAGATCAATCAGGCCGAGGGCGACAAGCAGCGCGTCATCAAGGCGTCCGAGGCCAACAAGCAGCAGCAGATCAACGAGGCGGACGGCCAGGCGGCGGCGATTCTCGCGGTCGCGACCGCGACCGCCGAAGGCCTGCGCCGCGTCGGCGGCGCGCTCAGCGAACGCGGCGGAATCGAAGCCATGCAGCTGCGCATCGGCGAGGAGTACGTGCGCCAGTTCGGCAAGATGGCCAAAGAGAGCACGACGCTCGTCGTGCCCGGGCACCTCTCCGACCTCGCCTCCGTGGTCACCATGGCGACCAGCATCATTCGCCGGCCGCCGCCCGAGCAGCCGGGCGCGCCGGCGACGACTGCGACTCGGGGGGCGCAATCATGAAGGGAGTCGCGAGCGGCGCGGCTGAAGATCGAGCAAATCAGATGCTTGCGAGCTGTCGGGCGACTTATGCGACGGAAGTGCCGTGTTACAACACGACGCTTAGGTCATCTAGATATTGTTAGATGCCGCGGAGATCAGCGTGGTCGCAGGGGTTGTCGCTTCTCGTAAATTGTGGGCCGAGTGCCCGAAGCGCGGTGGGTTTGAGATTGAAGTGCAGCTCGGGGCCCCATATCAAGCATCAGACGTGGATTGGGCCTGTCCCGTAGGAATTACAGGCTTGTACGAGCATCTGGCAGATCAACACGGCATCGACTCGTGGCAGGCTTTAATGTTGGCGCGAAACCTAGCCCGAACCTTGCTTAACGGGTTTATTGACGACGGCGGAAGAGTGCTCGTTAGTCAGGGCGGTGAGGTTGTCAATGTCAGCGGTCTATTTGAGAGCGGCATCTAACAATCGCTGGAGCGGTCCGTGACACGCCGGTGGTGGCGCGCCGCGAGCGCGCTTCGCTATTTTGCGCTCGCGTCGCGCTGGATGCGCTTGCGCGCGGCCGCTCAGCTTCACCGTTAGGTGGCAGCAAACGTGTCGCAAGCACTACCGCTCGTGGACCTCCAGACCGCCTCCCGCGTCTCGACCGTGGTGCTATATCTCTGGCCGGTGGCTGTCACAGTTGTCGCCGCAGCACTCCGTTGGAAGCGATTGAGTTCCGGAGTCGCCTTTCTCGTCCTCGGATACCTCACCTGTTTGGGTGTTGAGGCTTTGGTGCGAAAGTTCGGGTTTGTTATTTACTGGACGCACTACAGTGCCGAGGTTCCCGAAGATCAAGCCGTTGCGTACCTCGTCAATGCGGTGCTTAGCATTGCGCTTCTGGGCACCGTTTTGAGTGTCGCTCCAGTTTGGTGGCTGACTAAACTATTGAGTCGCAACTATGGATCGGCTGCCACCTAACAATCGTTGGAGGGGTCCGTGATGCGCCTGCGGCTTGGCGCCTCGGGCGCTGAGAGATTGTGCGCCCTCGGCGCCATGGGGCGCTTCTGCGCGGCCCCTCAACTTCACCGTTAGACGCCATGTTGACCAAGCTCAGTGCGAAGCGTCGCCACCTCATTGGCGCCGCAGTCACTTTGCTGGTCCTCCTGCCCTTCTTTTTGTACGCTCTAAAGAAGGTCCTTACCGGTCATGGCGCCGACGTCTACCGAAGCGCCTACGGGATGCTTATACATTGGTCGAGCGTCGTGGTCCTATTCGCGGTTGCCGTTGTCTGCATCCTTGGCGCTTTGTTCCTCCGCTGGTGGCAGCTCAGGCAGCAGGCTCGGCTGGCGCGCCTCATCGCGAATGCTTCGAGTGTGAGGCAGCAGGAGTGAGCACCTCGTGGAAACTCTACCGCGTCTAACAATCGTTGGAGGGGTCCGTGAGAGTCGGTAGTGTCGCCGCGGGCGCGGGAAGAGATTGTGCGCCCGCGGCTCTGATCGGGCACTTCTGTGCGGCCCCTCAACTTCACCGTTAGGGGCCCTTCGCAAATGCTCGCAGCACTAAAGGTTCTTGCTGCCTGCGTGCTCTGCGGCCTGGCTGCTTGCCACGAGACGCCTGTTGAAACTGAGGCGAAACTCCTTCAGAAGCTCCGCCAGTGTCTTAACGAGATACCGCAGACCTCCCCGCAAGGGTTCTTCTCGCCCTGTGCAAAGCTCGACCTGACACCCCTAAACGGCATCGCTCGCACAGATCTCCTGGGCGTTCTCGGCCCGCCAACCCTATGCACGCTGGTGAACGTCCCGAAAGGACCTGACTGCCTATCTCAGACCAATCAGTGGTCCTTCTATAGCTTGCCGCCTAACATTAATGGTGGAGGTCCAGAATTAACCTGCGAGGTGGATCAGATGAAACGCTGCGCGGTAGTAAGATGGATCCGCTCAGAATAGTTGCGCCCAGTGCACCGACTCGGGCCCCTAACAATCGTTGGAGGGGCCCGTGAAGCGCGGTAGTGTCGCCGCGGG
>DATBYD010000071.1:0-12803 GCA_036513855.1 Steroidobacteraceae bacterium | reverse complement strand
ATGCCGCGGGGTGCAGCCGCGACTCAGCAGGACCACGGCGAGCCACAGAATGAGGATGATCCGGATCCAGCGGGGCAATCGCCGAAACAGCGTCCAGGCGCACCGAAACGCCCATCCCGCCACCTCCACCCAGAACTTCAGGCGCTGTCCGGGCTCGTGCCTTGGGAATTCCGGATAGCTGAGCCCCGCGACCGCCGCCGGCGCCCTGACCGCCCGGGCGGGAGAGGGTTTGACAGCCGGCGCAGGCCCCGCATCGCCGGATACGAGCCGGCGGCACAGCGCCTCGAGGGCCGCGGTCGGCTGGCCGCCGGGAACCTTCAGCCACTGGACCGCGAGAAACTTGTCGGGAACCCGGGCGCCCACCTCCTTGGTGTCGTCGATGACCACGGGCAACAAAAAGAGGTGATCATCGGCCATGTCGAGCGTTCTCTCGACGGCCAGTCGCCACTCCCTTCGGAAATAGCCTTCGTGCCGGGCCTCCGTATGCGCCGACACGAGCGCCATGAAATAGTCGCATTCGCGGATCTGCCGGCGAATCTTCTGATCCCAGGCATCTCCGCCGCCAAGTTCGCTCTCGTCATACCAGACCTCAAGTCCATAGGCCGGCAGCGCATCGCCGATCGAGCGCGCCGCCTGGCGATCCTCCGAGGCGTAGCTGAGAAAGACTGTGGGCGGCCGCGGCGCCGCTTCGGCGCCCTCACTCGACATGAGGGCGCCTAAGGCCTGCCTCAGGATCCGACGCACCCGACTTAGACAAGATCTTCAACTCCGCAGCGACCAGCCAAAGCATACTGGCACAGTCGCGGATGGGGTCGGCCGGGGCTCGCGGTCCATGCGGTATGCGACGAATGGATCCCTTGCCGGATGCACGCAAACAGGCGACACAGCGGGCGAATTTTATTCGAACCTCCTGCGGGGTGATACTTCCCGTCGGCGTCGCGATGGGGCTCCTCCTCGGCTTCGCCCTGTCAGCGCCTGTCAAAACCGACTTCGCGGCCGGCGCGCGCGCGGACACCGGATGATCGGCGATCCACCCAAGCCCTGACCGTGCAGCGACTTCTGAGCTGCTGCCCTGCGCGCGCTCGCTGCAGCGCGGCATGAGCGCCCGCCGGCCGGGCTTTTTCACGCCCCCGGGAGTATCGTGCCCGCATGAGTAAGGAAGAGCGCGCGAGGTTGGACGCACTGGCCAAGTCGCTCGTTAGCGGCCTGCCGATAGCGGCGACCGTCACCTACCACGCGGATACCGACCGGCTCTACATCGATTGCAAGGCTCTGCCGGACCGAAGCTGCGGCCGCGCGTCAGCCGAGCTCGGCAATTACACCTCGGTGTCCGATCATCCTAACCTCGAGCAGTTCGTGCGCGACGAGATTGCCAATTTCCTCTCCTCGAGCGGTCCCTGGAAAGTGAGGAACAAGCTACCTTAGTCGTTGCAGCGGCTATACTTCACTTTCACTTGGCGGCCGAACTATAAGAATTGCCTGCCGCGCGGGATTATGAGATCTTTAACATAATGTGAGCATGACGATCTGCCGCGAAGCGGACAGACGCAACCATCCCGTGCACAAGACGCACAACTAAGCGGGAATCTGGTCGTGAGTGAACGAACTGCAGTATTGGGCAACCTGCGCCAAATCGGCCGGCGGGCGGCTGCGAACGTCGAGCCAGCGCAGAACGCGCCCAAGGACCCCTCAAGCGCGGCGCCGCCGCGCCTGAAGCGGCGCGGCGAGGAAGCGGACCTGGGGATTGAAGTGCGCGAAGAGGAACTGGGCACCGTGCAGGCGCAACAGATGTACAAAATGCGCTGCGACTGCGGGCGTTCTTGGTATGAGCTCGAACTGCGCAAGCTGGTGCAGTGCCCGGCCTGCCACAAGCCCGGACTGGTCTCGACCTCCCAGGTGCCTCGCCACGCGGGCGTACCGGACGGGCGACGGGGCAGCATCTGAACCCGCGCGGCTATTCGGAAGCCGCATTGATCGACTTCGAGACGACGTTGGACATCTCGCCCTGAATACCGCTGCTGGTGTACGCGGCGACGCTGAAATACCAGGTCCCCGCCGACAGATTCGTGACCACGTAACTGGTCTGGTTGGGATCCGACAGCGTCACGAGCGTACTCATCGCGCCCGGTGAGGTTCCATAGAACACCAGGTACCCGGCCAGGTCAGTCAGTTCGCTGCCGTCGGTGTTCTGCGTAACCGGGCTCCAATTGAGCGCGGCACTACCGTTGGCCGCCTCACCCGCGGCGCTCCCGCTGGCGCTCGGGCTCACCTGGCCGCAGGCCGCCACGCTCAGCGCGAGGGCGATGACCAGTACGCGGAAACTCAGCCGCTCGTTGCTCAGGTGAATCATGTGGTGGCCAGCTCGCGGCGTTATGCAGATACGCTCTGTCTGGCACTGCCTAGGCTGCGCCAATGCAACGGTGGAACGCAACCCGGCCTCACGTCGGCAGCGTTCCGGTGCCGTGACGGCGCACTGTTACGCGCGCGTGCGGCTCATCCGCACCCGCACCGCCGGACTGAGCGCCGGGTCGGGCATGGCCGCAGGCCTCGCCGTGCATTGCTCGGCTGATGTACTTATCCTTGAAATGTCCCGTTCGAATGGCTTCGGAGCGCACTGCATGCACTTTGCGACCGGCGCACTACGCGCCGCGAAAACCACGACCGACTGCCGCGGCTCATGAACCGTCGTGGTTTCCTGCGCTCGGCCGGCGCAGCCTCAGCGGGCATCGTACTCTGCAATGCAGCAACCCTCTCCGGGAGGCAGATCGCCGTGACTGGGCCAGATGATGCGAATCCGCAGGGGACCGATGCGCAGATGCTCGACCATCTGCGGCGTACCATCGTCGAGTACTACCGCAATGAGTCCAACGCAAAGACCGGTCTGATCGCGGATAGCACCCAGCCGGGATCCGCTTCGAGCATCGCGGCGACCGGTATGGGACTCAGCGTCTATATCGTGGCCGTCGAGCGAAACATCCTCTCGCGTGCCGACGCAGCCGAGCGCACTCTCGCGCTCCTGAGATTCCTGCATAGCAGTGCGCAGGGGCCGCAACCGGACGCCACCGGCTACAAGGGGTTCTACTACCACTTTCTCGATATGCAGACCGGCCGGCGGGCAATGGACTGTGAACTCTCGACGGTCGACACGGCCATATTGATCGCCGGTGTTCTGACAGCGGCCAGCTACTTCACCGCGCGCAACGGCCCGGAAGCCGAGATACGCAAGCTCGCCGAGATTCTGTACCGGCGCATCGACTGGCAGTGGGCGCTCGATAAGGGCACCACGCTGTCTCATGGCTGGACGCCGGAGTCGGGATTTCTTCCCTACCGCTGGGACAGCGGCTACAGCGAAGCGATCATTCTGTACGCGCTGGCGCTTGGATCACCAACCCATCCCGCCAATCCGCAGGGTTACCGGGACTGGCTCGCGACTTTCGAGGTGAAGAAAGTCTATGGCATCGAGTATCTGTACGCCGGACCGCTCTTCATCCATCAGATGTCGCACCTGTGGCTGGATTTCCGCGGCATACACGATGACTTCAACCGACAGTCGGGAATTGACTACTTCGAGAACAGTCGGCGGGCCACCTACGTGCACAGAGAATATGGCATCGAGAATCCGCTGGGCTTTGCCCACTACGGCGAATACGTGTGGGGATTAACGGCGAGCGACGGCCCGGGAGATGCCGTTGTTGAGGTGGATGGCGTGCGCCGGGTGTTCTACGACTACGTGGCGCGCGGGGCACCCTTTGGTCCGGACGACGGCACCGTCTCGCCCTGGGCGGTCGCCACCTGCTTGCCGTTCGCCCCTGAGATCGTGATCAAAACGATCCGTCACGTCATCGAGCGATTGAAGATGACGGGGCGCAGCCCGTACGGGTTTGTGGCCAGTTTCAACGCCACCTACCCGCACCCTGCCGATGCGCACGCCTGGACGTCGCCGTGGATCTTCGGGCTGAACGAGGGCCCGATTCTGATGATGATCGAGAACTTCCACACCGAACTGATCTGGAACACCGTCAGGCGCTGCCCGTACATCGTGCACGGCCTGAAGCGCGCAGGTTTTCGCGGCGGCTGGCTCGAGCGTTGAATATGGGTGACGCGCCTTGCGGCCGAGCGCGTCGCAGCACGCGCTCGCCCGCGCAATGAGACTAGGTTTCCAATCTGTAATCCCGGCGCGTGGCGCTGCGAAGTATGCTGGGAGCCTATGCTTGAGAGCGATCTGCCGCCCTGTCTTTGGTCAAACTGCGACCTGCGGCGAGCCGCCAGTCGGGCAAGGCAGCCTGCGGTTGGAATCTGTTCATGAAGAGCCTTGTCATAGAGGACGAGCTCGAAACCTGCCGCTACATCTGTAACGGTTTAAAGGAAGCCGGCCACTGTGTGAGCCCCTGCGATAACGGCCTCGACGGCCTGCACCGCTCGCTCAATGAATCCTGGGATCTGATCATCGTCGATCGACTGCTGCCCGGCGGGGTGGACGGCCTATCGATCGTCGGAAAGCTGCGTGATTTGGGCAAGAAGACCCCCGTGCTGATCGTCTCCGCCCTGACCAGCACGGATGAGCGTGTGCGCGGTCTGCGCCAGGGAGGCGATGACTATATCTCCAAGCCCTTTGCTTTCGCGGAGCTGCTGGCGCGCGTGGAGGCGTTGCTGAGGCGCGCCGATCCGGCGCAGGTGCGCACGCAGCTGCGGGTCGCCGATCTGACGCTCGACCTGCGCACGCTGCAGGCCGTCCGCGGCGCGGTGCCGATCGCGCTGCAGCCGCGCGAGCTGCGCCTGCTCGCCTACCTCATGCGCAACGAGGGCCAGGTGGTGACGCGCACCATGCTGCTCGAGGCGGTCTGGGACTGTCATTTCGATCCGCAGACCAACGTCATCGACGTGCAGATCAGCCGCCTGCGCACCAAGGTGGACAAGGGGTTCTCGCCGGCCCTGATCCACACCATCCGCGGCGTCGGATACTACCTCGGCGAGCGTAGCTAGGCGCCCGGCCGGGGCAGCCGCCACCCGCATGCCGCCCTTCCCGCGCAACAGCTCGATCGCGACCCGGCTTGCGCTCGGCCACGGCGCGCTGCTCGCGGCCCTGATCCTCGTCACCTCAGGGGTGTTCTACTTCGGCACCGTCGGTGTGCTCGACCGCAGTGTAGACGGCAAGATCGTCTCCATCTCCAACCGGCTGCTCGACACCTACCAGGCCCGCCCGCTTGGGGAGCTGGTGGAGGAGATCGACCGCGAGCTCACCGACGGCATCGACAGCGACACGGAAATCTTTCTCGTCACCGCGCCCTCCGGCGAGCGCGTGGTCGGCAATCTCTCGCAGTGGCCGACCCAGGGCCTGCCCACCGAGCGCCTGCTCAACCGCGAGGTCATCCGCGACGGCCGGCCCTCCTCGGCGCGCCTGATCATGCGCAAGCTGCCCCAAGGCGGACTTCTGTACGTCGGGCGAGACCTAGGCGAGCAGCGCTCGATCCGGGCCCTGGTGTGGCACGCGCTCGAGGTGGCGGCCGCGGTCTCGCTGGTGCTGGTGGTGCTCGGCGCGTGGCTGTTCCGTCACCAGCTCGAACGGCGCATCAGCGGCATTCGCCGCACGGCACACGAGATCGAGGCCGGCAATCTCGACCGGCGCATCGCGATCTCGGGCGATGATGAATTCGCGCGCCTGGCGCTCGACATCAACCGCATGCTCGATCGAATCGAGCAGCTCATGAACGGTGTGCGGCAGGTCTCGAACGCGATCGCCCACGATCTGCGCACCCCGCTCGGGCGGGTGCGCGCCCGCCTGGATGAGGCGCTGCGGCGCGAGACCACCACGGCCGGGCTTGCGGACGCGGCGCGTACCGCGATCGACGGGATCGACGATCTGATTGTCCTGTTCAACAAACTTCTGCAGATCGCCAAGGCCGAGTCCGGCATGCGGGCCGAGGCCCTCGAGCGCGTCGACCTCAGCCGCATCGTGTCCGACATGGGCGAGCTGTACGATGCCGCCGCAGAGGAGCGCTGCGTGCGGCTGAGGGTGTCGGGGCACGACTCAGTGTGGACGCTCGGCGACCATGACCTGCTCGCCAGCGCGGTCGCAAGCTTGATCGACAACGCCATCAAGTACGCCGGTCCCGGTTCGAAAGTCGAGCTGACGACCCATAGCGGGCCGCACCAGGTCGCGATCGTCGTGCGCGATGACGGGCCCGGGGTACCGAGCGAGGAGTTGCCCCGGCTCACTCAGCGTTTCTACCGGATGGACCGCGCCCGCAGTCAGCCGGGCAACGGCCTGGGGCTTGCGATCGTGTCGGCGATCGCGACGCTGCACGGGGGCGAGTTGCAGCTGCTCAACGCCGCCCCTGGCCTGCGCGCTTCCATCCTGCTGCCACGGGCGGACGCTCCGCAGGCCGAGCGCGCTGCCGCGCGCGTGCCGGCTGCATCAGGCTAGCCCTCAGCAACCTTTCCAATCCGTAATGAGCGGGCAAGGTGCCGGCAATCAGGGCTCCGGCATCATCCTGGAGCCCGCCGGGCCTTCGCCAGATTTTGGGGAGGCACACCATCGGCCGGCATCTGGCGCTTCAGGTCACCCCATGCACATACCGGTTCACTCCCCTGCTGCGCTCGCGCTAACCGTAGCGCTCAGCGCTTGTGCCGTGGGACCCAACTTCCACCCGCCAAGAGCACCGCCCGACGCCGGCTTCACGACGACGCCGCTGCCACAAGTCACCGCCTCAGCAGAGGTGCTGGGCGGTGACGCACAGCGCTTTGTGCCGGGTCAGGATGTGGCCTTCCACTGGTGGCAGGCGTTTGAGAGTCCGGCTCTGAATTGGCTCATCGAGCAGGCGTTCCGCGCCAATCCGAGCGTTCCGGCCGCGCAGGCCGCCTTGCGTCAGGCGCAGGAGCTGGTCGATGCGCAGCGCGGGTACTTCTACCCGAGCGTCGCGACCGATTATGCCTTCGAGCGTCAGAAGGTATCGGGCAACACGGCGACTTCCTCGGCGCCCGGTGTGCAGGGCAACGGCCAGAACCTGTTCCCCAGCGCACCGGCTCAGCCGCTTATCTACAACTACCACACTGCGCAAGTGACGGTGGGCTACACGCCGGATGTGTTCGGCAGCAACCGCAGAAAAGTCGAGTCCTTGGCTGCGCAGGCGCAGATGCAGCGCTTCGAGCTCGAGGCGACCTACGTCACGCTCGCCTCGAACGTCGTTGCCGCGGCGATTCAGGAAGCCTCGACGCGCGCGCAGATCGCGGCGATCAAGAACATCATCACTTCCAACCAGAAGTCGCTGCAGGTCCTGCTCGACAAGTACCAGCAAGGCTACGCCATGCGGATTGACCTCGCCGTCGAGGAGGCGCAGTTGGCTCAGGCCATGGCCCTGCTGCCACCGCTCGATAAGCAGTTGGAGCAGACGCGTGATTTGGTGCGCACGCTGGTCGGCAAGCTGCCGAACCAGCAGCTCGAGGAGACCTTCGAGCTGAGCTCCCTGAAGCTGCCGCGGGAGCTGCCGTTGAGCCTCCCGTCCCGGATCATCGAGCAGCGGCCCGACGTGCGTGCCGCGCAAGAGCAGCTGCGAGCGGCTAACGCTCAGGTTGGCGTTGCGATCGCGGCCATGCTGCCGCAATTCTCGATCAGCGGCGCGCTGGGGGGCGGAGCTAACGAATTTCCCTGGATGTTTCGCGACGGCGGACCGTTCTGGAACGTGATCGGTGGCGTCACGCAACCGCTATTTGCCGGCGGCACGCTGCTGCATACCAAGCGAGTCGCGGATCAGGCGCTGCTGCAAGCGGCCGCGCAGTACCAACAGACGGTGCTGACGGCGTACCAGAACGTGGCTGATACGCTGCACGCGATGCTCTCCGATGCCGAGGAGCTCAGCGCCGCATACGCAGCCGAGCGCGCGGCCAAAGTCACGCTCGATCTGACACGCGAGCAGAGGCAGGACGGCTTCACCGGCTACCTGGGGGAGCTCGCCGCAGAGATAGCCTACCAACAAGCGCTGCTCACTCTCGTGCAGGCCCAGTCGATGCGATTCGGCGATACCGCTGCGCTATACCAGGCGCTCGGCGGCGGCTGGTGGAATCGAACCGGCGAGCTGAGCTCGGCCGTCCATTAAGACAGCGCAGATCCAAGCCATGCGCGCTCCAATCCTTGCCCGGCATCTCAGTAAAGCGCCCATCACCCGTGCCACGGCCGCGGTTGCGGCCGCGGGCATCATCGTCCTGCTCGCGTACCTGGCGCTGCATGGGGCGAGCAGCAACGCCGCCGAAGCCGAGGCGACGCGGCCGGGCAGCGCCGCAGCGCCTGCTGCCGACACCGTGGAACTCAAACCCTCGCAGCTCGGTGCGATAAAGATCGAGCCGATTGGCGAGCATGAATTTGCATACCGCAAACAGGCGGTGGGGATCATCGATTTCAATCAGGACCTGAACGTGCAGGTGTTCACGCCCTATCAGGGCCGCATCATTCACGCCTACGCCGATCTTGGCGACCTGGTGAAGAAAGGCCAGGTGCTGTTTACGATCGAGAGCCCTGATTTCATCGCTGCCGAGTCAACTCTGATCGGTGCGGCGGCGACGCTCGATCAGACTGCCAGCGCCTTGCAGCGGGCGACCAAGCTTTATGCGGCGCACGGTATCGATCAAAACGACTATGAGACCACGGTGGCTAACCAGCAGAGCGCCGAAGGAGCGCTGAAGGCGGCACGCAAAGCAGTCGCGATTTTCGGCAAGACAGAAGCGGAGCTCGATCGCATCGTCGCCAAACGACAGGTCGAGCCCGCGCTGATCGTCAAGAGTCCGATCATCGGCCGCATCACGGCGCGCAATGCCGCGCCTGGATTACTCGAGCAGCCGGGAAGCGCGCCGGCGGTATACTCCGTGGCCGATCTGAGCACCAAGTGGATGGTGGCTAACGTCATCGAAAGCGACAGTCCGCTGTATCGCCTGGGTCAACCTATCCGCGCCTCGGTGACGGCCTATCCCGACCGGGTGTTCGACGGGACGATCTCGAAACTTGGCCGCTCGCTCGATCCGAACACGCATCGGATCGTCGTGCGCTGCGAGCTCGCGGACCCTAAAGATGAGCTGATCCCGGGGATGCTGGCGAGCTTTGCCATCCAGGTTCACGACCCGGTGAAGTCAATCGCTATAGCGGTGAATGGCGTGGTGCGAAATGGCGATGGCAGCTTCGCGGCGTGGGTCACCCCGGATCGTCGCCGCTTCACGCAACGCATCGTCAAGCTGGGCGAGCCGCTCGACGGACAGTACCCCGTGGTGCAAGGCCTGCAGCGCGGCGAGCTGGCGGTCACGGACGGCGCGGTGTTCGTGAGCAACATTCTCTACGCGCCCCCGACGGATTGAGCGCGCCTCAGCCGCCTTCGGCAACACCTCATCATGCTGAAAGCCATCACCGCGGCGTGCCTGGGTCGCAGGGCGATCGTCCTGTTCGGCTTGCTGGCGTTTGCCGTAGCAGGCCTCTACGCCTTCAAGATAATCAATATCGAGTCCTATCCCAATCCGACACCGGTGATCCTCGAGATCACCGCGGAAGGTCCCGGCCTCTCGGCCGAGGAAATCGAGCGTTATTACACGGTTCCAATGGAGATTGGTCTGTACGCCACCCCGGGCGTGCAGGTCATCCGCTCCACCTCGTTCTACGGACTGGCTTTCATACGGGTGGTGTTCAAGTGGGGCGTCGACTACGACTTCGCCTACGCCCAGGCGATCCTCGCTCTGCAGCAGAACGTGACGCTGCCGGGCGGGCAGATCCCGTCGGTCAATCAGAACAGCGGTAGCGGCGAGATCTTTCGCTATACGGTGGAGGGCCCGAAACGGTATTCGCTGACCGATCTGCGCACCATCCAGGACTGGATCGTATTGCGCCGGCTTTCGACCATCCCGGGCGTCATCAACATCAATAGCTGGGGCGGCACGACCAAGGAATTCGAGGTGCAGGTCGACCCGCTGAAGATGGAAGCTTTCAGCGTCACCGTGCCACAGCTGCTGACCGCGCTCGGCAACGCCAATGTCAACGTCGGCGGACGCGAAATCGTCATGGGCCAGCAGTCCATCAACATACGCGGTGTCGGGCTGATCGATGACGGTGGTAACGACGATCTGACCAAGGGCTACAAGGTCGATGACGTCGAAAAGGTCGTCCTCGGGCAATTCAACGGCGTGCCGGTGCTGCTGAAGGATGTGGCACGGGTACGCGTGACCTATACGCCCCGGCTCGGGATCTTCGGCAAGGACCGCAACGACGATGTAGTGGGGTCGATCGTGGTCATGACCCGAACCAAGCAGACCTCGGAAGTGCTGCCACTGGTGAAGGCCGAGGTCGCCAAGATGAACAGCGACGGTGGCCTGCCGCCGGGCGTCAAGGTGGTGCCGTTCTACGATCGCGGCTATCTCATCCGGCTCACCACCCACACCGTGCTGCACAACCTCCTGTTCGGGGTGCTGCTGGTGTTTCTAATCCAGTGGGTGTTTCTCGGCAACCTGCGCAGCGCCATCGTGGTGGGCGTCAACATCCCCTTCGCGCTGTTCTTTGCGCTCATCCTGCTGGTGTGGCGGCACGAGAGCGCGAATCTTCTGTCCATCGGCGCGGTCGACTTCGGCATCATCGTCGACTCGGCCGTGATCCTCACCGAGAACGTGTTTCGCAACCTGCAGCGAGCGCAGGCGGAACAGGCCGGCCTGCTCGCAAACCTCGCGAGCGGCCTGCATGGCGCCGATCCGACCCGCTCGGGTGAGCCGGCCGATCAGGGCTGGACCGACCGTCTGCGGCTCATCCTGATCAGCGCGCTGCAGGTGGACAAGGCGATCCTGTTCTCGACCCTGATCACCGCGGCAGGCTTCGTGCCGCTCTTCACCATGCAGGGCGTGGAAGGCCAGATCTTCGGCCCGATGGCACGCACCTACGGATACGCGCTCGCCGGAGCACTGATCGCCACCTTCACCGTCACGCCCGTGCTGTGTCATTTCCTGCTGCCCGAAGAGTTGCATGAGGCCGAGACCTTCGTGGTGCGGCTCCTGCACCGGGTTTACGATCCAGCGCTGCGCTTCGCGCTGTCCAGGCGCGCGCTGGTGGTCGGCATCGAGCTGGTCCTGATCGCGGTGACCATGCTGCTGGTCGCGCCGCGGCTCGGGAGCGAGTTCCTGCCGGCGCTGGAGGAGAACAACTACTGGATCCGGGCCTCGATGCCCACCACGCTGTCGCTCGAGGCCGGCGACGCGGCCACGCGCAAGATGCGCCTGATCCTGCTGCGGCATCCCGAAGTCATGACCGTGACCTCCCAGCACGGCCGGCCGGACAACGGCACCGACGCCTCACCCTTCTCCAACGTCGAGCTGTTCGTGCCGCTGAAGCCGCTCGGAGAGTGGCCGCGCGGTGTGAGTAAGGACGATCTCACCAATCAGATCCAACAGGAGTTCCAGAACGAGCTGCCGGGCGTCATCTTCAACTTCTCCCAGTACATCCAGGACAACATCGAGGAGGCGATCTCCGGGGTCAAGGGGGCGAACTCGGTCAAGATTCTCGGGCCGAACCTGCAGATGCTCGAAACGCTGGCGCACCGGGTCCAGGACGAGATGAGCAAGGTCAGGGGTATCACCGATCTTGGCATCTTCCCGGTGCTCGGGCAGCCGAACCTCAACATCCGGGTCGATCGCGACAAGGTCGCGCGCTATGGCCTCAACACCGGGGATGTGAACACGGTGATACAGGCAACCATGGGCGGGGCGACCGCCACCCAGGTGCTGGAGGGGGACCGCGAGTGGAACCTGGTGGTGCGCTACCCGAAGGAATACCGCGACAGCATCGATAAGATCCGCAACATCAAGGTCGGCTACGCGAGCACCGCCGGCGCCAGCGCCTACATTCCTCTGAGTGAGCTCGCCAGCATTTCTCTCAACACCGGCGCGTCCTGGATCTACCACGAGACCATGGTGCGCTTCATCCCCATCAAGTTCAGCATCCGCGGCCGCGACCTCGAGGGCGCGGTCGCCGAGGCCCAGGCGCGCATCGCCAAGACGGTCATACTGCCGCCCGGCTACCGCATCATCTGGGCGGGCGAGTTCGAGGACCTGCAGCTGGCGAAGGAGCGGCTGGAGTTCGTGGTGCCCGTCAGCCTGATGCTGATCGTCGTGCTGCTGTACGCGCTGTTCAATTCGCTGCGCGATACGCTCCTGTCGCTCGCCGGCATACCGGCCGGCATCATCGGCGGGGTGTGGGCGCTGTGGGTCACCGGGCAGCCGTTCAGCATCGCGGCTGCGATCGGCTTCGTGTCGCTGTTCGGTGTGTCGGTGATGAACAGCATCCTCATGCTGACCTTCTACAACCACGCGCGCGAGCGCAACCTGCCACCGCTCGAGGCGATGTACCACGCCGCCACCAAGCGCATGCGGCCGCTCCTGATGACCTCTCTGTCGGCGTGCATCGGGCTGCTGCCGGCGGCCATCTCCCACGGCATCGGCAGCCAGGTGCAGCGCCCGCTCGCCACCGTGATCGTGGGCGGCATGCTGCTGGGGCCTATCATGCTGCTGCTGGCGGTGCCGGCGCTGCGCATCGTGTTCCTGGGCAAGGGCGAGGAGCGAACGCCAGGCGCGGGTACCGGGCCGCCGAGCCCGCCGCCGACCGCAGACGGTCCGGAGCTCGAACTGTGAGTGCGTCCCGGCACCGCATCGTAAGCCTGCCTGCGCTGCTCTTTTTCGCCGCGGCGCAGCTGCAGGCGAGTGCAACTGAGGCGCCGCGTCCCGCGCATCGTCCGGGACCGGCAGCGGCGCGCGCGGCCAGTCACCCCGCGAGCAGCACTGCCGCGGCGCCG
>DATBYD010000070.1:0-31350 GCA_036513855.1 Steroidobacteraceae bacterium | reverse complement strand
CGCGGGTTGGCGCTGAACATGCCCGGAACGTCGGTCCAGATCTCCAGGCGCTGCGCCTGAAGCTTCGCCGCAAGGTAGGCCGCCGAGGTGTCCGAGCCGCCCCGTCCGAGCAGTACCGTGCGGCCCGCCTCGTCGCTGGCGATGAACCCCTGGGTCACGATGAGCGGGGCGAGCGCCTCCAGGCGCTGCCTGAGAGCGGCATCGGGTGTGAACCCGCACATCGCCGAGAGCACCGACGCCTTGGCCGAGGCGCCGTAGCTTTCGGCGCGCAGCAGGCTGCGGGCGTCCGCCCAGGCCACGCTCATGCCGCACGCGGCGAGGAAGCGCGTGCCGAGGTGAGTCGCCATCAGCTCCCCCGTCGCCAAGACGCGCGCCCGGGTCGCGTGGCTGACCTCGCGCGAGCGGCCGATGTCGGCGGCCATCCCGGCCAGTTCGGAAAGCTCGCGCTCGATGTCCTCGCCGAGCGCAACGCCAAGTTCTGCGGCCAACAGACGGTGCCGCTCGGCAACGGCGCGCAGCTCTTCCTCGGGCGCCTGGGCAAGCGCGGCATCGAGCAGGCGCTCCAGGCGGTCGGTGACCCCCGACAGGGCCGAGTGCACGATGAGAACGCGGGCGCCGCCGGCCAGCCGCTCGCTGGCGACGCGGGCGATGTTGGTCCAGTTCGGCAGGCTCGAGACGCTGGTGCCGCCGAACTTGAGCACGATCCAGGCCGAAGGCGAGGCAGTCAAATTAGGATCCTTGCGGGCGCGGCTGTCGCCCCCTGCGCACACGCGAACAGCCGCGCTCGCGTTGAGCGGATGGGAGCTCAGCCGGACGCCGGCCGCTCTACAGCTCGTCGTCGAAGTCTTTCAGGTCCTTTTCGAGCTTGCGGTCCGCCAGCACTTCCTCAAGTCGGCTCCAGGCCGCCTTGCCGCGTTTACCCTGATTACGGACGCGCTTGTCCACGCGATCGAGCAGCCGGTCGTAATCGGTGCCGTCCTCGGTGGGCCCGCTCAGGAATTCATCGTCGAGGTCAAAGCTCTCGTTGTCTCGTTCCGACATCTGGGGGCGTAAATCCCAATTAATTCAATAAGTAACATGCCAGTCATGGCACGAACAAGGCTGCGAACTATATCCGATTCGCGCCGGCGATCAACTTTTGAGCAGCGCACGCTCCCGGCGGCGGTTTTTCTAGGGCTGGTCGGTGCGATCGCGCACCACCACCGGTGCGCCCCGGCTCAGGCCGAGCCCCTCGGCCGCGCTCTGTTCGGCGCGGGCAATCTCGATCACGCCGAAGGAGTTCACCAGCGCCAGATATTCCCCGGGACGCGTGTCGCCGTAGGTGCGAAGCAGCGGGAAGGAGTGATTGCCGGCGTGCGCCAGCGGCAGGCGAAACCGCTCGATCAGTGCCGCATCGATATTGGTGATCAGGTTGCCGAAGTTATCGATGGTGATGACGACACCGGCCACACTGCGGCCCTCGACCGAAGGCTCATCGACCCACGAGGGCACCAGCGTCGACACCGTTTCGCCCAGCTCCTCGAACCTGATGCGGCCCGAGGCGAGCTCTGCGGCCACCGGGGCGAGGATGTCGCGTCCGTGGAAGGTGGCGCTCGGCCGCTGCACGCCGATGCGGGCCAGGGCGGCCGGCGCCACCCGCACGATGAGAGCCTCGTTCGCACGGCTCACCACCGGGGCCAGAAGTCCGTTGTCGGGCGCGACGAACAGATGCCCGCTCGCGCGCACGGCGAGGATGTTGCGCGAGGTACCGACGCCGGGGTCCACGACCGCCACGTGAACGGTGCCTGGCGGAAAGTAGCTGAACGCGCGCGCCAGCCAGAAGCCGGCCTCGGCCGGCCAGTGCACCACGATCTCGTGGGTGAGATCCACGATGCGCGCCTGCGGGAAGCGCGTGAGGATCACACCCTTCATCACCCCCACGAACGGACCCTGATGGCCAAAGTCAGTCGTGACAGTGATGACACCGGAGGGCTCCGGCAAGCTCATGGGCCGCTGCCTGCCGCGCGCCGGCTAGGCGCGCACATTGCGCCCGGCGGCCGTGCGGCCCCCTTCGGCGCACGCGCGGCAACGATCGGTGTAGGGGACCGCCGCGAGTCGCTCCGGCTCGATATCCTCTCCGCAGCCCGCGCAGCTGCTGTAGCGCCCGGCGGCCAGGCGCCGCAATGCCGCCTCCACCTGCTGCAACTCGGCCTGGGCCGAGTGCGAGATGGCCCCGAGCACATCGTCGTTCTCGCGCTGGGTGACCTGCTCGGCAAAGTCGGCCGAGAGCGGGTCGGCCTCGTGGCGCAGGTCCGCGCTCGCTTCGCTCGCGCGCTGGCGCAACTCGTCACGGCGTTTGAGCAATCGCTCCCGTACCGCTTCAGTGTCCACGTCAGTCCCCCTAGGAACCGATATCCTTTAGGACGGCCGCTGGCTGCGGCGCTTGTTCTCGAGCCATTGCTGCAGTTTGTCGAAGGGCTCGATGAATTTCGCGACCCCCTCCTCCTCCAGCTGTCGCGCGACGCTCTCCAGGTCGACATCGAGCCGCTCGAAGCCCTCGCGCACATCGGCGCCTTCCGCGATATGCCGCTCGAGCCGCAGCTCCGGGCGCCCGAGGCGCCGGTAAGTATTGAGGGTCTCGAGCGGCATGGTGTTGACGGTGCCCGGCACCACCAGTTCCTCGACGTATTTGATCGGGCTGTAGCTGGGATCCTTGGTGGAGGTCGAGGCCCACAACAGCCGCTGCGGGTGGGCACCGCGCGAGGCGAGCTGCTGCCACTGCCGGCTCGCGGTGATCTCCTCGTATATCTCGTAGGCGCGGCAGGCGTTGGCGATGGCCGCCTTGCCGCGCAGTGCGCGCGCGGCGGTCTGGCCGCGCGCCGCCAGTGCGTCGAGAATCTTGTCGACGGCGGTGTCGATGCGGCTGAGGAAGAAGCTCGCCACCGAGCCGATGCGATCGATCGGTTTGCCGGCCGCCACACGCGTGCTCAAGCCGTCGATGTAGGCCTGCGCCACGGCCCGGTAGCGCTCGGGCGAAAACAACAGTGTCACGTTCACGTTGATACCGGCGCTGATCAGGTCGCGGATCACCGGCAGGCCCGCCTCGGTGCCGGGGATCTTGATCAGCGCGTTGGCAAGACCGAGCCGCTCCCACAGGCGCTGTCCTTCGCGAAGACTGCCGGGGCCGTCGTAGGCCAGGTGCGGGGAGACCTCCATGCTGATGTAGCCGTCACCGCCTGAGCTCGACTGGTAGAGCGGCCGCAGCAATCCTGCCGCCTGGCGCAGGTCCTCGAGCGCGAGTTCCTCGTACAGCGCCATGGCGGAGGTGACCGTAGGCAGAAGCTTCGCGATCGGCTGCGCGTACTTCGGATCGGTCATCATGGAGTTGGAGAAGATCGCCGGGTTCGAGGTGAGCCCGGAAATTCCGTCGTCGCTGATCAGACGTGCCAGGCTGCCGTCCTCAAGCATGCCGCGGCTGATGTCATCAAGCCAGGCGCTCTCGCCAAGCTTACGCAGCTCCAGCAACGGATTCGGCACGGGCGCGTTCATAACGAAACTCTGCGGTGAGAGTAGCGCAGGTAACCGTGCGAGTCTCGCGGTTTCGGTGCGGATGTGCGTAAATCGGGGTCTGAACCAACCGGGAAAAGGAGCACATCATGAGCGAATCCCAGAATGGAGGCACACTTGCGGAGGACCTGCGTACCTTGGTGGACGACACCGAGGAATTGCTGCGGGCGACCAGTAACGCGGCCGGCAGCGCACAGCTGAAGGCGCGTGCCGAGGAGACCCTCGCGGATCTTCGCGCCCGCCTGAATTCGGTCGAGGATCAGGTGCGTGAGCGCGCGCGCGACGTGGACAGCTACGTGCGCGACAAACCCTGGCAGGCGGTGGCGATTGCCGGCGGCGTGGCGCTGCTGCTCGGGCTGATCATGGGCCGCAGATGAGACAGGCGCCCGCGCCCGGCAGCGCCGCGGCGGATGATCCTCCGCACGCGTTGCGGGGGATGTTCGCGGCGAGCCTGGACGCGCTGCGCACGCGGCTCGACCTGGCGGCGGTCGAGTTCGAAATCTACCTGCTGCTGCTGGTGCGCGCGCTGGTGTGGGCCATGGGCGCGCTCGCCTGCGCGCTGCTCGGGATCGTGTTCGCCCTCACCGCGCTGGTCGTGGCGCTGTGGGACACGCACCGCATGCTGGTCCTGCTCGGGGGCAGCGGCCTCTTTGTCGCGCTCGCGGTGCTGTTCGGCTATCTCGGCGCGCGCACCATGCGCGACCGTCCCGGGGTGCTGGAGGGTTCGCTGCAGCAGCTGCAGGAAGATCAGCGTCGCGCGCGGGGTAGCGGGTGAGCCGCCTGGCGCAGCTGGAGGCGCGGCGGCTCGTGCTGCTGGCGCGCTGCGAGGCGCAGCGCGCCGAGCTTGGCGAGCGGGCGGCGGAGCTGACCGCGCTGCCGCGGCGCTGGCTCAAGGGGGGCCTGCTCGGCGGCTCGGCCGCCGGCGCAGGGGTACGCCCGACCAATCATCCGCTGGCGTGGATTGCCGCTCTCGCCGGGGCGATGCTGCTCGGGCGGACCCGCGAGGTGCTGACCTTCATGGTGTGGGCGCGCACGGCGCTGTCCATGGTGTCGCGCGTCACCCAGGTCCTGGCTCTGGTCGGCGCGGTGCGCAAAATGCGTCCGCGCTCGCGCGAGCGCGCGCAAGCCGCGCCTTAAGGTTATCGCGCCGGCGGTACCGCGGCGGTCGGCTTGTCGGTATCGGCCGGCTTGTCGGGATCGGCCGCAAGCCCGACCAGCGTCGGGATGCCGCTGGCGGCGGCCAGGGTGGCACGGGCCAGGTCCCAGTGGATCGCCGCCGTCTCGCCGCCCAGCGCCTGGTCGAGCTTCTGCGACAGCAGAGTCAGATCGGGCTCGGTCGACTGGCCTTCCGCATCGACCGGCGGATGGGCTTCGAGGAACAGCTGCCCATCGACCCAGGCAACCTTCACCGGCTCATTCACCAGGCGCACCTTGGTGCCAATGGGAACGATCGCAAACAATGCCGCGACGTCCTCCGGGTACATGCGGATGCAGCCGTGCGTCACGGCCATGCCGACGGCGGTCGGGTTGTTGGTTCCGTGGATCATGTACTCGCCGTGACCGGCGGCGAGGCGCAGCGCAAAGTCACCGAGCGGGTTGTCGGGCCCGGCCGGTACCACCTTCGGTATCGGGTCGTCGTTCTGCTCGTGCTCCTTGCGCACCGACTCGGGCGGATACCACGCCGGGTGCTTGATTTTGGCAATGACCGCGGTGCTGCCGAGCGGCGTGCGCCAGTCCATCTTGCCAATGCTCACCGGATAGGTGATGACGACCGGCTTCTCGTGCGGACCGGGCCTGGGGTAGTAGTAGAGGCGGTGCTCGGGCAGATTCACGACGATGCCCTCGCGCGGTCCGGCCGGAAGGATGCGCCGCCCGGGCAGCGTCAGCTGTTTGCCGGCACCGGGGATCCACACGTCCACGCCCGGGTTGGCCCGGATGATCTCGTAGAAGCCGAGACTATAGCGATGGGCAAGATCCGGCAGCGTGTCCTCGTAGACCGTGGTCATGCTGTCATCGGTTCCGACCACGGCCGAGCCGTCCGCCGGCAGGGGAAACAGGCTCGCCCGCGCCGCTGGTGCGAACACGCACAGTGCGACGGCGCTGCACAGAATGAACGTCGGGTATCTCATTGATCTGAAATAAATTGCCTCGGCAGCTCTTCCACAGGGGTGCATTGTAGAGGATTCCGTTAGGCTCGCACCGTGAGCCGCAGCCGAAAACTTCCCCGGGCCTTCTTCGAGCGCAGCACGCTCACCGTGGCCCGCGCCCTGATCGGCATGCAGCTGCTGCACGATGACGGCCGCGCGGTGCGTGCCGGGCGGATCGTGGAGACGGAGGCTTATCTTGGGCCGGCCGATCGCGCGGCGCACTCCTGGCGCGGGCGCACGCCGCGCACCGAAGTGATGTTCGGGCCGCCGGGTCACGCCTACGTGTACTTCATCTACGGCTTCTGGAATTGCCTGAACGTGGTCACCGGGCCTGCCGGTGTCCCGCACGCGGTGCTGCTGCGAGCCCTCGAGCCGCTCGGCGGACTTGCCGAGCGCACCTCCGGACCGGGCCTGCTGTGCCGCGCGCTGCATATCGACCGCAGCCTGAATGGCGCGGATCTGCGCGCTGAGGTGTTGTGGCTCGAGGCGCCCCCGGCGGGTGCCCCGCGTGTGCAGATCGCGCGCAGCCCGCGCATCGGCATCGACTATGCGGGGGAATGGGCGCACCGTCCGTGGCGCTTCTTCGAGCGCGACTCGCCGTTCGTGTCGAGGGCTCGCGGGCGTGAGCGCGCTGTCACCGCGTGCCGTCGCGCCTGAAGTGAGAAATAATGCGCGCCTGAAAAGCTACGGAGTGGCCCGTGAGAGAAAAAATAATCTGTCTTGCGCTGAGCGCGACCTTGTGCGGGTGTGCCCTGCAGGCGGGCAAGGCCGCCCCGGCCGCCGCGCCGGCCAAGAGCGCCGCGTCCCCCGCCGGCAGCGCGGCCGGCGCTGAGTTTTATCCGTCCACCTACCAGATTCCCGCCAGCGCCCCGACCCTGATCCGCAACGCGACCGTGCTCACCGGAACGGGCACGCGGCTGGATAACTCGGATGTGCTGATCGTCGAGGGCCGCATCAGCGCCGTGGGCAGCCATCTGACCGCGCCCGCCAACGCCACCGTGGTCGATGGCAGCGGTCGCTGGGTGACACCCGGGATCATCGACATCCATTCGCACCTCGGGGTGTACCCGACCCCGCAGGTCGATGCCAATTCCGACGGCAACGAGGCGACCTCACCCTCCACCGCCAACGTGTGGTCGGAGCACTCCGTGGATCCGCAGGATCCGGGCTTTCGCACCGCGCTCATCGGCGGCGTCACCACGCTGCAGATCCTGCCGGGGTCGGCGAATCTCATCGGCGGCCGCTCGGTGGTGCTGAAGAACGTGCCGAGCGTCACCTACCAGGGCATGAAGTTCCCCGGCGCCGCGCAGGGCCTGAAGATGGCCTGCGGGGAAAACCCCAAGCGCGTCTATGGCGCCGGTAAGAAGGTGTTCCCCTCCACCCGCATGGGCAACATGGCCGGCTACCGCGCGCAGTGGGCCGAGGCACAAGAATATCTGCGCGACCAGCAGGAGTACCAGAAGAAACTCGCCGCCGGCGCCAAGGATGCCAAGCCACCCAAGCGCGACTTGAGGCTCGATACCCTCGCCGCCGCTCTTCGGGGCGACATCATCGTCCACATGCATTGCTACCGCGCGGACGAGATGGCCGCGGTCATCGACATGTCGAAGGAGTTCGGCTACCACGTCGCCGCCTTCCATCATGCCGCCGAGGCCTACAAGATCTCCGACCTGCTGGCGCAGCAGGGGGTGTGCGCGGCGATGTGGGCCGACTGGTGGGGCTTTAAGATGGAATCCTACGACGGCATTCCGGAAAACATGGCCCTGGTCGATGCCGCCCCGGGCGGCTGCGCCATCATCCACTCCGACTCCGAGGAGGGCATCCAGCGACTCAACCAGGAGGTCGCCAAGGCGATGACTTACGGGGAACGCGCGGGACTTTCCATACCGCCCGAACGGGCGGTGCGCTGGATGACGGCCAATCCGGCCAAATCGCTCGGCCTCTCGGATCGCATCGGCACGCTCGAGCCGGGCAAGATGGCGGACGTGGTGGTGTGGAACGGTACGCCCTTCAGCGTCTACGCCCTGGCGGATCTGGTGTTCATCGACGGCGCGGTGCGCTACGAGCGCGCCCATCCGGAACGCACACCCGAGTCTGACTTTCTGCTCGGGCAGCCGGCCGCCGCGGGAGTGAGCCCATGAACGCGCGACTGCTGATTTTGCTGGCGCTGGGCGCCCCGCTCGCAGCCGCCCAGGCCGCCACGGTGATGATTCACGATGCCACCGTGCACACCCTGAGTGCCCAGGGCGTGCTGGCACACGGTGACATCCTGATCCGTGACGGCCGCATCGTTGAGGTCGGCACCGCCCTGTCCGCCCCGGCGCAGGCCGAGATCATCGAGGCGCACGGGCGTCCCGTGACTCCGGGCCTGTTCGGCGGTCTCGGGCACCTCGGGATCGAGGAGATCGGCATCGAGCCCACGGTGGATGATTACGCGCTGAAGCTCGGCTCCATGCGCCCGGAGTTTGACGTGACGAGCGCCTACAACCCCGATTCGGTGGTGCTGGGGGTCGGACGCCTGGGCGGGGTGACCTTCGCACAGCTCGCGCCGAGTTCGTCAGCGGGCGGCCATGGGGAAGGCGGCACCATCATCGCCGGCCAGGGCGCGCTGGTGCGGCTCGACGGCGCGGTAGCCGCGGTGCGGGCGCTGTTCGTCGAGACCGGCGGTCAGGCGAATGCACTGTCGGGCGGCAGCCGCGCCGCGCAGTTCATGCTGCTGCAGCAGGCGGTAACCGAGGTGCGCTCACCGAAACTGCTGCTGGCCAACGATGCGCGTCTTTTGACCCCCGCCGGCCGGCAGGCGCTGCAGGATTACCTCGGCGGCTCAGGTCCTGTCGTGTTTGACGTGGAACGCGCCTCGGACATCCGCCACGTCATCGCCTTCGCGCAGCGCGAGCATCTGCACGCCGTGGTGCGCGGCGCTCCGGAAGCGTGGCGGGTGGCGCCGGAACTGGCTCAGGCCGGCGTTGCGGTGATTCTCGACCCGCTCGATGATCTGCCGGAGGACTTCGACTCGGTGGGCGCGACGCTGGAGAATGCGGCGCGCCTGCACAAGGCGGGGGTCAAGATCGTGTTCAGCTTCAATGACCCGCAGCCGCATAACATCCGGAAACTGCGCCAGGGGGCCGGCATCGCCGTCGCGCACGGCCTGCCCTGGGAGGCCGCGCTGGCCGCCCTGACGCGCAATCCCGCGGAGCTGTTCGGTGTGAGCGACCGCAACGGCTCGATCGAGGCGGGCCACCCGGCCGACCTTGTGATGTGGAGCGGGGACCCGCTGGAGGTGACCACGCTTGCCGATGCGGTGTTCATCCAGGGTGTCGCGCAGTCGATGCATTCGCGCCAGACGGAACTTCGCGATCGCTATCTCACCAAACTACGGGCCAACGCTGCGCGTTGATGAAAGGGTTCGACATGTCGATCTGCAAAGGGCCGCTGAAGCCTGTGCTCCTCGCCGCACTTTCGCTGTTGCTGTGGCCCGCCTGGGCGCTCGCGCAACAGGAAGGTACCAACTTTCGCACCCTGTCCCCGCCGCAACCGACGGAGAACCCGGGCAAGATCGAAGTCACGGAGTTTTTCTCCTACGCCTGTCCGCACTGCAACGAGTTCTATCCGCTCTTGACGGCCTGGCTCGCCAAGCAGAAGAAGGACGTCGTGCTGCGCCGCGTCCCGGTCGGCTACGAGCGCCCGCCGTGGATCGCCCTGCAGCACGCCTACTACGCGCTCGAGTCCGACGGCGATCTGCCCAAGCTCGATGCCGCACTGTTCAGCGCGATTCATCAACAGCAGCGGCGGCTGTTCGATGAGCAGAGCCTGGCCGACTGGGTGGGCGCCAATGGCGGTGACTCGGCGAAGTTTGCCAGCGCCTTCAGCTCCTTCGGCGTCAACAGCCAAGTGGCGCAGGCGGACAAGATGTCGGACGACTATGGCGTCGCAGGAGTGCCGACCATGGCGGTCGATGGCAAGTACGTAGCGCTCGGGGACACCCACGAGCAGATTCTGGCCAACGTCGATGCGCTGGTGGCCAAGGCACGCGCGCAGCACCCCACCGCAGGGGCGGCGTCAAAGCCGAAGTGAGCGTGCGCGCATCCTCATCCGCGGCGCGCGCGAGGTACAGGGCGGACGAGGTACAGGGCGGCTGAGTGCGGCAGTCAGCCGCAAATGATCTTCAGGCTTTCGCGGGACTTTCCCCCTCCTTCGCCAGCCCCAGCAGCACGCTGCCCTCGGGCACCCGATCGCCACGCGCGAAGTGCACGGTCTCGACCGTGCCGGCGTAGGGAGCGCTGATGGTGTGCTCCATTTTCATCGCCTCGATCACCATGAGCACCTCCCCGGCGGCGACTTTCTGCCCGACGCTGACGGGCACCGCGACGACCACTCCCGGCAGCGGCGTAGTCAGGCCGCCGCTGGCCGCGCTGGCGGAGAACTCGTGCGTGCGCGGGTCCTCGCGCACGAACTCGTAGCTGTCATCGCCGTCCCAGACGAAGGCCTGTGCTCCGGCCAGTAGATAGCGGGCCTGCCGGCGCCGCTCGCCGATGCGTGCCGCCACGAAGCGTCCGTCGAACTCGATCGCGGCAAGCCCCAGCGGCGCGGCCCCGTCGACACTTGCCGACACCGCCTGCCCGCCGGCGTAGCGAAGGTCGACGCTGTGCAACTTGCCGCGCCAGCCGAACGTGTAGCTCACCGGTAGCGCAAGATTCGGCGAAAAGCCGTCGCCCTGCTCCCAGGGGCTCGCGGCCCGCGCCTGCTCCGCAGCTGCCGCCGGCGGCGCGCCGTGAACGGCGAGTGCGGCCAGGATCAGGGCCTCGGGGGCAGCGGTTGCCGGGGCTGCAAACTGCGCCGCATCCTGGTCGAGCAGTGAGATGTTGTGTTGAGCGGAGAGGAAGCGCGGCGAGCGCAGGATGCGCGCGAGCCAGTGCTCGTTGCTGTGAACGCCGGCGCAGTAGGTATGGGTCAGCGCCTCGGCGAGCCGCCCCGCCGCCTGCTGCCGATCCGGCGCCCAGGCGATGACCTTGCCGAGCAGTGAGTCGTAACAGTCCGGGACCGTGTCGCCGGAGCCGAAACCGGCATCCACCCGCACCGAATCCGTGCCCGGCCACTCGAGAAGCTCAAGATGACCCGCGCTCGGCAGGAAACCGCGCTCGGGATCCTCGGCACACACGCGCGCCTCGATGGCGTGACCTTCCAGGCGCACCTGCTCCTGGGACCGCGGCAGCACTTCGCCTGCGGCCACGCGCAGCTGCCACTCGACCAGGTCGAGCCCGGTCACCGCCTCGGTGACGGTGTGCTCCACCTGCAGGCGCGTATTCATTTCCATGAAATAAAATTCCTGGCCGTCGAACAGGAACTCGACCGTGCCGGCACTGACGTAACCGATCTTGCGCGCCACCACCAGCGCTGCGGCCCGCAGCCGCTCGCGCAACTCGGCGGGCACCGCGGGCGCCGGGGCCTCCTCGATCAGCTTCTGATGACGGCGCTGCGTGGAGCAGTCCCGATCCCCCAGATGCACGAAGTTGCCATGCGTGTCCGCGAACACCTGCACCTCCAGGTGACGCGGCGCCGCCAGATAGCGCTCGAGCAGCAGCGAGCCATCGCCAAAGGCACTCTCGGCCAGACGCCGCGCGGCGCTTAAGGCCGGCAGGATCTCACCCGGCGTGCGCACGATCTGCATGCCCTTGCCGCCCCCGCCGGCGGCGGGCTTGATGATGAGCGGCAGGCCGGCGTTTTGCGCCTCGCGCTCAAGATGCGGCAGATCCTGCTGCGTGCCGGCATAGCCGGGCAGCACCGGCACGCCGGCCTCACGCATGCGCGTCTTGGCGAGGATCTTCGAGCCCATGGCCTTGATGGCGGCGGCCGGAGGACCGACGAAGATCAGCCCGGCCTCCACGCAGGCCTGGGCGAACTCGGCGTTCTCGGAGAGAAAGCCGTAGCCGGGATGGATGGCCTGCGCGCCGCTCACGCGCGCCGCGGCGAGCAGGCGGGCGCTGTCGAGATAGCTCTCGCGCGCGGGCGGCGGCCCGATGCGCAGCGCTTCGTCCGCTTCACGCGTATGGCGGGCCGTCGCATCCGCATCCGAATACACCGCCACGGTGCGTATGCCTAAGCGCCGCGCGGTGCGAAAAATACGACAGGCGATCTCGCCGCGGTTGGCGACCAGGAGGCTCTTGATCAAGGCGGCTCCCTTATTTTGTCGCCCTACATGCGGAACACGCCGAAGCGCGTCGGCTCCTGCGGGGCGTTGCGTACCGCCGCCAGGCAAAGGCCCAGCACGCGCCGGGTGTCACCCGGGTCGATGACCCCATCGTCCCACAGCCGCGCCGAGGAATAATAGGGATGCCCCTGGCGCTCGTACTGCTCGCGGATCGGGCGCTTGAAGGACTCCTCATCCTCCTGCGGCCACTCGCGCGCGCTGCCTTTGAGCTGATCGCGCTTGACGGTCGCCAGCACGCTCGCCGCCTGCTCCCCGCCCATGACGGAAATACGCGCGTTCGGCCACTGGAACAAGAGGCGCGGCGAATAGGCGCGGCCGCACATGGCGTAGTTGCCGGCCCCATAGCTGCCGCCGATGATGACGGTGAGCTTGGGCACGTTGGCGCAGGCGACCGCGGTGACGAGCTTGGCGCCGTCCTTGGCGATGCCGCCGGCTTCGGCGCGCCGCCCGACCATGAAGCCGGTGATGTTCTGCAGGAACAACAGCGGAATCTCTTCGCGCGCGCACAGTTCGATGAAGTGCGTGCCCTTCAGCGCGCTCTCCGAGAACAGCACGCCGTTGTTGGCGAGTATGCCGACCCGGTAGCCGCACAGGTGCGCAAACCCGCACACCAGCGTCGTGCCATAAAGCTGCTTGAACTCATCCAGTTCCGATCCGTCCGTGAGGCGCGCGATGACCTCGCGTACGTCATAGGGCTTGCGCAGGTTCGCCGGCACCACCCCGTACAGTTGCTCCGCAGGATAGCGCGGCGGCGCGGGCGTCGCGGCCGGCGCGCAATCCGCGCCAGGCTTCAGACGAGCCACGATGCGCCGTGCGATGGCGAGCGCATGGGTGTCGTTCTCGGCGTAGTGATCGCACACACCCGACTCGCGGCAGTGCACTTCCGCGCCGCCGAGCGATTCCGCGTCGATGTCCTCGCCGGTGGCGGCCTTGACCAGCGGCGGCCCGCCGAGGAACACGCGGCCCTGGTTCTTCACGATGACGTTCTCATCGGACATCGCCGGCACGTAGGCGCCGCCTGCGGTACACGAGCCGTGCACCACCGAGATCTGCGCAATGCCGAGCGCGGAGAGGGTCGCCTGGTTGTAGAAGATGCGGCCGAAGTTGTCCCGGTCGGGGAACACCTCATCCTGGGCCGGCAGGAACGCCCCGCCGCTCTCCACCAGGTAGACGCACGGCAGGCGGTTGTCGCGCGCGATTTCCTGCGCGCGCAGGTGCTTCTTAACGGTCAAGGGATAGTAGGTACCGCCCTTGACCGTCGGATCATTCGCCACCACCACGCACTCGCGGCCACTGATGCGGCCGATACCGGTCAGGATGCCGGCGCAGGCAATGTCCCCGCCGTACATCCCGTGCGCGGCCAGCTGGGAGAACTCGAGGAAGGGACTGCCGGTGTCGAGCAGTACCCGGATGCGCTCGCGGGCCGGCAGTTTGCCGGCCGCCTTGTGCTTGTCGGTGGCCGCCTGGGAGCCGCCTTTGGCGACCCGGCCCACCTCACGGCGCAGCTCCGCGGTCAGGGCGCGCATGGCCCGCTCGTTGTCGCGGTAGTCTTCCGAATGCACATCAACCCGGGTGATCAGACGGGGCATGGGGTACTTGCCACAGTTGCCGGTTTGTCCGACAATCATACGATCACGCCGGGACAGAGGCAAGCCCATGAACCCACTCGACTGCACCGACAGCGACTTCGGCCTGGCACCCGAACTTGAGGAGATCCGTCGGGAGGTGCGGCGCTTCGCCAGCGAGCAGATCGCACCGCGCGCGGCCGCGATCGACCGCAGCAACGAGTTCCCGCGCGACCTGTGGCCGGCGCTCGGCGCGCAGGGGCTGCTTGGCATCACGGTGCCCGAGAGCTTCGGTGGCGCGGGCCTTGGTTATCTCGCCCACGTCATCGTCATGGAGGAGATCTCGCGTGCTTCTGGCTCAGTGGGCCTCTCGTACGGTGCGCACTCGAACCTGTGCGTGAACCAGCTGCGCCTGAACGGCAGCGACGCGCAGCGCACGCGCTACCTGCCCAAGCTCATCAGCGGTGAGCACGTCGGCGCGCTGGCCATGTCCGAGTCCGGCTCGGGCTCGGATGTCGTGTCGATGCAGTTGCGGGCCACCCGGCACGCCGATCACTACCTGCTCAACGGCCGCAAGATGTGGATCACCAACGGTCCGGATGCGGACGTGTTGGTGGTGTACGCCAAGACCGACCCGGGCGCAGGTGCGCGCGGCATCAGCGCCTTCATCATCGAGCGCGACATGCCGGGCTTTTCCACCGCGCAGAAGCTCGACAAGCTCGGCATGCGCGGTTCGAGCACCTGCGAGCTGTTGTTCGATGACTGCCGGGTGCCGGCCGCCAACCTGCTCGGCGCGGAGAACGGCGGGGTGCGCGTGCTCATGAGCGGACTGGACTACGAGCGCGTGGTGCTGGCCGGCGGCTCCATCGGCCTGACGGCCGCCGCGCTCGATGTGGTGTTGCCTTACATCCGCGAGCGTCGTCAGTTCGGCCAGCCGATCGGAACCTTCGAGCTGATGCAGGGCAAGATCGCCGACATGTACGGTGCGCTCAACGCCTCGCGCGCCTACGTCTATGCCGTGGCGCGCGCCTGCGATGCGCGTACCGCGCGGCGGCGTGATGCGGCGAGCTGCATCCTGTTCGCAGCCGAGCGCGCCACCCAGGCGGCGCTGGAGGCGATCCAGGCGCTGGGCGGCAACGGCTACATCAACGACTTCGAGGCGGGGCGCCTGCTGCGCGATGCCAAGCTCTATGAGATCGGCGCGGGCACCCAGGAGATCCGCCGCATGCTGATCGGGCGCGAGCTGTTCGAGGCGGCGGCGTGAACGTGGAATTCGCCCCGCTGCTGCTCGAGCCGGCCTATCGCAAGGTGGCCTCGGCCATCGGCGAGCGCATCCTCAGCCGCGCACTGCGCGAGGGCGAGCGGCTGCCACCGGAAACCGAACTCGCGCGGCAGTTCGCGGTGAACCGCTCCACCGTGCGCGAGGCGCTGCGCGAACTGGAGAGCCGCGGCCTGGTGCGCCGGCGGCCGGGCTCCAAGCTCATGGCGGTCAGCCGCCCGCTCACCGGCACGGTGGCACAGGGCGTCAGCCACGCGCTCATGCTGCAGGATGTGACGGTGCACGATCTGTGGGAGGCGCTCACGATCCTCGAGCCGCCGCTCGCGCAGGTGGCCGCACGCGCGGCCACCGCGCAGGACCTGGAAACCCTCAACGCCGCCCAGCACGACTTCAGCGCCGGCGCGGCTGAGACCGCACAGGCGGCGCACTGCACCGCGCAGTTTTTCCGCTGCATCGGGCGCGCCACCCACAACCCGGTGCTCGCGCTGGCGCAGGAACCGCTGCTGCAGCTGCTCGAACCCTCGCTGCGCGTCATGATCGACAAGGTGCCGCAGGCGCGCTCGCGCATTGCCACCGCTCACCGGCGCCTGCTCGAGGCGCTCGGGCCGCGCGACGAGCAAGCGGCGCACGATTGGATGGCCCGCCACATCCGCGATTTCAGGAAGGGCTTCGAGCTTGCCGGCATCAAACTTGAAGTGCGGGTGGCGCCGCGCGAGGGATAGTGGCGCTGCCCAGACGCTTAGGCTAGTGCGCGACCTGCAGGTACGCGAACAAGGCCTGCACCTGGCCCTTAAGCAAGGCAGCGAACAACGGTCGCAGCTGATCCAGCTGCGCATCGGGGATCGCCTTAAGATCCGCGGGCGCCTGGTAGCCGCTCCAGTTGCCGCCATCACCGCCCCACTCGCGATCGCTGAGTGCGGCGGCGGAGCCGTTCACGCCGATCAGCAGCAACTCGGTCAGGTTGATCAGCTGCGGCGGGGCATCGGCAGCGCCCTGCCCCGTCACGAAGCACCATCCGCGCAGGTACTCGGGAAGCTCGCGGTGGCGTGCGCCGCCGGCATGGGCCGAGTCGTTGCGGCCGGGTCCGAGCACGATGAGGGCGGCGAGGTGCTGCGCCGCGCCGAGCTGCGCATACAGCTTGCCGCACTCCTTCGGCAGACCCTTGGCGAGTGTCGCATTGAGGAAGCAGTTCTCGCGGGCGCGCTGCAGCTCATCGCTGGCAGCCAGCGGCACCGGCACAAGTCCGAGCTGCGTCAGGCGCTCCTTCACGCCCGTGAGCAGCATCGCGTTTACCGGCCAGTTCACCGCATAGGTCTTCAGGAAGCTGTTCTCGATGTGGCGCGACTCATGGAAATGAGTCACTTCGGCATCGAGCAGGTTGATCACCCCGACGCGGCTGCCGGCCGGCACCTGTAGCGGAGCGGCCGCCCGAGCCGCCCACGCGAGCGAGGCCGCCGGGATCAGGGCCGCGCTGAGCAGCACGACGAATAATGAAGACCTTCGGGTCATACGCCTCCCTGGCGGAGGCAGTCTAACCCAATGCTGCCTAGGGGGCCGGTGTGCGCGCCGCCCGCACGGCGACCTTTGTCGCCACAAGCACCGGCAGCGCCAGCACCATCCCCGCCACGCCCCACAGCCAGCCGCCGGTCCACAACGCGAACAGCACCATGATCGGGCTCAAGTCCAGGCGACGACCGAGGAAGACCGGCTCGACGATGTGGCCCTCAACGCTTGCCAGCGCCAGAAAGCACAGCACCACCAGAGCCACGTGGGCGCTGCTGGTGAAAGTCACCAGCGCGACCACCGACACGATCGCAAGCGTGATCACAGGTCCTAAGTAAGGCACGAAATTCAAAACCCCGGCGACCACTCCCCACAAGGCGGGGTTGGGCATGCCCAACAGCCACATCGCCGTCGCCATCACCGTCCCGTAGCCGAGGTTGATCAGCAGCAAGGTGCCGTAGTAACGGCCGACATCGCGCCGGATCGCATCGATGACGTGCAGCGCCTGAGTCGCCCGCCCGTTCCAGCCGAGCGCGCAGCTCATTCGGGCCAGCGCCGAAGGCCCGGCGGCCAGCATCAGGAACGCAAACGCCATGACCGTCAGCACCCCCACCGCGGCCCAGCCGGTCGCCAGGAAGATGTCGAGCGGCGTCAATCCGGCCGGACTTGCCGGGCTGCTGGCCGGCGCATCGGCGCTGGTGCCCGCGGTTGCCAGCAGTTCTGCCCGCCTGGCAATGTCATCCACTTGCCGCAGAACCGATTGCGCCGGCCGCGCCCTGCGTTCAATGGTGCGCAAGAGCTTCGGCGCGTTTTGCATCCACTGCTGCGCGGGAGCGGCGATCAGATCCACGGTACCGCCGAGCGCGGCGGCGAGCAGCACCAGCAGGACCGCGGCGCTCAGGGCGCGCGGCACGTGCAGGCGTCGCAGTCCCTCCACGGCACCCGACAGCACGAACGCCACCAGCAAGGCGAGCGCGAGCGGAATCAGCGCCTCGCGGCCCAAGCGCAGCGCCGCGACGAGGCAGCAGAGGGCGATGATCCAAAGCGGACGCGCCCAGCGCCGCGATCGTGCGTCCGCCTCAGCCGGTTCCCCGACTCTCGGGGCGGCCTGCAGAGACCTCACGGCTACGATCGTCGGCGCGGGCGCCTGGGTCACTTGGGGTTTTCCTCAGGCCGGCGCTCCGCGGGCGCCTCGGGCGCTCGCTGCGGTGCCCGCTCCTGTGCCGGCGGATGAGCCGGATGGGGCTGCGCTGCCGGTCGCGGCGCCTCGTGGTGTGCGGGGGCCTGCGCGAGCCGCGTCGGATGATCCTCGGGGTGCGCCGTTTCGGGACGCGGTGCCGCGGCGGGCGGGGTCACGGCGTGCGCGGCCGGCGGCGGCGCCTCGCGAGGCGCCGGCTCCGCGGGCTTCGGCGGCGCGGCCTTGGGTGCCGCGTTGTGCGCAACCGAGGGAGCGGCATGCTCCGGGGCGGCGGGCGCGCCGCGCGCCTTCACGATGCCAGGACCGGAGAAGGCGCCGGGCTTGGGCGTCGCGGCGATCTGCGGCTTGCCCTGGTTGACGGAGGCCAGCAGATCATGCTGGGAAGCGGCGCTGTTGATGTGGGCGGTCTGCGCGGAAGTGGGCGCCTGGTGCGCCTGATGCGCAACGGCCTGCTCCTGCGCGCTCGGATGCTCTGCCACCCCGCCCGGGCCACCGTTGTAACTGACATTGTTCACCGTGACGTTGTTGACGACCGTCTTGGTGTAGACGTTGGTGATAGTCGTGGTGTTGGTGATGTTGGTGACGCTGCGGTTGTAGAAGAACTGGTTGTTCTGCCAGTAACCGCCGTAGTAGCCGTGACCGGGATAGCCGAAGCCGTAGTTGATTCCGCCGTAGTAGCCGATCTGCGCGCCCCAATATCCGGCGTTCCACGCGAAGATGCCGTTGGACCAGCCCCAGTAGCCGGGCGTCCAAACCAGCCCCGGCTGCGGGGGCTCCACCCAGGTTCCGGGAACCCAGAAATACCCGTCCGGCCCGTACGCCCAGTAGCCGGGCATCCACAGGAAGCCGGGCGCCGGGATGGCCGGCTGCTCGTACACCGGCAGCACCGGCGGTCCGACGTTGACCGTGACGGACAGCTGGGCATTGGCCCGGCCGGCGATGAAGAGGGATGCCGTGAGTAGGGCGAGAGCGAGATAGCGTGCTGCGCGCAGGGCGCCGCGCGCTGTAGTGTGAGGAGATTTCCCTGGTGCTGACATAACTAAGTCTCCGCGTGGTTCAGTCATTGCCGGAAACTTTGCCCATTCAGCCGGGGCCTCGAAAGAAGTTGTGACGGAATGTTGCTGTCAGCGCTGTCTTACCCGTGTCGTCACGGCCCGACGATGCGCGGCCTCTGCGCCGGCTCAGGCCGTGCACGGGCCGCCGCGCTTAAGACCGTTGCGCTTACGCTTGCGCATTTCAGTGCCGCGCTCGCCGCGAGCCGCGCGCCGCTTTGCACCGCAGGCTCAATCTGAAAAGTTGTTGGTCTCGTGTGCCAACACGGCAGAGCTCCTACGCACAGCCGGCGCACAGTCCTACACGCGCAGTATCCGACTGAACGTAATCTCAGCTCTCGGCGACGCTAACACACAACTTACAAGGCGAGGACGAGGCCATGCGCACGATCCTGTTAGTCATTCTCATTCTGCTGCTGGTCGGCGCGCTGCCCGCGTGGCCGTACAGTGCCGGATGGGGCTACTACCCGAGCAGCGGGCTGGGCCTCATCGTGCTGGTGCTTTTGGTGTTGGTGCTCATGGGAAGAATCTGACCGGCACGGAGGAACTCGCATATGGCAGCCAGGTACAGCAAGGCGAGCGGGCGCAAGGTGCAACGAGCGATGCATGAAATGAAGCGCGGTGAGCTCAAGAGCGGTCGCTCGGGAAAAACCGTGCGCAGCCGCAAGCAGGCGATTGCCATCGGCCTGTCGGAAGCGCGCCGCGCCGGCAAGAAGGTGCCCGCCAGGGCACGCTCGAGCTAGTGACCGCCCTCCACTAACAGGCCCGCATCGCGCAGCGCCTCGGCCAGCTGCGCCTCGATTCGCAGCGCCTCGCTGCGCGCCAGATGCTGCAGGTGCAGCGTCGGTCCTGCCAGCAGCTCGATGCCACGCCTAAGCACACTGCCCGCGGCGTGGATACCGGCCTTGTGCTGATCGAAGCGCTGGGCCGGCGCATAGCGGCTCATGCCCACGTAGATGCCATACGGCCCGCGATTGCGGTCTGCAAAATCGAGCAGCACCAGGTACACGTTGCAGCGGCCGGGGCGGCGCGCGCTGAAGCTCAGCGCGACCTCGTACAGCCGCGGCAGCCAGTCCACGTAGCGCATCGGCAACCACTCGGGGATCGAGGCCGCGGCGTTTTGCCACAGCGCCGCCAGCGCCGCCTCGATGTTGGCGGCGAATTCCCCGCGCATCCAAAGCTCGTGAATGCAATGTGCGCCGGCCAGGCCGTCCCCGGCCGCGACGGCGGCGCGCAGCTGCGCCTCGACCCGAGACTTCGCCAGCGTCGCCAGCGGACGCGCGGCCGGCGCTGCCGCCGCCGGCCGCCTCGCGCGCTTCACGCCCGCGCAGCCGCCGGCGCGTGTGCGTTGACCCGGGCGGACAGCAGCCAAATGATGCCTCCGATCGCAACCGCCACCGGTACGATGAGTACCGCCCGCGCGAGCGACCCGGTATCAGACAGGTGCCCAATCAGGGGCGGCGATGGCACATCGCCCAGCAGGTGAATGGCAAACATGCTGAGCGCGATTGCGGATGCGCGCTCGAACGGGGAGACGATGTTCGCGATCGCAGCGTTGATCGGTCCGGTCGACATGAACAGCAGCAGCTCCGCGACCACGATCGCCGGGTAATAGATGTGCGGCAGGGGTGCGGTGAGGGATACCAGCACGAGCGGCGCGGCGGCCAGCGTCACGGCGCCCGAGAACCACAGGTAGCCTTGCGACGAGCGCTTCAGGCAGTAGTCACCGAGCCAGCCCCCGATCAGCGTTCCGAACACGCCCGTCACCACCACGATGGCGCCAAAGCCGGTCGTGGCCTGGTCTGCCGGGACGCCGCGCACGCGCTCAAGGAAGGTCGGCATCCAGAAGCCCAGTCCGCCGAGTGCAAAGGTATAGGCGGCGTAGCCGAGCACCAGCAGCAGGTAAGGCCCGCGCCGCAGCAGGCTAAGGTAGATCGAGAGCGCGGCCCGCACGCCGCCGCCGGCAGCCGGCCGCGGCGCGCGTATGCCCTCCTGCGCGCCACGCGGCGGGTCGCGCAGCCACAGCACCGCAGCCGCCAGCACCAGGCCGGGCGCGCCGCACACGAAAAACGCGGCGCGCCAGCCAAAGTGCTGGCCGATCAGGCCGCCGAGCACATAGCCGATCGCCGCACCAACCGGAATCGCCATGTTGAGCACGGCGAAGATGCGCCCGCGCGAACCGACCGGGAAGCAGTCCGCCAGCAGCGCCGGGGCGATCGCGACGTAGGCCGCTTCGCCGACCCCCACCAGCGCGCGCGCCGCGAACAGCTCGTGGTAGTTGCGCGCCAGCCCCGACAGCACCGTGGCGATGCTCCACACGAACACCCCGATCGCGATCGGCCGGGTGCGCGAGCCGCGGTCGCCCAGTGCCCCGAACACCGGCGCGGTGATCATGTAGACCAGCATGAACGCCGGCCACAGCCAGCCGACCTGCTCGTGTGAGAGCCCCATGGCGCGCTCCAGATCGGGCACCAGCGGCGGCACGAGGTAGCGGTCGACGTAGTTGAGCAGGTTGATCGCGGTCAGGATGACCAGCGCGCGGCGGGCCGAGCGCAAATCCGATACGGGATCAGCCATGCCGAGGACTTTACCCCACGGCAGCTTCAGGCGGGCGCGAGTTTCAGTCTTTCCAGGTACTGGCGGACCGGATCGCGGAATCCCTCGCTGCTCGTCACGGTGGTGCCGCCGGCCAGCACCAGAATGAAATCCCCGCGCGGCGTGCGGCTGATCTCCTTGACGTGGCGCATGTTGACCAGGCAGGAACGGCTGATGCGCAGCATGGGCTGCGTCTGGAACGACTTTTCAGCCTGCTGCAGGGTGCTGCGGGCATGAAAGGTTTCGCGAGCGATGGTCAGGCGCACGTAGTTGCGGTCCGCCTCCACCACCTCCACCTGCGCCACATCCAGCATATGCATGCGGCTGCCCGCTTCCGCCAGCACCCGCGGCTGCGACTCGGTGCGTGCCAGCGTTGCGCGTTCCAGCTGTTCGAGGAGTCCGGCGAGCGCGCTGCCGCGATCGAAGCTGCCGGCTGCCTCGTGGCGGCGCCGCACGCGCGCCACGGTCGCCCTGAAGCGCGCCTCATCGAAGGGCTTGAGCAGGTAATCGACCGCGCTCACCTCGAACGCTTCCAGCGCGTAATGATCGTAGGCGGTGACGAACACGATGAGCGGAAGGTGCTGCGGATCGAGCGAGCGCGCCAGCGCGATACCGGTCATCGAGTCCATCTGGATGTCCAGGAACAAAAGCTGAGGCGCGTTGCTGCGGATGGCCTCCAGCGCCGTGCGGCCATCGCCGTACTCGCCGATCACGCGCAGATCGCTCTCGCGCTCGCAGCACTCGCGCACCGTGCGCCGCGCCGCCGGCTCGTCATCGACAATGATCACGTCCATCACGGCCGCCCGGCCCCTTTGGACTCTGGCACGCCTCCTGGTCCGTCGCGCAGCAACGGCATGCGGATCTCCGCCAGCCACAGATCCTCATCGGCGGGACCGGCCGTAAAGCTTGCCTCGGAGCCGAACTGCACCTCGAGCCGCTCGCGCACGTTCGACAGCCCTATTCCGGTCAGGCCGACCGCCTTGCCGGGCGCGATCGTGTTGAGTACCCGCAGCGCCAGGCGCTCGCCACTCGCGTAAGCCTCGACGCGAATGCTCACCGCGCCCTCGTGCCCGGCAAGTCCGTGCACCACCGCGTTCTCCACCAGTGGCTGCAGTATCAGGCTCGGCACCCAGGCACGCGCCACATCCTCACGCAGCGGTACCTTGATGGTCAGCCGGTCGGCAAAGCGCTTCTGCTGCAGCTCAAGATACAAGGACACGAACTGCAGCTCATCGGCCAGGCGTGAGAATTCGCGCTCGCCGGCGGTCAACAGGCGCCGCAGCAGATCGCCGAGCTGGACCACCATGGCCTGGGCGGCCGGCGGATCCCAGATGATCTGCCCGCGGATCGTGTGCAGCAGGTTGAACAGAGTGTGGGGCGAGAGCTGCATGCGCAGCGCCGCCAGGTGCGCCTCGGTCAGCGCGCGCTCCAGCGCCGCGGAGCGCAGCTGCGAATCGCGCAGGCGCTGGTAAATGGCGAAGCCGGTGATCAGCGCAAGTCCGAAGCAATAAGTCAGCAGGAAGGTGGTGATGCTGGCGACCCAGGTGGGCAGCTCAGGTCCTGCGAAGAAGCCCTGCCAGGTCCACTCCTTGGCATCCGGATGACTGCTCATCGGGTGCATGCTGCTGGTGAAGTTCTCACCGCACCACAGTGCCGGGGCTGCCAGCACGGCGAAGCCCAGCGCGCAAAGAAACTGGATCGGAACCGCGCGCCACAGCGGCTGCCAGCCGATGCGCTGTGAACCCCACATGCACAGTATGAACAACGGATACAGCAGCAGGTGCTGAATCAGCCGCGCATCCCAGCGCGCGAACACGTGGCCCACGTTCATCTGCGAGAGGCTCGCCTGCATGTTGTTGGCGTACATGATGTTAGATGACGCCACGTACACCCAGAACAGCGTCAGCACGCCCAGCAGCGACAGGAAGTTGACACGGTCCGCAACCGAGGCGCTCGTCGCGCTGCCGCGTCTGCCTTGCGCCAGCGCGGTCAGCGCCGGTGCGACTCGTTCCAACGGTGAAGCGCTCATGTGCGCTCGCTCTCCTTAAGGTGGCAGAAGATAGCCGCGTTCCCTCATAGCGTACCTGCAACTGGCGCCCGCATGCGCCAATGACCGCCGATCGGGGACGAGAGCGTTGTACGCGGGGACGAGCCCGCGCGCTGCCGCGCCTGCTACACGCGGCGCATACCGCGGCGGGCGCCAAGCGCGCGGCGCGCGCCGTGCTGGCGCGAAGTTGCGGCGCGGTACGAACACGTCGCTCGCCGGGATCAACACGCTGCCGCAGGGCTTAGCCGCAGCGCCCGGAAAGAGTTTCATATGCACGTCCTGAAATGCAACGCCAACCAACACCAGTGGAGACTCTCATGTTCAACGCAACCTCGAAGTTCAATAACTATCGCCGCGCCATCGCCCTTGCCGCCCTCAGCGCCGGCCTCCTCGGCATCAGCGGCGTTGCCAGCGCCGGCGTGCCGGATGAGAGCGTGCGTGCAATCACCGTTTCCTACGGCGATCTGAACCTCGCCAGCGATCAGGGCAGCAAGGCGCTGTACGCCCGCATCGTCTCCGCGGCGCGCGCCGTGTGCGGAGCATACGATGTCGACGCGCGCGACCTGCATGCGCTGGCGCTGGAGCAGGCCTGCGAGACACGCGCCATCGCCCAGGCCGTGCATCAGGTCAACGTGCCGACGCTGGCAGCGCTCTACAGCGCGCATCTCACGCGCGGCTGAGGCCGTGCGGCGATGCCGGGCGGGTGGCCCGCGACGGGCCACCCGCTCCACGGGCCAAACTCGCGCCTAGCCGATCGCCGCCACTTCTGCATGACTCAGACTCACCGCCGCTGCCGCCACGTTCTCCTCCAGGTGCGCCTGCGAGGAGGTCCCCGGGATCGGCAGCATGGCGGGTGACTTTGCCAGCAGCCACGCGATGGCCACCTGCAGCACGCTCACCCCGTGAGCGCGCGCAATGCTGTCCATGGCGCTGGCGGAATTGCCTTCAAGGGTTTCTGCCGAGCCGCGCGCAATCGGCGCCCACGGTATGAACGCGAGCTGCTCGCGCGTGCACACGTCGAGCACTTCCTGAGAGCCGCGATCAGATAGGTTGTAGCGGTTCTGCACCGAGACGATCGGCACGATGCGCCGCGCCCGCGCCAGCTCTCCCGCATCGAAATTGGACACCCCGATATGGCGGATCTTGCCGGCTGCCTTAAGCCGCGCGAGCTCGCCGATGGAATCCTCGAGCGGCACCTGCGGATCGATGCGGTGAAACTGATACAGATCGATGCGCGCAAGCTTCAGTCGCCTGAGGCTTGCCTCGCAGGCCGCGCGCAGATGCTCGGGCCGTCCGTCGGGGACCCACTGATCCGCTCCCGGGCGCACCAGCCCGCCCTTGGTGGCGATCACAAGGCCCGCCGGATAGGGATACAGGCTCTCGGCGATGAGTCGCTCGCTCACCTCCGGTCCGTAGGCATCGGCGGTATCGATGAAGTCGACACCGAGCTCAAGCGCGCGGCGCAGCACCCGGCGCGCCTCCTCGGGATCCTTCGGCTCGCCCCAGATTCCAGACCCGGTGATGCGCATCGCGCCAAAGCCCAGCCGATTCACCCTCAGATCGCCGCCGATGGTGAGGGAGCCCGCGGCGGCGGCCGGCACAAGCTTGAGACCCGCGTGCAGCGCCGATCGCGCTGACAAAAGGCCGGCCATCCCCACCGCACCGCTCACCAGTACCTGCCTGCGCGTCGGCCGCCATGGCTTCATGCTCCGGATGCTACAACCGCGCCCGCATGAACACCATGAAGGAGGTCGGTCGGTAGCCGTAGCTGGAATTCAGAACGCTCGTGAAGCTGTAGGTACTCACGAGTCCGCCGACGCCCAGGTTGAGGGCATCCCAGTGCGCAAAATCGTAGACGTAGCCGACCGAGAGCTTTTCAATGCTGAACAGGCGGCCGTACAGTGCCGCTCCCGGCAGGAACAGATCGTCCTTGCCGACGCGCTCGAGGCGCGCAAAAAAGGTATGGGCCGGGCTGGGATGCAGCTGTGACTCGAGCAGCCAGGCGTTGCTGGCCTCTCCGCTCGAGGGAACGTCGCGGCCGAAGGCGAAGGTGCTCTGCCAGTAAAGACCGAGCGGGGCGTTGTAGGTAGCCGAAGCGGTCGTGCGCTGCACGTTCACGTTAGGCTCAAGCTGCTCCGGGGCGATGAGGTGCCCGGTGCTGGCCTGCAGTGACCAGTCGCGCGTCGGGTTGTACGACACGCGTGCCGCGTAGGAATCGAGCGCTCCGGTCTCGATGTCGTAATGATTCTGGTTGGGCTCGTGTCCGTTGAAGGCGGAGGCTTCCAGTTTCAGCGGCCCCGCCGTGTAACCGCCCGTGACCACGCCCCAGGCGACGTGGGTCGAATCCAGCCAGTGGTGTCCGAGCGGCGCCTCCGGGTTGTCCTCATCGGAGAGCCGGTGCATGAACGCGGTGGGTCCGAGCGCGGGCTCCCCGGGCAGTCCGGCGTACACGAACGCGGAACTGTGCGCCGACAGATCGAGGCTGTAGCTGGCGGAGGCCTCCATCAGAAGATCGTGCGGGTGCTGGCGGTCGATGAGCGGCACCACGCCGTTGGCGGTCTCGCCGGTCTGAAAGAGGAGTGGATATCCTTCCCGTCCCATCAAGGGATCACCCGAGAGCATCAGGCGCAGCCCGAGCGCGCCCTCGCTCAGTTGCCGGCGCGCCATCAGCATCAGCATGCTGGTGGAAAAGGTTTGCGTCGCGCCGCGCGGGCCGCCCTGGTCATCGTAGATCGCATAGACGAAGGCATGCACCATGGTCATCCACGGACCGCTCATGTGATCGATGCCGCCCATGGGCGTGGAATCGGGCTGCCAGCTGGTCCCTGAGGCTTCGCGACTCATGTCATACGGCCCGTAGAGAGCGGGCATCCCGCTCACGTCGGCAGCGCCGCTGTCGGGTGCGGGCTGCTGGGCACGGCTTGCGGCACCCCCCGCCGCGAGTGCGCAGCCGAGCACCATGCGTACAAGACGAGAAAACACGGTGACCGCTGAGCGGGCGACACTCATGAGTAACGCTGAGCCTTCGGGTACGCTTGCGATGCTACCCCGAAAAGCATACGGGCCGCCCCGGTCCCGAGCGCATGGGATCCGACCTTATGAATAATCTCTATCATTTTGTTTATCAAAACTTTAATACCGCGCTGACCTGGGTGAATTATGACCGTATTTTTGCAGGGCGCTGAACGGGGCGGCGCGCTCGCGCGCCGCTGAGGCACGCGTGAACTATCGCAGCGGGCGGCGGGACCGGGCTTGGTAAGATGTGCAAATGACGCACACCGTTCCGGAAAAGATGCCTTTGAGCGATCTGGTCAAGCACGTCGGGGAGGAGATGGGCGTCTCGTCCTGGACCACCCTTGATCAGGCGCGTATCGGAGAGTTTGCCCGCTGCACGGGCGATCACCAGTGGATCCATGTTGACGTCGAGCGCGCCACGCGCGAGAGCCCGTTCGGCGGCACGATCGCTCATGGCTTCCTGACGCTGTCGCTGATTGCGCCGACCGCGTTCGAGCTGCTGGTGGCGCGCGTCGATCCGAAATCGGTGGTCAACTACGGGCTCGAGAAGGTGCGTTTTTACGCACCGGTGCGCTCGGGCAAGCGCGTGCGCAACCGCATCAAGCTCGCCGGCGTCGAGGAGCGCGGTGCCGGTCGCTACCGGGTCACCACCGAGAACACCATTGAGATCGAGGGCGAGATCAAGCCGGCGCTGATTGCGAGCACCGTCGCCATATTCATCGCCTGAGTGCGCGAGCGCTCAGGCGCGCATGCGGCGGCCGTCAGGATCGAATACCGCCGCGGCCTCGCGCTTGGCCTTGCGCCGCTCGCCGATGATCTCGATCTCGAACCCGTCCTTGGCGAGCGCCAGGGCGGCCGGGATATAGCCGAGCGCGAGCGAGCGCTGGACGCGGTGTCCGTAGGCACCCGAGGTGACCCACCCCACCACCTTGCCGTCGTGCCAGATCGGCTCATCGCCGATGGCATCCGCATCGGCGGCGTCCACCGTGAAGGTCGCAAGACGCAGCGCCCCGCCACTCTCCTTCTCTTCGAGCGCCGCCGCGCGGCCGACGAAGTCGCCCTTGTTAAGGTCCACGAATCGCCCGAGACCGGCCTCGTACGGGCCGTAGATCGGGCGGTACTCGCGTGCCCAGCTGCCGAAGCTCTTCTCGATGCGCATGGCATTCAACGCCCGTGCGCCGAACAGCCGAATCCCGTGCGCCTGCCCGGCTTCGCTCAACAGATCGTACAGCGCGCGCTGATAGTCGCTGGTCACCCAGATCTCATAGCCCAGATCGCCCGTGAAGCTGATCCGCCCCACCAGGGCGGGGATCATGCCCACATCGAGCTGCCGAAACGACAGGAACGGAAAGGCGACACTCGACAGATCCTCACGCGTCAGGCCCTGCAGCAGCGAGCGCGAACGTGCGCCCGCCAGCGACAGTCCGACGTACTCCATGGCGCACGGACGTACCGTCACGCCTGCCGGCGGCGGATGCCGTTCGAACCAGCGGCGGTAATAGACCTCCGCCGCATAGGTGCAGATCAGGAACACCCGTTGTGCGTCCACCCGGCACAGCGTGAAGTCCCCGATCAGTTTGCCGCGTTCGTTGAGCATTGGCGTGAGGGCGATGCGGCCGGCCTTCGGCACGCGGTTCGCCATCACATAGCTCAACCACTCTTCGCTGCCCGGCCCGCTCACCTCGAATTTTCCGTAGCTGGAGATCTCGAGCAGCCCGACCGCTTCCTGCACCGCGGCGCATTCGGCCGCCACGTGCGCGTGCGCACTCGAGCGGCGGAAGGTGATCTCTTCGGTCGCCTCTTTCGCGCTCGGCGCGAACCACAGCGCGTGCTCAAGAGCACAGTAGTCGCCGAACACCGCGTGTTTCTCCAGCAGACGCTCGTAGACGGGCATGGTGCGCAGCGGGCGCGCAGCGGTGAGCTCCTCGTTAGGGAAACGGATTCGAAAGCGCCGCGAATAGTTCTCGCGCACCTTGGCGTTGGTGTAGGCAAGCGTCGCCCAGTCTCCATAGCGCGCAACATCCATGCCCCAGATGTCCGCCCCCGGATCCCCTTCGACCATCCATTGCGACAGCGCCAGTCCCACGCCCCCGCCCTGGCTGAACCCGGCCATCACCCCGCACGCCACCCAGAAGTTGCGCAGCCCGCGAACCGGCCCGACCAGGGGATTGCCATCGGGTGCGAAGGTGAACGGTCCGTTGACCACCTTGCGGATCCCCACTTCCCCGAGGGCCGGAAAATGCTCGAAGCCAACTTCCAGACTCGGCGCGATGCGCTCCAGGTCATTCGGCAGCAGGCTTTGCGCGAAATCCCACGGGGTGGTCTGCGGCGACCACGGCACGCCGGCGCGCTCATAGGTTCCCAACAGCATGCCGCCGCGCTCCTGGCGCGTGTAGAGCTCACCCTCGAAGTCGATGACGTGCAGCGCTTCGGGCAGCCCCTTGAGCATGGGGATGTCCTCGGTGATGAGGTACTGATGCTCCATGGCGAGGACCGGCAGCTCGATACCGACCATGCGGCCGACCTCGCGGGCCCAAAGGCCCCCGGCATTCACCACGTGCTCGGCGTGCACGCTGCCTTGCTCGGTGAGCACCTCCCAGGAGTCATCGCGCCGCGGCGTGAGCTCAAGCACCCGGTTGTGGCGCACGATCTCCGCGCCGCCGAGCTGCGCGGCCTTGGCGTACGCCTGGGTGACGCCCCAGGGATCGACATGTCCCTCGATGGGATCGAGCAGCGCGCCCACAAAGTGCTGCTTGTTCATGAGCGGAAAGAGCCGCGCCGCCTCGTCCATGCCGATGATCTCGAGCTCCATGCCCAGATAGCGACCGCGCGCCTTAGCCATTTTCAGCCAGTCGAGGCGCTCGCGGGTGCCGGCGAGCATCAGGCCCCCGGTGAGGTGCATGCCGCAGGACTGCCCGGAGATCTTCTCCAGCTCCTTGTACAGCTTGATGGTGTATTGCTGCAGCTTCGCGACGTTGGGATCGCCGTTCACCGTGTGCATGCCGCCGGCGGCGTGCCAGGTCGAGCCGCAGGTGAGCTCGCCGCGCTCGATCAGCAGCACATCCTTCCAGCCGGCCTTGGTCAGGTGGTAGAGGACGCTCACCCCCACCACGCCCCCGCCGATGACCACCACCCGCGCGGCGCTTTTCACATTGGCTCCTTCATTCGTTCGACACCGCCAGCTGCACCGGCGGTTTGGCCGCCGCGGCAGGAGTGCCAAAGCGCTCGATCAGCCACGAGCGGAACAGCGCGATGGCCGTATCGGCCAGGCCTTCCGCGTGCGTCGTCAGGTAGTAGCCGTAGCCGGCATCGAGTGTCGCCTCGAACGGCTTCACCAGCCGTCCCGAGCCGATCTCCTCGGCGAACAGGTTCGGGTCCACCAGCGCGATGCCCTGGCCGCTGAGCGCGTACTGCGCGGCGAGCACGGCGGTGTCGACCACCAGGCCGCGCTCCACATCGAGTTTCTCAAGCCCCATCTGCCGCACGAACTGCAGCCACAGGTAGTGGCGCGGCTGGTCGGCGAGACGGATATGCACGATCTCGTTCGCCTCGATGAAGGCCGCGAGACTGCCGCCGCGCTGCGCCGCGGCGACGCGCGGATCGCACAAGACGGTGAGCCGCTCCGACCACAAAAGGTCGGTCACAAGGTCGGTCACGCTCGGGCGCGAGTAGACGACCGCCACCTCGACATCACCGAGCGGCGGGCCCACGCCCGCGGGACTGATCAGATCGATGTCGACTTCGTTGCTGATACGGCGGAAGTCGCGCAGGATCGGCACCGCGAGCTGTACCGCGAAGCTCGGAGCCATCTGCACCCGCAGCGTGCGCTGCGTGGACGCCCCCTCGTTACGGATATCATCGAGGGCGTGCTCGAGGCGGTCGAAGGACTTCATCACTGCCGGGAACAGGTGCTGGCCGGCCTTGGTGAGGGTGAGCGCATGCGGGCGGCGCTCGAACAGCTGCGTGCCGGTGAGGCGCTCGAGCGCGATGACGTGGCGCGACAGCGCGCTCTGCGAGATCAGCAGCGCGTTCGCCGCGGCCGTAAAGCTGCCGTGCTTGGCGACTCCCTCGAACGCGCGCAGCGCGTTCAGCGGCAGCCAGCGCCGGTCAATGGTTTTCTTGTGCACCCCGGTCTCCATGATTTGTTCGTGCGACGGCGGATGCGCCGCTAGTGCGCATCCTCTCCCAGACCCAAGCCTCGCGCCAAGAGCCCGCCGCGCTCCAATGCCTTTTTTCGATGCGGGTAGTGAATTTCTCGGCTTTGACGGCCGGCGCGGCTGTGGAAGGCTGCCGGATGGCGATCCTTGAATGCCATGCGACAAAATATCGGAACATGAGCGAGCGCCCTGCCAAAGCACTGCCGGCAAGTTGCGGGCAGAAGATCAGCGCCGTCACGATCAGTCACCACCGGCCGCCGCTAGCGCCACCCTTCAACGCCAGCTGGGACAGCCAGCCGCGCCTGCACTTCGATGCCACCATCGTGCGGGTCAGCACCGACGGCGGGCTCACGGGGATCGCCTCGGGCGACCGCATGCTCGGGTTTGAGGGTCACGAGAGCCTGTTCGTGGGCGAGGATCCGCTCGCCATCGAGCGCCACTACCGCGTGCTGTCCAACATCGACTTCCACTATGGCCGTTGCTGGCCGCTCGATCTTGCGCTGTGGGACCTGGCGGGCAAGATCCTGGGCGCCCCCTGCTGGAAGCTGCTCGGCGGACTTGCCCACCGGGTGCGCGCCTACGCCTCCTCGGGCACGCTGCGCGACCCGGCCGCGCAGGCCGAGGCGGCCGAGCGCTACCTCGCACAGGGCTTCCCGGCGCTGAAGCTGCGTTTTCACCGCGGCGACTGGCGCGACGACCTGCGGGCGCTGGAAGCGGTACGCGCGCGGGTCGGCAGCCGCCTGGAGCTCTTGGTCGACTGCAACCAGGGCTGGCGGCTGCCCTGGGACACGCAGGCACCGTGGAGCTTCAAGGACGCACTCACCGTGGCGCGCGAGCTTGAGCGCTTGAGCGTCTATTGGATGGAAGAGCCGCTGCATCGCGCCGATCACGATGGCATGCGCGCACTGCGAGCGGCGACTGACGTGCGCATCGCCGGCGGGGAGATGACGCGCCAGATCCATGAGCTGCGCGACCTCATCACCGGCGGCTGCGTCGACGTGCTGCAGCCTGACGTGGCGTTGGTCGGCGGCATCACCG
>DATBYD010000069.1:0-24898 GCA_036513855.1 Steroidobacteraceae bacterium | reverse complement strand
AGCACCGCAACGGCGTGAACATTGCATGCATCGCGCAGGACTGCGGCATTGCAGCTCTCGCCGTGCACGGGCGCACGCGTGCGGATTTTTACCAGGGTTCGGCAGAGTACGACACGATTCGCCAGATCAAATCGCGCGTGTCGATTCCGGTCTTTGCCAATGGCGACCTCGATACGCCGGAAAAAGCACGCGAGGTACTTGATTTCACGGGCGCGGACGGAGTAATGATCGGTCGCGCAAGTCACGGTGCTCCCTGGATCTTTCGCGCTGTCAACACCCATCTGCGCGAGGGAATTTTGCCGCCACCACTTCTGCGCGCCAACGTGCGTGATATCATCCTCGCGCATCTCGACTCCCTGTACTTCTTTTATGGTGAGGAAAGCGGAGTCCGGATTGCGCGCAAACATCTCGGCTGGTATTGCGAGCAGCTGCTGGACGACCCGGTGCAGGTCCGCCGGGAGCTGATGGCAGCTGCGAACACCACCGCACAGTTCGCGCACGCGGTTAAGCATTTTGAAGACTGGGTGAGCGAGGCCGCCGCGGCGGCCTGATGAATGGTTTTTCCCTTTGGGGGGTCTCTCACAATGACCGCAAAGAAAAAGCCTCGGGCCCGTGACGCCACGGCTGGCAGAGTCCATGGACGGGAGCTGCCGTTGCGCAATCATGCCGAGCGCGCCCTGAGCGATTATTTCACCAGCCTGAACGGCCATCGGCCCGCACACCTGTACGATCTTGTGCTGCGCGAGGTCGAGGAACCCCTGTTTCGCGTCGTGCTCGACTACGCGCAAGGCAACCAGAGCCGCGCGGCCGGCATCCTCGGCATCAATCGCGGAACGCTGCGCAAGAAGCTCAAGCAGTTCGGACTTGGGGGCTCCTGAAGGGGATCCTCGCGCACCCATGCCGCTGACGGTACGCCGTGCGCTCATCTCCGTTTCCGACAAGACCGGCCTGATCGAGCTGGCCCGCGGTCTTGAGCGGCGCCACATCGAAATCCTTTCCACCGGTGGCACGGCGCAGCTGTTGGCCGAGCACGGCTTGCCGGTGCGTGAGGTCGCCAGCTACACCGGCTTTCCCGAAATCATGGACGGGCGCGTCAAGACGCTGCACCCGAAAATCCACGGCGGCCTGCTGGCACGCCGCGGAATCGATGATGCAGTCATGGCGAGCCTGGGGATCGAGCCGATCGACCTTCTGGTCGTGAACCTCTACCCGTTTGCCGCCACGGTCGCCCGCGCCGGGGCCAGCTACGAGCAAGCCATCGAGAACATCGACGTGGGTGGGCCTGCGATGCTGCGCGCCGCGGCCAAGAATCACGAGTCGGTGCTGGTGGTGGTCGAGCCGGCGGATTACCCGCATCTGTTGAAGGAACTCGACACGCACCAGGGCGGAAGCGACTTCGCGACCCGCGCGGCATTTGCGGCCAAGGCCTTCGCCCACACCGCCCGCTACGACACGATGGTGGCCGCCTACCTGTCGGCGCACCAGGGCCTCCCCGCGCAGCCCTACCCGGCGACCCTGCCTCTGGTGTTCGAGAAGCTGCGCGAGCTGCGCTACGGCGAGAATCCGCACCAGAGTGCGGCATTCTACCGGGAGCTCGCGCCGAGCGGCGCCAGCATCGCGAGCGCGCGCCTGGTACAGGGCAAGGATCTCTCGTACAACAATATCGCGGACGCCGACACGGCGATCGAGTGCGTACGTCAGTTCGAGGCGGCGGCCTGCGTCATCGTCAAGCACGCCAACCCGTGCGGGGCGGCGCTGGCGCCTTCGGCGCTCGCGGCCTACGAGGGCGCCTACCGCACCGATCCGACCTCAGCCTTCGGCGGGGTCATCGCCTTTAACCGCGAGCTTGACGCGGCCACGGCCGCGGCGATCATGGAGCGTCAGTTCGTCGAGGTGCTCGCGGCCCCCACGGTGCATCCGCAGGCTGCGCAGCTCATCGCCGCCAAGCCTGGCGTGCGGGTGCTGGTGCTCGGCGAGCTCGCGGCGCCCGGCGGCGGGGGGCCGGAACTGCGCAGCGTCAGGGGGGGAGTGCTGGTGCAGTCACGCGATGTCGCTACGCTCGCTGCCGAGGCGCTCACGGTGCCGACGCGCCGCCAGCCCACGCCCGAGGAGCTCATCGACCTGCTGTTCGCCTGGAGTGTGTGCAAATTCGTCAAGTCCAATGCCATCGTGTTCGCACGCGAGCGGGCCACCGTTGGCATCGGTGCCGGCCAGATGAGCCGCGTGTATTCCACGCGCCTCGCAGCGATGAAGGCGACGGATGAGAGCCTCACGCTGGCAGGCTCCGTGATGGCATCCGATGCGTTCCTGCCGTTCCGCGACAACCTCGATGTCGCGGCAGGCTACGGCATTCGCGCCGTGATCCAGCCCGGGGGCAGCAAGCGCGATCCGGAAGTCATCGCCGCCGCCGATCAGCACGACATGGCCATGGTGTTCACCGGCATGCGCCACTTCCGACACTGATGAAGGTCCTGATCGTCGGTGCAGGCGGCCGCGAGCACGCGCTCGCCTGGAAATGCGCTGTCTCCGAGCGCGTCGCCGAGGTGCTGGTCGCCCCGGGCAACGCCGGCACGGCCATGGAGCCGAAGGTGCGCAACGCGAACGTCGCCGCCGAGGACATCGCGGGAATGGTGAAACTCGCACGCTCCGAGCGCATCGACCTCACCATCATCGGGCCCGAGGGCCCGCTGGTCGCAGGCATCGTCGATGCGTTCGCTCAGGCCGGGCTGCAGTGCTTCGGGCCGCTCGAGCGCTGTGCACGCCTGGAAGGCTCCAAGGCCTTCACCAAGCAGTTCCTGCACCGTCACGGCATCCCCACCGGCCGTTCCGTCACCTTCACGCGCGATACCTTCGATGCGGCGTGGGTGAAGAGCCAGCGCACCCCACTAGTGGTAAAGGCGAGCGGACTTGCGGCCGGCAAGGGAGTCGTGATCGCCGAGTCCATCGATCAGGCGCTCGCCGCCGCGCAGGCCATGTTCGCCGGACAGTTCGGAGATGCCGGCCGCGAGGTGCTCATCGAGGAGTTCCTAGCCGGAGAGGAGGCGAGTTTCATCGTCATGGCAGACGGCACGCACATCCTGCCGCTGGCGACTTCGCAGGACCACAAGCGCCTGAACGACGGCGATCGCGGACCCAACACCGGCGGCATGGGCGCCTATTCGCCGGCGCCGCTGGTGACGCCGGCCCTGCATGCACGCATCATGCACGAGGTCATCGAGCCGACGATCCGCGGCCTTGCGGCGGACGGCACGCCCTACAGCGGGTTTCTCTACGCCGGAGTCATGATCGCGCCCGATGGCACGCCCAAGGTGCTCGAGTTCAACTGCCGCTTGGGCGATCCGGAAACCCAGCCGATCCTCATGCGACTGAACAGCGATCTCACCGTGCTGTGCGAGGCGACCCTTGCCGGCAGGCTCGATACGGTGCAGGCCGCGTGGGACTCGCGCGCCGCGCTCGGCGTCGTCATGGCCGCCGCAGGTTACCCGGAGCGCGTGCGCAAGGGCGACGTGATCGAGGGACTCGGCGAGGCCGCCCGCCTGCCGGGCAAGATCTTCCATGCCGGCACGCAGCTTGCGGCAGGCCAGGTTTTGACCAACGGCGGCCGCGTGTTGTGCGCGGTGGGGATGGGCGAGGAGTTGGCCGAGGCGCGGCAGGAGGCCTACGCGCTTGCGGATACCGTAACCTGGAGCGGCGTGCAATACCGGCACGACATCGGCTATCGCGCGCTCGCGCGCGCTCACCCCTGAGGCGAGGGTGGACTTCGACTTCCCGAATCCCCACCTCGTCGAGCTGACCGTCGCGGCGAGCGACATCGATGCCTATGAGCACGTCAACAACTCGGTGTATCTCAGGTGGCTCGATCGGGCGGCCTGGGCCCATTCCGCCGCGCTCGGCGTGCCGCTCGAGCGCTGCGTCGCGCTGCGTCGCGGCATGGCAGCTCAGCGCATCGAGATCGACTACCTGCTCGCGGCGGTGAAGGCGGATGTGGTGCGCACGGCCACCTGGATCGTGAGCGCCGATGCCCGGCTGCGCGTCGAGCGGCGCTTCCAGATCAAGCGCGTGTCGGATGACAAGACGCTGGCCCGCGCCCGCACCGACTATGTGTGCATCAATCTGGACACGCACCGCGCGGCGCGCATGCCGGAACTGTTCGCGCGGGCCTACGTGGTAACGGAATGCTGACCGGGAAGCGTGCGCGGCAGGGTGCCGGCCCGAATCTCGTGCATCGGCATGCCGAAGCGCGCCGCCATCTCATTGCTGCCGCGATCCGTCACGCGCAGAGCGCGACTGTCGAGGTCCTGGATCACCCACTTCCTGTTGCGCGCCAGGGCCAGGAACGCCGCTCCCAGCGCACCGCCGAGATGGTGGCGCCGCTCGGTCCAATCGAGGCAACCGAAGGCGAATCGGCGGCGCAGCGCGCGCGCGGCATCCAGGTCGATGCCGAGGCAGGCGAAGGCGCGTGCACCGCTTGCGCTCGGCTCGTAGCTCGTGTCGGTGTCGCCCGAGCGCGGATCGAGCCAGCCGAGAGCCGTGAAGCGCTCAAGCAGGGCCACGCCGATGGTACCGGCGATGTGGTCGTAGCAGGTGCGGGCGGCCCGCAGATGCTGCGGCGCCTTGCACACGAACGAAGCGCGGCTGCCGCCCGCCAGCGCGCTCAGGCGCTCCAGAAGCCCCGCGACATCCGTGCCGCGCAGGCTGTAATAGCGGTGCTTGCCCTGCGGGCGCACCGTGATCAGCTGTGCGGCCTCCAGACGATGCAGGTGTGCGCTGGTGGTCGAGGGGCCGACCTCGGCCAATGCCCCAAGCTCCGTGCCGGTCCTCGCGCGGCCGTCCATGAGGCTGACGAGGATGCGGGCGCGCGTCGCATCGCCGATGGCGGTGGCAAGCCTTGAAATCGCGACGTCGGTGTCGAGCGGCGCATTCATAGTTTTACGGTAAGCGAAGTGTCGAGGAATTACAACGACTAGCGTGCCCGCAAAGATCCACGCACCGGGCATCACGATGAGAGCGCAATTCCCGACCCTGCTCCTGCTGCTGGCTGCAGCCACCTGCTGCCCGGCGCGCGCGCAGGAAGCCGACTACTCGCACTACGTGTCGCCTTGGAAGACGCACTGGGATTACAGCGGTCCGCGCGGTGCCGATCACTGGGGCGAGCTCGATCCTGCGTACGCTTTGTGCAGCGCCGGCAGGCAACAGTCCCCGATCGACATTCGCGCCACGCAGCAGGCCGAGCTTCCGGCGCTCGGGTTCGAGTACCAGAAAAGCCCGATCCGGTATGTGATCAACAACGGGGCCACCATACGCGTGGATTACCACGATCCCCCGGGCGCCGGCAGCTTTCTGAGCGTTGGCGGCAAGCGCTACCAGCTCATGCAGTTTCACTTCCACCGGCCGAGCGAGGAGCTCGTTCACGGCCGCTCCTACGACATGGTGCTGCATCTGATGCACAAGGCGGCTGACGGAGAACTTGCCGGAGTCGCCGTGCTTGTGAAGCTGGGAGCTGCCAACGCCGTCATCCAGCAGCTCTGGGAGCACATGCCAAAGAGCGAGGGCCAGGCCGCAGTCGGCGCCCTTGAGCTCAACCCCGCCGGGATGCTGCCGCGCGAGCGCGGTTACTACCTGTATATGGGATCGCAGACCGCGCCACCGTGCAGCGAGGGCGTGAAGTGGTTTGTGCTGAAGAGTCCGCTCGCGATGTCCGCGGCGCAGATCGAAGCGTTCGCCAGGATCTATCCGCACGATGTAAGGCCCGTGCAGCCCCTGAACGGCCGCATCGTGCAGGAGAGTCGCTGACGGTGAGGTTCGCCGCCGCGGCGCATCGCGCCAAGCAAAGACGACGCGGCGGTGCCGACTGCGCCGCAACTGCCGCCCGCGCGCTCAGTCATTTATGGCGAAGACTGCGAGTGCCCGAGGCACCAAAGCGTCCTTCTAGAAGCTGAAACGCAGGAAGGCTTCCGGTCCGCTGATGCTCATGGCGAACTCGCCCGGGAAGCTGCCGCCCTGGCGCTCGAGCGAGGTGCGCACGGCGGAATATCCCAGCCCGGTGACGAAGTTTGGATTCCAGCGGTATTGCAGATCTTCGTGCAGATCCGCCAGCCAGCCGTGCACCCCATTCAGTCGCACCTGCAGGTAAGCGCCGCGCGCGGTGAAGGCGAATCCGCGCCAGATATGCCACGCCAGATCGAGTGAGGGCAGCGGCACCGGACCTGCCGCCGACACCGTCTGTGACTGAAACGTCGCCGGCACCGCGCTGGTCGCCTGGATCTGCAGCAGATACACCCCGGCTCCCGCACCGATCTCGAGCCGATCGCTGCGGTACAGCGAATAGCTGTAGGTGATGTCGAACATCTGCCAGTTGAGCGAGCTTTGCGACAGCTGTCCGGCGGCGAAGGTGTCGTTGTTGAAGATGACGTCGTTTGAGAGCACCTTGCTGCCGGAGCGGTTGGCCTGGAGGTAATCGACACGCACCTTGTTTCGCTCGCGCATGCGGAACATGAACTCCACGCGCCCCTCGTGCAGGCGGTCGGGTAGCCCCAGGTCGTTCTCGGCGCTGATCGGGGTGCCGGTCACGCCCGGGGCGGCGAAGGAGGGGTCGACCCGCAGGTGTGTACGCGCGTCGGGGACGTAGTAACTGGCACGGATGTAGAAATGATCCGTGATCGGACTGGGTGTCGAGGGCTTGCGCGGCGGCAGCGGTGCGCCGGAAGTCGGGTCGCGATCGGCGAGCGCGGGCAGCGCTTGCACCGCAAGTAACATGGCAGCGACCGGCAGCCAGATGCGCATGCGAGATGGGCTCCCTCCCGCGACGGTAGCGGGTTGCCTGAATCTTACTGACCGATGCCGTGACTGTGCCAGCGTCGCAGAGTGCCGACGTGACTCGATTCGCACCTGCCGCCGCTTGCGGCCGTCAGCGCTTCATGGCCTCGAAGAATTCCCCGTTCGACTTGGTGTCCTTCATCTTGTCGAGCAGGAACTCGATTGCCGCCAGCTCGTCCATCGGGTGCAGGAGCTTGCGCAGGATCCACATCTTGGCAAGTTCGCCCTGGTCGGTGATGAGCTCTTCCTTGCGGGTCCCGGAGCGGTTGATATTGACCGCCGGGAACACGCGCTTCTCGGAGATGCGCCGGTCGAGGTGGATTTCGCTGTTGCCGGTACCCTTGAATTCCTCGTAGATGACATCGTCCATCTTCGAGCCGGTGTCGATGAGCGCGGTGGCGAGGATGGTGAGGCTGCCGCCCTCCTCGATATTGCGCGCGGCGCCGAAGAAGCGCTTCGGGCGCTGCAGGGCGTTGGCATCGACGCCGCCGGTGAGGACCTTGCCGGAAGACGGCACCACCGTGTTGTAGGCGCGCGCCAGGCGTGTGATCGAGTCGAGCAGGATCACCACGTCCTTCTTGTGCTCAACCAGGCGCTTGGCCTTCTCGATGACCATCTCGGCCACCTGCACATGGCGGGCAGCCGGTTCATCGAAGGTGCTGGAGACCACCTCGCCCTTGACGGTGCGCTGCATCTCGGTGACCTCCTCGGGCCGCTCGTCGATCAGCAGCACGATGAGGTAAACCTCGGGATGGTTGGAGGTGATCGCGGTGGCGATGTTCTGCAGCAGCATCGTCTTGCCGGCCTTGGGCGGGGAGACGATGAGGCCGCGTTGACCCTTGCCGATCGGAGCCACCAGATCGATGGTGCGTGCGGTGAGGTCCTCGGTCGAGCCGTTGCCGCGCTCGAGTTTCAACCGCTTGGTCGGGTGGAACGGCGTCAGGTTCTCGAACAGAACCTTGTTGCGCGAACTCTCCGGCGAGTCGAGGTTGATCTCGCCCACCTTCAGGAGCGCGAAGTAGCGCTCACCGTCCTTGGGCGGACGGATGAGGCCGGAAATGGTGTCGCCGGTGCGCAGGTTGAAGCGCCGGATCTGGCTCGGGCTCACGTAGATGTCGTCGGGGCCGGCCAGATAGGAGCCGTCCGCCGAGCGCAGGAAGCCGAAGCCGTCCTGCAGTATCTCCAGAACGCCGTCACCGTAGATGTTCTCCCCGTTCCTCGCATGGGCCTTGAGGATCGAGAAGATGATGTCCTGCTTGCGCGAGCGGGCGAGGCTCTCAAGCCCCATGGATTCGGCGAGCTTGACCAGCTCGTGGATCGGCTTGGCCTTAAGCTCGGTGAGGTTCATCGAGCTGCGCGACTGCGTCAGCTCGGCCGGACTTATGATTTCCGAGTCATCGACATCGAAGGGCTCCGGCTCGTGCATCATCTCATCGGGACGCCCCCCGCCATTATTGATATTGCCGCGGTTGCCGTCACGGTTACCGTGGCGCGGTCCCTTGTTGGGCCGGTTGCGGCCCTGATTACCGAGATAGCCTCTCATTGGTGCTCTTTACGTTTTTCGACCAGATCCAGGTTGCTGTCCAGAAAGGCCGCTAGTTGAGATTTGGAGACGGCGCCGACCTTCTGCGCCTCGACCGTGCCGTTCTTGAAGAGAATCAGCGTCGGTATGCCGCGGATGCCGAACTTCGGCGGGGTCTGCGGGTTTTCGTCTATGTTGATCTTCGCGATCTTGACGCGGTCGTGGTACTCGCTCGCGATCTCATCGAGGATCGGGGCGATCATCTTGCACGGCCCGCACCACTCGGCCCAGAAGTCCAGAAGCACCGGCTTCTCAGACTTCAGGACGTCCTGTGCGAACGTGGCATCCGTGGTATGGACAATATGGGCGCTGCTCACGCGGTTTCAACCTCCGTCAATGCAGAGCGCGAAAAAATCGCTTGGGTTTGGGAAAAATCCCGGGGCGGGCCGGCAAAGGGTTAAGCGAAAAGCGATGCCAGAACACCGCGTTAAACGGTTACACTGATAACCCGTGATTGAGTATGTGCCTAAAAGGAATTAAGGGACTTCGGTGAGGCAGGTCGGACCTGCGGGTCCGCGACTTCAGATACTTTTTAGCTCTTCCGGGCCCCATTTGCAAGTCTGCGGTGCGAATTGATAACCAGTCCACAGTCTGACATTCCCGTCACCTTCGCCTCTCTCGGCCTCAGACCCGAAGTCATGCAGGGCATCCGTCAAGCCGGGTTCGTCAACTGCACTCCGATCCAGGCACAGACGCTTCCGATCGCACTCGCCGGTCACGATGTTGCCGGACAGGCGCAGACCGGCACCGGCAAGACTGCGGCGTTCCTGGTGGCTCTGTACCAAAACCTGCTCACGCGGCCTGCCGCAGCGAGCCGCAGTCCGACATCGGTACGCGCCCTGATCGTCGCGCCGACCCGGGAGCTCGCGGTGCAGATCCATCATGACGCGCTGGTGCTCGGCGCCCATACCGGCCTCAGGCACAGCGTCGTCTTCGGCGGCATCGACTACGAGAAGCAGCGTCAGCAGGTCGGCGAAGGGTGCGATGTGCTGATCGGCACACCGGGCCGCCTGATCGACTATTTCAAGCAGCGTGTGTTCGACCTGCGCCACGCGCAAGTGCTGGTCCTCGATGAGGCGGACCGCATGTTCGACCTCGGCTTCATCGCCGACATCCGCTACATCCTGCGCCGCCTGCCCCATCCTGAGCGCCGCCAGTCGATGCTGTTTTCGGCCACCCTCTCCCACCGGGTGCTCGAGCTTGCCTACGAGCACATGAACAATCCCGAACTGGTGCGGATCGAGCCCGACAAGATGACGGTCGATCAGGTGCGCCAGATCATGTACTACCCCTCCATGGAGGAGAAAATCCCGCTGCTCATCGGCATTTTGCGCCAGAGCGAAGCACATCGCACCATGGTATTCGTGAACACCAAGCGCGCCGCCGAGCGGCTCGAGACCGTGTTGAAGGCGAACGGCTTCCATGCCCAGGCGCTCTCGGGCGACGTGCCGCAGAACAAACGCCTGCGCTTCCTGCGCGATTTCCACGAGGGGAGCCTGGCCGTGCTCATCGCCACCGATGTGGCTTCACGCGGCCTGCACATCCCGGACGTGAGCCACGTGTTCAACTATGACCTGCCGCAGGATCCGCCCGACTACGTGCACCGCATCGGCCGCACGGCCCGCGCCGGTGCGGAAGGCGATGCCATCAGTTTCGCGTGCGAGGAATACGCGGTATCGCTGCCGGACATCGAAAGTTATGTCGGGCACAAGATTCCCTTCGCCCCGATCGCCCCCGAGCTGATGGCGATCGGCGTCGTCGCACCGCCGCATGTCTATCGACCCCATGGTCGGCCACAGCGTCCGGGCGGGCGCCGTCCCGGGGGCGGGGGCGGCGGTGGCCACAAGGGAGGGCGTCCGGGACGGGCCCCCTCCCGCGGACGGGGCCGCTGACAAGCCCCGTGGCACTCGGAGCGCCGCTCGGCTAAGCTTTGGTTCCTTGGGGCCGCCGCCAACAGCTCCAGATACTGGGCATCCCCCGCATGGCGGAAATCGAAGACAACGTCGATCGCGAGCTGTTCCGCAACGTGGAAAAGCTGCGTCAGTTGCGCATTGAGCATCGCGACCTCGATGAAGTCATCTCGCGTCTGTCGCTCGATATGCACATCGATCAGCTGCAGATGAAGCGCCTGAAGAAGCGCAAGCTCCTGCTCAAGGACCAGATCGCCCGCCTCGAGAGTCAGCTGATCCCGGATCTGAATGCCTGATGGATAGCGCCGGCAGCGCCGTACGCGGCTTCCTGGGACAGCTCACCTCCCCGCAGGTGGTCGCCGCGGTTGTCGCGATGCTGATCGCGGGGGTGGTCGGCCTGGGCGTCACGCGGGTGCTGCGTGCGCGCCGCGCGCGCGACGTCGCCGCCGACCTGCCGCCGCGCGCCGAGCACTGGCTGGACCATGCACTCGAGGGACTGGTGCTGCTGGCTCCGATCCTCGCCGCCCTGGTGACGCTGTGCGCCGGGCACGCAGCGCTGGTCTCGCTCGACATCCCGACGGATGTGATCGGCGCGGCGATACGCATCGTCACGGCGCTGGCGGTGGTGCGCCTGGCCGTATACATCCTCGGCCTCCTGCTCGGGCAGGGATCCTGGGTGCGCACGCGCGAGCGCAGCATCACGCTGACCCTCTGGTTCATCGTCGCGGCGGCGCTGCTCGGCTGGCTCGACCTGATGGAGGCGAGCCTCAACCACGTCAACCTCATACCGGGCAAGACCCAGTTCAGCCTGTGGGCGCTGCTGAAGGGGCTGGTGGTGGTCACCGCGTTCGTGATCGTGACCAGCCTGATCGCGCGCGTCATCGAGCGCCACGTGATGCGGCTCGATCAGGTTGCCGTCTCGACGCGGGTCGGAATCTCGAAGTTCACCAACTTCCTGCTGGTGGCTTTAGGGATCCTGCTCGGCATCAATGCCGCCGGCGTGGACGTGACCACCCTCAACGTGCTCACCGGTGCGATCGGACTTGGGCTGGGCTTTGGCCTGCAGGCGGTCGCCAGCAACTTCGTCAGCGGCTTCGTGCTGCTGATGGACAAGTCCATCAAGCCCGGGGACGTCATCAGCTTCACGGGTCACGACGGAGCGAGCAGCGGCAACTTCGGCTGGGTGCAGGAGCTGCGCGGTCGCTACGTGGTGGTGCGGGACCGCGACGGCGTCGATACGCTGGTGCCGAACACCAACCTGATCACCAGCTCCTTCATCAACTGGAGCTACTCGGATCAGCGCGTGCGGCTGAAGCTGCCGGTGACGGTGAGCTACGACGATGATCCGGAAGTGGCGCTGCAGCTATTGCTGCAGGCGGCCGAAAACCATCCGCGCATCCTGCACGATCCTCCCCCTGTATCGCGCCTGATCAGCTTCGAGGACAACGGCATGCGGCTCGAGATCCGCTTCTGGATCGCAGATCCGGTGAACGGGGTGAATAACGTGCGCTCTGACGTCAACCGCGCCATCTGGCGGATCTTCAAGCTGCACGGCGTCAGGATCCCTGTGGTGCAGCAGGAGGTGCGCAGACTCGAGCCGCGTGTACCGCGCGTGCCGCCGCCGGTCCCGCCGGGTCCGCCGCTCGGGGCGGACAAGGCCGCCGACTGATCGAAGCGTGACGTGGCGCTGTCGGTAACCGCTGCGATCGTGATCCCGGACAGCGATCTGTCGCTGACCTTCGTGCGCTCCTCCGGACCGGGCGGCCAGAACGTCAACAAGCTGGCCACCGCAGCGCAGCTGCGCTTCGACCTGGCGCACAGCAGCGCCCTTGCCGAGGGCGTCAAGGCGCGCCTGCGCACGCTCAGCGGCCGCCGGCTCACCGCCGAGGACGCGATACTCATCATCGCGCGCAATCACCGCAGCCAGGAACAAAACCGCCGCGAGGCCGAAGGACGGCTCGCCGATCTCATCCGCTGCGCGCTGGTGGCGCCCAAGCCCCGCAAGGCCACCGCGCCTTCGCGCGCCGCGCGCGAGCGACGCCTTGAGCACAAGACCCGGCAGCGGCGCACCAAGCGGCTGCGCGCGCAGCCGCGCTGGGATGACTGATGTTCGTTGCCAGTGCCGCCGTGCTGGTGCTGGCGATCGGCGCCCTATTCGCCCTCGCCGCGCAAAGACCCGACGTGTTGCTGATCCAGCGCTCCATTTCCATTGCGGCACCGGCTGAGCGGGTGTTCGCGCTCATTGCTGATTTCCACTGCTGGAGCGCCTGGGCGCCGCAGGATCAGCAGGATCCGTCGCTTGAGCGCAGCTACGGGGCAGCTGACGCCGGCCTGGGAGCGGTGTGCGAGTGGCGCGGCAGCGGCAGCGCCGGGAAGGGCCGTATGCAGATCACCGCCGCGCTGGCACCGCGTTCGCTCACCGTGACGGCAGACTTCGAAAAGCCCTTCGTCTGCCACAACATCAATGAGTTCACGCTCGAGCCCGCGGGTGCTGCGACGAACGTGACCTGGACCTGGCGCGGACAGCAGCCTCTGGCTCTGAAGGTCATGGGAGTGTTCCTGGACATGGACCGGCAGCTCGGTGCCCACTTTGAACGCGGCCTCAAAGCGCTGAAAGCCGCCGCCGGGGATGACGCCAAAGCTGCTGCGGCCGCAAAGTCCCCGCACCGCCCGCCGCACCAGATGTAAGGAGTGAAGCCATGTACCCCAGCGCGCTCATGGCGTTCCTGCACCATCTCGCCGCCTTCACCGTGGTCGCCACGCTCGCCGTGGAGGTGGCGCTGTTCAAGCCGCCGCTCTCGCTGGCGCAGGCGCGGCGTCTGGCGCGCACCGACATCCTCTTCGGAGTCTCGGCTGGCACGGTGCTGCTGGTGGGCCTCTTGCGCGTGGCCTACTTCGAGAAGGGCCCGGCGTACTACTGGCACGACGCCTTCTTTCTTGTAAAGTTCGCCGCGTTCGTATTGGCCGGCCTGATCTCGATCTACCCGACCCTCATCTTCCTGTCGTGGAACAAGAGCCTCAGGTCAGGCACCGTGCCGCAGATTCCGCCGGCGATCACGCAGCGGGTGCGCACCTGCCTGATGCTCGAGCTCAGCGCGATAATCGTGATCCTCGCGTGCGCCGCATTCATGGCGCGCGGCCTGGGCTACCTGCGCTGAAGACTTAAGGCCGACGCGCCCCGCGCAGGCAGCCCGTGTGGCCGGATCGGCCAGGCGGCGAGCATGTTCACCAGGAACATGAAAGTCAGCATGATGCCGATGTCGGCCTGAAACTTGAGCGGTGAGAACACCCGGGTAGTGAGCGGGCAGTCCATTATTCGGCAACGCAGCGCGGCAAGCCGTTTCAGGCGTGCATCATCTGCAGGATCCTGTGACGCAGCTGCTCGCTGAGCACCAAGTGTGCGTCGCGCGCCACACGCAGCAGCACCTCGTCGAATTCGAGCTTGCCGTCCGCCCCGGCACGGATCACCGCCCGCGTGCGCAACAGCGCAATGAAGTTCGCGAACATCGCCCGATCGAAGAACTCCGGCGAATTCAGACCGTACAGCAGGGTCATGCGCTGCGCGGTCTGCTGGCAGCGCTCCTCGAGCGTCTGCTGGGTGATCTCGCCGCTGCCGGCTCGCACCAGCTGCGCCACCGCCATGTAATAGCGCTCGATGGTCTGGATCGTGGCCTGCGCCAGCAACGCCAGCTGCATGGCTTCGAGGGAATCCGGCGGCGGCCGCCGCCAAAGGCCGGCCGACTCGGCGGTGATGAGCCCCTGGGCGGCAAGCCCTGCCAGCACGCCTTCGATTGCGGCCGGCAGCTCCTCCTCGCTCCAGCGCAGGAACAGCTCCGCCGCGATGTAGGGGTAGATGCGCGCGCCGAGGCGCTGGATGTCGAGCGTCGCTACGCGCGCATTGCTGACGAAAACGCACGCCACGAGCGAAGGCAGCGCAAACAGGTGCAGCACATTGTTGCGGAAATAGGTCGCGAGAACGGCGCTATCGACACTCATGCGCACGATGTCCCCCAGCGCATGGGGCTCGCGCGCCACCACCCGTAACGACTCGCCGTAGGCGATGATCTCACTGCCGCTCAGAGCCGTGATCGTCACGCGCTCGCCATACGGCAAGCAGACGAGCAGCGCGCGATACAGGTCGAGCTGGCGCATCAGGTCCGCCTGCGGCAACGCCTGGCGCGGCATCGCCAGCAGCGTGATGGCGAGCAGGTTGACCGGCGTCACGGCGGCCGCCGAATTGATGTTCCGCATGATGCGGTCGGCCAGTTCGTCCACCGCCGCTGCCAGCCAGGGCACGCGCGTGTCCTCATCGAAGCGCCGGGTGCGCCAGTTGGCATCGTGGGCATCGAGCAGCGAGTCGAGCGCGATCGGGGCGCCCAGGTTGACGTGCACCTTGCCGAAGCGCTGCCGCAGCACGCGCCAGGAGCCAAGCAGTCCGAGAATGCTCTCCTTCTCCTTGGGGCGCCCCGCGAGTTCGCCGATGAAGGTGTTGCCCTCCACCAGGCGCTCATAGCCGAAATATACCGGCACGAACACCACCGGCCGCACCGGGTCGGCGAGAAAGCTGCGCACGGTCATCAGCAGCATGCCGGTCTTCGGCTGCAGCAGCCGGCCGGTGCGGCTGCGGCCGCCCTCGATGAAGTATTCGAGTCTATGACCGCGCGCCATGATCGCGGCCAGGTACTTCATGAACACCACGGTGTAGAGCTTGTTGGCGCCGAAACTGCGGCGGATGAAGAATGCGCCGCCCTTGCGCAGGAAACGCCCCACCACCGGCAGGTTGAGATTCACACCCGCCGCGGTGTGCGGCACCGCATAGCCGAGCACGTAGATCGCGTAGCCGAGCAGCAGGTAATCCATGTGGCTGCGATGGCAAGGCACGTAGATGATCTCGTTCCCCTCGGCAACCTCTGCCAGCGTATGGCCGTGCCCGAGCTCCACCCCGTCATACAGCCGGTTCCATAGCCACGCGAGCGCGTGCTCCATGAAGCGCACGAAGGCGTGCGAGTAATTCGCGGCGATCTCCCAGGCGTAGCGGCGGGCGCGCTGCAGCGCCTGGTGTCGCGTCAGCTGCTTGTCGCGCATCTCCTGCGCGACCGCCGCACGCACCGCGCGGGTGCGCAGCACGCGATTGACGATGGTGCGCCGATGCGAGAGATCCGGGCCGATGCGCGCGTTGCGCTGGCGGGCATACACGCCCGCGAGCGTGCGCGCCACGCGCCGGCCGCTCATGGCAGATCCGGGCTCCTCCCCGAGCAACGCGCGCAGCGACAGCGGTTCATCGAGCTCGATGAGCGTGTTGCGGCCGTTGAACAGCACCTGCAGGAATTTGCGCGCCCGGCTGGTGAAGGCCCAGTCCTCCACCAGCAGCAGCCGCAGCCACGATGCTTCCTTTTGCGGCGCACGGCCCCAGTAGAGCGCCGCGGGCACCAGCTCAAAGTCAGCCTGCGCAGAATCACGCACGATGGCGATCATCTGCGCCAGCTGGGAGGGCGTGCGCCGGTCGAGGCGCGCTCCCCACCAGCCGCGCTGCTGGGTCAGGTAGAAGAACGAGCGCAATTCGCGGGTGCCGCGCAGGCGCGTGCCCGGGCGCGGCAGCCTCAGCGCCTGGCAGGCCTGCTGCAGCATCGCCAGATCGGTGACGCTGCGCCGCTCGAGCACGTAGCAAAGCGGGTGCGGGCGACCCTGCAGCGCCGCAGCGGCATCCTCCGGGACAACCCGGAACCGCACCCACAGGGCGAGCAGCCGCCGCAACAGCCAGTTCATCGCTGCGATTATGATGGCTCCCGGGCCGCAGCGCGGCGTTGGGCAGGATGGTGGCAATGAATACCTTCGCCGGCAAGACAGTGCTGATCACCGGCGCGTCCGCCGGCATCGGGCGCTCGCTGGCACTGCAACTGGCGCAGCAACAGGCGCAACTGGCACTCAGCGGGCGCGACCAGGAACACCTGGCGCAGGTCGCGCGGGACTGCACGGCGCGTGGCGCGCCGACGCTTAGCCTCGCCGCGGACGTGTCCGTGCGCGAGGACTGCACGCGCCTGGTGGCGCAAACCGTGGCCCGCTTCGGCCGGATCGATGTGCTGGTCAACAATGCCGGCTTCACCATGTGGTCGCGCCTGGACACCGTCACCGACCTCGCCGTGTACGCACAGCTGTTGGCGGTGAACTACCTCGGCGCGGTGTACACCACCGCTGCCGCGCTGCCGCACCTGAAGGCCTCACGCGGTCTGATCGTGGCGGTCGCAAGTCTCGCCGGCCTCACCGGAGTGCCGGAACGCACCGGCTACGCGGCCAGCAAGCACGCGATGGTGGGTTTTTTCGAGTCGCTGCGCATCGAGCTTGCCGGCAGCGGGGTCGACGTGACGATCATCGCACCCGACTTTGTCGTGACGCAGCTGCACCGCCGCGCCATCGGCCCCAACGGTGCGCCGCTCGGGCTAAGTCCGATGCAGGAGTCCCACCTCATGAGCGCCGATGAATGTGCGCGGCTGATGGTTCAGGCCATGGCTACCCGGCAGCGCCTCCTGATCACATCAAGGCGCGGGCGGCTGGTGCGCTTTGCACGCCTGATCGTGCCACAGCTGGTGGACCGGCTCGCCGCACGGGCCATCCGCGAGCGCCGCTGAGTCTATTCCAGGGCGATAGTGGGCAGGTCGAGGGCGATGAGGAAATACTCGAACAGGTACTGGATCACCCGCACCTGGTTGTGCAAACGGTGATCACTCTCCAGAAGATGCAGCGCCGCGTTGTGCGACTGCGCGAAGCGCACGCTGTGCTCGTAGGGCACGACATCGTCGCGCCAGCCGTGCACCACGGCGGTCGGGCAATCGAGTCCTGCGCGCAATTGCGGCAGGCCCTCCATGTACAGCGCCGGCGCCATGAGGAACACGCCGCGGGCATGCAGCAAAGAGGCCGAGGCCACCGCAACGTAGCCGCCGAGGCTGGAGCCGACCAGCACCAGATCGCCTGCCAGCTCCTTGCAGAAGTCCACCAGCCGCGCCACCCGCGCGCGCGGTTCCTCGATGCCCCGGTAGTCGACGGAGTGGGCCTCGTAGCCCTCCGCGCGCGCCACCTCCGCCAGCACGGAAATCTTGCGCCCCCACGGGCCGGCATCCTGGCCATGAGAGAACACCACGTGGCGGGCGGTCAGCGGCTCTGGCATGGCGGGCTGTTGGGCACTGGGACGCGCATGCGCGAATAATGCAGGCAATGGAAACGCTAAAGCTAGCACCTCGCGGTCATGAGGTCCTGCGCAAGGCGTGGCAGTTCTGGATCGATCGGGGCGGAACCTTCACCGACGTGATCGGGCTCTCGCCCGAGGGTGTGCTGCACGTGCGCAAGGTGCCCTCGGCCGCAGGCGACCCGTCAACGGGTGATCCTGGCCTTGCCGCGGCGCGCGCCATGCTCGAGGAGCTCGCGAGCGTGGCCGCCGCGCGCACCCCCGTCATCGCGGCGGTGAAGGTGGGTACCACGGTTGCCACCAATACCCTGCTCACCCGCAGCGGCGAGCCGGTGGTATTCGTCACCACGGCCGGGTTCGCCGATGGGCTGCGTATCGGCTACCAGAATCGTCCCGACATCTTCGCGCGCGACATCGTGCTGCCCAAACGCCTGTACGCGAGTGTGATCGAGGCCGCCGAGCGCATCGACACCGACGGCAGCGTGCTCACGGCGCTCGATCTTGCGCGCCTCAGGGGCGATCTGGCACGCGCACGTGAGGCCGGGCGCCGCGCGGTCGCCATCGTGTTCCTGCACGGCTGGCGTCACACGCAGCACGAGCGGGCCGCCGCCGCCTGCGCCCGCGAGCTTGGCTTCGAGGAGGTCTCGGTCTCGCACGAACTCTCCCCGCTGGTGCGTTATGTGACCCGCGGCGAGACCACGGTGCTCAATGCGTATCTCGCCCTGCCGCTGCGCAGCTACGTTGCCGAGCTGCAGGCGCAGCTCGCCGGGCTTGATCCGGCCGCCCGCCTGACTCTCATGCAGAGCAACGGCGGACTGGCGGCAGCGGAGAGCTTTCATGCCATGTCGAGCGTGCTGTCGGGGCCGGCGGGCGGCCTGATCGGCATGCGCTGGGTCGGCGAGCGGCTCAACTACCCGCGCCTGATCGGCTTTGATATGGGCGGCACTTCGACGGATGTGTCCCTGATCGACGGGGAGCTGCCGCAGCGCTTCGAGCACCGCATCGCCGGTGTGCGCCTCGCCCAGCCGATGCTCGACGTGCACAGCATCGCCGCCGGCGGTGGCTCGATCCTCGCCTACCGTGACGGCCGCTTCAGTGTCGGCCCGGCTTCGGCGGGCGCAGAGCCCGGACCCGCCTGTTACGGGCGCGCAGGTCCGCTGACTCTGACTGACGTGCAGGTGCTGCTCGGGCACCTGCGGCCCGACACGCTGCCGGCGGTGTTCGGTCACGACGGCCGCACGCGTATCGACACCGCCATCGTGGCCGAGAAATTCGCCGCGCTCACCGCGCGCGCCGCCCGCGAGGTCTCCGGCGGCTGCACCCCGGAGGCGATCGCGGAGTCATTTCTTGAAGTGGGCGTCGAGTCGATGGCGAACGCCATCCGGCAGGTGTCCACCCGCCAGGGCCTGGATGCGGGCGATTTCACGCTGTTCTGCTTCGGTGGCGCCGCCGGCCAGCACGCCTGCCGCGTGGCGCGCGCCGCCGGCGTGCGCCGCATCCTGGTACACCCGCTGGCGAGCGTGCTGTCCGCGTTCGGCATCGGCGTGGCGGATCGCCTGGCGGTGCGCCGCGCGAGCCTGCGCCAGGAGCTGAGCGAGCCCGGACTGGCTCAGGCGCGTGACAGGCTGGCGGCCCTTGACTCGCAGGCACGCGAGCAGCTCGCCGTGCAGCTGGAAGAGCCCGCTGAGGCTGCCGGCGTGCACGTCGCACAGCTTCTTGAGCTGCGCGCCGGCGACAGCGACGTCACCCTGTCGGTGCCAGTCGGCGCACTCGAGCAGGTGCGGACCCGCTTTCACGCGGAGCATCTCAAGCGCTTCGGCTTTGCGGCGCACTCTTTGCAGGTGATGATCGAGGCGTTGCGCGTCGAGGCGCGCGCCGCCTCCATCGACGCCGCATCACTTGTGATACCGCCGCCGCAGCTCGCGGGCGGTTTGCCGGCGCACGTCAGCGCCTGGTTCGGCAGCTGGCGCGAAGTACCGCTCGTGCCGATGAGCGCGCTGCGCACCGAACTCGAGGGACCTGCGCTCGTCGTCGAGCCGCACAGTACCGTGGTGCTCGAGGACGGCTGGCGAGCGCGGCCCGCGGCTGATGGCGCGCTACTGCTGAGCGATGCTGCGCCGCTGCGCGCGCGGCGTGCCGCCACGACTGCGGATCCGGCGCGCATCGAGATATTCAACAACCTGTTCATGCACATCGCCGAACAGATGGGTGAGGTGCTCAAGGCCACGGCGCAGTCCGTGAACATCCGCGAGCGCCTCGACTACTCGTGTGCGCTGTTCGACGAGCACGGCGGACTGGTGGCGAACGCGCCGCACATGCCGGTGCACTTAGGCTCGATGGGCGCAAGCGTGCGGGCGGTCATGCAGGCACAGCAGGGCAAGCTTGCGGCCGGAGACTCGTGGCTCCTCAACAGCCCCTACCACGGCGGCACCCATTTGCCGGACATGACTGTGGTGACGCCGGTGTTCATGAGCGGCGGGGAGCGGCCGGACTTCTACGTCGCCTCGCGCGCACACCACGCCGACATCGGCGGCGTGACCCCGGGCTCCATGCCGCCCTTCAGCTGCACCATCGGCGAGGAAGGCATCCTGTTCGAATGCTTTCATCTGGTAGCGGGCGGCGCGCTGCGCGAAGCGCAGCTGCGGGCCGCGCTCGGCGCGGGTCCCTGGCCGGCGCGCAACCCCGGGCAGAACGTCGCGGACCTGAGCGCGCAGCTCGCCGCCAACGCCCGCGGCATCGCAGAACTTGAACGCGCGGCGCAACGTCACGGCCGTGACGCGCTCGGGCAGTACATGCGCCACGTGCAGGACAATGCCACGCAGTGCGTGCGCCAGGCGATCGCGCGCTTGACGCCCGGCGCCTTCCGCTACGAGATGGACGATGGCCAGGTTATCGCGGTGCAGATCGACATCGACCGCGAGGCGCGCCGCGCGCGCGTGGACTTCACCGGCACCTCCGCGCAGGGCCCGCACAACTTCAATGCACCGCGGGCGGTGTGCACCGCCGCGGTGCTGTATGTCTTCCGCACCCTGATCGATGAGCCGATCCCCCTCAACGAGGGGTGTCTTACGCCGCTGACCATCGTGGTGCCGGCCGGCTCGATGCTCGACCCGCAGCCCCCCGCGGCCGTGGCGGCCGGCAACGTCGAGACCTCGCAGTGCATCGTCGATGCCTTGTACGGTGCGCTCGGTGTGCTCGCCGCCTCGCAGGGCACCATGAACAATCTCACTTTCGGGGATGCGCGACTGCAGTACTACGAGACCATCGCAGGAGGGGCGGGCGCCGGGGCGGGTTTCGATGGCTGCGATGCCGTGCAGACCCATATGACCAACTCGCGTCTGACGGATCCTGAGATCCTCGAAGGTGAATTCCCGGTGCTGGTGCGCGAGTTCGCGATCCGTCAGGGTTCCGGGGGCGTCGGCCGCCATCACGGCGGCGACGGGATCGTGCGGCGCCTCGAGTTCCGCAGCGCCCTATACGGGGCGCTGCTCGCCAACCATCGCCGCATCGCGCCGTTCGGGCTTTGCGGCGGTCAGCCCGCGGCGCGTGGCGAGGCGCGCATCCGCCGGGTCGGGGGAGCCGTGGAGGCGCTGGCTGCCACGGCACGCTTCGAGGTGGCTGCGGGCGACGAGCTCACGATCCTCACCCCGGGCGGCGGGGGCTTCGGCGCCGCAGGCTGAGGCGGCTCTCGAGGCCGTTCAGTGGCGCAGGATCGAGGTTTCGATTTCCCACTCCACACGCTGCTGCGAAGTTTTCGAGCGGTTCACCGACACCGGGCGCACCCGGCTGGCGCCGGCGCGGTGGGTGACCAGCCAGGTATCGAACTCGCCCGGCTTGCTGGTCGCAAAGCCGAACAGCAGGTTGAACTTGCCCTCGGCGAGAGTCTGCGGCCGGTTGACGCGCTCATCAGCGATGACGAAATGGCTGTCCTCGCTGGTCGCGCCCGCGAAGGCTCCCTGAGCGGCCAGCTCATCGAGAAAACTCTCCACCTGTGCGCGCGCGCGCTGCCAGGTGGACGGTCCATTGTGCTCGAGCAACACCCAGCGGGTGCCCTGCTCGACGCTCGCCGCCACGAACAGCGCAAGGCGGCGCGCCGACAGGTACTTCCAGTCGGTGGTGCCGCGGCCGCCGGTTCCGAGCGTGCGCGGGGCGACGCCGGTGCGCGAGCCGGCGCGCACCGACAGCAAGGTGTTCACGCCCGCCTGCGCCAGCCGTACACGGTCGGCGTCCGACACCGGCACCGCCGGCCTGAGCCCGGGACGCAGGATCGCCGCCTCACTCTCGGCTGCCGTCCACACCGGCCAGCTCTCATCCAGGCGGGCGATCATCCCCGCCGCCGCGCCACAGGAGCCGAAGGTCTCAACCCGTCCGCGCAGGCGGTCGAAGGCCTGCACGCGCGGGTAGTACATGACGGCACTGTCGCTGCGGAAGGGCCAGGTGCGCAGCGCCTCGAGCGCCTCGGGCGCAGAGGTCCAGGCGGCGGGCGGGTCGACCAGCAGCAGCGCATGGCGCTCGCGGCACAGGCGCGCCGCCACCAGCAGCGTCGAGAGCCCAACGTCGCGCTCGCGCGCGAGCGGCGGGATGCACAGCATGTTGAAGCGCGTTACGCCGCCGAGCGCGAACAGGCCGGTGCCGTTGGCCGAGGAGCCGATGATGTCGTAGTCGGTGAGCGGTGCACCATCGTCGCCGTCGGGGTTGGAGAGCGTGTAGCCGACCACCACGCCGCCGGGGCCGCCGGCGGAGCGGTCGGGGCGTTGCGCGGGAGCCGTGCCCTGCATCCTTACCAGACGTGACTGCAGCAATACGTCGCCGACAAAGCGCCCGGACGCGGGCGCCACTGACATGCGGCGGTAGATCTCCTGGTCTTCAACCTGCTCCGAGCCTGCCGTGCGCACGCGCTGCACTACGAGGTTGAAGCGCTCGTGCTCGGCGGCGCTGAGGCCATCGTAGTCGACCGAGGCGCGCAGGTACTCGCGTGAGCCCGGATTGAGAGCCACGAGCTTCAGTGCCTTGGAGCCCGCGGGCAATGTGATCGTGGCCGGTCGCGTACCGTTGGCGACGCGCACGATGCGCGCCTCGCGGCCGCCGTTCTCGAAGAACTGCTCGACGGCATACGAGAGGGTGGCCGGTTGCCACAGGCCGCCGAAATGCTGTTGGAACTCGGCGAAACTTCTGACCGGGACGGCCTGGCTCACCGGGCCCTTGAGAGTGCGACCCACGAACGCAGTGACTCCCGTCGGCACGCGGTCAATCGCGTGACTGTCACGGCTTTGTTCTGAGAGTTGTACGCCGGACGCGGGGCTGTCGGCCACTCAAGCGCCTCTTCGGTTCTGCACGCGTGACTCTAACACAGCGAGTCAGGGCACGGTCAGATTCTCATGCCTCATCTGAGTCACGGTGCGCTGCGTCAGGCTTGCGCACGACATATTCACGCTCGCGTCGCTCAGCTTCAGCGCGCGCGCGTTCGAGCTCCTCGCGCTTACGCGTGATTTCCGCAAGCATGAGCTGCAGCCACTCCGACAGCGCCGTCAACGCGACCACACTCCTCAGCCGCCGTTCTTGGGAGTGGGCGGCTGCGTCTTCGCCGCCCCTGCCGTGGGCGAGTTCTGCGGCGCCGGTGCAGCGCCCTGCGGCGGCGGCGGATTTGCGCTGCCGGAATCGGCCGCCGGCGCTGCCGGGGCCGCGGCATCCGGCTCCTTCTCGGACAGCATCTGCTGAAAGGTGGCCTCGTCCATCGGCAGGTCCGACTTGCCATCCCAGGTCGAGCCTTCCGGCAGCACGTTCTGCACGCGCGCGGCGGCCGCCAGGATCGCATCCACGCTCGCACCGCTGGTCGTGATCGGCACCGGCACGCCGCGCGCGGCGCGCGCCAGGTTCGACACCAGCGTCCAGTCCACCTGCTCGTGGTGCGCCTGCACCTGCTGCTGAAGCCGCGTCGCCAGCGAAGCCGTGAGGAGCTTTTTCTGCGCCTTCTTCCAGTCGCGGGTGTCATCCTCGAGCACGTCAAAGGGCTGCATGTAGAGCTGCCCGTCAAGCCAGCCGAACACGAACGGCTGGTTGACGACCCGTACCTGCGTGCCGATCGGCACCATGTTGAAGAACTGCTCGATGTCCTCGGGGTAGAGGCGGATACAGCCATGGCTCGAGCGCAGCCCGACGCCGGCGGGCTTGTTGGTGCCATGGATCAGGTAACTCGGCCACTGCAGGTAGAACGCGTACTTGCCGAGCGGATTGTCGGGCCCCGGTCCGATCACCGGGTCGAGGTCCTCGCCGTTCTCGTGATGCTCCTTGCGAACCGACACCGGCACGCGCCAGGTGGGATCCTTCTGCCGGCGCACGATTTTGGTCACTCCTTCCGGTGTACGCCAGCCGACCTTGCCGATGCCGATGGGATGGGTCAGCACCACCTGCGGCTCGCCGTGCTTGGTCGGCGGGAAGTAGAAAATACGCATGGCCGGGATGTTGATGACGAGCCCGGTGCGCGGGGCGTCCGGCAGGATGAACTGCGTGGGCACGATGATCTCGCGCCCCTCGCCGGGCAGCCATGGGTCGACCTTGGGGTTGGCGCGCTGAATTTCCTCGTAGCCGACGTTGAAGCGGCGCGCAATGTCGGTGAGTGTGTCTTCCTTGCCCGCCGTCACCACCTGCACGACGCCGACCACATCATCACCGGGGTTGATCTCGAAGCGCTCGTTTGCCACCGGCAGGGGCGGCAGCGCGGGCGCAGGCGCGGGCGCGGGCGCGGGCGGCGGCGCGGCAGGATGGCGCCACGCGCCCCACAGTGAGCAGCCGGCGAGCGCGAGGCACGCGAGCGCAGCGGTCGCAGCGCGGGCGGAAGACACCTTCATGAGAGAATTATGACTGATATCGCGCCTGGGCCGGATTGTCTGGGATCCGCTACAGGAACACCGGCTGGTCGGGCAGCTCGTTGTCGCTGGCGGCCTTTCCCGGGAAGTGCCGGCCGAGCAGCGCACCGACCCCCAGGATCCCCACCACCGAGCCGTCGCGAAAGCGACCTTCACGGTAATGGTGCTGCATCTGGCGGCACACCGCCTCCCATTCGTTCTGGTGGATACGCGATGCGATGCCGCGATCGGCGACGATCTCGACCGCACGATCGGCCATGAGCACGTAGATCAGCACGCCGTTGTTGTGCGCGGTATCCCATACGCCGAACTGCCCGAATACCTGCAGGGCGCGCGCCCGTGTGGGCAGGCCGCGCATGAGCTCCGGCAGGTCGAAGGCGGTCTCGACCACGAAGCGGATCTCACCGCCGTGGCGCGCCTCGCATTCCCCGATGGCCTGCTCGATGGCATCCCGCACGGCTGGCGGGAAGCGCCGGCGCGTGCTCCAGCGGGTGGTGGTGAGGTGACGCAGCAGGCGCAGCAGTTTCATGGCCTACCAGCTCCC
>DATBYD010000068.1:0-5431 GCA_036513855.1 Steroidobacteraceae bacterium | reverse complement strand
ATTCGTAGAACGGCATGGCGTGGTGTGCGTACCTGAAGGGTTGACGGGAAACTGCGCGATTATAGAGGCTCAGGCCTTCGCAAACATCAACTGGCCGTCCTGCACACCCACCTCGATCCGGTCACCCGGACCAAAGCTGCCCTGCAGGATGCGGGTGGCGAGCGGATTTTCGATCTGCTGCTGTATGGCGCGCTTCAGCGGCCGTGCGCCGTACACCGGGTCGAAGCCCGCCTCGCCCAGCAGGTCGCGCGCCGCATCGTCGAGGGTCAGGTCCATGTTGCGCTCGGTGAGGCGCTTGCGCAGGTACAGCAGCTGGATGTCGACGATCGCGCGTATCTGGCGCGTGCCGAGAGGGTGGAACACCACGATGTCGTCGATGCGATTGATGAACTCCGGCCGGAAGCTCTGCTGCACAACCTCCATCACCGCGCTCTTCATCCTGGTGTAATTCTGCTCGCCGGCGAATTCCTGGATCACCTGCGAGCCGAGGTTTGAGGTCATGATGATGACGGTGTTGCGGAAGTCGACGGTGCGTCCCTGGCCGTCGGTGAGGCGCCCGTCGTCGAGCACCTGCAGCAGCACGTTGAACACGTCCGGATGGGCCTTCTCCACTTCATCGAGCAGGATCACCGCGTACGGCCGGCGGCGCACCGACTCGGTGAGGTAGCCACCTTCCTCGTAGCCGACGTAGCCGGGCGGCGCGCCGATCATCCTCGCCACCGAGTGCTTCTCCATGAACTCCGACATGTCGATGCGGATCATGGCGTCCTCGGTGTCGAACAGGAACTCGGCGAGCGCCTTGCACAGCTCGGTCTTGCCGACGCCGGTGGGACCTAAGAACAGGAACGAGCCGTTGGGACGGCGCGCATCCGACAGCCCGGCGCGCGAACGGCGGATCGCGTCCGCGACGATGCGCAGCGCCTCCTCCTGGCCGACGACGCGCTTCGCCAGCGCCTCCTCCATGTGCAGCAGCTTCTCCTTCTCCCCCTGCAGCATCTTCGACACCGGGATGCCGGTCCATTTCGAGACCACTTCGGCGATCTCTTCCTCGGTCACCTTGTTGCGCACCAGCGTCGGGACCTTCTCCTCCGCGGCGCTGGCAAGGTTCAGGCGCTTCTCGAGCTCGGGGATCCTGCCGTACTGCAGCTCCGCCATGCGCGCCAGGTTGCCGGCGCGGCGCGCAGCTTCGAGCTCAGCGCGGGCGCGATCGAGCTCCTCGCGGATCTGCGCCGTGCCCTGCGTGGCCGCCTTCTCGGCCTTCCAGACTTCCTCGAGATCGGCGTACTCCTTGCTGAGCTGCCCGAGCGTGGCCTCGAGCGTCGCAAGGCGCTTGCGTGTGGCCTCGTCCTTTTCCTTCCTGAGGGCCTCGCGCTCGATCTTCAGCTGGATGATGCGGCGCTCGAGCTTGTCGAGCGCCTCGGGCTTGGAGTCGATCTCCATGCGGATGCGTGCGGCCGCCTCGTCGATCAGATCGATCGCCTTGTCGGGCAGCTGGCGGTCGGCGATGTAACGGTGTGAGAGCGTGGCAGCCGCGACGATCGCCGGATCGGTGATCTCGACCTTGTGATGCACCTCGTAGCGCTCCTGCAGGCCGCGCAGGATGGCGATGGTGTCCTCGACCGAGGGCTCCTCCACCAGCACTTTCTGAAAGCGCCGCTCGAGCGCGGCATCCTTCTCGATGTACTTGCGGTACTCGTCGAGCGTGGTGGCGCCGACGCAGTGCAGCTCGCCGCGCGCCAGCGCCGGTTTGAGCATGTTGCCGGCATCCATGGCCCCTTCCGCCTTGCCGGCACCGACCATGGTGTGCAGCTCGTCGATGAAGAGGATCACCTGGCCCTGCTGCTTGGCGAGGTCGTTGAGCACCGCCTTCAGCCGCTCCTCGAATTCGCCACGGAACTTCGCCCCGGCGATCAGCGCGCCCATGTCGAGCGCCAGGATGCGCTTGTTCTTGAGCCCTTCGGGAACCTCGGCGTTGATGATGCGCTGTGCGAGTCCCTCGACGATCGCCGTCTTGCCGACGCCCGGCTCGCCGATCAGCACCGGGTTGTTCTTGGTGCGGCGCTGCAGCACCTGGATGGTGCGGCGGATTTCGTCGTCGCGGCCGATCACCGGATCGAGCTTGCCGGACGAGGCGCGCGCGGTGAGATCGATGGTGTACTTCTCGAGCGCCTGGCGGCTCTCCTCGGCGTTGGCATCGGCAACCTTCTCCCCGCCGCGCATCTCCTCGATGGCCTTCTCGACCGCCCCGCGCACCATGCCGGCTTCCTTGAAGAGCCTGGCGAGGGCGCGGTTCTCGAACGCGGCGAGCACGAACAGCTCGCTCGAGATGAACTGGTCGCCGCGCTCCTGTGCCAGCTTGTCGGTGACGTTGAGCACACGGTTGAGGTCGTTGGAGATGTGAATCTCGCCCGGCGTGCCCTCGACCTTGGGCATGCCGTCGAGGAGTGTCAGCAGCCCCGCGCGCAGCTTGTTGCTGTCCGCGCCCGCCTTCATCAGCAGCGGGCGCACGGTACCGCCGGAGGCGTCCAGCAGCGCGAGCATGACGTGGGCCGGCTCGAGCTGCTGGTGGTCACGGCCGAGCGCCAGCGACTGGGCATCGGCCAGTGCCTGCTGGAAGCGGCTGGTAAGCTTGTCCATGCGCATGGGGATTCAGCCCTGCAAGTGGTTGGCGCTGTTGTGGGGATAAACCGCAGCCGCTTCAAGGGGCTGCGTGCCGACCGCGATGATGCTCGGGTATTCTGCCACGCGCTTAAGATAGCGCGGAATCTGCCTCAGGCAGCGCGGCGTCGAGGCGCCACGACGCCGCAGCCGGCTCTAGGAGCCGTGCTCCCTCAGGCTGAGCAGCGGAGAGACGAATTCCCGGTAGTTGCGCCAGCGGGCGACCGAGCTCTTGTAGATCGTCTGACGCACCTGCCAGTAACTCGCGGTGAGTACCGTTCGCTCGGTCTTATGGAATTCCAGGCACCGATCATCCCATTCGAGCCCCAGGAACTCGATGATCTTGCGAGTCCATCGCTCCTGATCGGCGATCAACTCTTCATAAGGCACGTCGAGCACTGTCCCCGCAGGCAGTGCGCTGTGCCAGTGCGCCACCAGGCGCTGATGCTCGCGGTAGTAATGCGCCAGGTCGGACAGATCCATGGTGAAGTTCAGTGCAGGAGAGAACTGCTGAAAGTAGCACGACAGGCACGTGTCAACCGGATCGCGCCGCAGATAAATCATGCGCGCGTTGGGGAACACGGTGTGGATGATCCCCAGGAAGTCTGAGTTCAACGTCGCCTTGTCGACGACCCGCGATGCATCCGCGGAGTGCTGGGCGAGCACGCGCAGGTACCCTGCCGCCAGCTTGGTGCGCAGTGGCTCGCCGAGTAACTCACGCCCTATGGCGGCCCCGTGCTTGTGCGCGACGTCAGTCCAGAAGTTCAGTTCACCCGCGCCCTTCGCGCCCGGGTGCGAAGCGATGATCTGCTCGACGAGAGACGTGCCCGAACGCATCATGCCGACAACGAATACCGGGCGCGCGGAATCGGAGCTTCCCGGGTAGCTGCGGGCCAATGCCTCGGGCGTATAGATGCGAATCATATCGTCGACGAAACGCGTGCGTGCTTCGCGGTCGTACGGTTCGGCCAGCGTCCTCTGCAGCTCGTTGGCGCGCTGGTAGCTCGCGAAGGCACGCTTGAAATCCGCTACATCGTCGTAGTACTTGCCGATCGCGTAGCGCAGGCTGGCTTCGTCCACCGGCGCCAGGCCGGTCGCGGCTTTCTCGGCCCCCTTCAGCCACGCCTCATCCGCCCGCGTCATCTTTCGCAGCCCCGCCAGTCCGGCCCATGCGAGCGGGGCTTGCGGATCGACTTCCAGAGCGCGGCTGAACAGCGCGCCGGCCTCGGCGAGGCGTCCTTCCTGGGCGGCAATCTGCGCCAGGCCAGCCAGCGCATGCGTGTTGCCGGGGGTGATTCTGAGCACCTTTTCGTAGATACCCTTGGCATCCGGCAGACGCCCGAGAAGAATCAGGGTCGTGCCAAGATTGGCCTGCGCATCGGAGTACGTCGGCTTCAATTTCAGCGCGCGGCGCAGCGCTGTCTCCGACTCGGCAATCCTTCCGGTCCATTGCAGCACCGCCCCGAGATTGCCATGCGGATCAGGGTAGGTTGCCTTTATCCCGAGGGCGCGCCGGAACTGCTCCTCCGCCTCCTTGAGGCGGCCCAGCTTGACGAGCGCCGCGCCCAGATTGTTGCGCGCGACCGCGTGACGCGGGTCGAGTTCCAGCAATTCACGGTAATGGTCCGTAGCCTCGGTGTACGCGGCCCGTGCCATGCATTCATTGCCGCGTGCGAGCAGTCCTGAAATGTCACCGCTGCGGAGTCGATGCGGCGCGGCGGGCGCGTTATGCGCGGTTGTCGGCGAGCCAGGGGAGCCGGTCAGGCGCCGCAAGAGCGCCTGCGTCAGCTCGTCTACGACCTCCCGCTCAACACCTTTGTCGAGCAACCGCCACTTGAAGGAGTTCGCAAGCTTGGCGCGCTTGAAGACGTTCAGCTCCAGGGGCTTGGTGTCGCGGTCCACCTTCTGCAGGAACTTCTGCAGGAAGCTCTGCAGCAGCTGGCGCTGCGACCCCGGGCCGGTTTGCTTGCGGCGGGCGCCCGATGATTCTGCTGCCGTCTGCAACACGAAATGGTCGGCGAGCGCAGTGCCCACCGCCGTCGCTTCGCGTGCATTCAGCCAGTTGAGCATTGCCTCGCCACCGTCACGTCAGTTCGTTCTTACGTTAAATGCTACTCGATGGAAAATCGGAAGGCGAACGCAGCGGCTGCATTAGTGAGCGCGGTCACAATCACCCCGAGTATCGGGCGCGTCAGCGGCGGCGGTGACTCCCGGTTTACATCGCGCTACCGGCCGCTCAGACGCTCGGCCCCGGCGATGAGCGCGATGCCGAGCGCGATGAGGATCACCTGGGTGCTGCTGGTGCGCACATCGACGCGACGATGCAGACCCGGAATGAGGCCGGCGACCGCGATGTAGAGAAAACCCGCAGCCGCAAAGGCCAGCGCGTATGGCAGCGCTCCGGTCGTCCGCTGCAACCCGAAGTAGGCCGCGCAGGCGCCGACCACCGAGGCAATGCCGGTCGCCAGGTTGAGCAGCAGTGCCCGCGGCCGCGACAGGCCGGCCTGCACCAGGATCGCGAAATCACCCACCCGATGGGGAATCTCGTGCGCCGCCACGGCGAACGTGGTGACCAACCCGAGAGAGCTACTGGTGAGGAACGCCGCGGCAATGACCACGCCGTCGAGCGAATTGTGCAGGCTGTCGCCCACCAGCACCAGCACACCGGAGGCGCGGTCCCGGGCATGCTCGTGGCTGTGCGCGGCGGCGGCATGCCGCTGCGCCTGCGCGGCGTCGTCGGCGTGCTGCGCACAGGCACTCGCATCCCCGGCGC
>DATBYD010000067.1:0-44247 GCA_036513855.1 Steroidobacteraceae bacterium | reverse complement strand
CGCGTCCGGCGCCGCCTCCAGCAGTCCCCTGTACCTGCCTTCCATCTGCGCCAGGTGATGTTCCGCGTCCCTGCGCACGCTGATGTTGCGGATCGCCGCCGTCACCAAAATTCCGTCGGCGCTTTCCAGCGGGCTCAGCATAATCTCGATCGGAAACTCGCTGCCATCCTTGCGTCGCGCGGTGAGCTCGATGCCCGCGCCGATCTGCTGAGCCAGTGCGTCGTCCGCGGATCGAAGCCGATCGGCGATCAGCCGTTCCGCAAAACCTTCCGGAATGATGTTCTTCACCGGCTGCCCGAGCAGCTCATCGCGGCGATATCCGAACTGTTTCTCCGCCTGAAGATTCAGGAGAACAATTTCTCCGCCTTGATTGACGACCACCATTGCGTCCGGCGCCGCCTCCAACAGCCCGCGGTACTTTGCCCCCGATTCAATGCTCTCGCTGAGATCGAGGCTGATTACGGAAAAGCCGTGTAGAGCACCGGATCGGTCGCGCAGCGCCGTGAAGGTAGAACGCGCCATGAAACGCGAGCCGTCTTTGCGAACCAGCGTGCCCTGTTCTTCGTGCAGGCCGTTTGCGTCAGCCAACCGCAGTATCTCGTCGAGCCTGCCCTGCTTGATGTCCTGCGGAGGAAAGAAGCTGGAAAAATTGTGACCTGCGATGTCTTCATGCGCGCAACCTGTCATTCGCTCCGCACCGGGATTCCAGCTGATGACCTCGCCCCGCGGCCCCAGCATCAGGATCGCGTGGTCACGGATCCCCTGAATGAGCGTCCGATACTTGTCTTCGCTATCCCGGAGCGCCTCCTCGGCCACCAGACGCCTTGAATTGCCGCTCCAAAGAGCCCAACCTGCAACAGCAGAGGTCAACAATCCCAGCGCGTTTCCCAGGATCAGAACCGCCCTAGTCGCGCGCAAGCGTGAGGTGATGTCCGCATCCCGTTGCACCAACAATCGCCGCTCTTCGTCCTGCATTTGGCGAACTACCGCAGCAAATCCCTTCATCGTCTCCGCGCCTCGTTCGCTTCGAACTTCATCAGCTGCTGTCTCCAAACCTTTCGCCCGGCGCAGATTATTGACTACCTCCGCGAGCTGGATTCCCTGAGCAGCCAGCTGTTCGAGGCCAGGAAGCTCGCGCCGTTGCTTGGGATTGTCCGCCGTCAAATCGCGAACGGTCGCTTCATGCTGCCAAAAGCTCACAATGCTCGCACGGTAGGATTCGAGATAGGACTCGTCACCAATCAAGACAAATCCACGGCTGCTCGATTCGATGCTCGACATTGCGAGAAGCATTTGCTGGAGGTTCGCCAGAACCTCGTGGGTGTGCCGCACCCATCGGTCGCTTTCCGTGGACACCTCCATGCCACGATAGGAGAATGCACCTACGACAACCAAGATGACGATGGCTGACCCAAGCGCTAGTTGCACCGTCCGATCTGATATGGACTTCGGATTCAAACCACACCCCGCCGGATCGCCACCGGCGACGGCGAGGAGATCACAGCCTGCGGTTTTGGTATGCGGCGGCGAAGCAAACTCGAGAACTGCCCAGCAGGCATAGGCTTGGCGAAGTAGTAGCCTTGCGCTTCGTCACACCCGTGAACCTGAAGAAAGTCCACCTCCGCTTGCGTTTCAACCCCTTCCGCGATTACGCGGAGCTTTAGACTCCGAGCCATGTTGATCACGGCGCTGACTATGGCCACGTCGTCACCGCCAGTGGCGAGCTGCCTCACGAACGACTGATCGATCTTGAGGGCATCTATCGGAAACTTTCGCAGGTAACTCAGGCTCGAGTAGCCCGTGCCGAAGTCATCAACCGCTACCCGAACCCCGCTTTGTCGCAGGATTTGTAGAATCGCTGCCGTAGACTCGGCATGTTTCATGAGAGCGGTTTCGGTCAGCTCCAGTTCGAGCGATTTCGGATCGAGACCCGTTTCATTCAAGATCATGAACAAGCCTTCCAGAAAGCCTGCAGCCCGGAACTCGATCGCAGAGACGTTAACGGCCATGGGCACCGAAGGCAGACCTGCATCCACCCAGGCACGGGCCTGCGCGCACGCCTCGCGAAGAGCCCAATTGCCGATTGCTAGAATGAGGCCACTGTCCTCCGCGATTGGAATGAACTGCGCCGGTGATATGGGTCCTCGCGTGGGATGCGTCCACCGTATCAACGCTTCTGCGCCCGTAATCGCTCCCGTCGTCAGGCTGATCTTGGGCTGGTAATGCAGCGCGAATTCGTGCCGTTCCAAGGCGCGCCGCAGACTCTCCTCGACGGATTGCCGCTCGACGGCTCTAGCGTTCATGGCTGGCTTGAAGAACTGGAAGCTCTGGCGCCCGTTTTCCTTTGCCTGATACATCGCGGTGTCTGCGTTCTTTATGAGAGTCTCCGCTTCGCGGCCGTCGTCGGGATAGACGCTAACGCCAATGCTAGTGGTGACATGAAGATCATGCTGATCGATGGAATGAGCCTCCGCTACGGCCCGCAATAGTCTACTGGCAACAGTGGCAGCATCTTCCGGGTGTTCGGCCTGTGAAAGCAGCACCACAAATTCATCGCCTCCCTGGCGGCTGACGGTGTCCGAGGCGCGCACGCAATCCACGAGGCGCTTCGCGACGGATTGAAGGAGCTTGTCGCCAATGGGATGTCCCAGCGAATCGTTTATGTGCTTGAATCCATCCAGATCCAGGAACAGCACGGCCACCGGCACCAGGTCTCGCTGCGCCATGGCGATCGCCTGACCGATCCGATCGTTCAGAAGCATTCGATTGGGCAGCCCGGTGAGAAAGTCGTGCTCGGCAGAATGGGTTATCTGCCGCGCCATCGCTTGGGCCGCGCTTACGTCGCGGAAGACGACCACTGCCCCGGTAGCCTGCCCCCCACGGTCGTGAATAGGGGCAATCGAGTGTTCGATCGGGATTTGACTTTCGTCGCGCCGCAGGAGAATACAGTTCGATGGCAGGTGCAAGGCTCGGATCTGTAGAATTGCTATCTCCGCCGTATTTTCGGTGGCATTGCCGCTCGACATGTCCAGGATTCGGAATACTTCGGGCATCGGGCGGCCGGCTGCTTCGCGCAGCGTCCAGCCGGTAAGTTTTTCCGCCACGAGATTGAGGAAGGTGATCTTCCCCGCGATGTCCGTGCAAACTACGGCATCGCCGATGCAGTTGAGCGTGATTTGAGCGCGCTCCTTTTCCTCAAAAAGCACCTCGTCCATGATCTTGCGCTCAATGGCATAGCGCAAGGCTCGAAGCAGACCGCGCGGCTCGATTTCGCCCTTGATGAGATAATCCTGCGCGCCTTCCTGCAAGGATTTTACGGCCAGTAACTCGTCGTCCGTAGCCGTAAGGACGACCAGAGGAACGCGCGGCGCCGCCGCGTGAGCCCGACGTAGTGCTGCCAATCCTTGGGCATCGGGCAAGCCTAGATCGAGCAAGATGATATCGACCGCGTGACCCGCGAGATGTGCCTCAGCCTCACTCATGCAGCTGACGTGTATGACTTCAGCTTTGAGCGAATCCTCGTCACGAATCATCTCCTTGAGCAAGCGGGCGTCGCCGAGGTTATCTTCGACCAGGAGCAACACCTTCAGCGATCTTTCGCTCATGGATGTTTTGACTGTTGCGGGAATCTGACTTTCGTGAGCCAGAAATCATTGATGCACTTCACGAGGCTCTCGAACTCCTCCAACCGTACAGGCTTGCTGAGGTAGCAGTTCGCGTGGAGTTGATAGCTCTTTACAATGTCCGCTTCCGCCTCGGAGCTTGTTAGGATGATTATAGGAATCGCCTTTAGGCTGGCATCCTTCTTGATGCGAGCCAGAACTTCGCGGCCGTCCATTTTAGGCAGGTTTAGATCCAGCAGGACCAGATCCGGACGAGGGGTACGCATATGCTTCCCCTCGCGCCGCAACAGGGCCATGGCCTCGACGCCGTCGCAAACTACATGCAAATGGATGTCCTTGTTGACCTCGCGGAACGCTTCTTGGGTCAACCGAACGTCGCCAGGACTGTCCTCGACCAAGAGAACCTCAATGGGCATGCAATTCTCTCCCAATGATGGCTCTCATGATTCGCAGGCACTCCATGCCAAGGCAACGCTGAATGCCGAGTTCTGCTGTAGATTGGCTCGGCCGAGAGACTGTCACGATTCATCTCATGTTGGCAGCATCCCCTTAAATACCGGGGAAGAATGTGCGGTGCGTCACTTGTTAGACTCGGCACAGCGTCGAGGCGGTCGGCCGAGAGCAGGAGAGACTCTGGTAGACGCGTCGCGTAGCCGCGAATCGATGAAAACCTCAAACGGGGGTTCCGCTCCGCGCGGAACCGCGCGCAGCTGGCTGGCCGAATGCCGAGCGGCGTAAGACCTACCGGGCGCCAGGTTTGAGTGAATTGAGCAGCGACCGCGTCCAAATGCCTCGGGACCCGGGGATTTCAGTCCAGACGCCAAACACGCGTAACTTCCTGACTCGTCTGGTGGATGCGACGGGCAAAGTGTCTAATATTTCCCCCAGACGGCGTGCGATAAGCGTCTGAATCAGTGAGTTCGGCAGCGATGATATTAGACAGCGGTAGCGGCGAGGCTGGCCCCTCGCCGATTCGTGCGATCCACGGTTCCACTTCACTCTGCCCGCGTGACGAGGTCGAGCACTCGAGGTTGTGCGCATATGCACGCGCGACTACAGCGCGTTGCGGGAACGCACAACCTGTCCAAGCCGCTGCGGACACTCACTTCAGCGAAATGCCGGTGGACTGGTTCGACCTCTGGCCGAACGGCCACCAGGACACCGCGTCGGCGAAAGCCAAGCAATACGCCCATTGGTGACGACTGAGGGAAGCCCGCGCGCCCTGAGACGGCGCACCTGAGTGATTCAGCAGGGTTTCATTACCAGTTGACTGCGGAGAGACATACATGAGCGAGAACTCGAGCAACCGTGGATCGATGCAAACGCGCAGAACCTTCCTGCAAACCGCCGCCGCGGCAGGCACGGCAGTCATCGTGCCTCGGCTATCGCAGGAGTCTCTCACTCACGCTGCCTCACAAACCAGGCCCAATCTCGTCTTCTTCCTAGGCGAAGGCGCCCGTTGGGATGAATCCTCGCTCGCGGGAAACAAGCTGTTGAAAACTCCCAACATCGATCGCATCGGCCGGGACGGCGCAGTGTTCGAGAACGCATTCTGCGTCAACTCCCTGTGCCTGCCTGCGCGCGCCACAATTCTCAGTGGCTTGTATTCGCACACGACCGGCGCAGTAGACAATCAACACAGCAGGGTGCCGGACAAATTTCCCATCGTTACCGATCTGATCCGGCGCAGCGGGTATGAAGTCGCCTTTATTGGTAAGTCCCACGTGGAAGGCTCTCTGATGGACCGATACTGGGACTACTACTTCGGATTCTCAGGCCAGGCGGACTACATGAACCCGGTCGTCGTCGAAGGTGCTAAAGGCAAGTTCGGCGCACCGCGCAGATATAATGAGTACGTGGACGATCTGCTCACGCGCAAGGCGATTGCCTGGCTTAGGCAGCCGCACCAGGCGTCTTTCTGTCTGTTTCTGTGGTTCTATGCGCCGCACGCGCCCTTTGATCGCCCGTTACGGATGGTCAACGACTTCAATGGAACTGCGATCCCGAAACCCTCGAGTTTCGACGAGTACCTGGCGGGTTATGTCGGAAAACCCCGAGGAGTCATCGATGCCAGGAACAAGATCGGCGCCCAGTTTCTGCAGCGCGACGCCCCCCGCTCGCTCGAGGAGTTGGTCAAGGACCATTACTGCGGAATCGAGTCCAACGACGAGGACATTGGACAGGTCCTGAGAGTGCTCGAGAAGCATGGGATCCTGGACGACACCGTCATCGTCTGGAGCTCCGATCACGGCTTCTTTCTCGGCGAGCACCGCTTCTATGACAAGCGCCTAATGTATGAGCCGTCCATTCGCATTCCACTGATGATTCGATATCCACCGCTGATCAGAGCCGGCACGACATCGGCGCGCATGGTTCTCAATCTCGATCTTGCACCGGCTCTGCTGGATCTGACTCGCGTGCCGCCTCCAGCTCATTTCCAGGGTAAGAGCCTCATGCCGCTTCTCGCTTATCCGGAAGCCGCATGGCGCACGGACTGGCTGTACGAATACTATGAGTATCCAGGCTATGAGGAGGTGCGGCCCTGTCGAGGTGTCAGAACGGAACGCTACAAATACATCCACTACTTCACTGCTCCGCAAGAGTTCGAGCTCTACGATCTCCAGACCGACCCCGACGAGATGCGCAATCTCTATGGTGACCCTCGTCACGCACAGCTGACCGCGCAACTATCGGCACGCCTCGAGGAGCTACGGCATGAAACTGGCGACGAGTATGTTTACAAGCCGGCCGTACTTCTCAGACAGGAGCTTGCGGGGGAAGAATGTGAGAACAGATGAGCGGTCTGCCTGTCGTCGGTGGCCAGGGGCGGAATCGAACCACCGACACGCGGATTTTCAGTCCGTTCTCAGTGGTTCTAGGAGCTTAATAATCAATCACTTGCAGCGCTTGCCAACCCTCTCCCCAGGCACACCACGGCACAGTTACGGCACACCAAGTCTGAGGTCGTCACAATCTCGGCACACCAACGATCGAAATGAAGGTCTAGTCGGAATTCACAGCTACCCTTGATGAGTGGCTCCATCGCGAATTCTCAAATTCTCACGACGGCCGATTTTGAGCACTCTGACTTCGCGCGCGGATACGGTATTTGATTTCGTTTCCCGCGTCTCCCGCGCTCTCGATCGTGAACACACGAGGCCTCGGCGGCGTTAAAGAGGCGTGCAGGCACTCAAACAGCGCTCAGCGACTCCAGGCCGCACCACGGGCCGCAGCCTCGGCGCTCGGATCGAGCGGTTCCCCGGCAATCATCTCATCAAGGGTGCGCACGATGCTTGCCGGGAGCGCCGAAGCGGCGGTGCGGTATTCACCCGTGTTGGGAGCCGGACTCGCCGCAAGAACCTGAAGTCGCCAGGCCTGACGATCGCGGCAGGCAAGCCCGGCCAACGCGCTCCCCTCGTACAGCATGAACGTGCGGCAGTAATTACCGTCTTTGGCTCGAAAACTGACACCGATTTGCACCGGAGCGCTCGGTGACTGGTTGCTGGCGAGTTGCTCTGACAGGGCCTGCGCCAAGACGCCGGAGGCAACCAGCTGTCCATCGTGCGTGATGAACGGACCACTGGCGGGCAGGCGCGGCAGCAGCAGGCTAAGCAGCGCGCCGACGACGAGACTCGCCGCGATGGCGCCCCACTGTGGCCACGACCAGCGCGGCGGGGCGGTGCGCTTCAGCGGGATCACATTGTCGGCGCGAGCTGCCAGCGGCGCGGCCCGCGCAGCGTCGAGGAGTCCGTCTGGCAGCGGCTCATCCAGCACAGGGTCGAACGTGCTGCGCAACCGCGTGCGCAGCCCCTGGTACTGCGCGACGCGCCGCGCCAGCTCATCATCCGTCACCATGGCGGCTTCCATCGCTGCACGCATCGGCGCGTCCAGCTCCCCGTCCGCGTACGCCATCACCGTCTCATCGCTGAACTTCATGGCAGCGCTCCCGCCGTTTCACCCAGCATCGTCTGCAGCGCTTCGCGGCCGCGTGCCAGGCGGCTGGTCAGCGTCCCGATCGGCACCTCCATGATGTGCGCGGCCTCTTTGTAGGAGAGTCCCTCGATCAGCACCAGAGCAACCGCGGCACGTTGTTCCTCGGGCAGGCGCCCCAAGGCATCCTGCACCGAAATAGCATCCAGGTGCGCGGCCTGGGAGGCGTCGCCCACGTTCTCGCCGAGCTCCTCGGGTGCGAAAACGCGTGCGCGCCGTGCGCGGCTGCGCAGTTCGTCGATCCATGCGTTGCGCACGATGCCGAACATCCAGCTGGCGAGCTGCGCGTCCGGCCTCAGCTGTTCGACGCGTGTCAGCGCTCGCTCGAGCGCCAGCTGCACCAGGTCGTCCGCGTCGTGCCGATTACCCGCGAGCGCGCGTGCAAAGCGGCGCAGTCGCGGCAGCAGCGTGACCAGTTCCCGGCGCAGCTCCTCGGGGGACGCACGCACGTTTATGTCCCTAATACGTTCATGGGCGTCATTTTCTTCCATTTCTTCCAGGCGCGGCCAGCTTCAATTAAGGTGATCGCATAAGGTGATCGCATGCGCACCATCGCACTCCTAGTGTTGCTGCTCATCCAGCCGGCTGCGGTCGCGCAAATCGGGTTGCCCCCCGTGCGCGTGCCTCAGCTCCCGGGCACCGGGTTGCCGGGATTGCCGGGCGTTCCGGCCGCAGATTTGCCGCTGGATCCTGATAGGTCTGCCGCGCAACTGGCCGACGAGATCGATCCGAGGCGCCTGCGCGAGCTTCGCAGTTTGAGGATCCGGGCGTTGTTGAGTCGGCACCGCGACGTGCTCGAGGCCGACTCGCACGGCGCCCCCATCGTCCGTGGTGAGGTGCTGGTCCTCGCCCCGCAGCCGGCTGCGTTGCAAGCCGCGAGCGCAGCCGGGTTCACGGTGGTGCGTGAGCGCGCGCTCGAGGGACTTGGTACACGTATTGTGGTACTGCACGCCCCGGGAAGTACCGCGCGCGCTCTGCAGCGCTTGCAAACCCTTGACCCCGCCGGGGCCTACGACTTCAACCACATCTACACTGACAGCGGCGCGAGTACGCCGGTGACTGGCGCTGACTCAGACATCGCTATGGCCGCCGATGATCCGAACGGCGGCGGCCCCGTGGCCCGAGTTGGCCTCATCGACAGCGGGGTAGACGTGAGCCATGAAGCGTTCAGCGGCCTGCCCATCCAACAGCATGGCTGTGCGGGCCGCGCCGTGCCGGCGGAGCATGGAACTGCCGTCGCTTCGCTGATGGTGGCCCGGACTGCCGCTTTTCATGGCGCGGCACCAGGATCCACGCTGTATGCCGCGGATGTGTTTTGCGGGCTGCCCACCGGCGGAGCCGTGGACGCCGTGGCCGAGGCTTTCGCCTGGCTGGCAGAGGCGCGCGTGCCCGTGATCAACGTGAGCCTCGTCGGGCCGCCCAACCGCCTGCTCGAAGTCGTCGTGCAAGGTGTTCTGGCGCGCGGTCACATCGTGGTGGCCGCCGTCGGCAATGACGGGCCAGCTGCGCCGCCGCTCTACCCCGCCGCCTGGCAGGGGGTGGTGGGGGTTACGGCCGTGGACGCAAAAGGGCGGGTGCTCGTCGAGGCGGAGCGCGGGCCACAGGTGAAGTTGGCGGCTCCCGGCGCAGACATGGCCGCGGCAAGATCGCCGCACGGTTACGCGCTGGTCCGCGGGACCTCGTTCGCCTCGCCCATTGTCGCCGGGCTTCTGGCGCTAGAGCTGCAAACGCCTGACAAGGAAGCTGCGCAGGAAGCAGTCGCCGCGCTTGCGCGGCGGGCACTTGACCTCGGGACTCCCGGCCTCGATCCGGTCTACGGGTATGGGTTGGTCGGTGCCGAGCTACGGCGCCAGCCGGCACTCGCCGGGCTACGGGCAGATTAGGTAAAAATGCAAAAACGTCGCGGGCCGGAAGGATCTGGGTTGCCGGCTCGTAGTATGCCTCGAAGGGTCACGCGTCTAGCGTGGCCCAAAGAGGAGACGACCATGAAGACGAATCATCTTGTCGCGAGCGCCGTGATAACGGGAATGCTACTCGTGACCGGTCCGACTCATGCGCAGGGCCTGGGCGGCGGCGCAAGAGCCGGTTTCGGCGGCGCGTTCGGTGCCAGCATGGGTGGCGTGCACGGTGCCGCGACCGCCGGGGCTGCAAGCTCGTTCAATGGAGGCATTGGAAGGCAGCCCGTTGGTTCCGGCCGCGTTGACCAGAAGGTTGATACCAGCGCGCGTGGAGCGACCCAAGCCAGCGCGCACGCGGCGGACAAAGCAACAGTGGCGACCCACCAGGACGTGCGCGAGGGCGCCAGTGCGGCCAGCGAAGGCGGAAAGGTTGCCGCCAACACGGCCGCGAACGCTGGTGCGACCGCAGGCGCCGCCGTCCAGCGCGAAACGCAGGCCCGCGAAGTAGGTGCCAACAACGCACTCAACGGCACTGTCTCTGGGAATGGGGTGAGCGGTAGCTCGGTAAGCGGGGCCAGCGTGAGTGGGCCCGCGAGCCGCACAGTAGCAGCGGGTTCTGCCGACGAGGTGTCATCCGCCTCGCGCAGCACGGCCAACACGGACGGCGGCGCTACGCAGACGCGTAGTTCGTCCACTCCGGCTGCGGGCGGCAACAGCGCGCCGCAACGCTCGCAAACCTCGAGCGATGCGGGCGTATCCACCTCGGCGGGCGTGTCCGTAAGCGCCTCCAGCGCGCGCTAACAGTACATCGGAGCGCGAAGCTGAGCGGCAGACCCTGTTCTGCCGCTCAGCCTTTCATCAGGTCTATCGCGGCAGACGCAGAACCGATGCCGGCACACCCCGATTGCAGATCGTTGGAAAATAATGAAATTGATGGTGGCCACGGGCGGAATCGAACCACCGACACGCGGATTTTCAGTCAGGTTTCGGTGATTCCAAGAGCTTATCAATCAACCACTTGCAGCGCTTGCCAGCCCTCTTCCCAACCTGACCACGGCACAATCACGGCACACCCAGTCTGAGCTCGGCACATTCCTGGCACATCGGTGGTCAAACACTGCCATGCCGAAAGCACTCATTCGCTTCCGCACCCACCGATATTGGCGGGGCGACTCGCGCCGACGCCCGTCGCAGTCTCATCAGGCTTCGAAGCGCTCCCATCGGTGTCGTGCGATCTCAAGCAAAGTCTTGAAGGCCGATTCATCGTGAAGCGCCTCGAATGAAGGGTCATGACGAGCGAGAAAGGGGTAGTTCACGAAGCCTCTGTCGATTGCCACTTCCAACCATTTGATTGCAGTCTCCCTCGCACCTGCCAAGGCAAAGCCTTCTGCGAGAAATCGTGGAAATACATCGGTCGCGCGCGCGACATCCTCGATTTCTGGAGTCAGCTCCGCTTTGGCCTCGCAGGGTCGGGCCATGGCCGCGTTTGCCAGAAAGAATGAGAGTCGCGCTGGGAGGGAATCCCGCTGATCTGGAGGGAAGGCCTTCAACAACGCGCCTACGTCATCGTATCGGCGATTGAGGATCAGAACCCAAGCGAAGAAGAGACGCGCCATCGGGTTCGCCTGATCCATCTCGACATCTGTCGGTAGGGATCGACCGCCGCCTCGAGGTTGCCTTCCATGATGTCCGCAAATCCCGGCATGCACCGCGTGATCGGTGTGAGCGGATCTACGGCTAGCAGCCGAGTCAGCAATGGCCGCGCAGCTGCGACGCGTCCAGAGATCAGATAGCAATTGCAGAGTAGGAGCAGGGTTTCGGAATTGTTTGGCTCGAGCTCCAGAGCAACTTTCAAATCGCGCACGGCGTCCTGGATGCGACCACGCGAGTATGCGATCCAGCCCCGAAGCTGCCAACCCGAGGACGAATGGTCCTCGAGCGAGAACAACTTGGCGGCGCATGCGTCAGCCTCGACGAGTGGCTGATCACTTAGATCAATGCCTGCTTCCCGGTACTGGAGATGTGCAAGACCCAGGGCACCGTAAAGCCGGGGATTTTCACCGATGAGCGCCAACGCTTGTCGGAGAAGTTGCACGGCCCGGTCGATCGCATCGCGACGCCACCGCCACATGTCGTGCCGCGCGCGCAGGTAACACTCGTAGGCGGGAAGATTGTTGATGGCCCGCTCACTGAGGTGCCGCTCCTCGGTCGCGGTCAGCTGCAATTCAAGCGCCTCGACAATCTTGTGCGCCAATTGCTCCTGGATCGAGAAGACATCATCGATCGCGCCGTCGTATGAGGCCGCCCAGCGGTGAACGTCTTGCCGCGCATCAATCAGCTGGGCCGATACCCTCAGGCGGTCACCCGCTCGTCGGACGCTGCCTTCCACGAGGTAGCGGACACCCAGCTGTTCGGCGATCGCCGTGGCGCCGGCACTCGCAGCACGGAATACCGAAGCGGATCTACGCGAAGTAACCTGTAAGGCCTGCACCTTGGTAAGTGCGATGGTCACTTCCTCACTGAGGCCCTCGGCAAAGTAAGCGTCTCGCGCGTCCGAACTCCGACTTGTGAACGGCAGGACCGCAATTGTCCGTGCCGATGCCTGGAGCGGGGTCAAGACAGGACGGGGTGTCGGATCGGGGCTACGGGCCCGGGTCTGTCGCCAGGTGTCCAACTCGGTCGCGAGGGCGAAGACCCGCCCGAGCTTCTGATGCAAGTGACGATGAACGGGCAGCCCCTCTGCGCGTTCCCACCTGCAAACTGTGCGGACACTGCGGTCAAGGTAAGCCGCAATTGCCTTCCACGAGCTCAGTCGGTCAGTCGGCGGCCCCCGCATCAGCTTTGCCCGGCCCCGGCATGGACCGTTGGGCTGGGCACGATGGGCCAAAGTGGGACACAACAGGCCATCTTATGGTCCCCATCTTGGTCAAGCACCTGTCTTCGACTAGCTTGCATTTGAGCCCCGCATTTGTCCGCCGCTTTGCACAGAGGTTGTTATGCGCACCTACTCGACCGCTCTGGCCAGGTCAATTCGGACCCTGTCTATCGGTTGCATTTTACTATGCAATGGTACGGCCCATGCGGGCGGGAGGGTGTTGTCGAAGGTGCGGTCGATCCAGGTTGCTGGTACTGGGACGGACTTGCTCAACGGTGCAATCGTTCACTCGAAGAAGCAAACGCCGAACGGCATGATCCAACGGAGCACGGAAACCGTGGAGCTGAAAGGCGACCTGACCGGGCGGGTCTTATACCACGTGACTTCAGCATTTGACTTCGCGAACGACACGCTGATCAACACAGGCGATCAAGTGTTTTCGGGAACGATAGCCGGCTCGGAACCAGTCATGATCAATGATGGAAAGTTCCGCTTCGAGGTCAATCTCAAGACCCGCACAGACACCGGATCCGTCTACCTAGTCGATCACATCGCTGGTCCCAAGGTGCAGTGCACGTTGCAGATCGTAGGAACGGGGAAAGACGCGGACGCGAACCCGACGTTTAACTACGCCGGGCATTGTGATTTCCAGGACAAGTAATAACAACACTGTCGGCGAATACTGGCGAAGCCTGCCTGATCTGGGACGCGTCAGCTAGAACTCGTCCCGTCTTAAACATTCCTGTTCTTTGAAGGACCGGCGTTGGGTCACGGCGCCAGCAACTTCTCATTGGCGCCGGTGGCTGAGATACAATCTCCCACCTCTGAAACAAAAGATCCGGAACCCTTTCGAATGACGCCAGAAATTCGTGCCTTCGAGTACGCGCTGGGTCTCTACTCGGTCCTGATCGGCTTAGCCATCGCCGATGTTGCGGCGAGCTTTCATCGACTGGCCCGGAGCAGGGCGCCGGTGAATTGGGACCCGCTGGCGCTGCTGGCGGCGTTCTATGCGCTGGTCATGGCGATCGGAATGTGGTTCGACATCTGGACCGTACGAAATGTCGCCCAGACGCGCCACTTTTTCTTCTACTTGTCCATGGTTGGCAATCTATTCGTGCTATTTCTTATCGCGGCGACGAGTCTGCCAGACAGCCCGGCGGAAGATGGTGACCTGCGCGTGTACTACGAAAGGAATCGCCGGTATTTCTGGCTATTGATCGCGCTGTTTCAGGCAGGGTACATAGGGCACGGCATCTACTTTGTCAGCGGACTGATCAGCCGCCTTCCCGTGCTATTCACGGTGCAGTTCGTTACTCAGTGGACGCTGCTTCTCGTCATCCCTCTTGCTCTCGCGAGTTCGAGGTCTCGTGCGGTGCATTACGCGGGGCTGGTGGCACTGCTTGCTGTGCAGGCGTGGCACTACGCGCCTTATGCGATCAACTAACGCGCCTGATCACGTGGAGCCTTGGCGAAGATCTGCGGACGGTTAAACTCTGGATGTTGACGGGTTTCATCGGGTCTACTGGTAGATCCGTAGGTTTCCCCGTCAGGGACGAGGGCAACACGGCCTAGGCTGTCATGCGGCCGCTCCTCGTTGTATTCGTGTAGCTCTAGGCCTCGGTGACCTCGGGGAGGTCCAGGAAGATCCGAGGCGCGCCGTACGCCGTGACTGGCTCCGAAGGGCGCCGAGTCAAGCGAAGTAACACCTGCTGACACTCGTCTCGCCGCGGAACGTCCGGCGGTCTATGTCGCCTCCAACATGGCGAAGTCACGGCACAATTACGGCACAAAGCACCGGACTTCCCGCGCAACCTATTGAACTCAAACAGCGAGTGATCGCGTGCGGGCCGACAACGGGATTTTTGGTCAGGTGCTCGCTCAATGTCGCAACTCACTGATTTGAGAGCACTGTGCTCCGGGGCTAGAGCACCGGATTTTTCCGTCACACGCGGTTCACGCCACAAGTAAACCAAGCTACCTGTTTGATTTTTCTTCGAATGGTGGCCAGGGGCGGAATCGAACCACCGACACGCGGATTTTCAGTCCGCGCTCGGTGATTCTAGGGGCTTATGAATCAAACACTTGCAGCGCTTGCCAGCCCCGTTCCCAGGCACACCAAGGCACAATTACGGCACACCAAGTCTGAGGTCGTCACAATCCTGGCACAGCGGCCGTTTGGCCGTTTACGGCTTGATCGCCAAACTTTACCAAAGCGAACTTCAAGACCTGAACCGTGACCGGTAATCTTGCGGCGTAACCGCCAGCAGGCGTAGGAAGCTGCGGCGTAGCGTCTCTTCCGAACCGAATCCGCAGCGGAGCCCGATCCGTTTGACCGGCAGGCGCGACTCCAAGAGCAGGCGGGTTGCCGCTTCCACTCTCAGCCGCTCGATCGCACGAGCCGGTGTTTGCCCAGTCGCCTCGGCATAGTGGCGACTGAAACTGCGCTCGCTCATCCCGGCCTGATCGGCCAGGACCGAAAGCGAGAGATCGTCCGCGAGATGGCCGTTGATCCAGTCATGGAGCGCGCCGAATTTGTCCTCTGCGACTTGCAACGCTAGGGCAGCGCTGAACTGTGCCTGTCCGCCGGGACGCTTGAGAAAAACGACGAGGTATCGGGCTACAGCGAGCGCCACTGAGCGTCCGAGGTCCGCTTCCACGAGCGCGAGCGCTAGATCGATTCCGGCCGTCACCCCGGCCGAAGTCCAAACCGGACCGTCACGCACGAAAATCGGATCTGGCTCGACATGCACGTTGGGAAAGCGCTGCGCAAGCTTGGCACAGTACATCCAGTGGGTCGCTGCGCGGCGCCCGTCCAACACCCCTGCCGCAGCGAGCAAGAATGCACCTGTACAGACGGAGGCGATGCGACGCGCCTGCGTCGCTCGCTCCCGCACCCACTCGACCAGTACCGGGTTCTCAGCCGCCGCCTCGGCCCCCTCGCCGCCGGCGATGAGTAAGGTATCCAACGCCTCTTCGCGTTGCGTGAGCGGACCTGCAGCAAGGGCCACGCCGGCCGAGGCTGTAGCGCCCTCACCGCCTTGTGCCACGACCCTGAGCTGGTAGGGCCGCGCTCCTCCCGCCCCGGCGACAAGATCATTGGCGGACGCGAACACCTGAACAGGCCCCGTGACATCGAGCAACTGCACCGCCGGGTAAGTCAACACGTCGATGACACGGACGGCGTTTGGCGAGAAGCGAGGGGATTTTGGCATTTCCGCCAAACCATGCCCACGTAGTTTTGTTTTGTCCAGCAGTGCTCTCAGATTTGGAGAACCGCATGATTCCGCACGGTACTCATCTGCACATGGGCTCACTCCTATTTGAGGGCATCGATCAGATCGATCTGACCGGACCGTTCGAGGTGCTATCGCGTATTCCGAACGCCACCTATCGCATTTACGGCAAGGCTGCAGCACCAGTTCGCGATCTGAAGGGATTGTGGCTCATGCCCGATGCATCTCTGGCCGATGCGCCGCCGCTGGATGTCCTTCAAGTTCCCGGCGGACCCGGCCAGGAGGCTTTGATGGACGACACTGAGGTGCTGGGCTGGATGCGCCAGCAGGCGGCAGGGGCGTGCAGCATTTTCTCCGTGTGCACGGGAGCACTCCTCTGCGGCGCGGCCGGCCTTCTCAGGGGACGCCGGGCGACGACGCACTGGGCCTCATTCCATTTGTTGCCGTACTTTGGCGCGATCCCCGTCAACGAGCGTGTGGTCGTCGATGGCGCCTGGGTCTTCGCCGCAGGCGTCACAGCCGGGATCGATGGAGCTTTGCGTCTCGCGGCGGAGTTGCGCGGCGACGAAACCGCACAGCGCATCCAACTTGACATGGCGTATGCGCCCGAGCCGCCCTTCGATGCCGGCACACCCGAGACGGCGCCCGCGGCGATACTGCAACAGGCGCAGCAATCCGTGCGGTCCATCACGGCGCGTCGGGAAGCGACGGCACGACGTGTGGCCGCCAGGCTCGGCATCGCCATTTCAGCCGCGGGCGGGGACTGAGCCTCAATCGTGCAAGGCCCCGTTGGCGAGAAACGAGGGCTTATTGGCGCGTCCGCCAATCCTCGCACGACTAGATTGTGTCGCAGCGGATCAGTCAGCGGATCCGCGAGAACGCCACGGCAATGTCAATGGAGGATGACTCAGATGACAAGTTTTTCGGTTCATACGCTTGAATCCGCACCCGAGCGTTCCAAGCCGGCGTTGCGGCAATTGCAATCGGCTTTCGGCATGATCCCCAACATCGCCGGAGCGATGGCGACCTCTCCGGTTCTGATCAACTGCCTGGTCGGTCTGTTCGGGAATGTGCACGGCGGCAGCTTCACGGAAGCGCAAGTCCAGACCGTGCTGCTCACCGACGCAGTCACCAACGCGTGCACGTGGGCCGTCGCCTTCCATACGGCGCTGACGCTTAAGGAAGGGGTCGATCCGAAGGATGTGCAGGCCATTCGCGAGCACCGATTGCCGAAGGACGTCAAGCTTGCCGCGCTGTCGGCTCTGGCAAAGACGATGATCGAAAAGCGCGGACGCCTCAACGACCAAGACGTCGATCGATTCATTGCGGCCGGTTTCGGTAAGGATCATGCCCTGGAGGTCATTGCCATCGTCGCCGCGTCCACGATCACGAACTACACGGGCAGTGTCACGAAGCCTCCTCTGGAGGCGCCGTTTCAAGCTCACGCCTGGGAAGATTGAACTCCCGGAGCTGACCGGTAGACGAGATGCATTGGCGGAGCGACGCCATGAGCATTGCCGCCATTGTTAACGGTATTACGGCTTTGGCGTTCGCCGGAGCGGGGCTCGCCAATCTCTTCAATGTCGGTGACGGACCAATGCTTGCCAAAGAGTCGCGCAGCGTCCACGGCTGAGCGGCAGTTTTCGAGGGATATATATCATTGCTGCCAACTGCCAGTTTGCTAACGCTGTAGGCCGTTCGCTTAGGGGCACAAACCATGATTGCACCACAGGAACTGCTCGACACGTCGATTGAACAGATTCGAACGCTCACCGCTTTCTTGCATGAGCAACTCCCTGAGGGCGGCGACGGCTCGGAGTCCGAGACACCGGAGAGTCGCGCATGCAACGAAGCCCTGGCTTACCTCACGGTACTGGTCCTGCGACTTGAGGCTTCGACCATCCACGCGACAGAGAGACCGAGGGAACGCGCCTACGTTCGCTCCGTACCATTTCCACCCGGAGCGAAATCATGAAAGCCATCGTTGCCTCCCGGTTCGGCGAGCCGGCCGAGGTTCTCGAGCTGAAGATCCTGCCCGACCCGCAGCCGCCGGGTCCCGGCGAAGTCCTGGTCCGCGTGACCAAGCGACAACTCCATCCCGGCAATCTCGCCATGATCCGCGGGCGGTTCAACATCCCGCTTCCGGCAGGTGGGCTCGTTCCGGGAGGCGATGGCGTGGGCATCGTCGAAGCCGTGGGCGAAGGGGTGGACTCCTCGCAGGGCGTGAAACCCGGCGCGCGAGTGATCTTCAATCCAAGCGGGGGGGGCGCCTGGGCAGAGCGCCTCAAGACGCGCGTCGAGCTTGTGACGCCCATTCCAGACGACCTACCCGACGCCGTCGCCGCCCAGTTGCTTCCGAACACGGTGATCGCCCTCCTGCTGCTTCGTGCAGCGCGGCGGGCGGTGCCGGACGCCGGGCGTGACACACCTATCCTCATGACCGCCGCCGGATCCGCCGTGGCGCGCATCACTATGGTGGCAGCCCGCCGACGTGGCCTGAAGGTCGTGGGCGCGGTTCGCAGCAGAAATGGCGCGAAGGTCCTGTCTGCCCGATTTGCGGATGTGACCGTGGTTTCGACGGCCGATTCGGATTGGGTTGACCAGGTCCGCCGGGCCGCGGGCGAGCGGCCGCTTCAGGTCATCATCGACCCGGTGGGAGGGGCGCAGGTGAGCCAGCTTGTCCGGCTGCTCGGCGACGACGGCACCGTTCTGTTTTACGGCGGACTCGCTCCGGAACCCATCACGTTCCCGTCCATTCAGCTGACGCCTCACGAGATCACGTTCAAGGGCGTGTCGAGTTCGCGGTGGCTGCAGACCACCTCGGCCGAACAGCGCCGCGAGGACGTGAGGGAGGCGATCGAGATCGGCCGCGCCGAGCCCGAACAGTTCGAGGTGGAGGCCGACTATGACCTGGACCGGTTCATCGACGCGATCGAGCACATCGAGCGTACAGGTCGCAGAGGAGCCGTCCTGATCAGCTCCGATTCATAGATATCGGCGCAACAAGAAATTTGTGTTCATCCAACTCGTATGCCGAGGAGCTGGCTCCTGGTCGTGCTCACTCTCGCCGCCTTCGCGGATGGTCTTCGACGCATGGGGGCGGCAGGGTCGGACCGGATATGGATTGAGACCTGGCGCACCTTCGCTTATGTCGTTTTCGGTGGCCTCTTCGCCATCCTCGCGTGGCGGCCGCGGCAAAGTCCGGGCATCTGGGAGCTCGTTTTTCCGCACAAAACCGCGGTTGTGCTTTATGGCCTCACGTTCGGCGATGTACCGGAAGCGCACGCCGCCATCGCCGTCGACACAGTCTTGATTCTGCTCATCGCGCTCAGGTGGTGGCTAACCCGGGGCTGGGAAAGCTGGAGAACGGTGAAGTCCAGCGGGCGCGAATTTGAAGAGCCATCGTTGAAGGTGAACGATGGCTGACGGCGATGCCGGCGGGCTGGTTCGTTGCAAGGGTAATCGCGTAATTGAGGGGTGAAGGAGGAATATCGGAAAGGGTCTACGAGTGCGGGGATTTCATTTGCGGTGATGGCAGCGAACTCGACGGCTGGCGAGCAATCCTCAAGCATTCCGCATGTGGAAGCCGCGCCCCATGCGAGTCCTCACCCACGTAAAGCGCCCAGACGACGTATTCGGCGACTTCCTAGTGCGCGTCATCTGTCCCTGCGGCGCTGTTCGCGAAATCCCGCCGCAGTCGCTCGCGCGGGTCGTCGGCCGGAAAGTGTTGAACCGGCGGTGATGCTGGGCACGACGAACGTCCGCTCACGAGAAAGCTGGAGAACATCAGTCAATCTCGCTTAGGCACCAGTAACTGCAGAGCGTATAAGGGCTGACGCGGCACAGACCATGCACCTTCGCACTCGGCAAGAGGTGGACATTCGAAAGATCGCGTAGCCACCGGAACTGTGCGCTTTCAAGTCATGAAGGGCGATTGAGACCTCCCGCATCTCCTCGCGATCTCCCCGCTTAAACACACCGCTCGGGCCCGGGGCTTCTTTCATGTGCCCGTACGGCATGCCGTGGTCGCGCAGGATTGGCTCCAGGCCTTGCACAGGGCGATTCGGTTCTGCCGTTCGAAGATGTAGCCGGCCAGACAGAAGAATCTATCGCTCTGGCTCTCATCGAAATATGCCTCTACGTCCGACATCAGTTACCGCGAGACTCGGCGTCGGACGAGGCAAACTTGGCGCCTACCGCGACGGTCGCGGGTTCGCTTACCAGAGGATTCTGGTAACCGGCTAAGAGGAGCTGCAGCCATGGCGACGGTGAGAATGTATCGCGGGCATTGGGTTGCCGACTATTACGACGCCAACCAGCGGAGACGCATCGAACGGCCCGAAGGACACTTTGAGAAAGCCAAACAAGAGTTGCACGCGGCTCGGGTGCTGCTGGCAGATCGAGTAGCCGAGGTAGCGGACGGTCTGGTGCACGAGGGCCGCGGCACCTTCGATGACGTGGCCAAACGATGGCTCAAGAGCAAGGTCAGGATTCGACCGTCCACGCGGCGCAGCTACGAGCAGCTCGTTGTCTGCTATCTCATCCCGTATTTTGGGGACCGCAAGCTCCGCTTGATTCAAGTGACCGACATTGAACGCTTTCGAGCCGAGCTGGGCATTCCCGACTCAATCAGGGAGGCGTTCGTCGCTCGTCAGCTGAAAGCGAAACCCGGTCTCGCCGAAGCGCGCGCGAAGCAACGCGCAAATCACGTGAAGCTCGGCAGGCGCTCGATCAACAAGGCGCTCACGGTCCTCAGCATGATTTTCAACTACGCGATGCGAAATCAATGGCTAATGCGAAACCCGGCCGAGTATGTCGACCATGCACGAGATGAACGGCCACTCGAACAGCGGCCCCTGGACATGGATGTCCTCACGCCTGAAGAAATTGCGGCGCTGCGCGACGCGGAATTCCCGCCACTTATCGCAACGGGAAGCTCGGCACCAACAACTATCGATTGCTGATCTCGTTCGCCGTGTTCACGGGCTGCCGGGTCGGTGAGATCCTGGCTGCGGCCTGGAGCCACATTGACTGGGAAAGCGGTCAGTTTCACGTTCGGCGGACATTCAAGGAAGGCCGATTTCAAGAACCGAAGACGCGCACCTCGTATCGGCGCCTCTCGCTCCCGACTTTTCTCTTGAGGGAGCTGAAAGTATGGCGGCTGGCCTGCCCCAACAGTCCGTACGATCTCATCTTCCCGAATCTCGACGGGCGGCCCATGAGCCACTCGAATCTGATGCAGCGCGGCTTCTTTCCTGCGCTTCAGCGCGCTGGCATCAGAAGAATTCGCTTCCACGATCTGCGTCACACGTTCGCAAGCTTGATGATCAGCAACGGCGAGGACATCGTTCGTGTGTCGAGGCTCATGGGACACGCCACCGCGTCCTTTACGCTGAATGTCTACAGCCACATGCTTCCGCGCGAGCACGATCCGAGCGGCGATCGGCTCGCATCCTTGGTTTTTGGAAACAAAGTGGAAACTGTTGCCAATCTGCCAACTCAACTCGAGCGGCCGAGCGCAGAAAACTTGGCCAAATCAGCATGTTGAGTGGTGGCCAGGGGCGGAATCGAACCACCGACACGCGGATTTTCAGTCCGCTGCTCTACCAACTGAGCTACCTGGCCGCCGGAGTGGAAGGCCGGGTATTAGACCGGCCCGCGCACGGATCGTCAAGCAAGCGAAAGTGCTAACTCCTTGATTCCGTGAGCTGAACGCGCCGGGCGATGTGTCTCGCCGCAGGTCACCTCGAATCCCCTCTAGCCCATGCGAGAGAGCGGCTCGCCTTCCGGGCGGGACGCCTCTTGCCACTCCTATGACGCATGGCGCAAATCGGCCCGCGATCCAACTATTGGACCTGGCCGCTGCTCCTTCGTGGGCTGGCCGCTGGATTCGCTTCAGAACAATTCCCGGGAGGAGTCAATGCGCCACTCTTATCTATTGGTCGCCGCGGCCTCCACTGCAGTGCTGCTCGTGGCAGGGTGCGCCCGCAACGAGGCCGCTGAGCAGAAAGCAGCCCCGCTGCCGCAGGTTACCGTTGCGCCGGCGATTTCGCGCAAAGTGACTGAGTTCGACACCTTCACGGGCCGCTTCGAGGCGCTCGAGCGGGTCGAGATCCGGCCGCGGGTCTCCGGATACATCTCCTCGGTGAATTTCAGCGAAGGCAGTGAGGTCAAGAAGGGCGACGTACTGTTCGTCATCGACCCGCGGCCTTACGCGGCGGAGCGCGACAAAGCGCGTGCCCAGCTCGCGCAGGCGCGCTCGCAGCTGACTCTTGCGAAGTCCGAACGCGAGCGGGCAACCAAGCTTCTCGGCCAGCACGCCATCTCGCAAGAGGATTACGACAGCCGCACGGCAGGAAGCGAGCAGGCGCAGGCGAACCTCGAAGCCGCTCAGGCGGCGCTCGATACCGCAGAACTCAACCTGTCCTTTACACGCGTGACCGCGCCGATCTCCGGGCGCATCAGCCGCGCACTCATCACGAGCGGAAACTTCGTCACCAATGGGCAGACCGAGCTTACGACGCTCGTGTCGCTCGATCCGATCTATGTGAGCTTTGACGGCGATGAACAGGTGTATCTCAAGTACACCAGGCTCGCGCGCGAGGGCTCAAGCGCCAGCTCACGCGATACCCGAAATCCGGTGCTGGTAGGCCTCGCCGATGAAAGCGGCTATCCGCACCAGGGCGTCATGGTGTTTCTCGACAACGCGCTGGATCCGGCTACCGGGACGATCCGCGGCCGGGCGCTGCTCGACAACCACGACCGCGCCTTCACCCCCGGCCTGTTTGCGCGCGTGAAGCTCATGGGCAGCGGGCAGTACGATGCGGTGCTCATCAACGACAGCGCGGTGGGTACCGACCAGACCGTGCGCTACGTTCTGGTGGTGGGCGCGGGCAACAAGGTCGAGTACCGGCCTGTGCAGCTGGGTCCGGTCATCGATGGACTGCGGGTCGTGCGCAGCGGCCTTGGCGCCGGTGAAGCGATCATCGTGAACGGCCTGCAGCGGGTGCGCCCCGGCGCCGAGGTTGCCCCGCAGCGCGTTGCCATGGGCGAGTCTGACGCCGATCGCGGTGAAGCAGCCCTGGTCGCGCACAACTCCTCGAGCCATTGAGTCGCGCGCCTCTATGAAGCTCTCCGACTTCTTCATCGAGCGCCCGATCTTCGCGGGCGTCATCTCGACGTTCATCACGATCGCAGGCCTGCTCGCGCTCTTCAAGCTGCCCATCAGCGAGTACCCGGAGGTCGTGCCGCCCTCGGTCGTCGTGCACGCCTCCTACCCCGGCGCCAACCCGAAGGTCATCGCCGACACCGTGGCGGCGCCTCTCGAGCAGGCGATCGTGGGCGTGGAAGACATGCTGTACATGTCCTCGACCTCCACCATGGATGGCTCGCTGACGCTTACGGTCACCTTCCGCATCGGCGCCGACATCGATCGCGCCCAGGTGCAGGTGCAGAACCGTGTCGCGCAGGCGCTGCCGCGCCTGCCGGAGGAAGTGCGCGATCTTGGCGTCAACACGGTCAAGGCCTCCTCCAATCTGACGCTGGTCGTCAACCTCACCTCCCCCACCGGCCGCTACGACTCGCTCTACCTGCGCAATTACGCGGTACTGAACGTCAAGGACGTGCTGGCGCGGCTGCCGGGCATGGGCGATGTACAGGTATTCGGCGGTGGTGACTATTCGATGCGGGTGTGGCTCGATCCGCAGAAGCTCGCCGCGCGCAATCTGACCGCCGGCGACGTCGTGGACGCGATTCGCGAGCAGAACGTACAGGTTGCCGCCGGACAGCTGGGCGCTCCTCCCTCCAACAGCACCGAATTCCAAATCGCACTCAACACCGCAGGTCGGCTCACCGACGAGCAGCAGTTCCGCGACATCGTGATCAAGACCGGCGTGGACGAACAGCTGGTGCGGCTGGGTGATGTGGCACGCGTCGAGATGGGTGCGCAGGCCTACGGCGTGCGCAGCCTGCTCGACAACAAGCCCTCGCTCGCGATCCCGGTGTTCCAGTCCCCCGGTGCCAATGCGCTCGAGCTCTCCGCCAGCGTCAGAAAGACCATGGAGGAGCTTAAGAAGAATTTTCCGCAGGGTATGGACTACGGCATTCTCTACGATCCCACGCAGTTCGTGCGCCAGTCGATCGATGCGGTCCTGCACACGCTGCTGGAGGCCGTGGCGCTGGTCGTGCTGGTCGTCATTCTCTTCCTGCAGACCTGGCGCGCCTCGCTCATTCCCCTGATCGCAGTTCCGGTGTCGGTGATCGGCACCTTTGCGGTGCTGCTGGCATTCGGGTTCTCGATCAACACCCTGTCGCTGTTCGGGCTGGTGCTCGCCATCGGCATCGTGGTGGATGACGCCATCGTGGTCGTCGAGAACGTGGAACGCCACATCGCCGAAGGACTTTCGCCGCGGCAGGCGACCAAGGTGGCGATGAGCGAGGTCAGCCGCCCGATCATCGCCATCACGCTGGTGCTGTGCGCGGTGTTCGGACCGGTGGCCTTCGTGAGTGGCCTGACCGGGGAGTTCTACCGGCAGTTTGCCCTCACCATCGCCATCTCGACGGTCATCTCGGCCTTCAATTCTCTCACCCTCTCGCCGGCACTCGCGGCGGTACTGCTCAAGCCCCACGACGGCAAGCCCGACGCCCTGACGCGACTCATGAATCGCCTGTTCGGCGGGCTGTTCCGGCGCTTCAACCGCGGCTTCGGCCGCGCCGGCGACAACTACTCCGGCGCGTTGAAGCTGACCATGAGGCACGGCAGCATCGCGCTTTCGATCTACGCAGGTCTGCTCGTCCTCACCTGGTTCGGCTTCAATGCGCTGCCGGGAGGCTTCATCCCGGAGCAGGACAAGCAGTACCTCGTCGCCGTCGCACAACTGCCGCCGGCAGCATCGCTCGATCGCACCGAGAGCGTCGTGCGCCGCATCGCCGATATCGGACTCAAGCAGCCGGGTGTTTCCCATGCGGTGGAATTCGCCGGCATGTCCGTCAACGGCTTTACCCAGAGCTCAAGCTCCGGCCTCATCTTCTTCCCGCTCGATGACTTCGCCGATCGCAGCTCGGGTCAGTCATCGGCCCGCGCCATCGCCGCGGCGCTCAACGCGAAGCTCGCCCCCATCCAGGATGCGTTCGTGCTGGTGGTCACCCCGCCGCCGGTCATCGGGCTGGGCACGCTCGGCGGATTCAAGCTGCAGGTGGAGGATCGCTCGGATGCGGGCCCCGAAGCGCTGTTCGCTTCGCTGTCGGAGGCACTCGCCAGGGCCAACAAGGAACCCGCCCTGGGAGGGGCGTTCAGCACCTACCAGATCAACGTGCCGCAGCTGGACATCAACGTCGATCGGACCAAGGTGAAGCGCGAGAACGTGAAGCTCTCGGATGTGTTCGAGACGCTGCAGGTGTACCTGGGCTCGCTCTACATCAATGACTTCAACCGCTTCGGCCGCACCTACCAGGTGGTCGCGCAGGCGGACGCTCCGTTTCGCTCCCAGCTCGATGACGTGCTGCCGCTCAAGACGCGCAACGCGAGCGGCGAGATGGTGCCACTCGGCTCGGTGATCAGCGTGTCGCAGTCCTTTGGCCCGGACGTGGTGCAACGCTACAACGCCTATCGTGCGGCGGACATCAACGGCGGGCCCGCCCCTGGCTTCAGCTCCGGCCAGGCGCAGGCGGCGATCGCGAAGATCCTCGATGAAACACTGCCGCGCGGCATGACGTACGAGTGGACCGATCTTGCCTATCAGCAGATCGTCTCCGGCAGCACCGCGGCGGTGGTGTTCCCGCTGTGCGTGCTGTTCGTGTTCCTGGTGCTCGCCGCACAATACGAGAGCCTCAGCCTGCCGCTGGCGATCATTCTCATCGTGCCGATGTGCCTGCTGCCGGCTCTGACCGCGGTGCGCTTAAGCCACGGCGACAACAACATCTTCATGCAGATCGGCCTTCTGGTACTGGTGGGACTTGCCTGCAAGAACGCCATCCTGATCGTTGAATTCGCCAAGCACCTGCAGGAGGAGCACGGTCGCGATGCGACTGCCGCGGTGCTCGAGGCGGCACACCTGAGGCTGCGTCCGATCCTCATGACCTCGATGGCCTTCATCATGGGCGTGGTGCCCCTGATGCTCGCCTCCGGCGCCGGAGCCGAGGTGCGGCACACGCTCGGATTCACCGTGTTCGCCGGCATGCTGGGCGTCACGCTGTTCGGCCTGCTGCTCACGCCGGTGTTCTACGTGCTGGTGCGCCGCGTCACCGCGCGGCAGGCCGCGCGCACCGTCGCCCCACTGCTGCCTGCCAGGGAAGCGTCCCATGACTGAGGCCACCCTGCGCCGCGGCGCCGCCTTTGCCGTGCTCGTTACTCTCATCGCAATCGTCGCGGTCATGGCGGCGCTCGCCGGCTGCGCGGTGGGGCCTGAGTACGTGAAGCCGGCGACGCCGGTCGCGCCGAAGTTTGCCGCCGCACAGGAGGGCCCGTATTCGGGCGAGGAGGCGCAGGCGAAGTTCTGGAAGGAGTTCAACGATCCGACCCTCGGGCAGCTGGTCGAGGAGGCGCTCGATGCCAACCACGACCTGCGCATTGCCCTGGGCCGTCTGGTGGAGGCGCGCGCGCAGCGCCGCCAGGCGCAGTTTGATCTTGCGCCGACGGTCACCGCCTCCGGCGGATACACCAAGGAGCGCTTGTCAGCTGCGGAGAGCCTGACCGGCACCGGCGCGCCGCTCGACGCACGTTTCTACGACGCAGGTTTCGATGCCTTCTGGGAGCTCGATTTCTTCGGGCGGGTGCGCCGCAACGTCGAAGCAAGCGGTGCCCAGCTGCAGGGAGCCGAAGCGAGCCTGCGCGATGCGCAGGTGTCGGTCACTGCCGAGGTCGCCCGCACCTATTTCGAGCTGCGTGGCGAGCAGACCCAGCTCGCCGTGGCGCGCCGCAATGTCGACAACCAGCGCGAAGCCCTGCAGCTGACGCAGGCGCGGCTGGACGCCGGGCGCGGCACCGAGTTCGACACGGCGCGTGCGCAGTCGCAGCTGTCCTCGACGCTTGCCACCATCGGCCCGCTCGAGGCCTCCGTCGCACGCTCGATCCACCGGCTCGGCGTTCTCACCGGTCGCGAACCCAACGCGCTCAACGATCTGCTGGCGCCAGCGCGCGAGCTGCCGCAGCTGCCGCAGCTCACAGCGGTCGGCGATCCGGCGGGGCTCCTGCGCCGCCGGCCCGATGTGCGCATCGCCGAGCGCCAGCTCGCCGCCTCCACCGCCCTGGTCGGCGTCGCCATCGGCGATCTGTTCCCCAAGGTCACCTTCAGCGGTAGCTTCTCTTACTCGGCGCTCGAACCGGGCTATCTCGGTGAGTCCTCCTCGCGCGGCTACGTGATCGGACCTGGAATCTCCTGGGCGGCCTTCGATCTCGGGCGCGTGCGCGCCGAGGTCGCCGGCAGCCGCGCGCGTGCCGATATCTCGCTCGCCGCCTACCAGCAAAGCGTGCTGCGCGCGCTCGAGGAGACCGAGAATGCGCTGGTGACCCACGCGCGCACCCGCGACAGCCTGAAGGATGCCGACGAGGCGGCGCGGGCCAGCGGAATCGCGGCGCGCATCGCGCGCGATCGCTACGAGGCCGGCATGGTGGACTTTCTGGAAGTGCTCGACGCCGAGCGCACGCAGCTCGCCGCCGAGGACCAGCTCGCGCAGGCGCGCACCCAGGCGGCCACCAGCCTGATCGCCGTCTACAAGGCTCTCGGTGGGGGGTGGGAAATGGCGCCCCTGCCGCATTACGTCAGGTCTACGGAGGGCTAGCCCCTTGATTCCGCGCGCCAAGCCCCCAGCACTCCCTCTTAAGATAGAGGCCCGGACCAGCGCGCCGGCGGGCAGAACCCGGGGCCGCCGGAGTACACTTTCTGATCTGCCGCCAACCGCACGAGCGCCCGCTGACATGAACGCCAATGTCGCCTTGCTGGAACCGCAAGCCGAACCCGCCCCGTGTGCGGAGGAGCTGACCCGCATCAACGAATCGCTGCGCGCCCGCGAGCGGCTGCTCATTGCCTCCGCGAAGGCCAGCCGCCAGCTGCTCGAGGCCCCCGACGTGCGCGCCGCGATCCCCGGCGTGCTCGGCCTGCTCGGCGAGGCCGCGCACGTGGACCGGGTCAACCTGATGCAGACCCGCACCGGCCCGAACGGCGAGCCGCTGCTGGTGGTGGTCAGCGAGTGGACGGCCGAGGGCGTGACGCCCTCGCTGCAGGACTCGGCGCCCTCCTGCGATGAGCGCAATTTCTCCGGCGTGTGTGCGGAGCTGCGCGCCGGACGCAGTGTGTGCTTCAGCAAGAGCGAGGTCTCCGCCGGCAATGCCGTCTCGGTCATCGAGGGCATTGGCACCCAGACCAAGGCCATCGTGCCGATCTTCGTGGCCGGCGAGTTCATGGGCGTGGTGGGGTTCGACAACACGCGCCAGCACCGCGCCATCGACTCCTCGGAGCTTGCAACGCTTGAGACCGCCGCGGGCGTCATCGGCGCGGCGCTGTATCGCGAGCGGCTGGTCGATGACGTGCGCCGCGAACGCCAGCATGCCGCCGAGGAGCGTGTCGCAGAGCTCGCCAAGGCCAACGCGGTGATCCGCGGCAACCTCGAGCGGCTGGCCGGCGAGACCGATCTTCACAGCTTCATGGGCCACATGCTGCTCGAGGCGACCCGGCAGTTCGACGCCATGTCCGGAGCGGTGATCGTGCTCAAGGACTCCCTGCAGGAATGGCGCATCGTCGCGCACGTGCGGGACGGGCAGCTCGCCGATCCGCCCTATGCCACCAGCGTACCGGTGGCAGGTTCACCGTTCACCGCGCGCTTCGCGGACCTGCGCGAGCCGCTCTATCTGCAGCTCGCCGCCAACCAGGACGAGACCTGGCCGGGGGCGCTCGAGTATCAGCGCAACGCCGGCGCGGTCGGCACCGTGGTCTACCCGCTGGTGTTCGGCGCGCGCAGCGTCGGCTTTCTCGTCATGAGCTTTCAGCGCGAGGCGCACGACGTGCAGCGCAGCGAGCTGCTGGTGGCGCTCGCGCAGCAGGCCACTCTCGCCGTGCAGCTCACTCGTCTGGCTTACTCCGCCAAGGAAGCCGCCGTGCTCATGGAGCGCACGCGCATCGGCCAGGAGATCCATGACGGCCTGGCACAGGCCTTCACCGGCATCCTGCTGCAGCTTGGCGCGGTGGAGGAATTCCCCTCCTGCCGCAAGCGCGGCTCGGTGCTCACCATCACGCACTCGCGCATCCGTGAGCTGGCACGCGACGGTCTCGCCGAGGCGCGCCGCTCGGTCATGGCACTGCGCCTGGACCAGACTCGTCGCGCGGGACTGGAACTGGCGCTGCGCCAGCTCGCCGATCGCTCCACGGTGCCCGGCGGCGTCAGCTGCAGCTTTGAAGGCGCTGGGATCGCGACCGGTTTGAAGCCCGAGCACGAGCATGAACTGCTGCGCATCGCCCAGGAGGCGGTGAGCAACGCGGTGCGCCACGCCCGCCCGCAGATGGTGCGCATCACGATGACGGACGAACCCACGCACTGGACGCTGGCCGTGGCGGACGACGGCGTCGGAATGCAACAGAGCCCGGAGCAGCTGGCCCGGCAGGGATTTGGACTGGTGAGCATGCGCCAGCGCGCCGGTGCCATCGGCGGACAGTGGCAGATCGACAGCGAGGCGGGCCGCGGCACGCGCGTCAGTGTGCGTATGCTGAAAAGAGCGTCCTAGTGGCAGCGGTCATGAAGACGCACATCCGCGTCGTGCTGGCTGATGATCACCCGGTAGTTCGCGACGGGCTGGTTGCGATGGTCAATCAGCAGGCGGACATGGAGGTGGTCGGCGAGGCGGGTGATGGCGAGGAGGCGATCGCCCTCTACGAGCAGCACCGGCCGGACGTGATGGTGCTCGACCTGCGCATGCCCAAGCGCGATGGTGTGTCGGTGGTTCAGCGCGTACTTGAGATCAACCCCAAGGCCTGCATCCTCATCATGACCACCTACGATGGCGATGAGGATATCTTCCAGTGCCTGTCGCAGGGAGCGAAGGGGTATCTGCTGAAGGATGCGCCGCGGCAGGAAATCCTGTCTGCTATCCGCGCCGTCAGCGAGGATCGTCCCTACACCTCTTCGGCTGTCGCGGCCAAGGCGCTGCAGCGCATGGCAAAGCCGAGCCTCACGCAGCGCGAGCTCGACGTGCTGCAGCTCGTCGCGCAGGGTCGCAGCAACAAGGACATCGCGCGGCGGCTGTCGATCACCGAGGGCACCGCCAAGACGCACGTGAAGGCGATCCTCACCAAGCTCGACGCCATCAGCCGCACCGAAGCCGTCGCGGTCGCACATAAACGCGGCCTGATCCGTCTCTAGTTCGCCCGCTAACCGGGTTTGGGAGGCTGGTAGCCGTCGGGTGCCTGCGAGCCTGCCCCGAAGAAGAACTTCTCCATCTCCGTCTCGAGGAACTTGCGCGCCTTGGGCTCGATTGGCGTGAGCCGATACTCGTTGATCAGCATGGTCTGGTGCTTCAGCCAGCTTGCCCAGGCTTCCTTCGAGACATTCTCGTAGATGCGCTTGCCGAGCTCGCCCGGATAGGGCGGCCGGTCGAGACCGGCGAGCTCGCGCTTCAGAAGAACACAATGCACCATGCGTGACACGATAGCACCTCCGGCTTGCGCGCTTCAGGCCCCCTGCACGTCGAACAGGCTGTCGCCCGCGAGGCGCGACAGCAGTGCCGAGATGGGAGCGGGCAAGCCGATGCGGGCGGGTTCGCGGACGTTATACCAAAGCTCCCCACCCTCCTCCACGAGCGCGGCCGCCCCCTCGCAGCGCACCAGCAGAGCCGTGATGGTGAGGTCGAAGTGAGTGAACGCGTGTTCGAGCGTCGCCAGCGGTTGCGGTGCGATGGCGGCGGCGCCGAGGTTGCCGCGCACGAAGGCGGCCGCCGCGGTGGCGGTGCTGAACTCGGGCAGGCACCAAAGGCCTCCCCACACTCCGCTCTCGGGCCGCCGCTCGAGTAACACCGCGCCGGACTGCCTGAGCGCCACGACCATGAATACGCGGCGCGCGGTGCGGACGGGCGCGCGGCGCGGCGCCGGCAGCTCGTGCTGCCGGTCCGTGCGCCGCGCAAAGCATCCCGCGCTGATCGGGCAGTGCGTACACAGGGGCTTGCGCCGCACGCACACCGTCGCACCCAGATCCATGATGGCCTGCGTGTACTCGTCCACGCGAGCGTGCGGCGTGCAGCGCTCCGCGAGCTGCCACAGGCGCTGCTCGAGGCTGCGGTCGGCGCGCGCACCGGCCACACCGAAGTAACGCGCCAGCACACGCCGCACGTTGCCATCGAGGATCGCAAAGCGCGCCCCGCTGGAGAGGGCGAGAATCGCGCCGGCCGTCGAGCGGCCGATGCCCGGCAGCGCTTCGACTTGCGCGAACGAGCCGGGGAACTCGCCGCCGTACTCATCGCGGATCCGGATCGCGGCGCGATGCAGGTTGCGCGCGCGGGCGTAATAGCCCAATCCCGACCACAGGTGCAGCACCTCATCGATGGCAGCGCCGGCCAGCGCAGTGACATCCGGAAAACGCGCGAGGAAGCGCTGGTAGTAGGGGATGACGCTCTCGACCTGGGTCTGCTGCAGCATGATCTCCGATACCCATACGCGGTAGGGGCTGCGCGAGCGCTGCCAGGGAAGATGGCGCCGCCCGGCCCGCCCGTACCAGCCAAGCAGGGCGTCGGCGATCGGGGAGTCCGTCGGAGAGCCTGAGCGGGTCGTCACCGGCTCATTCTAGCGGCATCGCGCGCACTCTTTCAGTTGCGGTCGCACAGCTCGATGTCGCCGCTCATCGTCTTCAGGTGCATGTGGCCGGCGCCCTCGCCGCGCGTGCCCTGCAGCGTGCTGCCGGGCCCGTAGCGGCTGGCACGTTCGGCCTTGGCATCGAAGCAGTTGCCGATGTCGCCGCTGAAGCTCGAGACCTCGTAGGCGTAACCGCCCTCGGCGCTCGCGCGCACGTTGAGATCGCCGCTCACCGTGGTGGCTTCGAACGACGCCCCGCGCGCCAGCCTGCCATTGAAGCGCAGATCGCCCGAGGTGGTGTGGGCGCGCACCGAAGTTGCGCTGTCGAGCGACACGACCAGCGTTCCGCTGACCGTGCTCGCCTCGAAATCGCCCGCGCCGTGCTCGAGGTGCACGTCCCCGCTCACCGTATTCAGGTGCAGCCGTGCCGGCTGGCCGTGGCCTTTCACCTTCACGTCCCCGCTCACCGTCTTGAGCTCGAAGTCGGAACCGGCGATCTCGGCGTCGACATCGCCGCTCACCGCGCTCAAGCGCTGCACGCCCTGCACCCCGCTCGTGGTCACATCGGCGCTCACCGCCGAGACATCCAGCTCACTGTCCTTGGGGATCTTCACGTGCAGCTCCGCGTCGCCGCGCCCCAACGAGTGGCCGCTCGGCAGGACCACCTTGATGGTGGTGCGCGTGCCTTCGGTGGAGACATCGACGTGATCGACGCCCCTGCCGAGCTCTGCGCGCACGCTGACCTCGGGGCGGTCCCATGCGCTCACCTCGATCGAGCCGCTGACGTTGGAGATGTCGACCACGCCTTTCGGCTGTACCCCGATCTCGCGCTCGAAATCGCTGGCCTGTGCCGTGGCGCCCGCCGCGAGCAGCAGGAGGGACGCCGACCAAGTGGAAACCGTACGCATGTTCAGATACCCCTGCCAGATTCGCTGGCTTCGTGCACGTCGGTGAGGACGCGCATTTCATCCTGATAAGTGTTGACCAGAAGCTCCTCAAGCAGAGCATTGCCCGGATCCTTGCCGAGCGCCTGCTCCAGATCCTGCTTGGCATGCCAGATCGTCTCAAGACTTGCCATGACCTTGGCGCGCGAGGCCGGCGGCAGCTTTGCGAGCTGCGCCTGCAGCGAGCCGAGCAGCGCCGCGCGCTGGTGCTGATAGCGCGGATCGGCTTCATACGCCGTATCGAGTGCCGTCGGCGCTCCAGGATCCGTCGCGCCCGTTTGCGCGGTCAGCTTGCTCGCGACTCCGGTGCCCTGTCCGCCCTCGCCCGGCACCACGCTGCGGCCGATCCATACACCCACCGCAACGCTCGCCACCATGGCGGCGGCGGCCAGCCAGCGCAGCCGCGCCCCGCTCCGGACCCTGACAGCCCTGGCATCCGTCCCGGGCAACTCGCCCGGGTGCAGCTCCTTCAGGCGCGCTTCGATCGCAGGCCACAGGTCGCGCGCAGGTTCGATGGCCTGCGGCAGCTCGTGCAGAGAGCCGAGCTTGCGTGATGGCGGATCTTGCGGGGCGGCCATGTCAGTTAACCTCCAGATCGAGTCTCTCGCGCAGCAGTTTGCGGGCGCGGTGCAACTGGGCCTTGCAGGTTCCCTCCGCGATGCCCAGCATCTGCGCGGCTTCGCCGTGCGAGTAACCGTACAGGGCATGCAGCACCAGGGCATCGCGCGCCCCATCGGGCAATGCGCCGATCGCCGCCTCGATCTCGCGCTCCTCGAGCGGCGTTTCGAGCGTCCACTCGAGGGCGACCGCGCCCTCCTCATCCTCGGGAGAGGGCTCAACCGGGGTGCTCTTGCGGCGCTTCGCCAGGCTTACGTTCACCGCGATGCGGTGCAGCCAGGTCGACAGTGAGCTGCGCGTCTCGAACCTCGAGAGCGCCCGCCACGCGTTGATGAAAGTGTCTTGCGTACAATCCTCTGCCAGCTGAGCGTCCCGCGTCATGCGCAGGCACAGCCCGTAAACCCGCCCCGCGTGCTCGCGGTACAGCCTCTCAAAGGCGCGCGTGTCCCCGGCACAGGCTCGCTGCACGAGCGCGCCTTCCCAATCGACCCGCGTTTCCTGCCCCAGAGCGTGTGTCATCTGATCTTTAGAGCTGCTCCGTCCGCGGCGCGTTTAAACGTCCGTCGCCAACGGGCAACACTTTTTGCGGGAACCGGGGCCTGTGCCGCACACTCCTTAAGTAAAGGCGAGAATCTGAAGGGAGGCTACCGTGGTGACCTATCTGGGACTGCAGCGTCTGTGGCGGCCGCCGGCCGAGACTTTGGAGGCGATCGGCGTCGCCCTGGGAGATCATTGGCGCGCTGCCGCAGGAGCCGGTCCGCTGAAGCTGTTCCGGTCGGCTCCCGTCAACTGGCTCAGGTTTCGCGCCACGGTGATCGCCGCGGGGCTCACCACTTCACCAGCGGCGGCAGACTCATCAGATACGCATCCGGATCCGCATCAGTACTGAAGCCGAAGCGGGTACCCCGGTCGTAGACCAGGTTGAACTCCACGTAACGGCCGCGCTTGAGTAGCAGGCGCTCCCGGGCGGCATCGTCGTAGGGGGTGTCCTTGCGCCGCGCCACGATGCGCGGATAAACCTGAAGCAGCGCCTCCCCGACCGAGCGCACGAAGGCAAAGTCGGCCGCCGCATCCGCGCCGGCGAGATCATCGAAGAAGATTCCGCCCACGCCGCGCGGCTCCTGGCGGTGCGGCAGGTAGAAGTAGCGGTCACACCAGGCCTTGAACTCATCGTACGCGCCCGCCCGGTAGGCATCGCAGGCGCCGCGCAGCGCGCCATGAAAGTCCTGCGTGTCCTGCTCGAACGGGAAGCTCGGCGTGAGATCCGAGCCGCCACCGAACCACGCCCGGCTGGTCGACAGGTAGCGCAGGTTCAGGTGCACCGCGGGCACATAGGGATTTTGCATGTGGGCGACGAGCGAGAGGCCGCAGGCGACGAAGCGCCCGTCGGAGGCCTCGCAACCGGCCACCTGGCCGCGCGCTTCACTCGGCAACACACCCCACACGTGACTGACATTCACGCCGACCTTCTCGAACACCGCGCCGCGCATCAGCCGCGAGTCGCCGCCGCCTTGCAGTCGATGCCCCTGCGGCTTGCTCCAGGTGCGCATCGTGAAACGGCTTTGCGGCTCGAACGCCTCGAAGGCGGCGCACAGGCGCCCCTGCAGGTCGTGAAAATGCGCGGTGGCGGAGGCGGCGACGTCGCTAGCGCCGCTCATGCACGTAGTCCACCAGCCGCGCGACTGCATCAGGGTCGGTATCGGGCCATATGCCATGGCCCAGATTGAAGATGTGTCCGGGAGCGGCTCCGGCCTGATCGAGCACGGCATCGGCGTGCCGGCGCAGCGCCTCGGGCGGGGCAAACAAGGCGGCGGGATCGAGATTTCCCTGCACCGCCGTGTCGGGACCCAGCACCTGGCGCACTTGCGAGAGCTCCGAGCGCCAGTCGACGCCAACCACGTCCACCTCCAGTCCCGCCACCGCCGGCATGAGCGCCGATCCCTGATTCACGTAGTAGATGAGTGGCACGTTTGAGCTGCGCAGCGCCGCAAGCGTGCGTCGCACGGCCGGCAGCGCGAATGCTGCGAACTCGCGCGGCGCGAGCAGGCCCGCCCACGACTCGAACAGCATGAGCGCCTGGGCGCCCGCGGCCGCCTGGGCCGCAAGGTAGGCGGCCATCGCATCGGCGAGCCGCTCGAGCAGGCGCAGGGCGGCCTGCGGCTGCGCGTAAAGGAAGGCGCGCGCCGCCGCGAACTCCTTGGACGGCCTGCCGCACACGAGATAACACATGAGCGTGAAGGGTGCGCCGGCGAAGCCGATCAGCGGCACGCCACGCGGCGCGGCGGCGCGTACCAGCCGCACGCTCTCCAGCACGAACGGCACGTCGCGGGCCGGCACGAGGCCCGGCAGCGCCTCGATCTGCGCCAGGCTGCGGATCGGTTCGCGCACCACCGGACCAGGCTCGAAGCTGAGGGGAATGCCCATGCCCTGCAGCGGGGTCATGATGTCGCTGAAGAGAATCGCGGCATCCAGATCAAAACGCCGCAGCGGCTGCAGCGTGACTTCCGCGGCCAGATCCGGCGTGCGGGTCAGGGTCTCGAAGTCGACCCTGGCGCGCAGCGCCCGGTACTCGGGCAGGTAGCGCCCCGCCTGGCGCATGATCCAGATGGGCCGATGCGGCACGGGCTGACGGCGGCAGGCCGCCAGAAACGCGCCCTCCGCGCTGCCACGGGCGCTGGCGGCGTTCACGCGAGCCACTGTGCCACTTCGGCTGCGAAGTAGCTGATGATGAGGTCGGCGCCCGCGCGCCGGATCCCCGTCAGCGTCTCGAGCACGGCGGCGCGTTCATCGATCCAGCCGCGCGCGGCGGCGGCCTTGATGAGGCTGAACTCCCCGGAAACCTGGTACGCGACGACCGGCACGCGCACCGCATCACGCACCTGGCGGATGATGTCGAGGTAGGGGCCGGCGGGCTTCACCATGACGAGGTCGGCACCCTCCGCCACGTCCAGGAGAACCTCGCGCAGCGCCTCGCGCGCGTTGGCGGGGTCGAGCTGGTATGAACGACGATCGCCGAAGGCGGGCGCGGACTCGGCCGCGTCCCGGAACGGTCCGTAGAAGCTGGAGGCGTACTTGGCGGCGTAGGCGACGATCGGAGTGTGGGCGTGCCCCTCCCCGTCGAGCAGCGCGCGGATCGCCCCCACCCGCCCGTCCATCATGTCACTCGGCGCCACGGCATCGGCTCCCGCGCGCGCGTAGTTGAGGGCGACCCTCGCCAGCGTTGCAATGGATGAGTCGTTGTCGATCACCCCCTGGCCCGATACGTGACCGCAGTGACCGTGATCGGTGGCCCCGCACAGGCACACGTCCGCCCACACCAGAAGCTGAGGACAGGCCGCCTTGATGGCGCCGATCGCCTGGCTCGCCAGCCCGTTCGGATCGAGGGCGTCGCTCGCGGCCGCGTCCTTGACCGAAGGAGCGGCGAACAGCATGACCGCCAGCACGCCGCGGGCGGCGACCGACTTTGCCTCCTTCACCGCCTCGTCCACCGACAGCTGACAGACCCCCGGCATGCTCTCGACCGGGTGACGTACGGCACGCCCCGGCACGACGAACATGGGATAGATGAACGCATCGGCCGTCAGGTGCGTCTCGCGCACCATGCGCCGCCAGGCATCGGACGCACGGGTGCGCCGCGGTCTCTCATTCGGAAATCCCATAGTCTCAGGCTCTCGTTTGCAACAGGCGAAAAGTGGTGACGGCGAGGCTGTGCAGCGTCGCGGACTCGGCCACCGTGGCCGCATGCCCGCGCGCGCTGAGCTCACGGGCGGTGGTGCGTCCGATGGCCACTGCCGCGGCTCCCGACAGCAGGCGCTGGAAATCCGTCTCGCCGAGTGCCTGCGCAAGTTCGGTCACGGCCGAAGGGCTCGCGAACGTCACCGCGCCGATCGCATCGCGTGCGATCCACTCGCGGCAGTGGGTGAGATCGAGTGTCGCAGCCTCGGTGCGGTAGGCCTCGACCTGCGTCACGACCGCACCCAGCTGCGAGAGGCCGGCGGCAAGCGTCGGCAGCGCACGCGAGCTGGCCGGATAGAGGATCTTGAGGCCCGCGGCGGCGCTCGAGCCCTGCGCGGCGAAGGCAGCCACGAGACCTGCGGCGTTGGCCTCATCCGGAGTCAGATCCACCGGCCAGCCACGCTGGCGCAGGACCTGCGCGGTCGCGCTGCCAACGGCGGCGATGCGCACGCCATGGGGGGCGAGCGGCATGCGCTCGAGTACCGCGCCGACCGCCTGCCGGCTGGCGAACACGATCCAAGCGAAGGACTGTATCGAGGCGAGCGAGCGCTCCAGGGCCGCAAGGTCGGCGACCGCGACGCGGACCGCAGGCCAGGACAGCACCTGCAGTCCCAGCTCGCGCAGCTCGCGGCTCAAGGGACCCTCGCTGCCTTCCGCACGCGTGACCACGACCGGGCTTAAGCTGGCAGGCGCGCTCACGGCTCTTCGACCCCCTGCGCGCTGCGCGTTTGCGCGATCAGCTCGGCCGCGCCGCGCGTGAGAAGCTCATCCGCCACGCGCCGTCCGAGCGCCATGGAATCATCCTGCGCACCTGCGGGCTGATCCGCGCGGGCCGACAACTCCCGCGAGCCATCCGGCGCGCACACCCGCGCCATGAGCGTCAGGGTGCCCTGCTTCAGTGTCGCCAGCGCACCGAGCGGCACCTGGCAGCCGCCTTCCAGGCGCTGCAGCAGCGCCCGCTCGGCGCTTGAGGTGAGACGCGCGTCCAGGTCATCGAGCGCGGTGAGCCAGCGGGAGCTCGCCCAGTCTCCCGCGCGCGCACACACCCCGATCACGCCCTGCGCCACCGCCGGGGGAAAGCTGTCCGGGTCGAGGTACTCGGTGACGTGCCGCTGAAGTCCCAGTCGTTCGACGCCGGCGGCGGCGAGCACAATGGCCTCATAGTCGCCGTGCTGCAGCCGTTCGATGCGGGTCGGCACGTTGCCGCGCAGCTCGACCAGCACGGCATCCGGGCGCAGGCGGCCGAGAAAGGCCCGCCGCCTGAGGCTGCTCGTGCCGATACGTGCGCGCGGCGCAAGCTGTGCAAGCGGCACGCCGCCGCGGCTCACGAGCACATCGCGCGGATCCGCGCGGGCCAGTGTCGCAACCAGGTTCAGGCCCGACTCGATTTGCGTGGGCAGATCCTTCAGGCTGTGCACGGCAATGTCTGCTGCGCCCTCAATGAGCGCGCGGTCGATCTCGCGGGTGAAGAACGCGCGACCGCCGACCTTCCACAGCGGCACCTCGCTTTGCACATCTCCCGTGGTCTGCACGGGCACCAGCTCGACCGTCGGTGATCCGGCTTGCGCGCTCACCAGAGCGGCGACGTGACGCGCCTGCCACAGCGCGAGCGCCGAGCCGCGTGTAGCGATGCGCAGCGGCGCGCTCACGCTTCACCCTCGCTCAGGAATCGGTACCCGACCCCCCAGACGGTGAGGAAATGCCGCGGATTGGCGGGATCCTTCTCGAAGCGTTTGCGCAGTCGCAGGATGAAATTGTCCACCGTGCGGGTGGAGGGGAACACATCGTAGCCCCACACGCGCTCGAGCAGATCCTCGCGCGAGACGATCTGACCGGCGTGCTCGGCCAGCACCTTCAGAATCATCGCCTCCTTCTCGGTGAGCTCCTGCGACTCGCCGTTCCAGGCACGGGCGCGAAAGGCGCGGAAATCCACCTCATTACCGCCAAAGCGCAGCACCGCGGTGGCGGCCGTGGCGGAGGCGCTGCGATACCACTCCCAGCGCCGCACGATGGCGCGCACGCGCAGCAGAAACTCCTGCAGGTGAAACGGCTTCGCCAGGTAGTCATCGCCGCCGGCCTCGAGTCCGCGCACACGGTCGGCCGGATCGCCGCGCGCGGTCAGGAACAGGACCGGTGTGCTGTTGCCCTGCTCGCGCAGCGTGCGGCAGAGGGCAAAGCCGTCCACGCCGGGCAGCATCACATCCAGCACGATGAGGGTGCAGGCATGCTCGCTGAGCCAGGCGAGCGCCTGCCGGCCATCGCCGGCGCTGGTGACCTCGTAACCTTCGGCGCGCAGGTTTTCCATGACACCGGCGGCGAGGTGCGGATCATCCTCCACCACCAGCACGTGCGTGGCTGCACTGACCGGCAGGCTCATGACCGTGGTACCTGAGCGGCAGGCCAGGTGAGCACGAAGCACGCGCCGCGCCCTACGCCCTCGCTGTGCGCGCGCACCCGGCCCTGCCCGAGCTGCATCATGCGGTGCACGATGAAAAGCCCGAGCCCCGTGCCGTAGTGGCCGGCGCCGTGCAGGCGCGTGAACTTCTCGAACAGCCGCGCGCCGTCGGCGGGCTGAAAGCCCACGCCACTGTCACGCACCGACAGCTCCACCTCGTCGTTTGCCGCACGCGCGCTGAGCGCAATGCTGCCGCCGCCGGCGCTCCTGACGGCGGCCAGCGCGTTCTCGAGCACGTTGCGAACCACCACATCGAGCGCCAGTGCGTCGCTTGCGATGTGCAGCTCCGGCTGGATGTCGCTCACGAACTCGATGCGCTCTGCGCGCGAGCGCTCCTCGAGCTGCGCGATCACGCGCGCCACGGCACCCGCTAGCTGCAGCGGCTCGGACTTGAACTCGACCCGCCCGCGCTCCAGGCGCGCGCTCTCGAGGATCTGCGTGACCATCAGCTCCATGCGCGCAATGTCTGCGAGCATGCGATCGATCAGCGTGCGCGCAACCGGCGGCGGGGGGCTGCGCAGCGCCAGCGTTTCGAGCGAGAGCTGCAGGCTTGCGAGCGGGGTCTTGAACTGGTGCGATACCAGCGCGAGAAAGCTGTCCTGCTCCTCGTACACGTGGCGCTCGGCGCGCAGGGCGCGCGCGATCACGGCGATGCACAAGGCGAGTGCCAGCAGGAAGAATCCGCCCTCCCAGGCGTACTGGTTGGCACGGCGACGTTCCTCGGTGGTGAGCGAGCGGGCCAGCTCCGGAGCCAGCGCGGCGCGGCCCGCGCTGATGCGGATGCCCGGCAGCAGCTGCTGGACGCGCTGCGCGCTGCTGCCCGAATCGAGCAGCGCCTGCGCGGCGGCCGTCTGTGCAACGTATGCCGCGTGCGCCGCACTCACCTTTTCGACCGTGTAGGCATGCTGGTCGAGCAACCACCAGCCGACCTGCACGGCGGACACCAGCACCAGAGCGAGTGTCGTGAGTTGGAAGACCCGGGTCGCCTTCATTCGATCGCACCCAGCGCATCGCGTAAGGCGTTCGCAAAACGCGTCAGCTCAGCCGAGCCGTGCGCAAGGGACAGGAAACACGCCTCGTAGCCGGAAGGCGGCAGGTAGATGCCGCGATCGAGCATGGCGTGGAACAGCGCCGCAAAGCGCGCGCTCTCGCGCGCGCTCAGTGCTGCGGCGGTGCGCGGGGGGGCCGCCCCGTGAAAAGACAGCCAGAAGAGCGAGGCGACGCGCACCAGCTGCACCGGGAAGGGGCAGTTCGCCAGCACCGGTTTCAGCAGGCGCTCGAGTTCGGCGCCGCGCGCCTCCAGCTGCTCCCAGCCCGATTCGCGCATCATCAGGTCCAGCGTCGCCAGCCCCGCGGTCATCGCCACCGGGTTACCCGAGAGCGTCCCGGCCTGGTAGGTGTCGCCGTCGGGTGCGAGGCGCGCCATGATGGCGCGCGCTCCGCCGAAGGCCCCGACCGGCATGCCCCCGCCGATCACCTTGCCGAAGGTGGCAAGATCGGGCGCGATCGCGAGCCACTGCGCCGCCCCGCCCGGGCCCAGCCGAAACCCCGAGATCACCTCGTCGAAAATGAGCAGCGCGCCGTGCTGGCGGGTGAGGCGCCGCAGCGCCTCGAGGAATTCGCGGCGCTGCGGCAGCAGGCCGTGATTGGCCGGCAGCGGCTCGATGATGAGGGCGGCGATCCGCGCGCCGTCTGCGGCAAACAGTCGCTCGGCGGCCGCCTCATCGTCGAGCGGCAGCACGCGCGTGCAGGCCGTGAATGCCTCCGGTACCCCCGCCGATGAAGGACGGCCGAAGGTGGCCAGGCCCGAGCCGGCCGCGACCAGGAGGTGGTCGGCATGGCCGTGGTAGCAGCCGGCGAACTTAACGATCAGGTCGCGTCCCGTGAACGCGCGCGCCACACGGATCGCACTCATCACAGCCTCGGTGCCGGAGGAGACGAAGCGCACCTGCTCAACGGCCGGATAGGTGGCGACGATCCGCTCGGCGAGCTCCACTTCCGGCGCGCACGGCGCGCCGAAGCTCGAGCCGCGCGCCAGCGCCTCGGTCACGGCGCCGACCACGGCCGGGTGGGCATGGCCTGCGATGAGCGGACCCCAGGAGCCGACGAAGTCGAGATAGGCGCGACCGTCGGCGTCGAACACCTGTGCGCCCGCGCCGCGCGCGATGAAGAGCGGCGTGCCGCCCACGGCGCGAAAGGCGCGCACCGGCGAACTGACGCCTCCGGGAATGACGCGGCAGGCCCGTTCATAGAGCTCGGCGGAACGCGGATGCCGGGAATCGCTGGCCGCAGGCGGTTGGGGATTCGTCATGTCATACCTTGCGCCGCTTCGAGCGTGTCCCGTCAAAAAAAGCATCCACTGCATCGGCGCTCGCGTGCTCCGCGGCAGCACGCAGACCTGCGAGTGGCAGGTGCGCAAGGCGCAACGCCACCGCGCGTCCGAGCCGCTCGACCTGCCCGCGCTGGTGCTCGTCTAGTGTACGCAGCTCGTGTGCCAGCGCACGCGTGACCTCCTGCGCGGCGATCTGTTCGAACGTGCCGCGCAGGTCGGCCAGCCTCGGTCCCAGAGCGCGGGTCGCAAGCTCGGTGCGCAATCGCGCGAGCTGATCATCGATCGCCGCCCGCACCGGTGCGAGTCGCATCAGCTGCGCAAGCCGCCGCCCCTGGGCGGCTTCAATCAGGTGGTCCATCCCGACGCGTGCAATGCCTGCGTGCTGGGCCACGAGAGGATCGACGTTGGGGGGAACACCGAAATCGATCAGGAGCGGGGCCGGCGCCGATCTGGTGCGGGCGCCGAGCCTGGCAAGCGCGGACTCATCCAGCACCGGCTCGCCACCGCCCGCCGCGAGCACCGCAGCGGCAAGGGATGGTGGCTGATCACGGAATCGATCGAGCGAAAGTGCTTCCCCGCCCACGGCGGCGGCGAGTTCCTCCGCCGCCTGCAGGGTGCGATTGACGATGAGGAGAGGAACCTTCGCTTGGTGCAGTACTGCGGCGCAGCGGCGCGTCATGGCCGAGACGCCGATCAGCGCAACGCGTCCACCCGTGTCGCCCAGATGTTGCAGCACGCGATCCGCCGCGAGGTCCCCGAGCGAAGGTGCGCGCACGCCGGCACCGAGGCGGCGTACCCGGCGCGCCATGCCAAGGGCTTCCCCGATCAGCCGGTCAAGAACGGGGCCGCAGGTTTGCGCGGCGCGCGAATCCTCCCAGGCGCCGCGCAGCTGCGCGGCGATCTCATGCTCGCCGGTTTGAGCGGAGTCCAGGCCGCAGGCGAGGAGAAACAGGTGTTCGACGGCAGCCTCGCCGGTCCAGGCGCGCAGGATGCGCGCAGCCTCGCCCGGCTCGGGCTCGCGTCCCGTGAGGAGGCGAAACACCTCCCGCCGGGCATCTCCCGCAGCACTGCCGTCCTCGGTCGAGTAGACCACTTCGACCCGGTTGCAGGTGCCAATGTAGAGGATCTCGGAGGCCCGCAGCAGCGTGCGCAGTGCCGGAAGGCACGCCGGAATCTGCGCCCGCGGCACCGCAAAACGGGCGACTTCGTCCACGCCGGCATGCCGGTAGGACAGACCTACGACACCGATCTGGTGCATCGGACGAGCTTAACGGCGGCCGCGCGGCACGAATGTCACCGAATGGTCACAGGAACGGTCTGCCCGTACTGAGAATGTGAAGGGGGCCGCAGTTGCTCGCTCATCCGCGCGTTTCGGCCGGTACAAAAACAATCGGCCCCGGGAGGGGCCGATTGCTCAAGAGGCGACAGATCGGGGTCAGAACGTGTAGGTCGCCCCCAGCAGGAAGAACCGGCCCACTGCGCCGTCCTGATCGAGCGTGGTGTATCTGTACAAGGCGCCACCACCGTAGGTCTCCAGATCGACCGGTGGCTGCGTATTGAGCAGGTTACGGACCGAGCCGTGCACGGAGAAATGCTCAGACACCGCGTACCTGCCGTACAGATTGAAGGAGGTAAAGGAATGCACCGAGCAGTACGGGTTCCACTGCGAAGCCAGTGTCGTCACCCCGCCGGATATTGCAGCGCCATAACCGTCCCCGGAGGTCTGAATCGCTGCCAGGCAGGTGGTCCAACCTTCGGTGGGGTCGACAATCTTGAATGCCCCCGTGTAGTTCGCAGACAGCGTGACACTGGCAGGTCCTTTATCCCAGGTCACACTGGCGACCGCTCGCTGCTTGGGGTTGCCGGTATCACCGGAGATCTCGGAGGGGCCGTGAGTCCCGTCCACGTCGGCGAGAAACCCGTTGGCCGAGATCTCGTACTGGGAGATGTACGTGTAGTTGAACTCGGCACTCAGTTTGCCGACAGCGCCTAAGTCGAAATGGCTCTGCAGGTCGACATCGATACCCGAGGTCCTGGTGGTGCCCGCGTTGATGTAGGGGAAAATCGTATATTCAGGAATTCCAACCGGGGTCAGCACCTGGGCGGTGTTGCAGGGCGTCCCATTGGTGGTCGTGTTGGTACACACCGCCAGTACCTTCTGCGGTCCGCGTTGGATAAACACGTAATCGCCCAGGCCGCCGGTCTCCAGCGCCGAGACGATGTCGTTGTTCAGCTGGATGCGGTACCAGTCCACCGAGATGTTGAACTCCTTCAACGGCTCGAAGATGACACCAATAGTCGCGTTGGTCGAAGTAACGGCCTTGAGCGCGGGATTGGGCGGTTGCACACCCGTTATCGGATAAGCGCAATACTGGTTGTAACTGCCCGCCGCGTTGGCACCATTCGCACACAACTGCGGATCAGGGCCATTACCGAATCCGTACACTATCCCTGAATTACCCGCTTCGGAGATGGAGGGCGCGCGGAATCCCTTACCCCAGGTACCGCGAATACTGAGCATCTGGATGGGCGTGAATTTCAGCCCAAACTTCGGCGTGGCCTGCCCGCCGTAGGTGTCGTAATGGTCGTAGCGTACGGCCGCGTTCAGCTCCAGTTGGCTGATAGGCTTGCCACCGATTTCGAGAAAGCCTGACGTGTCGTCCTGGGAGCCGACGGTGAAGTTGGTAATGCCTTCCTGTATGCCCGCGGCAATCGAAGGCGGGTCCGTGTCGTTCTGAGCCTTGTGGAAATACTGCACACCGGTAGCGAGCGCC
>DATBYD010000066.1:0-41409 GCA_036513855.1 Steroidobacteraceae bacterium | reverse complement strand
GGCGCTCATCGGCAAGGGGATCCTGTTCGACACCGGCGGGGTAAATCTCAAGAGCCACCGCTCGATGCTCGACATGCATACCGACATGGCCGGCAGCGCCGTCGCACTGGCGACGCTGCTCGCGCTCGCGGAGCTGCGCGCCCCGTTTCGGGCCGAGGCGTGGCTGGCGATCACCGAGAATTGCATCGGTCCGCAGGCCTACCGGCCCCAGGAAGTGGTGCGCGCCGCGAACGGTGTCACCATCCAGGTCATCCACACCGACGCCGAAGGGCGCATGGTGCTGGCCGATACCCTGGCGCTGGCCGCCCGCACGCGGCCGCGCCTGATGATCGACTTCGCAACTCTGACGGGCGCGTGCGTGTATTCCCTGACCGAGCGCATGAGCGGGGTGTTCAGCAATCGCCCCGCGCTCGCCGAGCAGCTCATCGCGGCGGGGCGCGCCAGCGGTGAGCGCGTGTGGAACTTCCCGTTCGAGGCCGACTACGACGCCGAGCTCGAAAGCAAGGTGGCCGACATCGTGCAGTGCGCGCTCGAGGGCAAGGGCGATCACATCCTCGCCACACGCTTCCTCGCGCGCTTCGTGCCCGAGGAGATCCCCTGGGCGCACGTGGACCTCTCCTCCGCCACCCGCAGCGGCGGGCTTGCGCACGTGGCCACCGATGTCACCGGCTTCGGTGTGCGCTTCGCGCTCGAGCTGCTGCTCAGACAAGACGTGCTCAAGACGCTCGAGACGAGCCGGTGAGTACGCTCGTCATCCGCCGCCCGGACGACTGGCATCTGCACCTGCGCGACGGAGCGGCGCTGCGCGCCGTTTTGCCGTTCAGCGCCGCGCGCTTCGCGCGCGCCATCGTGATGCCGAACCTAACGCCCGCGCTGAGCACCACGGCCGCCGCCCTCGCCTATCGCGAGCGCATCCTCGCCGCGTTGCCGGCCGGGGCACAGTTTCAGCCGCTGATGACCTTGTATCTCACCGACGGCACGCCGGTGGATGAGATCGCGCGCGCGCGCGCCGCCGGGCTGCTCGGATGCAAGCTCTACCCGGCAGGTGCCACGACGCATGCCGAGGCCGGCGTCACCGACGTGCGCAAGATCGGGGCCGTTCTGGAGCGAATGTCCGAATGCGGCCTGGTGCTGCAGGTGCACGGCGAAGTCACCGATCCGTCCGTGGATGTCTTTGAGCGCGAAGCGCGCTTCATCGAGAGCGTGCTGGCCCCCCTGATCGAGCGCCACGCGCAGCTGCGCGTCGTGGTCGAGCACATCAGCACCAAGAGCGCGCTTCAGTTCGTGCTGTCCGCGCGCCAGGGCGTCGCCGCCACCGTGACGCCGCAGCACCTGCTGATGAACCGCAATGCGCTGTTCGCAGGCGGCCTGCGGCCACACCACTACTGCCTGCCGGTTCTGAAGGCGGAACAGCACCGCGCGGCGCTGCTGGCCGCGGTGGCGGGTGGCACCCCGCGGCTGTTTCTCGGCACCGACAGCGCGCCGCACGCGCGCACGGCCAAGGAAAGTGCCTGCGGCTGTGCGGGTATTTTCTCCGCGCACGCGGGCATCGAGCTGTACGCGGAAGCCTTTGCCGCGGCGGGAGCGCTCGAGCGGCTGGAGGGATTTGCCTCCTTCTATGGGGCGGACTTTTACGGCCTGCCGCGCAACAGCGACACCATCCGCCTCGTGCAGGAGCCGTGGGAGGTTCCGGCCCGCTATCCGTTCGGCGCCGAGGAGCTCGTGCCGCTGCGGGCGGGTGAGCGCATCGCCTGGCGTCTCGATGCGGCGAACGTCGCGTAAGATCGCCCCATGAGCCAATCACTGCCCGACGAAGCCTCCACCGAAGGCGGCGTGCCTGCCGCCTGTGCCGCGCTGATGGCACGGCGTTTCCGCGGCTACCTGCCGGTGGCCATCGATGTGGAAAGCGGAGGGTTCCACGCCGCAACCGATGCGCTGCTGGAAATCGCAGCGGTGCTCATCGACATGGATGGCGAGGGCAACTTGAAGCGCGGCGTCACGCACAACTTCCACGTGCAGCCGTTCGAGGGTTCGCGACTGGATCCTGCAGCTCTTGCCATCACCGGCATCGATCCGCACCATCCGCTGCGCCCGGCGCTGCCCGAGCGCGATGCGCTGCAGAGAGTGTTCCGCGAAATCCGTCACGCGGTGCGCGCCTACGGCTGCCGGCGCGCCATCCTGGTCGGTCACAACGCCGCCTTCGATCTGGGCTTTCTCAATGCCGCCGTGGCCCGCGCCGAGGTGAAGCGCAACCCCTTTCACCCGTTTTCCTGCTTCGACACCGCAACCCTGGCCGGAGCTGCTCTCGGCCAGACGGTGCTCGCCAAGGCGGTGACGGTCGCAGGTCTCGAATGGGATGCGGGCAGCGCGCACAACGCCCGCTACGATGCCGAGCGCAGCGCCGAGATCTTCTGCCTGGTGTGCAACCGCTTACGCGACAGCCATCTGGCCGCCGAGGAGCGGGCACGCTCACTCGGCTGGTTCGGCAGCCCGGCCGAGACCGCGCCCGATGAACCGCCCGAGGAGCCGCTGTAGCGGCGGCCCGCTCGCGCCTATCGCGCGGCGCCGGCCTCGGTGAGCAGTTTCTTCAGCTCGCCGCTCTTGTACATCTCGAGCGCGATGTCGCAGCCGCCGATGAGCTCGCCCTTGACGTAAAGCTGCGGGTAGGTCGGCCAGTTGAAGAGGCGCTTGAGGGCTTCGCGCATTTCCGGCTCCTCGAAGATATTGACGTGTTTGAACTGTGCGCCGACGGCGCGCAGCGCGGCGACCGTCTGCGCCGAAAACCCGCACTGCGGAAAGTCCGGCGTGCCCTTCATGAACAGCACGACCGGGCTCGAGCCCAGTTCCGCCTTGATTCTCTCCACGACATCCATTGCGACTACCTCGTAAGTTTGCGCCGCTCGGCCAGTACCGCCAGCAGCTGCCATTGTTCGGCCGCGCTCATTGCCATCCATCGTCCGATCTCCTCCCCCGTGCGCAGGCAGCCGATACACAGCCCCTGCGCATCCAGGCAGCAGACATTGATGCAGGGGGACGGCGGGCGCCCGGCAGGCTCCGTCGGCGTGGACTCAACCACATTCACCATCACTGGGCGCCGCGGCGTAGTCCGCCGCATCTGAGCGTGCGTTGAATTATGGGGGTGCCTCGCCTATTCTTCAAACGGCCGCACTCCACGGGCCCCCATAGAAACAAGAACTTGGAGATCTAAAGCCATGAATCCCCTCAACAACCATCGCCAGTCTCTGGTTCTGGGCATCATCATCGCGCTGGTGCTGGCGGTGCTGATCGGCGGCTTCACCTTCAACCAGCTCGGACTCGCCCGCTGGTTCCACATCGTTTCGGGTGTGTTCTGGATCGGCCTGCTGTACTACTTCAACGTCGCGCAGACGCCGGCGCTTGCCGACGCGGCGGCCGACAAGGGCGGCCCGGGCGGCGCCGGCATCACCAAATACGTGGCCCCGCGGGCGCTGTTCTGGTTTCGCTGGGCGGCGCTGGCGACCTGGCTGGGTGGTGCGTGGCTGTTGGGGCCGAAGTTCGTCGGCGCCTTCACCCTGGGCGCCGGCATGGATGATCCGACGCATTACTTCCTGATCATCGGCATCGGCGCCTGGCTCGGCACCATCATGCTGTTCAACGTCTGGGCCGTGATCTGGCCGAACCAGAAGAAAATCCTCGGTATCGTGGCCGCCACCGACGAACAGAAGGCGAAGGCGCGCAAGACCGCGGGCATGGCCTCGCGCATCAACTTCGTGCTGTCGATCCCGATGCTCATGTGCATGGCCGCGGCGAGCCACGGCCTGCCCTTCGTAGGCCACTAGCCAAAGAGGGCCGCTGGTGCCCGAACTGCCCGCCGATCTAGCCAGCCAGGTCGACGCGGCGCTGCGCGAGGATATCGGCAGCGGGGATGTGACCGCAGCTCTGGTGCCCGCCGCACAGCAGGTACGCGGCGCCGTCATCACCCGCGAGGACGCGGTGCTGTGCGGACGGGAGTGGGCGCAGGAGACCTTCCGGCGCCTGGATCCGCAGGTGCGCCTCAGCTGGCGCGCCGCCGACGGGGATCAGTTGCGCGCCACGCAGGTGATCTTCGAGATCGCAGGCGCGGCGCGCCCCGTGCTCAGCGGTGAGCGCACCGCGCTCAATTTCCTGCAGCTGCTGTCGGGCACGGCCACCGCGACGCGACGTTACGTCGAGGCGGTCGCGGGCACCGGTTGTCGCATCCTCGACACGCGCAAGACGCTCCCTGGCCTGCGCACCGCGCAGAAATACGCGGTGCGTTGCGGCGGCGCAGACAACCACCGCATGGGTCTTTACGACCGCGTGCTCATCAAGGAAAACCACATCGTGGCCGCCGGCTCGATCACCGGCGCCATCGAGGCAGCCCGGCGCAGCGCGCCGCACATCACGGTCGAGGTCGAGGTCGAGACGCTCGGCGAGCTGGACGAGGCGCTCAACGCCAAACCTGAGGTTGTCATGCTGGATGAGTTCAGCCTGACGGACCTCGCTGCCGCGGTTAGGGTCAATCGCGCCCGCGGCGCGCCGGCGAAACTTGAAGCCTCGGGCGGGGTATCGCTTGAGGCGGTGCGTGCGATCGCTGCGACCGGCGTAGACTACATTTCGGTGGGTAGCCTCACCAAACACGTGCGTGCGGTGGATCTGTCGATGCGGCTTCAGTTCAGCGGCGGCTGAACGGCAGCGAGCAATCACCGCGCGCCAAACCAACAAAGCAGGGGAAAGCAATGACGGCACGACGATTGATGGTTCAGGCGGGGCAGCTGGCGGTGGCGATCGGTTGCGCGACGCTGGCACAGGCGGCGTCCGCGCCCGAGGTTCCGGATGCGATCAAGGCGCCCTCCGGCGAGACAGTGGTCCTCGAGCTACATGCGAAGGGTTCACAGATCTACACCTGCACGACCGCAGACGGCAAATCGCAGTGGACGCTCAAGGCACCCGATGCCGAGCTGCGCGACGGCAAAGGTGCTGTCATCGGACATCACGCCGCCGGTCCGTCGTGGAAATTGAAGGACGGCAGTGAGGTCACCGGCAAGGCGGCCGCCAAGGTCGCATCGCCCGACAAGGACTCCATTCCCTGGCTGCTGGTGAGCGTCGTCAGTCACGACGGAAAAGGAATGCTGGAGCACGTCACGAGCATTCAAAGAGTCAACACCCACGGCGGACAGCCACCCGCAGGCGAATGCGATCCTGCGAAACAGACCAGTGAACTCAAAGTGCCTTACAGCGCGGACTACTATTTCTTTGCGCCGGCTGCGAGTTAGGAGCCCAGTTCAGGGTTGCTCCGACCGGCGCATCTGCAAACAGGTTCAAACTGCGGCACAAGACAACAAACTCCCGGACCGCGACAAACGGCAAGGCGATCCGGCGGGTTTGTTGACCGAGCGGCTGCTTGCGGCGCGGCCCAAGTCGCCGCCGTAATCGGCGCTTGCGGGAATCTCAACCTGCCAGCGCTCGTGGTGCTATCCTAAATCTCGCTGCCACAGGAAGCGGTGGCGTAAAAAACGTTCAACGGAAGAACATAACATAAGTCGCGGACAGCGCGTTCAAGAGCATCAGCGCCTGCCGCCCGAGGGGTCACATGAATAAGAACAGGACCGTTCGCACATCGTGCTTGCTGGCTTGCACGGTTCTTGCGCTCGCCGCACGGCCCGCGGCAGCAGCCGAAGCCGCCGCGTCCCGTCTCACCGCCAAGCCTATCGCGGTGACCACGTATCACTACGACGAGTTGCGCACCGGCTGGAACAAGCAAGAGAGTGTGCTGAGTGCGTCCGCATTTCCCGCCAGCTTCGGTGTGTTGAGCACGGTCGCGCTCGACGACCAGGTCGATGCGCAACCCCTGCTCGTGCCCGGTGAAACGATCGTCGGCGGCGTACACGATGTGCTGTACGTGGTGACCGAGAACAACTCCGTATACGCAATCGACGCGGCGAGCGGACAGATCCTCCTGCAGCGCAATCTTGGCGCAGCGGTGCCGACTCCGCTGGGTTGCGGCAACAACGGTCCCAATGTCGGCATCACCAGTACGCCGGTGATCGATCTGTCACGGCAGCGGATTTACCTGATTGCCTACGTGAATGGCGCAACACCGTACTATGAGGTGCACGCTTTGAATCTGCGGACGCTGGTGGACGCCGTGCCGCCGGTGACGGTCGCCGCAACCCACACCCTCACCGATGGCTCTACCTTCACTTTCAATGCCACCTACCAGCGCCAGCGTCCGGCGCTGCTGGAACTCACGGGAGTCATCTACGCGGGCTTTGGCAGCTTCTGCGATTTTCAGGCGAACCATTCACGCGGCTGGGTGCTCGGCTGGAGCGCGCACAATCTGGCGAGCGTTGCGGGGTCGCAGTTGAATGACACGCAGGCGACATCGGCGACGGATTTTTTCCTCAGTTCGGTGTGGATGTCCGGATTTGGCCTGGCGAGTAACGGCCGCACCATCTTCTTCTCCACCGGCAACTCGGACTGCAACTTCTATGTGTCGCCAGAGGCGTGCCCGCCGCAGTCGACCTACGACGGCGTGACGAACATCCAGGAGAGCGTCATCGGACTGCAGCCCGATCTCACCACGCGCACTGGCGTGTTCACGCCGTCGAACGTGTTCGAGATGGACATTGACGATGCCGACCTCGGGGCCTCGGGTGTCATGTTGCTGCCCACCCAGACCAATGGCTCGGACCTCGCCTCCATCGTTTCCAAGGACGGCCGGCTGTTTCTGCTCAACCAGGCCAGCCTCGGCACGGCGCTCGATGTACAGCAGCTTGGCAACGGTTGCTGGTGCGGCACGACCTACTACCGTGGCCACGACGGCATCGGCCGCGTGGTGAGCGCCGCCGGGGTGCTGCAGACCTGGCAAGTGGCGCTGACACCCTCGCCGCACTGGGTGGCGGAGTCGACCACCTCCACTATTCCGCAGTCGGAGCAGGATCCCGGGTTCTTTACGGTGGTCTCGTCGAACGAGCGCACGGCGGGCTCGATGATCATCTGGGCGGTCGGCCGGCCGAGCTCGACCACCACCGGTTTGACGCTGTATGCATTTTCTGCGACGCCCTCGGCTGGAACACTGGCGCTGCTGTACTCCGCGCCCGCCGGACAGTGGCCTAACCTCGGTGGCAATGCCGACACCGTGCCGCTGGTCGCGAACGGCAGGGTGTATGTCGCAGCGTACAAGACGCTGATGATCTTCGGACCCAATGGCGCGGCGCCTGCGGCACTGCCGCCGCCGGCAGCCGCGACGGCGAACAAGTTGCCGGCGGGCATGCGGCGCGTGACCGGCCAGCTCCTGCAGGTCGAGGACTCGGTGCTCACCCTGCGGACCCGCTCTGGGCAAACGGTTCGTGTGGACGCGGCCGCCGCTAGGGCAAGTGAGCGGGTGCCGAGCTTCGTCGTCGGGCAGGCCTACACCGTCATTGCTCCGTCACGGAATTCGTCGAAGCTGATGGCAGCGACGTCGATAACCCGCGCCAAACCTGGACAGGGTGCGTGGCCGACGGACGAATGAGCCGTTCAGCGGACGAAAGCGCCACCCGCGGGCGGCGCTGGCATGTCGGAACGGCCCCCGCCCGGTTCACAGGGGCAGCTTTGCCGGCGGCCGCTACCCCAAGCTCGATCTATCGAGGGGCAATCGATGAGTGCGCTGCAAGGCAGCCGTAACCATAACAGTGGGACCGTCGCGCGCGTATCGCACGGACTGTTCGGCATCCTGCTGGCAGTGACCGTCCCGGCCGTCGCGCAGCTCGCACCCGTGATCGACAATGAACGGGTTACCGTCTGGGACGTGATCCTGACGGCAGGAACTCCGGGACCAGCGACGCCGCACGAGCTGGACAGCGTGATCATGTTTCTCGAAGGCGGCAGCATTCGCACCGTCGAGGCTGATGGCAGCACTCGGGTCGCGAAGCGCGAATTCGGAGACGCGGTGTTTGTAGCGAAGGGCCGCGCCGCGAAGGACACGGTACTGTCAGCCAGCCCGGCGCATGAGATCGTCGTCGCGCTGAAAGATTACCCCCTCGCCGCGCTCGTCAATACCTCCGCTTACCCGCCGGCGTTTCCACGCCCGGGGGCGGTAAAAGTGCTGGAAAACAACCGTGTCGTCGTCTGGCATTACTCCTGGACGGTGGGCGTTGCGACGCCGATGCACTTCCACGACAAGGACATTGTTGTCGCCTACCGATATGACGGAGCGCTCAGATCCGTCACGCCCGCGGGAGCCGCCGTGGTGAACGCCTATAAAGCAGGTGAGATCCGCTTTAACAAGGCAAATCGCGCTCACTATGAAGAGCTGCCGACGGGTCGACAAAGTGCGGTGATGATGGAGCTGAAGTAGGCCCGTTTGGAGTCGCAGGGTTGCCCGGATCGCCTCAAAGGCTATCCCCTTCTAAAGGGCCTCGCGGCGGCCGCCCCGCGGCTGAGCGCTCATTGCAGCCGCTCGCGACACTCCCGAAGTCGACTCAGTGCGTCGCAGGCGGCGAGGGATTCGGGGCGTCGGCAGCATTCGGGACGCTAGCCGGCGGTGCTGGCGGTGGCCCGCGCCCTTCTTCCCCTGGCGGGCGCCGGTCACGATCCCGACTCCCGTCCCACGGGCAGTGCTGGCCGTGCATGCCGCGCATGAAACCGCGATGTGCGCCATGGGCGGCCGCAAAGATCGACCCCAGTACCACAAGACCTGCGAGCGCGAACGCCCAGAACCCGAGGTATTTCCCGAACGTACGCAGTGTGCCGTCAGTACGGCTGGACAGGTACAGGACGAAATAGCCGGCGATGGTAAGACCTGTGGCCGGGAGCAGCGCCAGAAAATAGATCACGGGACACCCACGTGTGAGCAGTCGGACCACACGATGTTACGCCTGCGCTGGTGGAGGCGCGCGGTTGCGGCGGATGAGGAGGCCGCCCCCGTTGAACCATCGGGCGCAAGGCCGCAGCCGGGAGCGCTCTTAGGCGACGGCGGACTTCACCACGCGCTGCGGCTGGGCAACCCCGTAGCCCTGCGCGTAGTCGACGCCGAGACTGGTAAGCATCTGAATGATCTCGGCGTTTTCGGCGAACTCGGCGATGGTCTGCTTGCCGGTGAGATGGCCGATCTCGTTGATGGAGCGCACCATCTCCCGATCGATCGGGTCGCGCAGGATCTCGCGCACGAAGCTGCCGTCGATCTTCAGGTAATCGACCGGAAAGTGCTTGAGGTAGCCGAACGAGGAAAGTCCGGTGCCGAAGTCATCGAGCGCGAACTTGCAGCCGAGCTCCTTCAGCGCCTGGATGAAGCGGTTCGCCTGCGAGAAGCTCTGCACCGCCGCGGTCTCGGTGATTTCGAAGCAGATCTTGGAGCCCTCGATGCCGCTGCGATGGAACTGGTCGATCACGAACGGCAGGAACTTGTCATCCCCGAGGCTCTGCCCGGACAGATTGATCGAGGCGCGCAAAAGCTTCTCGCGCTCGTCCGCCTCGGAGACCAGCCAGCGGAATGCGTTCTCGATCACCCAGCGATCGATCGCCGGCATGATGCCGTAGCGCTCGGCGGCGGCGATGAAGTCATTCGGCGCCACGATGCGGCCGCCCTCATCCTTCAGGCGCAGCAACAGCTCGTAGTGCGCGCCGACCTCCACGCGCTGCAGCGGCTGGATCGCCATGCGGTACAGCTCGAAGCGCCCTTCCTCGAGCGCCGCGTTGATGCGCGCCGCCCACTGCATTTCCTTGCGCCGCCGCATGAGCTCGATGTCGTTCTCGGCGAAGCTGTGCACGCGGTTGCGGCCGCTTTCCTTGGCCGCCCCGCAGGCGCTGTCGGCCGCGGAAAGAATCGAGGCCACGTCCTCGTTGTCGGCGGTGATCGGCACCACGCCGATGCTGGCACCGAGGCGAAAAACCCGGTCTTCCCAGGTGAAGCGGAAGTTGCGTACGCCCTCGCGCAGCGTCTCGGCCGTGCGCATCGCCTCATCGAGCGAGCAGCTCTCGAGCAGGATCCCGAACTCATCGCCGCCCAGGCGCGAGAGCGTGTCGCGCCAGCGCACCTTCGACTTCAACAGCGCGCCCACCTGGCCGAGCAGCGCATCGCCGGCGCTGTGGCCGCAGGTGTCGTTGACGATCTTGAACTGGTCGATATCGAGATAACACAAGGCGTAGGAGGCCTCGCGCGCCTTGGCGCTCTTCAGCGCCCGCTCCAGGCGGCTCTCGAACTCGCGCCGGTTGACGAGCCCGGTGAGCAGATCGTGGCTTGCGTGATAGGACAGTCGGCGATTGAGCTCGCGCGATTCGCTCACGTCGTGGAACACGAGCACGCCGCCGGCCACGTGGCCGGAGCCGTCGCGGATCGGCGCGGCGGTGCTCTCGACGTACAGCTCATTGCCGTCGCGGCGGATCAGAAGCATCGGACGCACCGACTTGATGGGCCGGATGCGGCGGATCGATACCGACAGCGGGTTCTCGAGCGGCTCGCAGGTTTCCTCGTGGAAGGCGCGGAAGATCTCCTCCACCGGCCGCCCCATGGCATCTTCCAGGCGCCAGCCGGTCAGCTCCTCGGCCACCGGGTTGATGTAGTCGATGGTGCAGTTGGCATCGGTGGTGATGACGCCATCGCCGATCGACTGCAGCGTGATCTGTGCGCTTTCCTTCTCACGGAACAGCGCCTCTTCGTACAGCTTGCGCTCGGTGATATCGAGTTCCACACCCACAAGGCGCAACAGGCGCCCGTGCTTGTCGACCCGTGCGGTCGCACGGCTGATGACCCAGCGCCACTCGCCATTGCGATGGTGCATGCGGTGCGTGCTCTCGAAGATCGGCGTCTTGCCGGCCACGTGCTCGCGGATGGCCGCCTGTACGCGCGTCAGATCGTCCGGATGCACGAGGCTGCGCCAGTCGGGCGAGCCGCGCATATCCTCATCGCCGTAGCCGAGCATCGCCTTCCAGCGCGGCGAGAAGTAGACCTCGTTGCTCTCCACGTCAAAGTCCCACAGTCCATCGTTCGCGGCGGCCTGAAACAGGTTAGTGCGCTCCTCGAGCTTGGCGAGGCGCGTCTCGATGCGGATGCGCTCAAGACCGGTGGCGAGACTGGTGCCGATCAGCTTCATCAGCAGCTGCAGGTTCACATCCCACGCACCGCGCGGCATGGCGTGCGCGAGGGCGAGAAATCCGGATGGCTTGCCCTGCACACGCAGGGCAACGAGCAGCGCGGAGCCGATCTGAAGCTCGGCAAGCTTCGCCGCCTCCACCGCCTGTTCCTTGCGCGGCGCGCTGGTATCGCGCAGTTCCGACAGGCGCAGGTGCTCGTGGCGGCCCTTCAGCCACGGCAGCGCATCGAGCGCGGTGCCGGTGAGCCCTTCCGGGCGGCACTGGGCAAAGGCGCTGCGCGCCAGCTGCACGTCCGCGATGGTCGAATCTTCGGGATTGAGGGCTGCGAGGAAGGCGCAATCGGATCCGGTGGCGCCGCGCAGCAGCTCGAGGTTGCGCCGGATGCAATCCTCCATGGTTTCGCGGCGCATGTTCTGAAAGTCCACCGCGATCTTGGTGCAGACCACATCGATGCCGACCACGGGCTTGGCAGCCCGGCCGGTCCAGGCATCGGCCGAAAGAATGTCGGACGCGGTGAAATCCGCCGGCTTATCCGGCGGTGGAGTCGTCATAGACCCAAAGCCCTCCCGCACCTCAAGGAATCGAGCGTAATCAGTTGTTCAGCGCTGTGTCGTGACGCGGCGTCACGGACCTGATTATTCCCGACCGCTATTTTCCAATTGGTTGCGTTCGATTCTCGCACATTGATTCAGGAATACAAGCTAACGCCATGTTCAGACACGCTTTCGTGACTTAACGGAATCGCGCCGCAGACCAACAATCTTCAGCCAGCGGCGCGCCCGGGCGCCCGAAGTGCCGCGCGCGCCACCCCGTAAAGGCGCCTGAGCTCCTGCTCCATCTCCGCCTGCAGGCGCGCGAGAATCGCCGAGTCGGTGACCCGCGGCACGTAGTAGGGCGCTCCGATGGCGATGGCGATTCTCGAGAAGGGCATCGGGATCACGAACTTGTCCCACTTGATGAGCCAGGCCCGCGAGGCCGCATAGGACATCGGCAGGATCGCACGCCCCGACATCTGCGCGAGCAGCAGCGCTCCGGGCTTGAACTTGAAGCGCGGTCCGCGCGGGCCATCGGGCGTGATGACGGGCGAGACGTTGTCCTTGACCAGCGCGTGGTAGTAATCGCGCAGCGCGCGCGCGCCGGTGTGCGTGGAGGAGCCGCGGATGACCGCAGCGCCGAGCCGCCGCACCAGCATGGCACCGAGCTCCCCGTCCACCGACGGGCTGATCAGCCACCCGGCGGTGAGCCCGCGCCCGCGCTGCTCGATCAGGAACTTGCCGCAGTAGAGCTGGTGCTGGTGCCAGTAGCACGGCACCAGCGAGGGCGCGCGCGCCAGCGCCTCGTCCAGGTGCGCCGCACCCTCCACGCGCACGACGCGAGAGGTGAGCCACCAGGCGCGGATGAGGGACAAGCCGAGCGGCACGGCCACGCGGTACAGCAGGCGCCGCGCCGCAGTCATGCGCCGTCCGGAGCGCGTAGTGGTGCGGTAAAGCGTGTTGCGCAGGCGGCCTTCGTCATCAGCGCTCATGGCGCGAACAACTCCTCGAGCGCCACGGCCTGCGCCTCGAGCGCCTGCAGCGGCGTGCTCGACATGACGGCCGCCGAGGCGCCGGCGAAAAGATCGAGCCGCCGCAAGTGCCAGCTCTGCCCGCGCCAGTGTGCTGCGTCGGCAGTCAGTTCGAGCCCGCGCACCTCGTACGCCGCGCGCAAGCCCTCCCCCGTCGCTTTGAGTACGGCCTCGCGCACCACCCAGTCCGCGATGCGCGCCTCCGTGCCGACTTCGACATCGAAGCCAACGCGACCGTGGGCGAGCGCGGCACAGCCCACCCAGGGGCCGGAGTGCGAGATGCTGAAGTCCACACTCTCCTGCGCGCCGCACCCGGCGCGCGCGCTGCGCGGCTGCGCTGCCTCGCCTGCGGCCAGCGCCTGCGGCCCGGCAAATGCTGGCTTGCGTCCGGCTGCAAGCACGATCTCGCCCACCTCGACGGCCCGGCCGAGCAGCCTCGTCAGCGCGTGGCGCGCGAGTGCGAGGCCGGCAACGCTTGCGCGTTCCACCGCGCTGCCGGAGCTCACCGTGAGGCGCTTAAGGTAGGGCAGCTGCAGCGCGAACGTGCGCGCGGCGGCCTGCGGCCACTGACCGCGCAGGTCCGTGTGATATAAGATTAAAGTTTGGCTTTCAATAGCTTGCATGACCGCCACCGCACCCGCGAATCACGCGCCTCCCGAGGCCGAGCCGCAATTCGACATCGGCTCCACGGACGATTCCCTGGAGCGGATGATCGAGCTGTTTGCCCGCCACGGGGACACCTATCGGGTGTTCGTGCCCGCGCGCCGATCTTATACCTATGTCATCCATCACCCGGATGACGTGAAACGCGTGCTGCTCGCCAATCATCGCAACTACACCAAGGGCGTCGGTCTCGATCGCGTCCGGATCCTGCTCGGCAAGGGCATCATGACGAGCGAGGCAGAACTGTGGAAGCGCCAGCGCTACATGATGCAGCCGCTGTTCCACCGCCGGGTCATCACCGAATTCGCGCGCGTCATCGGCGAGGCGAATGATCGCTTCATCGAGCGCTGGGAGGCGCTCGCCGCCCGCGGCGAGCGCCTCAACGTGACCGATGAGATGAGCGAGTTGACACTGGAGATCGTGCTGCGCTCGATCTTCGGCACCGACCTCGACCGGCTGGCGCAGCAACTCGGCGGCAACCCGTTCGAAGTGATCACGCGGGAGCCCTCGCGCGACCTGCAGTTCGCCTACAAATTCCGCTCCCTCACCAAGCTCGTGGCGCAGCTGCTGGCACGGCGGCGCAGCGAGCCGGCCGAGCATTTCGACTATGTCGCGATGCTCATGGAGGCGCGCGACAAGGAGACCGGTCAGCCGATGGAGGAGCGCCAGCTGATCGATGAGGTGCTGACGCTCATCGTCGCCGGCCACGAGACAACCGCGAGCGCCCTCAACTGGACCTGGTACCTGCTGTCGCAGCACCGGGAGGCCGAGGCGCGGCTGCACGCGGAAGTCGACGCCGCACCCGAACTGCCGGCGCCGGGTCTGGCGCAGATGGAAGCGCTGCCCTACACGAGCCAGGTCGTCAACGAGGCGCTGCGCCTCTACCCGCCCGGATGGCTGCTGTCGCGGCGCACGATCGAAGCGGACAGGCTCGGCGGCTACCCGGTGGCGGCCGGCACCAACGTGCTGCTGCCGCTGTACCTGCTGCACCGTCATCCGCGCTTCTGGAAGGACCCGGAGGCGTTCTCGCCCGAGCGCTTCGCGCCCGAGCACGAAGCCGAGCGCCCACGCTTCGCCTACATGCCCTTCGCGGCCGGCCCCCGCCACTGCATCGGCGAGACTTTCGCGCTGTACGAGATGCTCATGCACCTGTACAAGGTGGCGCGCCGCTACCGGCTGACGTACGTGCCCGACCAGCCGCTCGAGCTCGAGGCGCAGATCAACCTGCGCACGAGATTCCCGCTGCACATGAGGCTGGAGAGGCGCTGATGCCGAAAGCCACGACCTTAAGCGAGATCATCGCGAACAACCGCACAGTCGCGCGCAGCATCACCTATCTTGAGGGTGAGAACGATGCGCGCGAGGTGGCCTTCGCCGAGCTGTACGGGCGGGCGCTCGGGATCCTGTGGCACCTGCAGCGCATCGGCGCACGCCGCGGCGACAAGCTGATCCTGCTGTTGAGCAGCAACGAGCAGTTCATCGATGTGTTCTGGGCTGCGATCCTCGGCGGCATCGTGCCGGTTCCGGTGGCGCTCGGCGTGAGCGATGAGCACCGTCACAAGCTGCTGCGCATCGCGCGCCGCCTGGGCGATCCGTTCATTTACACCGAGCGCCGCTCGCTCGAGCGCATCGGCACCTTCGCCGCGCAGGCCGGCGAGAGCGCCGCGTACGAGAACCTGCGCAAGCGCGCCTTCCTGGTCGATGACCTCGATGACATCTCGCGCGCCGGCAGCGTACAGCGCGTGAGCGCGGACGACGCCGCCTTCATCCAGTTTTCCTCCGGATCGACCAGCGAGCCGAAGGGCGTGGTCCTGACACACGGCAACATCATCGCCAACTGCTACGGGGTGAGCGAGGCGGCCGCCCTCACCGAGAACGACGTGAGCCTGTCCTGGATGCCGCTGACCCACGACATGGGCCTGATCGGCTTTCACCTGATCATGTTCGTGAACCGCATACACGCGCACCTGATGCCGACCGAGCTCTTCATCCGCCGGCCGCTGCTGTGGCTCACGCTCGCCACGCGCGTGCGCGCCTCGATACTGTGTTCGCCGAACTTCGGCTACAAGCACTATCTGAAGGTGCTCGGCGAGCGAGCCGTCGAGGGGCTGGACCTTTCCGCCGTGCGCCTCATCTTCAATGGCGCGGAGCCGATTTCGGTCGAGCTGTGCCATGAGTTCCTGGCCAGGCTTGCGCCGGGCAAGCTTGCGCGCAATGCGATGTACCCGGTGTACGGGCTCGCGGAAGCATCGCTGGCGGTGAGCTTCCCGCAGCCCGGCTCGCCGCTGCGCGCCATTTCGCTCAATCGCCATCGCCTGAACGCCGGCAGCGCCGTAGAGGTGGTGGGTGCCTCCGACCCGGATGCCGTGCAGCTAGTCTGCGAGGGACAGGCCATCCCCTACTGCCGCGTGCGCATCACCGATGATGAGGACCGCGAGCTAGCCGCCGAGCGCATCGGGCAGGTGCAGATCAGTGGCGACAACGTCACGCGCGGCTACTTTGAGGACCGCGCCGCGAATGCCGCAGCGTTCAGCGCCGACGGCTGGCTGCGCACCGGAGACCTCGGCCTGCTGCACGCCGGCGAGCTCTACATCTCGGGGCGCGCCAAGGAGATCATTTTCGTCAACGGTCAGAACTACTATCCGCACGACCTCGAGGCGATCGCGCAGCGTGCGCCGGGGCTCGAGCTCGGCAAGGTCGTGGCCGCCGGCGTGCGCGCGCGCGGCGCCGACACCGAGCAGCTCATCGTGTTCGTGCTTCACCGTGGCGGCTTGGAGGAGTTTGTGCCGCTGGCAGCGCAGGTGAGGCGCCTCATCAGCGAGCAGACCGGGCTTGAAGTGGCCGAGGTCGTGCCGGTCAAGCGCATCCCCAAGACCACCAGCGGCAAGATCCAGCGCCACTTGCTCGAGCAGAGCTACGCCGACGGGGAGTTCGACGCTGAGCGCAACGCGCTCGCCGCGCTCACCGCGGCGCAGCGCGGGCCCGAGGCCGGCTCGCGCAGCGAAATCGAGGACAAGCTGAAGACCATTTGCGATGCGGCGCTCGAGGGCAAACGCATCGACACCCACGACAACCTGTTCGAGGTCGGCGCAAGTTCGCTCAAGCTCATCGAAATCCACGAACAGATCGACCGCGAATACCCGGGCAGCATCGAGCTGACGGAGCTGTTCGACTTTCCGACCATCGCCGAGCTCGCCCAGCACCTCAAGAGCAAGCTCGGCTAAGTCTGCAGCGGCGCTCAGGCCGGCCGCCGCACCAGCGACAGCCAGATGCCGGCCCCGATCAGGGTGAGCCCCGAGGCCCGCCCGAGCAACTTTGCGCGCCGCGGGGTCACGAACCATGACCGTCCCAGGCCCGCTGCGATCGCCCAGCACGAGTCGCTGAGCGCGGCCATCAGCACCGAGACCACGCACATCAGCACCAGCTGGTGCGCGGCCGGAAGTCTTGGGTCCACGAACTGCGGCAGGAACGCGGTGAAGAAGGCGATGGTCTTGGGATTGGAGAGTGCGACCAGGAACCCCCGCCAGAAGTGCACGTGAGCGCCGGTCGGCACCGGCTGCACCGGCCCGGCGCGCCGCCAGGCCCGCACCCCGAGCCACACCAGATACCCAGCCCCCGCCCAGCGCAGCAGCTCGAACAGGTAGAGGGCGTGGGAGAGCACCCAGCTTAGCCCCAGGGTGATGGCCGCCAGGAGTGCGGCATTGCCAAGCGAGGTGCCCGCCACGGTGACCAGGCCCGCGCGCACCCCGTGCGTGGCCCCGGTCGATATCACGAGCGTCACGATCGGCCCGGGCGTCAGCAGCAGCACGACGGTGACGGCGAGGAAGCCTGCGAACAGCTGCCAGTTCATGCTGGCCAGCATAGCCAGTTTCGCGCCGCAGCGGCAGCCGCCCCCTCCACGCCAGCCGGCGGCTATTGACTATACTTGCTGCGGCAAATATTATTTAGGCAAATATCGCCGGAGCAATCATGCGCCAGCCCTACTACACGCTAGCGACCCTGCAGGCGAGCAACAGCGTCGGCTTCCTGATGAAGCGCTGCGGCGTGCTGATGAGCCAGCTCGCCGAGCAGCGTTTCGCAGCGCTCTCCATCTCCTTCACCCAGTGGCTGGCACTGCACTGGCTGGCGACCCAGCAGAGGCGCGTCTCGGCCACGCGCCTGAGCGAGCAGCTCGGCCACGACATGGGCGCCCTCACCCGCGTGGTGGATCAGCTGGAGCGGCGCGGCTTCGTGCGCCGCGAGCGCAGCCGCCGCGACCGGCGCGCGGTGGAGATCGCCATCACGCCGGCGGGCCGCCGCCAGGCAAAAAGCGCCAAGCGCGTCCTCCTCGAGCTGCTGAATCAGCTGGTGGCCCCGTTTTCGGAGCGCGAGATCGACACGCTGATCGCGCTGCTGCAGCGCCTCATGCAGCACCTGCAGCGCGCCGCCGGCGTCGAGGCTGCCGTGCCGCCCCCAGCCACCCGCCGCCCGACCCCTTCCGGTTCGAAACGCAAGGCGCTCCCCGCCGGTGCCGCATGAAAAAAGCGAGGCTTCTCGCGGGGACGCTGTCGGGCCTCATCACGGGGGCCTGTACGGTCGGCCCGGACTTCGTCCGTCCACACACTCCCGACAGCGGCTACGCGCACGCCCTGCCCCCACCCAACCAGGCGCGCACCATTACCCTGGGCGCCGAGGTGGCCGATGAGTGGTACGGGCTGTTTCACTCCGCCGCGCTCGATCAGCTGGTGCGTGCCGCCCTGGCCGGCAATCCGGGCCTCGACGCAGCCCGCCACGGGCTGCTTGCCGCGCAATACGAGCTCAAGGCGGTGGCCGGCTCGCAGCTGCCGCAGATCGACGCGACCGGCCAGATCGGGCGCGCCCACCTCAATGGCAGCTTCCTGTACGCGCCGACGAACGCCATCGATGCGACCGGTAACCGCTGGGAGCTCGGGCCCTCACTCGCCTACAACCTCGACCCCTTCGGCGCCACGCGCCGCCAGGTCGAATCGCAGCGTGCGGCGAGCGCCCTCGAGCGTGACCAGGTGCTGAACACCTACGTGACGCTGGTGGATCAGACCGTCATCACCGCCTTCGACTACGCCGCGACGCTGCGGCAGATCGAGGTGACGCAGGCGCTGGCCGATGAGCTGCAGTCCCAGTTCGAGCTCACGCGCACGCTGGAAAACGCCGGCAAGATTACCCGCAGCGACACGCTGCAGGCGCAGACGCAGCTCGAGAACCTGCGTGCGACGTTGCCGGCGCTCGAGCAGCAGCGCGATGCCTACCGCAACGCACTGGCGCAGCTGTGCGGCGCGACGCCCGATGAATTCGCGCCTCCCGCGCTGTCGCTCAAGGACTTCACGTTACCCGCGCAGCTGCCGCTGTCGCTGCCCTCCTCGCTGGTGCGCCAGCGCCCCGACATCCTCGCCGCCGAAGACGCGCTGCACCAGGCGAGCGCGGCGATCGGCGTGGCCCAGGCGGCGCGCCTGCCCTCACTCACGATCTCGGCCCAGTACGCGCAGCAGACGAGCGAGCTGAGTGACCTCTTCACCCGCCCGGGCGGCATCTGGTCGGTGGGGCTCAATGCCACCGCACCCCTGTTTCACGGCGGTACGCTCGCGGCGCGCGAACGGGAAGCCCGCGAGCGCTACCAGCAGGCGCTGGCCAGCTATCGCGCCGCCGTCATTGCCGCCCTGGTCGAAGTGGCCAACTCACTGCAGGCCCTGCAGCACGACGGCGAGGGCTACACCGCACACAGCCGGGCGCTCGATGCGGCGCGCGAGGACCGTGACCTGGCGCTGGCGCAGTACCGCGCCGGCAAGTACACCGAGCTGCAGGTGCTCACGGCCGAGCAGCAATACCAGCAAGCCGCACTGAGTCAGGTGCAGGCCGACGCGCAGCGCTTCACCGACACCGCCGCGCTGTTCCGTGCGCTCGGCGGCGGCTGGTGGAACGCTGCCGCTGATCCCACAGCGCTCGCCGCCGCAGGAGAAAAGCATGAATGAGCCGCAAACTACCGCGCAACCGAGCGCTCCGGCGCCCGCCGCGCCAGCCTCCAGCCGCCGGCGGCCGCTTATTCTGCTTGCGCTCGGGGCGCTCGTGCTCGTGGCCTGGGGCGTCTACTACCTGCTCATCGGCCGCTATCACGTCACCACCGAGGACGCCTATGTCAACGGCAATCTCGCGCGGCTCACCCCGCAGGTCTCCGGCATCGTGATCGGCATCGACACCGATGAGACGCAGTTCGTGCGCCGCGGACAGGTGCTGGTGCGACTCGACCCGCGCGACACGGACGTGGCCCTCGCGCAGGCCAAGGCAAATCTTGCCCAGACCGTGCGCGACGTGGCGCAGCTCTTCACCGAAGAGCTGCGCGATGCGGCCGCAGTGCAGACCCAAGAGATTCAGCTGAGCCAGGCGAACCAGGACCTTGAGCGCGACCAGCCGCTGATTGCAGTGCACGGTGTGTCGCAGGAGACCGTGCAGCACGAGCAGAACACGGTGCACGGCGCGCAGGCCGCCTTGAGGCAGGCCGAGGCCACCCTCGCCAGTACCCGCGCCGCAATCACCGGCACGACCCCGGCCAGCCACCCGCGGGTGCTGCAGGCCGAAGCGAACCTGCGCAACGCGTGGCTGGCGGCCGCGCGCACCCGGGTCGTGGCCCCGGTCTCCGGCTACGTGGTACGCCGTGCGGTGCAGCTCGGCCAACAGGTCACGGCGGCGACCGAGATGCTCGCCATCCTGCCGGTGGAGTCGGTGTGGATCGATGCCAACTTCAAGGAGAATCAGCTGCGCGGAATTCGGATCGGCCAGCCGGTGAGCGTCTCGGCCGACATGTACGGCTCGCACGTGCACTACCACGGCCGGGTACTGGGCCTGACTGCCGGCACCGGCAGTGCGCTGGCGGTGCTGCCGGCGCAGAACGCCTCGGGCAACTGGATCAAGATCGTGCAGCGGCTGCCGGTGCGCATCGGGCTCGACCCGCACGAGCTTCAGAACCATCCCCTGTTCCTGGGGCTGTCCACCTCGATCGATGTCGACGTGCACGATGCGAGCGGGGCGGCGCTGTCGCGCCAGCCGGCCTGGCCGGCAGCCCTCGACACGGACGTCTATGCCGATCAGGAGGCGGGCGCGGATGCCGCCATCAGCGCCATACTCGAGGCCAACCTCGGCCACATGACCGCCGATGCCGCCCCGCCCGGACGGGGGCGACAGCGGTGAATGCCGACGCGGCGCGCGGCGCCGCCTTTTCGTGGGTGATCGCCCCGGTGGTGGCGCTCGCGGCATTCATGGAGATCATGGATATCTCCATCGCCAACGTCGCGCTGCCGCACATCGCCGGCGCGCTGTCCTCGAGCCAGAACGAATCGACCTGGGTGCTGACCAGTTACCTCGTCACCAACGCCATCGTCATGCCCATCTCCGGGTGGCTCGCCAACACCTTCGGCAGGAAGCGCCTGTTTCTCACCTGCATCGCAGGCTTCACGGTGGCCTCGCTCCTGTGCGGGTTCGCGCCGAACCTGCCCACGCTGATCCTGATGCGCGCCCTGCAGGGCGCCGCCGGCGGTGGCCTGCAGCCGGTCGGGCAGGCGATTCTCTCCGACAGCTTCCCGGCGGAAAAACGTGGCATGGCGTCTGCCATCTACGGCATCGCGGCGGTCGTCGCCCCCACCATCGGCCCAACGCTCGGCGGCTGGATCACCGACAGCTACAACTGGCGCTGGATCTTTCTCATCAACGCACCCGTGGGCGTGGTGCTCATTCTCTTGGTCCAGGCCCTGATCAAGGACCCCGGCGTGAAGCGCAAGGGGCCGCTGTCGATCGACTGGCCCGGTTTCGGGTTCGTGGCGCTGGGGCTCGGTTGCCTGCAGGTGGTGCTCGACCGTGGCCAGGACGCCGACTGGTTCGGCTCCCCCCTGATCGTCACGCTCGTCATCGCCTCCGCGCTGGGATTCGTGCTGCTCATCTGGCGCGAGTTGCATCATCCGCAGCCGATGGTGGAGCTGCGGCTGTTCCGCAGCCGCGACTTCGCCGTGACCTTCTGCCTGATGCTGATGCTGGGATTCATGCTGTTTGGCAGCACCTTCCTGATTCCCGCCTACACCCAGCAGCTGATGGGCTACCGCGCCATCGACGCCGGCATGGTTCTCACGCCCGGCGGACTTGCGACCATCGCGCTGCTGCCTCTGGTCGGCCGTTCGGTCAATAAGGTGGATCTGCGCCTGTTGGCCGGGATCGGACTGCTCATCGGCGGGGTCAGCCTCCTTCTGATGACCAGCCTCTACCTGGATGTCTCTTTCGAGCGCCTGGTGTGGCTGCGAGTGCTGCAGTCGACCGCGCTGCCCTTCCTGTTCGTGCCCATCAACGCCATGGCCTTCCGCGACATTCCGCCCGACAAGACCAACAACGCCTCGGCCCTGATCAACCTGGCGCGCAACTTCGGCGGCAGCCTCGGCATCGCCTTCGCCTCCACTCTCCTGACACGCCGCGAGCAGTTCCACCAGAGCCGGCTCGTCGAGGCCCTGCAGCCGCTGAACCCCTCTTACCCCGACTTCACGCATCAGCTGGGGAGCGTGCTCGGCACCGCACCCGCTGGCGCCACGACACTGGCCAGCATCTACCAGCAGGCCCTCGAGCAGGCGACCCTCCTGTCGTATCTGGATGGCTTCAAGGCCCTCGGCCTGATCTTTCTCGCCCTGATCCCTCTTCTGCTGCTGGTCAGACCCGGCAAGGGGGGCGGGGCCCGCGTTGCGGCCCATTAGACGGCCGCTCGCCCCGAAAACGCGGCAATACGCGCCGACTTGGGGCTATAATGCGTCGATCATGGAGGTTAGTGCAGCATCGGGTCTCAGCGGCGCCGCCGGTGGCTGCGAGCGCAGACTCACTGAGTGCGGAATCCGTCCCACGGCGCAGCGGGTGCGCATCGCGGCGCTGCTGCTGTCGGCTCCGCAGCACCTGTCCGCGGAGCAGATCCTCGCGAGCCTGCGCTCGGCCGGTGCCCGGGTGTCCAAGGCGACGGTCTACAACAGCCTGAACCTGTTCGCCGAGCGCGGACTCATCCGGCAGCTCTCCGTCGACGGATCGCGCGCCTGGTTCGACTCCAACGTCGACCCGCACTACCACTTTCACGACCTGACGACCGGCGCACTGATCGATGTCCCCGTTCCCGCGGTGCAATTCAGGCGCCTTCCCCCGCCCCCGCCCGGCATGGAAGTCGCGGGCATTGATCTGGTGATCCGGCTCCGTAAAAAAATGTAGAATGCGCGGCTTTTCGCGTCGCGGCCGCCGGGATAGCTCAGCTGGTAGAGCAGCGCATTCGTAATGCGCGGGTCGTAGGTTCGAATCCTATTCCCGGCACCAATTCCACGGCGTCGCGCGTGTCGCTCCGTCGCCTGCCGGTGTCTCCCTGGCGCTTCCAGCGCTGGATTGTCCCCGAGGAGTCTTAAACTCCGGGGCAGTCAGCCGGTCAGAGCGCTGACCCAGCGGCGGATGGTGGTTCAGACGAAGGAAACGGCGTGGCCAGGAACCAGGAACACATCATGAGTACCCCCGAGAGCCAGGGCGAGCCCGTCGCCTGGATCGGCCGCGATCGCCCGTTCGAGCGCCCGCCTGAACCGCCCGCCGGGACCGTTCCGCCGCAGCTGTCGGGTCAGCACTGGAAATGGGTCGCCGGTGCCGCTGCCCTGATCCTGGCCGTGGCCTTCATCGCCTGGAAGCTGATGGCCGGCGGCCCGTCCCACGTCACCGCGCTGGCCGACCGCGGCGGCATACCGCTGGTCACGGTCATCGTTCCGGCCCAGCAGGCGGTCACCTCGAGTGTCAGCTTCACCGGTGCGATCGCGGCGCGCTACGACATGCCCATCGCCAACGAGGGGGATACCGGGCGGATCGTGGGCGTGTACGCGGAGGCCGGCGACCAGGTGAAGCGCGGCCAGTTGCTCGCCAAGATCGATGACTCGGTGCTGGTGCAGCAGGTCAACCGTCTGGATGCCTCCCTCGAGCAGGCCCGCGCCCAGTCGGCCCTCTCGGCCGCCGAGTACAAGCGCGCGCTCGGAGTGGAAGCCGCCGGGGCCTTGTCCGCGGAAGACATCGAAAAGCGCCGCGCCACGGCGGTCACGGATGCGGCGAACGTCAAGGTCGTCGCGGCCCAGCTGGCCGAGGCGCAGGCGCGATTGAGCCGCACCCGCATCATCGCGCCGGTTGAGGGCACGGTGCTCACGCGCCGAGCCGAGGTCGGCCAGATCGCCAACCCGGGCGGAGATGCCCTGTTTCGCGTCGAGAGCGGCGGGGAAGTGGAAATGCGCGGGCAGATTGCCGAGCAGGATCTTGCGCAGGTCAAGACCGGCCAGCTCGCCACCGTGTACCTGACGGGGATCGAGCGGCCCTTCACCGGCGAGGTGCGCCTGCTCGGTGCCATCATCGACCCCGCGACGCGCCTGGGTGACATCCGCATCCGGCTCAAGCCCGATCCGGCGCTGCGTCCGGGGGCGTTCGCGCGCGCCGTGGTCGCCATCGACAAGGCGCAGCACCCGGTGTTGCCGCAGACCGCGGTGATGGCCGACGTCAACGGCAGTTACGTGCTGATCGTCAATTCCTCCAACAAGGTCGAGCGGCGCCCGGTGCGTGTGTCCGGTACGACCGATACGGGGGTGATCGTCGCCTCGGGGCTGAGCGGCGATGAGCGCGTGGTCGCCACCGCCGGCGGGTTCCTGCGCGCCGGTGAGCAAGTCAAGGTCGCGCCGCCCGTGGCCGCCACCAACTAAGAGTCCGCCGTCATGAAGAACATGTCCGCCTGGGCGATCCGCCACCCGGTAACGCCGGTGGTCCTGTTTGTCGTCCTGCTGTTCATGGGCACCGTCGCCTTCGTGCGCCTGCCGGTCACGCTGAACCCGGACGTCTCCTTCCCTGTGGTGCTGGTGCAGGTCTTCCAGCCCGGTGCCTCGCCGCAGGAAGTGGAGACCCAGATCATGCAGAAGATCGAGGGCGCGGTGGCCGGTGTGGGCAACATCGACAACATCACCTCGCTCGCGGTCGAGGGCCAGTCGCGCGTCTTCGTCCAGTTCAACATCGGCACCCCGATCGATCGGGCGGTATCGGACGTGCGCGACGCGGTGGCCAAGGTGCGGGTCGATCTGCCCCAGGGCATCCAGGAACCGACCGTTACCCGGCTCGACATCGACGGCAACGAGATCGTCGCCTACGCGGTCAGCTCCAGCGCGCTGTCCAACGAGGAGCTGTCCTGGTTCGTCGACAACAGCATCAGCAAGCGCCTGCTCGCGGTGGAAGGGGTGTCGCAGGTCACGCGCGGCGGCGGCGTCAGCCGCGAGATCCGCGTCGAGCTCGACCCGAACCGCATGCAGGCGCTCGGTGTGACCGCAGCCCAGGTCAACCAGCAACTGCGCACGCTCAATCTGGATTCCCCGGGTGGCCGGGCCGAGCTTGGCGGCGGCGAGCAGGCCATCCGCGTGCTCGGCGAAGCACGCACCGCCCGGGCACTCGCCGACACCCAGATCATGCTGCCGGGCGGACGGGTTGCGCGCCTCTCGGATCTTGCGGACGTGAAGGACAGCGTGGGCGAGATCCGCGCGCTCGCGCGCCTGAATGGCCGGCCGGCGACGATCTTCAGCGTCTTCAAGGCCAAGGGCAGCTCCGACGTCAACGTGATGAACGCGACCGAGAAGGAACTGGCCAAGATCAAGGCGCAGAACCCGCAGGTGACGATCTCGCAGGTCTACACCTCGGTCGATTACACCAAAGGGACCTTCCACTCGGCCATGGACGCCCTCGTCGAGGGCTCCATCCTCGCCGTGCTGGTCGTGTTCCTGTTCCTGCGCGATACGCGCGCGACCCTGATCTCAGCTCTTGCCATCCCGCTGTCGGTGATCCCGGCGTTCGCGTTCATGCAGTGGATGGACTTCACGCTGAACTCGATCAGTCTGCTGGCGGTTTCGCTGGTGGCCGGTGTGCTGGTGGACGATGCGATCGTGGAGATCGAGAACATCGTGCGCCACATGCGCATGGGCAAGAGCGGCTTCCAGGCGGCGCTGGATGCCGCCGATGAGATCGGGCTTGCCGTGGTGGCCTGCTCCGCCACCATCATCGCGGTGTTCCTGCCCGTGAGCTTCATGGGCGGCATCACCGGGCAGTACTTCAAGCAGTTTGGTCTCACGGTCGCGGCGGCGGTGTTCTTCTCGCTGCTGGTGGCGCGGCTCATCACGCCGGTCATCGCCGCCTACACGCTCAAGTCCGACAAGGTCGCCTCCCATACCGATGGCCCGATCATGTCGTGGTATCAGCGCGTACTGCGCTGGAGCACGCGCCATCGCTGGAAGACCGTGGCCGCGGGCACGTTGTTCTTCGTGCTGTCGATCGTCGGGCTCGCCATCGTCCCAACCGAGTTCATCCCGGCCTCGGACGACAGCTTCACGCAGCTGAACGTCGAGCTGCCGCCCGGCGCGCGCCTCGAAGACACCGCGGGGGTCTCGGCCGCGGCCTACCGCATCATCGCCCGCCAGCCCGAGGTCGAGTCGGTGGTCGAAGTCATCGGCGGCGATGACTTCGGTGAGGTACGAACCGGGACTCTGGACATCACGCTGGTCAAGCCGAGCCAGCGCAAGGTCACGCAGCGGCAGTGGGAGGACCGGGTCATCAACGACCTGGCGGTGATCCCGGATGCCCGCATCCACTTCAACCGCAACGGCAACGGACGCGATATCAACCTGTACATCACCGGTGATGATCCGGCCAAGGTCGAAGCCAGCGCACGCAGGCTGGTCGATGAGATGCGGGCGCTGCCGATACTGCGCGATGCGGGCATCGACGGCGACATGCCGCGCCCGGAAATCCTCATTCACCCGCACCTCGACCTCGCCTCGCAGCTGGGCGTCACGGTCGCCTCCCTGAGCGAGACGATCCGCATCGCAACGCTCGGTGAGCTCGACCAGAACAGCGCCAAGTTCTCACTCGCCGACCGTCAGGTGCCGATCCGCGTGAGCCTCGCCGAGGACACGCGCCGCGATCTGTCGACGCTCGAGAACCTGCCGGTGCCGACCGCCAGCGGTGGCGCGGTCCCGCTCAAGGCGGTCGCCGACATCACCTTCGGCCAGGGACCCACGCGCGTGCGTCGCTACAACCAGGCGCGGCGGCTGTCGATCGTGGCAGACCTCAACGGCGTCAAGTTCGGTCCCGCGATGGCCAAGATCAAGGAGCTGCCGGCGCTCAAGAATCTGCCTGCCGGCGTGCACCAGGTCGACGTCGGCGATGCCAAGTACATGGCCGAGCTGATGATGAACTTCCTCATCGCCATGGTCACCGGCGTGCTCATGGTGTTCGCCGTGCTGGTGCTGCTGTTTGCGCGCGTGCTGCAGCCGATCACCATCCTCTCCTCGCTGCCGCTGTCGATCGGCGGCGCGGTGCTGGCGCTCATGGTGAGCGGCAATGCCCTCTCGCTCGGGGCCATGATCGGCTTCCTCATGCTCATGGGCATCGTCGCGAAGAACTCGATCCTGCTGGTCGACTTCGCCATCGAGGAGATGCGCGCCGGCAAGGACCGCCTCACCGCGATCCTGGAGGCCGCCCACAAGCGCGCGCGCCCGATCGTCATGACCACGGTGGCGATGATCGCCGGCATGCTGCCGGTGGCCATCGGGCTCGGCGGAGACACCTCGTTCCGTCAGCCGATGGCGGTCGCCGTGATCGGTGGTCTGCTCACTTCGACCGGCCTGACGCTGGTCATCGTGCCGGCGGTGTTCACCATCATCGACGACGTTGAGCGCTGGCTGGCGCCGAAGTTCGGCCGCGTGCTCACCGCCCAGCCGCCGCCGGCCACCACGCCGCCGCATCCGCATCCGGTAAACTAGGGGGAATGCCCAGCGAGGCTCCCCCCGACCAAGGCAGCGTTGCCGGCGCGCCGCACGGCGCCGCAGCGGCGCGTTCCGCCCTGTGGGTGCGGATGGTGGCAGCCGTCCCGTTAAGCGTGCTGTACGGGATCTCCAGCGTTCTGGGCTGGCTGACCTACCGCGTGTACCCCTACCGCGTTCACGTGGTGCGCGAGAATCTCGCCAAGGCCTTCCCCGACTTCGACGAGCAGCAGCTGCGCTCGGTCATCCGTCGCTACTACCAGGGCTTTGCCGACATGCTGATGGAGATCGTGAAGTCCGTCAGGATGCCGGCGCAGGAGATCAGGAGCCGCGTCAGCTGCGTGAACATCGAGACGCCGCGCGCGCTGATGGATGCGGGTCAGTCGGTGCTGATGGTGGCGGCTCACCAATGCAACTGGGAGTGGCTGCTGCTCGCCCTGTCGCTCGAGCTCGGCTACCCGCTCGATGCCGCCTACAAGCCGCTGGTGGACAGCTGGGCGGAGCGCGAGATGAAGAAGCTGCGCACGCGCTTCGGTGGCCGGCTGGTGCCGGCCAAAGACCTGCTGGCGGACATCATCAGGCGGCGCGACGTGGTGCGCGCGGTGGCGATGGTTGCCGATCAGGAGCCCACCACCAGTGAGCACAAGTACTGGACGCGCTTCCTCGGCCGCGACACCGCCTTCTACCTGGGACCCGAGGAGATTGCGCGGGTCACGCGCTTCCCGGTGTTCTTCATCGCGCTGCGCAGAATCGGCCGCGGCTACTACCAGATGGAGTTCCAGCCGCTGGCGCAGGCCGGCGAAGCGCTGCCGCCGGGTGCGCTCACCGAGCGCTACGCGCGCCGGGTGGAGGATCAGATCCGCGCCGCCCCGCCCGACTGGCCGTGGTCGCACAAGCGCTGGAAGCTGAAAAAATCCGTGTACCAGAATCGCGGCGCGCTCAAGGCCGCCTCGTAACAGAAGCCGGCCCGCACCTCCTTGCGCGGGCCGGCCAGGGGACAGGCTGACGCGGCCAGCGTCAGTTGTTGGGTGCTCCGGCGCTGATCCAGGCCTCGAGCTGATCGATGGTCGCCTGGCTCAGGTAGGGTCCGCCGAAGGGCATGCGTGCACCGCTGATGGTGGGGGCGCCTTCGAGCTTCTGCACCACGTAGCTGTCGGTCGGATCGCCCGGCTTGACGCGCAGCAGCGCCGGCTGTTCCACGCTCGGGACATTCACGATCGAGGCGTAGATGTGCCCGCTCGTCAGGTTCATCGACGAGGGCAGCGATGTTCCGCCACCGGTATGACAGGTGCCGCACACCGCAAACACCGTCGTCGTCAGCTGCGTGAGCGTCGGCGTCGCCGGCGGCGGTGTGGAGGTGGCGTCGATCTGTGCGCGGATGGCGCCGGCGGTCTCGGCCGCTGTCACGACGTTCACGTACCACTGGTTGGCCTTGAAGTTGGCGACATCGGCTGCCGTGATGCTCGCCAGCTGCACCGACCAGTGGCCGGAATCGGTGCTGTCCTGGTTGAGCGCGACCAGCTGCGGTCCGGTGGCTGCCGCGGCGGCCGTGTTCACCGACGCCGCGGTCGCATCAGCGACACCCGTGTCATGCACGTGCACGGTGAGGGTGTTGGCGCTGGAGTCCACCGTCACGGCCGCTATCCCCGAGGCGGTGATGCTGAGCGGCGGCACTTCCTGGCTACCGCTGAGCGTGCCGTACACGAGCGTCACGTTGCCAGGCGTGATCTGGCCGCGGATCTCGCCGGCAGGATTCGCAGCAGAGCTGGCCAGCACGTACAGGCCGCCCTGCATGAGCGCCGTGATCTGCTCGGAGCTGAGCAGCGCCCCGGACGGCACGTCCCATTCCCCGGCGCTGCTCGCGTTGGCGGTGAGCGTGACGAGGCCCGCTCCGCTATTGCCGGCGAAGGCCTGATTGATCGTCACCGCGCTCGCCGTGACGCCACTCACCGTGACCTTGCCGCTCACCGTGCCGCTGGCCAGCTTCACGGTGAGACTTGCCGTTCCCGTCGCACTCGAGGTCGGCACCGGGAACACCTGTCCCGGCCCCATCGCGACCGTGAAGGCCGGATTGTTGTCCACGCTGATCGTAACGGGCGCCGAGCTTGCCGTCTGACCCTGGCTGTCGGTCACCGAGGCAGTCAGCGTATGCGTGCCATCGCTCACCGTGGTGCTGTCCCAGCTCACCATATAAGGAGCCGTGCTCGCACTGCCGACACTTGCGCCGTCGACCAGAAACTCGACCGACGTCACGCTGGCACCGGCCGCAGCGGCACTTGCGCTGAGCGTGACGGTGAGATCCAGCGTGGCGCCCGGCGCGGTCACACTGACGGTCGGCGCCGGACAGGTGCCGCCGTACTGCGCACAGGCCATCGCGGTTGCGCCGCCACTGCTGCCGCTGCTGCCGGAACCTCCGCCACCGCAGGCGGCGAGGATCACGGTGAATGTTAGTGCCAGCCACAGCGCCGCTGGCGTGGCCGGTCTGATCTGCAAGTTGTTTCGCATTTTAAATTCCCCGGTGAACGTGACGTCCCGGCTGGTAGGTGGCGCAGCCTGGCGCGATGGTTCGCAAGACAACACGCAAAATGATTGCGCGGGAACGGAAACCAACACGGGCAGCGCGGCGTACTTACTGCCCAGTGTCAACAGCGGCGGAGTCGCGTGATGTCATACAGCTCAGACCGCCGGCTCGCCGCAGCGCTCGCCGCTGCACTGCTGTGCGGTTGCGCCGGGAACGGCGAGGGCCTGGATGACGAGGGGCAGCCGGTGAGTGCCGGGAACGCGCCCGCGCCTCTCACCGCCGATTTCCAGTCCATTCAGGACAATGTCTTCACGCCGATCTGTACGCGCTGTCACAGCGGCGCGGGGGCACCCGAGGGACTGCAGCTCGACGCGCAGCACAGCTACGCGCTGTTGGTCGGCGTTCCCAGCACCGAGCAGCCGCAGCTGCTGCGGGTGGATCCCGGCTCACCGGATGAAAGTTATCTCGTGCTGAAACTGCAGGGCAGTGCGGGAATCGTCGGAGCGCAGATGCCCTTCGGCGGTCCGTACCTGGACTCCGCCACCATCGATGTGATCAGACAGTGGATCGCAAACGGCGCGCCACCGGCGGATGCGACGACGGCGGCTGCGCACTTCGCGGTGAGCTCGGTATCGCCGTCCGGGCAAACCACACTTCCCGCGCCGCAGATCGTGTTGGTGCTCAACCATGAGCCCGACGCATCGCTCATCAACTACACGACGCTGCGGCTGGATCGGCTGACCGCGAACGGCGCGGAGCCGGCGAGCGATTCGCTCTCGCTGCAGCTGGCCAAGGGCAATCCGCGCGCGCTGCTCATCACCCCCGGCACGCCGCTTACGCCCGGCCACTATCAGCTGAGCGTGCGCGGCACCGGCGGGGCTGCGCTCGCCGACCAGAACGCCGAGACCCTCGAGCGCGACTACCGCTTCGAATTCACCGTCAGCGGTGCCCGATGACACGCCAGGCGGCCTGCCTCGCCCTGCTGTGGGCCGCGCTCGGTTTGGCCGCCAGCCCGACCGCATTTGCCGAGCCCTACCTCGCCATCGCCAACGGCTACAAGTGCAGCCAGTGTCACCTCAATCCCACCGGCGGCGGCCTGCGTAACGCCTACGGCGATGTGTTCGCGCAGTCGCTGCTGCCCGCCAGGCATCTCGACATCGGCACCGACAGCTGGGCGGGTCAGATCAACCGCTTCCTGTCGATCGGCGGGGACCTGCGCTTTGACGCCTCGAGCACCCAGGCTGCCAACACCCAGACCCTGAACCAGTTCCAATTGCAACAGACCCGGGTCTACCTCGATGCCAGCGTGATTCCCGACCGACTGCTGGTGTACGTCGATGAACAGGTCGCGCCCGGCGGCGCGCTGAACCGTGAAGCCTACGGGCTGTACTTCTCGGCCGATCACAGCTGGTACCTGAAGGCCGGACAGATGTATCTGCCGTTCGGCTTTCGGCTGCAGGATCAGACCGCTTTCATCGAACAGATCAGCGGCATCAACATGACCACGCCCGACCAGGGCGTGGAGTTCGGTTGGCTGAAGGGGCACTGGGACGCGCAGCTTGCGCTCAGCAACGGCACCGCCGGTGGCGCGGCCAGTGGCAACGGCAAGCAGGCGAGCCTTCAGCTGATGTGGGTTGAAACCGCCTGGCGGCTCGGCGCGGCCGCGAACTACAACGACGCAGGCTCAGATGGCAGCAAGAGCGCCTTCGCGGTGTTCGGCGGGTTGCGCAGCGGACCCATCGCCTGGCTCGCCCAGGCCGAGCTCATCGACAACCGCACCACGGCCAGCCTGCCCAACGGCGCCAGCACGAGCTCCACCGCCACCCCGGCCGGCGCCGTGCAGATGCTCGCATCGCTGCTCGAAGCGGACTGGGGATTCGCGCGCGGCAACAATCTGAAGGTTACCGACGAGTTCCTGAATCCGGACCGTGCGGCGGGACACGGCGAGCAGACGCGCTGGAGCTTCGTCTATGAGCTCACGCCGATCCAGTTCGTGCAGCTGCGCGCCGGCGTGCGGCTGTCGGACGGCGTCCCGCAGGATCCGGTCCAGCACACGCGCCTTTACTTCCTCGAGCTACACGGATTCTTCTGACTTGCGCCGCAGCTCGCGCGGCAGCGAGAACAGCACGTGCTCCTCGCGGCCGACCACCTCGCGCGGCGCCTCACCGCCCCAGCGCGCGAGCTGCTCGATGACCTGCCGCACCAGCAGTTCAGGCGCTGAAGCCCCGGCGGTCACGCCGACCGCGCGCTTGCCTTCGAACCACTCCTCGTGCAGCTCCGCCGGTCCGTCGATCAGGTAACCGGGCACCCCGGCGCGGTCGGCGAGCTCGCGCAGACGGTTGGAGTTGGAGCTGGTGCGCGAGCCCACCACCAAAAGCACATCGCACTGCTCGAGCAGCTTCTTGACGGCATCCTGGCGGTTCTGGGTGGCATAGCAGATGTCCTCGCGCTGCGGGGCTGCCAGCTGCGGGAAGCGGGCGCGCAGCGCGGCGACGATCTCCGCGGTGTCATCCACCGAGAGGGTCGTCTGGGTGACGAAGGCGAGCTGCAGCGGGTCGCGCACCGCAAGCGCCTCGACCTCGGCGATGGTCCCCACCAGGTGGATGCGCCCGCCCGCGGACGTATCGAAGCGCCCCACGGTGCCCTCTACTTCCGGGTGCCCCGCATGACCGATGAGGATCACATCGCGGCCGTCGCGGGCGTAGCGCTGCACCTCCATGTGCACCTTGGTCACGAGCGGACAGGTGGCATTGAACACCATCAGCCCGCGCTCGCGCGCCTCCTCCTCCACCGCATTCGACACGCCGTGCGCGGAGAAGATCACCGTGCCGCCTGCGGGAACCTCGCTCAGCTCGTCGACGAAAACCGCGCCGAGGCCGCGCAAGCGCTCCACCACGTGGCTGTTGTGGACGATCTCGTGGCGCACGTAGATCGGCCGGCCGAACAGCTCCAGCGCCCGCTCGACGATGTCGATGGCGCGGTCGACACCGGCGCAGAAGCCGCGCGGATTAGCAAGCAGTATCTGCATCATGGACGCAACCTCTTCGCGGCGCGTGTCTCGCGCCAGGCATCGATCAGCAGCACGAGCGCCCCGATCGTAATGGCGGAATCGGCCACGTTGAAGGCCGGAAAATACGCCCGGCCCCAGTGTACATGGATGAAATCGACCACCCGTCCGATGGTGAGCCGGTCGAGCATGTTACCGAGGGCGCCGCCGACGATGAGCGCCAGGCCGCAGGCGAGCAGACCGTGCACGCGGGCATCCAGGCGGCGCATCCACACCAGCAGCGCCGTAGCAACGGCGGCGGCCAGCACCACGAACAGCCAGCGCTGCCAGCCGGACGCCTGTGACAGGAAACTGAACGCGGCCCCGGTGTTATACGTGAGGATGATGTCCAGCACCTTAAGCACGTGCACCCGCTCGAACAGCGAGAAGTGATGCGTGATCCAGGCCTTCACCAGCTGGTCGGCGACGATGATGGCCGCCGCGAGCGGCAGCCAGCGCCAGCCGCTCGCCGCCAGCGGCAGCACACGCGCCGCGGCGGGCTTGACGGTGCGCACTGCCGGCGTAGCGCCGTTGTCGGCATCGCTCATACGTATATCCTCTGCTCGCCAGGCCCTTCGATGTTGATGACGCAGCGGGCACACAGCTGCGGATGACGCGCGTCGGCACCGACCTCGCGCCGGTGCTGCCAGCAGCGTACGCATTTGGGGTCGGTGGTGGGCTGCACCACGATCCATACCCCGCTGCTGCCGGTGTTGGTGGCCGGCACAGCACCCGGCGGGGCCACCGCCGCCTCATGCACGTGGGCGTGCGAGGTGATGAGTAGGAAGCGCAGCTCGGCGCCCAGGGCTGCGAAGCGCGCAAGCTCCTCGGGCCGGCAGTAGATGTCCACCTGCGCATCAAGCGGCGCGCCGATGCGGCCCTGCTCGCGCAGCTTCTCGAGCTCGCGCGTCACATCGGTGCGCAGCGCGATGAGCGCCGCCCAGTCGATCGGGTCCGCCGGTACCTGCGGCAGCGCATGCCAGGTGGCATGGAAGACCGACTCCTGGCGCGCCCCCGGCAGGTAGCCCCACACCTCCTCGGCGGTGAAGCACAGAATGGGCGCCAGCCAGCGCACCATGCACTCGGCGATGTGGAACATGGCGGTCTGTGCCGAGCGGCGCGCCGGCCCGTCGGCGGGGGTGGTGTACATGCGGTCTTTGATGACATCCAGGTAGAAGCCGCCAAGATCCACGCTGCAGAAATTGTGCACCTTCTGATAGATGAGGTGGAAAGTGTAGGCGCGGTAGGCCTCGATGATCTCCGTCTGCAGCGTGTGCGTACGTGACAGCGCCCAGCGATCGAGCGCCAAGAGCTCATCCACCGGCAGCGCGTGGCGCGCCGGATCGAAGCCGTGCAGGTTACCGAGCAGGAAGCGCAGCGTGTTGCGCATGCGGCGGTAGGAGTCGGCCATGCGCTTGAGGATCTCGTCCGATACCGCGATCTCGTTGGCGTAGTCGGTCGCCGAGACCCACAGCCGCAGCACGTCCGCGCCGAGGGTATTCATGACCTTCTGCGGGGCAACGACATTGCCGAGCGACTTGGACATCTTGCGGCCCTTCTCATCGACCGTAAAGCCGTGCGTCAGCACGCCACGGTAGGGCGCGCGCTGGTAGAGCGCCTCGGACATGAGCAGCGAGCTGTGGAACCAGCCACGGTGCTGGTCCGACCCCTCCAGGTACAGATCCACCGGCGCGGTCACTTCCGGGCGCTCGCTGCCCACGCACTCGAACGAGAGACCCGAGTCCGCCCACACGTCCATGACATCGTTGACCTTGTCGTAGTGCTCGGCATCCGCGCCGAGCAGCTCGCGTGGCTCGAGCGAGAACCACGCATCGATGCCGCCCTGCTCCACCAGCGCCGCTGCGGCCGTGATCAGCTCCTGAGTGCGCGGATGCAGCTCGCCGGAGCGCTTGTGGACGAACAGCGGGATCGGCACCCCCCAGGTGCGCTGGCGCGAGATGCACCAGTCGGGGCGGCTCTCGATCATGCCGGTGATGCGCTGCTCGCCCCAGGCCGGCGTCCATTGCACCGCCTTGATGTCGCGCAGCGCGTGCTCGCGAAGGGCGGCACGCTCCATGCTGATGAACCATTGCGGCGTGGCGCGGAAAATCACCGGCGTCTTGTGACGCCAGCAGTGCGGGTAGCTGTGGCGGATGGTTTCCTGGTGCAGCAGCCGCCCCTCCCGGGCCAGCGCTGCGATGATCACCGGATTGGCCTCATCCACCTTCAACCCCGCGAGCAGCGGTGTACCGGGCAGGAAGCGCCCGTCATCACCGACCGGGTTGGTCACGGGCAGCGAGTAGCGCTGGCCGACGATGAAGTCCTCCTGGCCGTGGCCGGGGGCGGTGTGCACCGCGCCGGTCCCCGCATCCAGCGTGACGTGCTCGCCGAGGATGACCGGCACCTCGCGGTCCTGGAAAGGATGCCGAAGCTTCAGGCCCTCGAGCGGCTGTCCTTCGAACTGTGCCAGCGCCACCGCGCCGCTCAGGCCGTAGCGCTCAAGGCACGCCTCCAGAAGATCGGCGGCGAGGATCAGCCGGTGTGAGGCGCCCTGCTTGGACGCCTCGACCAGCACGTAGCGCAATTGCGCGCCCAGCGTCACCGCCTGGTTGGCCGGCAGTGTCCAGGGAGTGGTGGTCCAGATGACCACATCCACGGCTGCGGGGCCGAGCTCGGCCGCGCTCATCTTGAGGCGTCTGGCGAGCTCGCGGTTGTCGCTGACGCGAAAGGCCACATCGATGGCCGGGGAGCTCTTCTCCTCGTACTCCACTTCCGCCTCGGCCAGCGCCGAGCGGCAGTCGAGACACCAGTGCACGGGCTTGACACCCTTGTATAGGTGCCCGTTGCGGATGATGTGCCCGAAGGCGCGCAGCTGCTGTGCCTCGTAGCCCTTGGACATGGTCAGATACGGGCGGTCCCAGTCGCCGAGAATGCCGAGCCGCTTGAAGTCGAGGCGCTGCAGATCGATCTGCTTGAGCGCAAAGGCACGGCAGGCGGCGCGAAAGGCCTGACGGTCGAGCTTGTGTCCCGGGCGGCCGTGCTCCTTTTCCACCTGCAGCTCGATCGGCAGCCCGTGGCAATCCCAGCCCGGGATGTAGGGGGAATCAAAGCCATCGAGCGTGCGCGACTTGACGACGATGTCCTTCAGGATCTTGTTCACGGCATGACCGATGTGGATCGCGCCGTTTGCGTACGGCGGCCCGTCGTGCAGCACGAAGCGCGGGCGGCCGCGCGCGATGTCGCGCAGCTTCAGGTAGGTGCGGCGCTGCTGCCAGCGCTCGACCGCCGCAGGCTCACGCCGGGCGAGATCGGCCTTCATCGGAAAATCCGTCTGCGGCAGGTTGATGGTGTGCTTGTACTCGGCCATGTCTTCTACATTCAGGCGTTCAGGATCCGGCGCGCCTCGGCGGCATCGCGGTGCATCTGCGCGGTGAGTTCCCCGAGGTCTGCGAAGCGCGCCTCGTCGCGCAGCTTCGCCACGAACTCCACCTCGATCTCGCGACCGTACAGGTCGCCCGCAAAATCAAACACGTGCGCTTCCAGCAGCGCCTGCGTACCGGCCACGGTCGGGCGCGTACCGAGGCTCGCAACGCCGGCCAGTGCGCAGTCCGCCACCCCGTGCACCCGTACCGCGAATATCCCGGCCACCGGCGCGCGGCGGCGCTCGAGCGGCAGGTTGGCGGTGGGAAAGCCCAGATCTGTGCCGAGGCGCTCGCCGCCCCTCACCCGGGCGCGCATCGACCAGGGCCGCCCGAGCCAGCGCCGCGCCCGCGCAAAGTCGCTGGCGGCCAGCGCCGCGCGCACCCCGCTGCTGCTGATGCGCTCCCCGTCGAGCATGATCGGCTCGAGCACATCGACCTCGAAGCCGAGCCGCCGGCCGGCCGCGGCCAGCACGGCCGCCGTGGCCTCGCCGTGTTTCGCGAAGCGAAAGTCGTGGCCCACCACCACGACCCGGGGCGCCAGCTGCCGCGCCAGCAGCTGGGCAAAACCTTCAGCCGGGAGGTTACGCAAAGCCTCGCCGAAGCGCAGCACCCACAGCCAGTCCGGCCCCCCCTGCTGGGCGAGAATCCGCCAGCGCTCGCGCAGGCTGGTCAGCCGGGCGGGCGGAGCCTCGGGAGCCAGGTACTCGCGGGGCATCGGCTCGAAGGTCAGCAGCACCGCCGCCGATCGCAGGCGGTCCGCATGCTCCTTCAGCCGCCCGAGCAGCGCCTGATGTCCGAGGTGAATGCCATCGTACGTACCGATGGTGACGGCACACCCTGAGCTCAACCCCTCTGGCCCCGTGACGCCTCGAATGAGCCGCATAGTTACTAAACTATTGATCTTTAAACATAAGTCCCGTCCCGAGGACCGCGGACCTGCCGCCGGCAGACAGTTTATGTGAACCCTCGCGGCGGCGCCGGCCGGCATCCGCCAAGCGCGTTGACAAGCACCCGCCGGCTGCGCAGACTACCGCCCCCGCGACCGGAGGCGGGTTTTTTTCTACGGAGATTTCGTGGCCAATACCAAGTCCGCCGAGAAGGCTGCCCGCCAGGCCGAAAAGCACCGCGCGCGCAACGTCGCGCTGCGCTCGCGCATGCGCACCGCGGTGCGCAACGTGACCACGGCCATCTCCGGGGGCAACAAGGAGGCGGCCAAGACCAGCTACCTGCAGGCGATGCCGGTCATCGATTCGCTGGTCGGTAAGCAGATCATTCACCGTAACAAGGCCGCGCGGCACAAGAGTCGGCTGGCGGCCCGTATCCGTACGATGCAGTGAGGAGTGTCCCGAGCATGAACGACAAAGCTCGCATCCCGGTTCCGGTAGTTCCGACCCCACTCAAGTTACGTCCCGCCGCACGGCGCCAGCATCTTCTGGAGATGATGCGCGCTCGCGTGCCGCACGATCGTGCGCCTCCAAAAATGCCATAACCGCCTCGCATAGCGGTTTAGTTCCCGCACCTGTCGCTGCCGAGATCAGAAAGTGCGGCCCCCGATAGCGGAGGCGCCGCACGATCTCGCGCGCGCGCTGCTGCGCCTGCTCGGCCGGCAGCAGGTCCCGCTTGTTGAGGATCAGCCAGCGCGGCTTAAGCGCGAGCTCCTTGCTGAATTTCTTCAGCTCCGCAACGATTGCCCGCGTATCGCGCACCGGATCGGCATCCGGGTCGAGGGGTGCGATGTCCACCAGGTGCAACAGCAGGCCGGTGCGCTGCAGGTGCCTGAGGAAGCGGATCCCCAGGCCCGCGCCTTCCGCCGCCCCTTCGATCAGGCCGGGAATGTCGGCCATCACGAAGCTGCGATGCTCGCCCACGGCGACGACCCCGAGATTCGGGTACAGCGTGGTGAAGGGATAGTCCGCAACCTTTGGCCGCGCGGCGGACACGGCGCGGATCAGCGTGGATTTGCCGGCGTTCGGTAACCCGAGCAGGCCCACGTCGGCGATCACCTTGAGCTCGAATTCAAGCGCGCGCTTCTCGCCCGGCAGGCCCGGACCGAACTGGCGCGGGGAGCGGTTGGTGCTCGACTTGAAGCGCTGATTGCCCCAGCCGCCCTTGCCGCCGCGCGCGACCAGGAGCTCATCGCCATCGCTGGTGAGATCGCCGAGCAGCTCCCGCGTCTCCGAATCGCGCACCACCGTGCCGATCGGCACCGGCACGTACAGGTCCGCCCCGCTGCGCCCGGTGCAATCGTTCGCGCCGCCGGCCTCGCCGTGCCCGGCCTTGAAGGCGCGCTCGATGCGAAAGTCCGCGAGCGTGTTGATCCCGGAAGCCGCGCGCAGGTACACGCTGCCGCCGTGGCCGCCGTCGCCGCCATCCGGTCCGCCGAACGGGACGAATTTCTCGCGCCGGAAGCTGGTGCTGCCGCGGCCGCCGTTGCCGGCCTGCACCCGTGCCTTCGCCTCGTCAACGAATTTCATGATGCGACTCTAGCGCAAACAAAAACCCCGGCGTCGGCGGCCGGGGTTTTCAGGGTCAGTGCGCGCGGGGAGATGGCGCGCCGTTTCAAGCCTTCTCGGGCAGTACGCTCACGTACGTGCGCTGCTGGGCGCCTTTCTTCTGGAACTCAACCTTGCCGGTCACCTTGGCGAACAGCGTGTGGTCGGTGCCCACGCCGACATTTGAGCCCGCACGTACCTGCGTGCCGCGCTGGCGGATCAGGATGTTGCCGGCCAGGACCTGCTCGCCGCCGAAGCGCTTCACGCCCAGCCGCTTGGAGTGCGAATCGCGCCCGTTCTTGGTACTGCCGCCTGCTTTTTTGTGTGCCATGGGTTAACCCGAACTGATGTCAGTCACCTTGACCTCGGTGAACAGCTGACGGTGGTTCTTCTGCCTGAGGTAATGGGCGCGGCGCTTGAACTTCACGATCGACACCTTGGCGCCCTTGCCGTGGCGCACCACGGTCGCGAGTACCTTGCCGCCCTTGAGCAGCGGCTTGCCGATCTTGACCTCGGCGCCCTCGCCCACCAGCAGCACCTCGCCAAACTCGACCGTCGCGCCCGGCTCCGCGTCGAGTTTCTCGACGCGCAGCACCCCGTCCTTGGTGACCCGATACTGTTTGCCGCCCGTGGCGATGACTGCGTACATGGTATTTGTAAGGTAGAGAATGGGCTTGACGTGAAAGGCCGCGCATTCTACTGGTGGGCTCCCCCGCGGTCAAACGGCACTTTTTTCAAGGGCGGCGCGGACTTAGCCCGGAATTCTCCGGCCGCTTGGGAACGCGCGGATGCATTTCTCTAAAGCCGGCCCGGTCGGATAGGATGCGCTGCCGCCAGCACGGCAGTAAACCCCGTCCCAGCAACGCACCGGCCCCCTCAATGACCCTGGATGAGATTCGCGCGCTGATTCACGCCGACCTGCGCTCGGTGGACGCAGTTGTCCGCGCCCGCCTGAAGAGCGTCGTGCCACTCGTCGACCAGGTCGCCGAACACATCGTTTCGGGTGGCGGCAAGCGGCTGCGCCCGCTGCTGGTGCTGCTGGCGGCGCGCGCTTGCGGCTATGAGGGCAGCGCGCACATCGAGGCGGCCGCCTTCATTGAGTTCATCCACACCGCCACCCTGCTGCACGATGACGTCGTCGATGGCTCCTCGCTGCGTCGTGGCCGCCATACGGCGAACGAGGTATACGGCAACCAGGCGAGCGTTCTGGTCGGGGATTTTGTCTACTCGCGCGCATTCCAGATGATGGCGGCGCTCAACAGCCAGCCGGTCATGGAGATCATGGCGCTGGCCACCAACATCATCGCCGAGGGCGAAGTCCTGCAGCTCATGAACGCGCACGATCCGGATACCACCGAGCAGCGCTACCTCGAGGTGATTTACCGAAAGACCGCCAAGCTGTTCGAGGCGGGTGCCGAAGTGGCTGCGGTGCTTGCCGCGAGCGAGCCGCGCACCCGCGAGGCGCTCGCCACTTACGGGCGCCACCTCGGCACCGCCTATCAGCTGGTCGACGATGTGCTCGACTATCGCTCCAACCCCAAGGAGCGCGGCAAGAATCTCGGCGACGACCTGGCGGAAGGCAAGCCGACGCTACCCCTGATCCATGCGCTCAAGAACGGCAGCGAGGGACAACGCGCGGCGATCCGCGATGCCATCAGGCAAGGCGCGGTGACACAGCTCGAGCCGGTGATTGCCGCTATCGAGGCAACCGGGGGTCTTGAGTACGCGGCGTGTCTTGCGCGCGCGGAAGCCGAGCACGCGCTCGCCTCCCTCGAGGTGCTGCCCGACTCCTCTTATAAGACCGGCCTTGCCGCGCTGGCACGCTTTGCGGTCGGGCACACGACCTGATCTCAAACAGCGCACCCATGTGAACAGAGCGAAATGAGCATTACCATGATCGTCAACACTTCACGCGCCGTGCTCGCGGCCGCGGTGGTCATCGGGCTTGCGGCGTTGCCCGCTGCACGCGCTGCCGACGAGACTTCCGCCGCCGCGCCGGCCGAGACGCTGGTGCTGAAAGCGGCTCACGTCTTTGATTCGACCGGAACTGCGCTGAAGGATGGCGTCATCGTCGTCGTGCGTGGCGATCGCATCGTCTCGGTCGGCACTGCGGCAGCTCCGGCCGGAGCGCGCGTGATCGATCTTGGCGATGCGACATTGCTGCCGGGGTTCATCGACGCCCACACCCATCTGACGATGCAGTTCGACAAGGACTACTACCGCGGCGTCTATAACAACCTGATGCGCTTCCCCGCCGAACAGGCCATGTACGCGGCCCTCTACGCACGGCGCACGCTCGAGGCGGGCTTCACGACGGTGCGCAATGTTGGCGCAGATGACTTCATCGATGTCGGACTGCGCAACGGCATCAACGCCGGCATCACCGAAGGCCCGCACATGCTCACGGCGGTGCACGGCATCGGCTCCCCGGGCGGCCATTTTGATCACTATGCGCTGCCGCCTGATCGGGTCAAGCCGTGGGGTCCGATCGAGGGCATCTGCAGCGGCCCCGAGGAGTGCCGCCAGGCGGTTCGCTATCAGCTGAAGTGGGGCGCCGATGTCATCAAGATCGCCGCCAGCGGCGGGGTGCTCTCGGAAAGCGACCCGGTGGATGTCCCGCAGCTCACGCCCGAGGAACTGACGGCTATCGTTTCAGAAGCGCACAAGTGGCGCCGCAAGGTTGCCGCCCATTGCCACGGTGATGCGGCGGCCCGCCTGGCTATCGAGGCGGGAGTCGATTCGATCGAACATGGCAGCTTTCTCACCGAGGACACGCTCAAACTGATGAAGGCC
>DATBYD010000065.1:0-25753 GCA_036513855.1 Steroidobacteraceae bacterium | reverse complement strand
GACCGACACGCGCGCCAAGCAGCTCGGCTGGATCGGCGGACTCTTGCTGCTGCCGCTGCTGATCGCCTGGTGGCTGCTGCCACCGCTCGACTATCTGCCGCCGGTCAAGCGCGCGGCGATTGACTCCTTCTTCGACTTCCCGCCCGGCATGAGTCCGGAAGTGGTCGATCGCGAGCTGATTCCGCCGCTGCTTGAGCGCATGCGCCCCTACATGGAGGGCCGCCTGGAGCCGCACCTGAAGAACTGGTACATCGAGATCTGGCCCGGCGGCGGCACCATCGGCGCGCGCGTGGTGGATGAGCGGCGCATCGCAGAGCTCGAGGCCCTCGTGCGCGACAAGATCACCGTCGGGCTGCCCGACACGCGGGTGTTCACGGTCGAGGGTGATCTCTTCGGCGGCATCGGTGGCTCGGCCCGCTCGGTGGGGATCCACCTGCAGAGCGAGGACACGGCCGCCCTCAATCACGTGGCGATCGAGGGCCGCCAGCTCCTTGAGAAGGTGTTCCCCGGTGCCGCCGTCCAGAGCTTCCCGAACCCCGAGGATGTGTCGCTCGAGCTGCACGCGGTGCCCGATGACCGAAGGATCGCGGAAGTCGGCTGGGACCGCCCGACTCTGGGCACCGTGGTGCGTACCGTCGGTGAGGGGGCCTGGCTCGGGGAGTATTTCGACGGCAAGTCGCGTCTGCCGATCATGCTGCGATCCGGTGGCGGTACGACGCCGGAGGATCTCTCGAACGCGCCTCTTGCCACGCCCTCCGGGCTCATCGTGCGGCTCGGCGACCTCGTGGCTCTGTCAAGCGCGCTCGGACCTCCCGCCATCCGCCGCCTCAACCACCGCCGCACGGTGACACTCACGGTCGACCCGCCGGCGAACCTCTCGCTGGAGAAGGTCCTCAACACCATCGATGCGCAGGTGCTGCCGAAGCTTCGGGCCCACCTGCCCGCCGATGGCTCGATGCGCCTGGCCGGCAGCGCCGACAGTCTGAGTGAGACCCTGAGCGCGATGAGCCGCGTGTTTGCCATGGCGCTCGTCGTGCTCTTGCTGCTGATGACCGTGCTGTTCCGCTCGCTGCGCGACAGCGCCATCGTGTTGCTCACGGTGCCGTTGTCGCTGGTCGGCGGAGTCCTCGGCCTGCGCCTGCTGGACCTCGTGAAGTTCCAGGCGCTCGATCTTCTGTCCATGATCGGCTTCGTGATGATGATCGGCGTCATCATCAATCACGCCATCCTGCTGGTCGCCGCCGTGCGCAGTGCCGAACAGGAAGGCACCACGCTCGAGGAAGGCATCCGCGCCGGCCTCAAGCAGCGGCTGCGGGCGATTTTCGCCAGCACCCTCACCGGCGCCCTCGGCGCGTTGCCGATGGCGATCAATCCGGGCCCGGGCAGCGTCATCTATCGGGGGCTCGCGGCGGTCAACATCGGCGGGGTGATCGTGAGCCTTGCCTTCAGTCTCGTGCTGATCCCGGCGCTCATGCGTCTGATGGCCGCCCGTCAGGCGGCGCCCCTGCCCGCCGCCGCATCGCTGGGCGCCTCATGAGAATCGGGGCAAAAGAGCTGGCGCGACGGGTGGCGCTCATCGGCGCCGCCCTCGCCGCCCTCCCGTTCGCAGCGCGCGCCGCCGCCGCGCAGCCGGCTAGCCCCGAGCGCGCGGTGGTGGAGGTCGGCACGGTCAGCGTGCGTCCCGTGACCCTCGAGAGCTGGATACCCGGCTCGATCGTCAGTCGCGCGGACGCCCGCATCGCCAGCGTCATCGCCGGGCGCGTGGTGTGGATCGCCGACGTCGGTAGCCGCATCGCACAGGGCGGCGTGATCGCGCGGCTCGATGCCACGGTGTCGCGCCTGCGGGTCGAGGACCTGCGCGCGCAGGTGGCCCGTGCCCGCGCGCAGCACGATGTCAACAGCTCACAGCTGGAGCGCTTCAACCGACTCGCCGCCACCCAGGCCCTGAGCGCGAGCCAGCTCGAGGATGCGCGCGCGCAGCGGGAGATGTCGAACGATGACCTGGCGCGCGCCGAGGCGCAGCTGCGCCAGGCGCTGTACGAGATCGATCAGGCGCAGATCCGTGCGCCCTTTCCGGGCGTCGTCACCGAGCGCTTCATCCAGATCGGCGAATACCTGCAGACCGGCAGCGCCACCGTACGCCTGGTCAACACCACTGACATCGAGGCGCGCGCCACTGCAGCCCTTGCGCTGGCCGCCAACGTTCACCCCGGGCAGCTGGTCACGGTGCGCGATCACGGGGTCGCCAAGGCCGGCCGTGTCAGAACGGTGGTACCGGTGGGCGATGAGCGCTCACGCCAGTTCGAAGTGCGGGTCACGCTGAGCAGCCCCGAGTGGCTGGTGGGCACTCCGGTCGAAGTGAGTCTGCCCGCCAGCGCCGAACGCCAGGCGGTGACCGTGCCGCGCGATGCGCTGGTGATCCGGCAGAACCACTCCTACGTGCTGCGCGTGACGCGCGCCAACACCGTCGAAGAGCTCGACGTGACCCCGGGCGCCGGCATCGCCGATGCCGTCGAAGTCAGCGGAGCACTCTCGCCCGGGGATCGGCTGGTGGTGCGCGGCGCCGAGCGCCTCGTCGCCGGCCAGGCGGTGCGGGTCATCGCAGCGCGCGCGCCGCAGCATCCAGGCTGAAGTGTCACGCCCGCCACAGCGGCGGGAACAGCGGATGCTCCATCGGCGCGCCCGCGGCCAGCGTGCCGCTAAGACCTGGGAACTCCGGTGAGGTGGGCCAGCGCCGCGGCGCGTGGCGGATATCATCCCCGAGCAGGCGCACCGAGAAGACCCGGCGGCGATCCGGCCCGCTCACCCCGGCCGACGCATGCAGCGTGAGCATGTGAAAGCACACGGCATCGCCCGGGGAGAGCTCCCAGCCGAGTATGCGGTAGCGCTCGCGGGCGGCCTCGATGTCGGGCAGATCGGCCAGACTGCCTTCCGGAAACCACTTCGCCTGGGCATCCATGAAGGAGCGCGGCATCAGCCAGGGGCCTAAGTGCGAGCCGGCGATGAACTCGAGCGTCGAGGCGCGATTCACCGCATCGACCGGAATCCAGAAGCTGCAGTTCTGATGTCCGCTGATGTTGTAGTAGGGCTGGTCCTGGTGCCACGGTGTGCGGGCACGTGTGCCGGGCTCCTTGGTCAGCATGTGATCGTGGTAGAGCCGTGCGCTGCGGCTGCGCATCAGCTGAGCGCCGACCGCACCGAGGCTGGATTCGAAGATCACGCGGCGGTAGTGCTCGTTGTCCTGCCAGCAGCAGAAGTCCTCGACGAAATAGCCCGGATCCTCGCGCGTGCTCGCCACCTTGGCCCGCACGCTCGGCTGCGCAAGGTTCTGGTCGATCCCCTGTTTAAGCCGTTCGACCTCGTGCGGCGCAAGCAGCTGGCGCAGCACCACCGCCCCGTCGGCCTGGAAGGCATCGATGTCGGCCTGGCGCAGTGCGAAGCTCATGCGATCTGTTGCTACAGGAACTGACGGCAGATTTCGGCGAAGCGCCGCCGATCGGTTTCTGATTCTATCTCCTCACTCAGCCGCGCGATCAGCGCCTCGGTTCCCGCCACGCGCACGGCGGCGTGCCGCACCAGGTAGCCGGCCACAGGTCCGATGTAGCCGGCCAGCTCCCCCTCGAGGCGCTTGAGTTTCGCAGGATCAAGCGCTGCGGCCATGGCCGGACGGGTGTCATCGAGCGAGGGCGCTGAGGGCGCGGGCGCTTGCGGCGCGGCCGGCGCCAGTAGCGTTTCGACGTAGTGACCGAGCCTCAGGCAGTGCGTATCAAGGGGCGCCGGAAACGCATCCAGCCAGTGCTGGCTGCTCAGGAAGTACTCGAGGCTCTTAGAGGGCATCACGTCCGCCACGCGGAAGGTCAGCACCGGGACACCGCGGTGTACCGCCCGCTCGACCTCGCGTCGCACCTGGGGCGAGACATCGGTGCTGGCGGAGAACACCAGTACCATGACGCGCGCGCCCACGATCGCATCCAACACCTCCGCGGCCCACTCCGTGCCGGGGGTGATATCCCGGGGTGCGATCCAGCATTCGATGCCGCGCACCTCGAGCGCGGCGACGACGGCGAACGCCGCCTCGCGATCTGGCTGCGAGTAGCTGACAAACACCGGCCGCGCCGTCACGGCCGGCTCTCGAGCAGTTTCAGGGCCTTGTTGAGGCTCACGCGCATGCGGTTGAAGGAGCGCCCGAGGGCTGCGATTTCGGGCGCGCCACCGGCCGCAAACTCCGCCGCCGATCCGTCCCCCGCGCTCACCCGTTCGGCGATCTGCGCCATGCGGCGCACCGGCCGCACCACGATCCGGTAAAGCAAGAGATTGACCAGCAGCAGCAACACGACGAAGGCGCCGATCAGCGAGCCCAGAATGACCCGGAATGACCCGCGTGCCTTGGCCTGCGCCGTGTCGATCGGAACTGACACCACCTGCGCACCGACGACCTCGTTCTCCTGCCAGCCGAAGCCATTGTTGGCGCCATGGCGGGTGAGGATGGTGGCGGGTGCGGACGTGGCGGTGCCGTGACAGGACAGGCACTCGGGGCGGGCGTGGATGGGCCGCGCCAGATAGAGCGCGCGACCCATCGGCGTCTCACGCTCACCGACGAGCTCCTGCGCGGCGGCATTGTCTCGGAAGCGCTGAATGAGGTCCGCCTGCCAGTCGAGCGCCCGGTCGCGCGGGTTGGTCGGATTCAGCGTTGCCTCCCGGTAGGAGTAATCGGGACGGGCGGCCTGCAGACGCAGAAAATGTTCCGTCGCGGCATAAAATGGCACGCTCTGTGGCAGGAACTCGTGCTCCATCTGCGCGCGCAGCAACGGCTCGATCTCACTCGCCGTGTAGGCACGCGCGGCGAGCGCGCTGTCCATCATGAGTCCTGCCTCGGCGAGCATCTGACGCTCAGCACCGGCTTCGAGCACCGAGTGGCACACGAGGGCAATGAGCGCCGCAGCCACGGCGAACGCTGCGACCAGCGCCACATTGATTCGAAGCAACAAGCTCATCGGTTCCCCCGCGCGGGTCTTCAGTGACGCCACCCTGAGGGGGGCCAAAGTAGGGGATCGCGCCCTGCCGGCGCAACTCGGGCGTGGCCGTGTCCGCCCCGGGGCGCAGCGGGCCGCATTTTCCGGTCGGAGGGTTCCTACGCACGCATCAGTAGCGGGCGTGGATGGGTAGCGGGCGGCTCTGACAGGCCCGGCCCGCAGCCGGCGCTATCGTCACCGTGTCGTAAAGCCGCTCAAGGGACAGAGCCATGTCACGTCTCACACTGATCTGCACGGCCGCCATCAGCTGCGGGGCGATCTGCGCCTGCGCCACCGAGGGTCCGCAACCGAGCGAGCAGTTGTCGCGCGCGCGCGCGCTCGTCAGCCAGGCCGACAAGGCCCAGGCGCAGCGCTTCGCAGCCGCCGACCTGCAGCGCGCCCACGATGAACTGAGCGCCGCGGAAAACGCCAACAGCCAGGGCAAATACAACGAGGCGCGCAGCTATGCCGAATCCGCCGGCGTCGATGCGGATGTGGCCGCGGCGCGCGCCGAGGCCGGCGAGGCGCAGCACGCGGCGCGCGAAGTGGCCTCGAGCAACGCGGGGATGCGTCAGGAGAGCGACCGCGCCGTGGATGCCGCTGCTGCAGCGACCGCTGCCGGCAGCCCGCCGCCTCCAAGCGCGCCGCCGCCGCCCTCCTCGCCGCCGCTCGACGGCTATCCGCAGGCGCCCCCTCCGCCGCCCGCGCCGCCTGACCCGCAGAGCACCCCGCGCTGATGCTCCCAAGGAGTGGACATGAAAAATCTCATCGGAATTGCCGTCGCCACCGCGCTCATCACCGGGTGCGCCACCACGCCGCCGCACGATGATCGTCTCGATCAGGCACAGGCCGAGGTTCAGACGCTGGCCCAGGATCCGCTCGCGCAGGAAGCCGCCGCGCACGACCTGGACGAGGCGCGTGCGCGTCTGGCGGATGCGCAGACCGCCCTGCAACAGCATCAGCCGCTGCCCGTGGTCGATCACCTGGCCTACCTCGCCCAGCGGCACGCGGAAGCCGGCGAAGCGCGCGTGCAGGCGATGCACTCGCGCCAGTACTTGGCTCACGCCCAGGATGAGCGCAACCGGATTCTGCTCGCGGCACGCTCGCGCGAGGCGCAGAACGCCGAAGGTCAGGTGCAGAACGCGCAGAACCAGGCGGATGCGGCCAAGGCACAACTCGCCCAGACGCAGCAGCAGCTCGCAGACCTGCAGGCCAAGCAGACCGACCGCGGCGTCGTCGTCACCCTGGGTGATGTGTTGTTCGACACCGGCCAGGCCAGCTTAAAACCCGGCGCCGATCTGGCGCTCGATCGCCTGGCTACTTACATGACCGCCCACCCGCAGACCAAGATCGTGGTCGAGGGCCACACCGACAGCATCGGGTCCGATGAGTACAACGATGCGCTCTCGCAGCGGCGCGCCGATGCCGTGGCACACGCCCTGATTGCACGCGGGGTCTCACCGGATGACGTGCGCGCGATCGGCCGCGGCAAGAGCTACCCGGTCGCGACCAACGACAGCTCCGCGGGCCGCCAGCAGAACCGGCGCGTCGAGATCGTCTTCTCGGACAACGACGGACGTTTCGCGCAGGGCGACTCGGCGGAACCGTCCGCCCGGCGCTAGCACAGCTGTTTCGAGGAATAGTTTATAGATGATTGATTAAAAGCACTTTTTTCACGGACGGCTGACGAAACCCATGCACGGAGTGCGCCCCGGCGCCACGGAGGGCCGCCGGGGACGGCGCCAGGGAAGGCGCCAGGGATGGGTTTTAGGTCCTAGGAGGATCACCGCTGGCGAAGCGTTCGCGTAGCATCGCGCTAGTCATTCTCTCGGCCACGGCCAAGGAAGCCACGCCATGCCCGACGCTCCTGCCAGCGCGCGCCGCCGCGACCGAGGTCGCGCGCCGCGCTCCACCGGCCCCTCTCTGGCACCGATGCCGCGCCTGCTCAATCGCTGGGCGCCGCTGGAAATCCTGACCGAAGAGCAGCTCGAACGTATTCTGCTCGCGGCCTTTCGCATACTCGAAGAAGCCGGACTTGAGATCCGCAGCCCCGCGGCGCGCGAGATCTACGCCCGCGGCGGGGCGCTGGTCGATGAGGCCACGCAGATGGTGCGCCTCGGGCGCGAGGTCATCGAAGCGCACCTGGCGCACGCTCCACAGCGCTTCGTGCTGCACGCGCGCAACGCCGAGCGTCACCTGCATGTCGGCGACAACGTGGTCAACTTCGGCCCCGTCACCGGTGCCCCCAACATCCGCGATGAGGAGGGCGGCCGTCGTTACGGCGACCTCGAGGCCTTCCGCAATATCCTCAAGCTCACCCACACGCTCGGCGTGCTGCACTGGCAGGGTGGCATCGTCGTGGAGCCGGTCGACGTACCGGTCAACACGCGCCACCTCCTCACCTACCAGGCGCACATCGAGTGCGCGGACACGGTGTGGGCGGCGCGCGGCATCGGCGGCGTGCAGGCCGAGGATGCGATCGCCATGTCCGCCATCGAGCACGGCTGCACGGTCGAGCAGCTGGCGGCGCGGCCGACGCTGATGACCGTCACCAACGTCAACTCACCGCGGCGGGTGGACGAGGAGATCCTCGACAACATCCTGGTGATGGCGCGTCACGGGCAATGCGTCGTGATCACACCCTTTACGCTGATGGGCGCGATGGCGCCGGTGACACTCGCCGGCGCCCTGGTGCAGCAGACCGCCGAGGCGCTGGGCGTGGTGGCCCTGTGCCAGATGGTGCGTCCCGGCACGCCGTGCGTCATGGGCGGCTTCACCTCGAACGTCGACATGCGCACCGGCTCGCCCGCCTTCGGCACACCCGAATACGTGCACGCCGTCATCGCCGGTGCGCAGATGGGCCGGCGGTTGAAGCTGCCGGTGCGCAGCAGCGCGGTGAACGCCTCACCGATGGTGGACGCCCAGTCCACCTATGAAACGGCCTTCTCGCTGCAGGCCGCGGTGTTAAGTCACAGCCACCTCATCAACCACGCGGCCGGCTGGCTCGAGGGCGGCCTGTCGGCCTCGTTCGAGAAGATCGTGGTGGATGCGGAACTGCTGCGTAACTGGGCCGAGATCTTAAAGCCGGTGAGCTTCAGCGACGATGATCTGGCGGTGGAGGCCATCAAGGGCATCGCTGCCGGCGGACATTTCTTCGGCTCCTCGCACACGCTCGCCCGCTACGAGTCGGCCTTCTACCGCCCGCTGCTGTCGGACTGGTCGAACTTCGAGAACTGGACCGACGCGGGGGCGCGCAACGCCACCGAACGGGCCACCCTCATCTGGAAAAAGCTGCTCGCAGCCTACGTGGCACCCCCGCTCGATCCTGCCGTGAGGGAGGCCATCGCCGCCTACGTGGCGCGCCGCACCGCCGAGATCGGCAGCACCTGACACGCGTGCCGGTGCAGACCGTGAGCGAGCGCATCATGAACGCCCGCATGTACGCGGTGACGCCTGCGGTCGAGGCCGCTTGGCGCTCGCTCCTCGATGAGGTGACGCGCACGGCCGGGGTTGAGTTCAGCTACTTCCCCTACCCCGCCCCGCAGCCGCTCGAGAAGCTGTGGGCGCGAGCGGACCTTGGCGCGGTGTTCATGTGCGGTTACCCGATCGCGCTCGCCTTAAGCCCCGTGATCCCGATCGCTGCACCCATCGCGCTTGCGCCCTGGGCGCAGGGGCGCGCCGTGTATCGCACCGACCTCATCGTGCGAGAGGAGGCCCCCTACCGCACGCTCGAGGACACTTTCGGCGCCCGCGCGGGATGGACGGTCGAGCATTCGCATTCCGGATTCAATGCGCTGCGTCATCACCTGCTCGCCTATCGCACGCCTGAGCGTGCGAGCCTCTACGGGGAGATGCACGGCAACCTCATCACCGCACGGCGGGTGCTCGATGAGGTGCGCGAGGGGGGGATCGACGTGGGCCCGCTCGATGCCTACTGGCACCTGCTGATCCGGCAGCACGCGCCACAGCTGACGGCCGGCGTGCGGGTTCTCGCCTCCACCGCGCTTGCTCCCATGCCGGCCTTCGTCGCCGCCGCCTCAACCCCGCCGGAGACCCTCGCACGGTTGCGCGCCGCGTTCGTGTCCGCCGCCGACCAGGCCTGGTTCGCGCCGCTCTCGCAAACCCTGCTGCTTGAGGGATTCGCCGCGGTGACGAGTGAAACCTATGCCCCGCTTCTGCAATGGGATCGCGCGGCGCGGGCGGCCGGCTTCGAGCGCCCGGCGTGAGACTCTAGGCCGCGCGCGGCCACTCGCGCCGGGGCGCCGGCGGCACGCGCCCGTCAGGGTGCATCAGCTCGTCGTGGCGACGAAACAGGAAGCGGCGCGCCACGGCGAAATAAGTGCGATAGACCAGGCCGCCGTTCTCGGCGAGCAGCCGCTCGCGGATGCGCCGGTAGCGCGCGTTGTACTCGTACCAGGGGACCATCGGTGCTTCGTGGTGCAGCGAGTGCAGATTGTTGAACAGGAATAAGGGACCGAGGATCCACGAGCCCTCGACGATGGCGATGCGCTGGCGTGCGTACGGCCGGGCGCGATGCTCGGGAAAGGAGCGGACCAGCTGCAGCGCGTTGGCCGGGATCACCATCGCGAGCACGTAGATCCAAAGCGGCATGCCGCACACGAGCTTCAGCCACGCGATCACCGGCACGCACCAGAGCAGGTGCTCGAGCCACATCGCCCGCGCGCCCTCCTCGTTGGCGGCGATGGCGCGCCACTCGCCATGCCAGAACATACCGATGCGCCAGAAGGAACCCACCAGGATGCGCCCGGCGAGGGTCTGCTGGATCTGGAGCGAGAATCGGCTCAGCGCCGAAAGCTCTCGCCACATCTCGGGCGTGTAGTAGTACGACTCCGGATCATCGAAGGGATCGGTGAGGCGCTCATCGATATGATGGATGCGGTGACTGCGCCGGTAGCGCATGTACGGCAACCAGAATGACAAGGGCGGCATCGCCAACAGGCGATTCACGCCCAGCCAGCGGGTGGGATGCCCGTGCACGATCTCGTGCTGCAGCGAGCCGTGCAGGGTGATCAGCAGCGTCGCGATCGGCGCCACGATGATAAGCGGCCAGCGCGAATAGACGAAGGTGATGGCGAGCCAGCCGCCGTAGTCGGCCAGGATCAAAAGCAGGGTGGGCAGTTCTACCGCGGGTCGCGGCGCGCTTCGAATGGGGGACGCCCCGATTGCATTCCCGGCAGGCGATGACTTCGAAGCGATCTCAGGTGGCGTCATTCGTGGGTAAAACCCCTTCCCGCGGCGCGGAAATCAGGAGTTCATCCACCCCAGCCGAGCGCAGGAATCACCTCGGATTCTATATTAAAGTCAGGCCGTCGCTGTAGCTTGCGCGTCCGATTCGGGAGACGGTTCTCAGTCGATCGGGACGCTCCTCAGGAAGCGCCGCTCCAGGGTGACAAACAGGTCATAAAGCAGGATCGCCATGAGGCCGGTCACGAGGCCCCCCTGCAGGATAAAGGCGGTATTGTTCGACAGCAGCCCCGCGATGATGACCTCGCCCAGGCCCTTGGCGGCGACGGTTGAGCCGATGGTGGCGGTGCCGACATTGATGACCAGGGACAGCCGGATTCCTTCCAGAATCAAGGGCATCGCCAGCGGAAGTTCCACCCGCATCAGGCGCTGCCGCGCGCTCATACCCATGCCGCTCGCCGCCTCGAGCACGGAAGCCGGACAGCTGTTAAGGCCGGTGATGGTGTTCTCGAAGATCGGCAGCAGCCCGTAGACGAAGAGCGCAATGAGCGTCGGCTTCTCGCCGAAGCCCACCAGCGGCACGGTCACGGCCAGCACCGCGACCGGCGGGAAAGTCTGGCCGATGTTGACCAGGGTGCGTGACAGGGGCAAAAACTGCGCACCACTCGGACGCGTCACCAGGATCCCGAGCGCGACTGCGACGATGGTGCTGGCGGCGGCGGCGAGGCACACCGTGCCGAGCTGCGCCAGGGCCAGCGTCAGAAGATTGCCCTGGTCATAGATCGGCGGCGCACCGTACTGGGTGAGCGGCGCAAACAGCGGCGTGAAGGCGTGCGGGAAAAAGAGAAACGCGAGCAGAAAGATGAGCGCGGCCGCGCGCAACACGGTGGCGAAGGACACGCTCAGGGCCGCCCGCGCGCGAGGATGGCGTCCACCGTCACGTGTCCGCAGGCCGCTCCATCCTCACCCAGGACCGCGGCTGAGCCTTCGCCGCGCCACACCAGTTCCGAGAGCACCTCGCGCAGGTTGGCGGAGGCGGCCACCGTCGGTCCGTCCGAGCCGCCGGGCATCGCCGCCTCCCCGGCCGTGGTGAGCGAGAGCAGCTTCATCGCCCGATCGGAAACTCCGGTCATGCGCGACACGAACGGGTCGGCCGGTCGGGTCAGCAGCACCGCGGGGCGGTCGTACTGCAGCAGTTTTCCGCCACTCATGACCGCGACGCGGTCGCCGAGCCGGAAGGCCTCGTCCATGTCATGGGTGACCAGCACGATGGTCGTGCCGAAGCGGCGCTGAATATCGAGCAGGTCCTCCTGCGCCTTGGCACGGATGATCGGATCGAGCGCACCGTAGGGCTCATCCATCAGAAGCACCGCAGGCTCCGCGGCGAGCGCACGCGCCACGCCGACGCGCTGCTGCTGACCGCCGGAGAGCTGGTGCGGAAACACCTGCGCGTAGGTGTGCGGGTCGAGCTGGAACACCTTCAGCAGTTCCTCGACGCGCGCGCGGACGCGCGACTCCTCCCATTTGAGCAGGCGCGGCACGGTCGCGATGTTCTCCGCGACCGTGCGGTGCGGGAACAGGCCATGCCCCTGGATGGCGTAGCCGATCCGGCGGCGCAGCAGGTGCGCCGGTTCGCTGGCGGTGTCCTTGCCATCGATGAGCACCCGTCCGCTGCTCGGCTCGACGAGGCGGTTGATCATGCGCAGCAGGGTTGACTTGCCCGAGCCCGAGCTGCCCACGATGACGGTGATCGAATTGCGTTCGATCACCATCGACACCTCATCGACCACGCTGGTCGCGCCGTATTTCTTGGTGAGTTTCTCGACCGTGATCATGGCCTCACCCGGTCCAGCGCCTCGACCAGCGCATCCAGCAGCACGGCGGCCGTGAAAGCCAGCGCCACGATCGGGATGGCCCCGAGCAGCACCAGGTCGATCGCCGTCTGCCCGATACCCTGGAACACGAAGGTGCCCAGTCCCCCGCCGCCGATCAGGGCGGCCACGGTGACCATGCCGATGTTCTGCACCAGCACCACACGGATACCGGTGAGGATGACCGGCAGCGCGAGGATGAGCTCGATGCTCACTAGCACCTGGGTGTTGGTCATGCCCATGCCGCGAGCTGCGTCCACCGCGGTGTACGACACGCGCTTCAATCCCACCACCGTGTTGGCCACGATCGGCAGCAGCGAGTACAGGAACAGCGCCACCACCGCCGGAGCTGCGCCGATGCCGCGGATGCCCAGCTGCGCCAGCCACGGCACGGCCGCGGCGAGCGCCCCGAGCGGGGCCATCAGGATGCCAACCAGCGCGATCGCCGGAATCGTCTGGATCACGTTCAGCGTGCCGAGGATCCCTGCGCGCAGGCGCGGCAGCCGGTGACAGACAATCCCGATCGGCAGTGCGACGATCACGGCGGCCAGCAGCGAGCCTAAGGCGAGCCAGACGTGCTGGCGCAGCTCATGCGCGAAGCGCCCGGCATTCACCGCGTACTCGCGCATCACCGAGAGATGATCGAAAGTGCCGTGGGCCAGGGCGAGGCCCGCCACGGCGAAGAACAGGGCGAGAAACAGCACCCGCAGGGCCGGTCCCGGGCGCAGCCGCGTGATGGCATCGGTGGCCAAGAGCCCAACACACACCAGCAGCACCCAGAAAGCGCCCCCTGCCGCCACGCGCACCACCTTGTTGCCCGGCGGGGTGAGTGCGTTCGCGGCGGTGGCCACGGCGAAGGCCACCACGATGACGCCGAGGAGTGCGGCCAGCAGCCGCACGCGCGCGTTGGCCACCCACAGCGCGGCGAGCGCGGTGAGCGTGAGTAAGCTCAGGCACGCGACGCTGAGCGAAGTCGGCAGGACCTCCAGCAGCGTGCGCGGATCGCCGGGCACGATGCGGTTGGTCTTGAAGACGACGAAGGGCAGAAAAATGAGCGCCGCGGCGCCGGCCGCGCTCAGCAGTGCCCCGAGCGGATCGAGGCGGGGCTGGCGCGCAGGCGTCATGGCGGCAGGAATCCCCTGGCCTTGAGGTAGTCGCTCGCCACTTCCTCGTCGGATTCCCCGTCGATCTGCACCCGCTCGTTGAGCTTCTGCAGGGTCGCGCGATCGAAGCTCTCCATCAGCGGCTTCACGATCTGTGCGATCTGCGGATGGGCCCGCAGCACCGCCTCGCGGATGACCGGAACGGGCGCATAGACCGGCTGGTCATGCCGGTCATCCTCCAGCACCACAAGGTTGGCGGCGGCGATGCCCCCGTCGGTGCCGTACACCATGGCAGTATTGACCTCGTTGGTGCCGGCCGCGGCCGCGCGGATGGTCGCGGAAGTTTCCCCGCCCGCCAGCACGATCAGCTGATCCGAGGGCAGGGTGAAGCCATAGGTCTTTTCCAGCGAGCGCAGGGTGCCCGCGTTGGCAAACTCGGCTGAACAGGCCAGCACCACCTTGCCGCCGGAGGCCACCCAGCGGCCGAAATCGCTCATCGTCCTCAGGTGGTTGGCCAGGGCGAGGTCGCGGCGGACCGCGAGCGCCCAGGCGTTGCTGGCCGGGGCTGCGGTCAGCCACACGATCCGGTTCGCCGCGTAGTCCAGGCGCGAGCCCAGCGCATAGCCTCGCGCCAGGTCCTTCCAGGCCGGATCGCTCGCGTCGTTGAAAAACAGCCCCGCATTGCCGGTGTACTCGACGTACAGGTCGATCTCCCCGGCCAGCAGCGCCTTGCGCACCACCGGCGTCGCCCCGATGCGCGTGCGGTCGAGGGTCGCGATGCCCTGCGCATTCAAGAGCAGGCGGATCATCTGGCCGAGCATCGCCGATTCGCTGGAGAGCTTGGAGGAGACCACCACCGCCGCCTCAAGGGGCGAGGCCACCAGCAGCGCCACAGCCGCGGCCATGCGAAGCCATTTACCGTTCATCGCCACCTGAGGCACGTTGTCGGTTGTGGCGCGGCCCGTCAAGCCCGCCGCATCGTTTATGATTGCCCATCCTGTGAATCCGCTGCGTACATCCAGTGGCCGTTATTCGCTCGGGCGCCTCTTGCTCGAGGGCCTCACCGGCCAGCGCGGCTGGTCGCGTGCCTGGGCGAAGGCGAGCCCGCGCCCGCGCTATCGCGTCGTGATCGTCGGCGGCGGCGGGCATGGGCTGGCGACCGCCTTCTATCTGGCCACCGAGCATGGCATCACCGATGTGGCGGTGCTCGAGAAGGGACCGATCGGCCTGGGCAACGTCGGGCGCAACACCACCATCATCCGCTCCAATTACTTCCACCCCGACAACATCCGCTTCTACGAGCTGTCGCTGAAGCTGTGGGAGCGCCTGGAGAGCCGGCTCAACTTCAACGCGATGGTCAGCCAGCGCGGCACGCTCAACCTGTTCCACACCGAGGCGCAGCGCGACCTCTTCACGCGGCGCGCCAACCAGATGCGCCTGCTCGGGGTCGATGCGCAGGAGCTCAGCCGCGAAGCGGTGAAGGCCCTGGTCCCCCTGGTGGACCTGGACAACGGCCGCTATCCGGTGCTCGGTGGCTTCCTGCAGCGACGCGGCGGCACCGTGCGCCACGACGCGGTGGCCTGGGGCTACGCGCGCGCCGCCTGCAACGCCGGCGTCGACATCATCGAGCAGTGCGAGGTCACCGGATTGCAGCGCGAAGGAGCGCGGGTGAGCGGAGTTCAGACCTCGCGCGGCTTCATCGGCGCCGACACGGTGTGTCTGGCCGTGGCCGGGCACTCCTCGGTCTTGGCGGCGATGGCCGGTCTCACGCTGCCGATCGAGAGCCACGTGCTGCAGGCGTTCGTGACTGAAGCGGTGAAGCCTTTGCTCGATGTCGTGCTCACCTACGGGGCCGGGCACTTCTACGTCAGTCAGTCCGACAAGGGCGGACTGGTGTTCGGCGGCGCCATCGACGGCTACAACACCTACGGCCAGCGCGGCACGCTGCCCATGGCCGAGGAGGTGGCCGCCGCGGCCGTGACGCTGCTGCCGGGACTGGCGCGCCTGAAGGTGCTGCGCCAGTGGGGCGGCGTGATGGACATGAGCATGGATGGCTCGCCGATCATTTCCAAGACCCCGCTCGAGGGACTGGTGCTGAACGGCGGCTGGTGCTACGGGGGCTTCAAGGCGATCCCCGCCGGCGGGCTGACCACGGCGCACCTGATCGCGCACGGGACGCCCCATCCGGCCGCCGCGCACCTGGATCTTGAGCGCTTCGCCGCCGGGCGCACGGTGGATGAGCGCGGCGTCGGCCCGTCTCCCTACCTGCACTGAACATGCTGAGGATTGCCTGCCCCTGGTGCGGTGTGCGCGATGAGAGCGAATTTCGCTATCGCGGCGATGCGAGTCGGCTGCGCCCGGACAGCGAGGCGGGCCTTGCCGCCTTCACCGCCTACGTCTACGAGCGCACCAATCCGTGCGGCTGGCACAGCGAATGGTGGCTGCACGTCGCCGGCTGCCGGCAGCTGCTGAAGGTCGTGCGCCACACGCTCACGCACGAGATCCGCTGGGTGGGCGGCGCCTGCGATCAAGCACCCCCGCAGGCGAGCAGCTGATGCGCGGGCCCGCACGCATCAGCGCCGGCGTCCTGACGAGCGCCTCGCGCCCGGTCCGCTTCAGCTTCGATGGCCGCCAAATGCAGGGCCTCACCGGCGACACTCTCGCCTCGGCTCTGCTCGCCAACGGCGTTCAGCTCACCGGCAGAAGCTTCAAGTACCACCGGGCGCGCGGCATCGTGACCGCAGGTCCCGAAGAGCCGTGCGCGCTGGTGGACCTCATCGGCGAGTGCGGCCGCGAGCCGAACCAGCTGGCCACCACCGTTGCGCTGCACGAGGGCCTCACCGCCGAGAGTCAGAACCGCTGGCCGTCGCTTAAGTTTGATGCGCTGTCGATCAATGATCTCTTCAGCCGCTTCCTGCCGGCGGGCTTTTACTACAAGACCTTCATGGCGCCCGGCTGGGCCTGGGAGCGTGTCTACGAACCGCTGATCCGTCGCGCCGCAGGGCTCGGGCGACTCGAGCCGCGCGTGGGCGATGAGGCCGATCCGGCCGAGACGGTGCACGATCACGCCGACGTGCTGGTGATCGGCGCCGGGGCGGCGGGCCTCGCCGCCGCGCATCGCCTCGGCGCCGGCGGCCTGCGGGTCATCCTCGCCGAGAGCGAGGCGGTGCTCGGTGGCGGCACGCTCAACGATGCGCGCTGGGACCTGTGGCGCACCACCCTCACCGCGCGCCTGGCCGCCATGGAGTGCGTGACCTGCCTGCCCGGCACCACGGTGCTCGGCGCCTACGGGCACGGCGTGTTCGGCGCACTCGAGACGCTGGCGCCACCTGAAGCGGCAAAATTCGGCGGCCTGCGCGAGCGTCTGCGCGTCATCCGGGTGAGAAGCGTGCTGCTGGCCCAGGGCGCGCTCGAGCGGCTGATCGCCTTTCCCGGCAACGACCTGCCGGGGGTGATGCTCGCCGGTGCGGCCTTGAGCTACCTGCGCCGCTTTGGGGTGATCGTGGGTCGCCAGCCGGTCTTTTTCGTCAACAACGACGAAGCCTACGAGGCGGTGTTTGCACTGGCCGTGGCGGGGATTCGCGTCGCAGGCGTCATCGATGTGCGCGCCCACTCGCGCGCCGCCGAGCGCGCCCGCGCCATGGGCCTCCCGGTGCACAGCGGCGCGCTCGTTCACAGCGCGCGCGGCGGACGCGGCCTGCGCCGCGTGCGCATCGGCGGTCTTGAGGGGCGGCCGCGCGCCGACATCGAGGCGGATTGCCTGCTGGTCTCCGGCGGCTACTCGCCGGTGACCGCGGTGGCCAGTCAGCTCGGTGCGCAGCTCCTGTGGCAGGAGGTGCTGGCGGCCTTCACCGCGCAGCTTTCGGGTGCGAGCGCTCGTGCCGCGGGCGCCGCGCACGGGGTGTTCGGGCTGGCCGCGGCGGCGCGCGATGGTCGGGCCGCCGCCGCGGAAATTGCCAGCGCGCTCGGCGCCACGATGCCGGCGGCCGATGAGGAGCGCGACCTGCCGGCCGATACGCCGGCGACGCCCATCACGGCGCTGTGGGAGGTCCGCGGCCGCGGCAAGGCCTTCGTCGACCTGCAGAACGATGTGACGAGCGAGGACGTGCGTCTGGCCCATCGCGAGGGCTACGAGCACGTCGAACACATGAAGCGCTTCACCACCCACGCCATGGCCACCGACCAGGGCAGGATCGGCGGCCTGCTCGGCAGCGCGGTGCTGGCGCAGGCGCGCGGCGTGCCGATCGCCACCGTCGGGCAGTCCCGGCCGCGGCCGTTTGCGCAACCGGTGCCGTTCGCGGCGCTGGCCGGCGGTGAGGTGCGCGGGCACTACAAGCCCAAACGCCGGCTGCCGCTGCACGAGTGGCACGAGTCGAACGGGGCGCGCTTCGTGCCCACGGGCCTTTGGCTGCGTCCGCTGGTCTATTCACTCAAGGCCGGCTGGGAGCCGGTGCTCGAGGAAGCGCGCGCCGTGCGCCGCACGGTCGGCATCAGCGATGTCTCGACGCTCGGCAAGATCGACGTGCAGGGCGGCGATGCCGCACAGTTCCTCGATTTTCTCTATGCCAACACGTTCTCGACGCTTGCGATCGGGCGCGCGCGCTACGGCATCATGCTGCGCGAAGACGGCCTGCTGTTCGATGACGGCACCACCACGCGCCTGAGCGCCGGGCATTTCGTGGTCACCACCACGACGGCCAATGCGACTGCCGTGCTCGAGCACATGGAGTTTCACCGGCACACCAGCTGTGCGCACCTTGACGTGATCGTCACGGATGTGGCCGACCAGTGGGCGCAGTTCGCGCTCGCCGGCCCGCGCGCGCGCGAGGTGGTGGCACAGCTCGCCCCGGATCTGGACCTGTCCAACGAGGCTTTCCCGTTCATGGCGGCGGGCCGTGCCACGCTTGCCGGCATCGCCGGGCGGCTGTTCCGCATCTCGTTCTCGGGCGAACTCGCCTACGAGCTCGCCGTGCCGGCCGCGCACGCCCTCACCCTCTGGACGGCGGCGCTCACGGCCGGCGCCCCGTTCGGCATCCGCCCCTACGGTCTTGATGCCCTGAACACGCTGCGCATCGAGAAGGGCCACGTGACCTCCGCCGAACTCAACGGCAACACCAGCGCGCAGGATCTGGGCTTTGAGCGCATGCTGAAGAAGCACGGCGACTTCATCGGGCGCACGCTGTCCAGGCGTGCGGCGCTTGGCGCGCGCGGGCGGCTGCAACTGGTCGGCGTGCGGCCCATCGAGCGCACGCAGCGCCTGCGCAATGGGCTGCAGCTGGTCACCCCCAAGGCGCGCCAGCTGAGTCTCGGCTACGTGACCTCCTCGACCCCCTCGGTGGAGCTGGAAGGCTGGGTCGGGCTGGCGCTGCTCGCCGGCGGGCGGCAGCGCATCGGCGAGCGCCTCACCGCTCTTTCGCCCGTTCACGATGAGGCGACCGAGGTGCAGATCGTCAGTCCCCACATGCTCGATGCGGAGAATCAGCGTGTGCGGGCCTGAGCGGCTGGAGTGGGCCGGCTGCCCGGCGGATGTCCTGCAGCTCGCCGCCCTGCGAGAAGGCGAGGAGGCGCTGGCCGAGATCGCCGCCCGCCGCGGCTGCTCCCTGCCCGCGCCCGGCCGGCTTAACGTTGCCGCCGGTGGCATGGCGCTTTGCGTGAGGCCCGGGCGCTGGCTGCTGCTGTGCGCACCGGCCGCCGCAGGCGAGCTCGCTGCGGGCTGGAGCGGCGAGTGTGACGGGTGTGCGGCGGTGGTGGATCTGTCCTCTTCCCTGTCCGTGCTGCAGCTGGCGGGAGCGGCCACCCGCGAGATGCTCGCGCGCGGCTGCCGCCTCGATCTGGCCCGGCAGGCCTTCCCCGAGGGCAGCGCTGCCGCCACCGTCATGGCGCAGGTCTCGGTGATCCTCGCCGCGCTGCCTTCAGGGATGCTGCTGCTGACGCCGGCCACGACCGCCCGTCACTTTCGCGAGTGGCTGGCGCACACCGGCAAGCCCTTCGGGCTCACCGCGCGCAGCGATGTTACTGTGGCCTCTCTTCACGGAGATTCCAGATGAGGGACTGTGCGCGGGCCGTGGTGATCGGCGGAGGCGTGGTCGGCGCCAGCGTGCTCTACCACCTGGCGAAGATCGGCTGGACGGACGTAGTGCTGATCGAGAAGAGCGAGCTCACCTCCGGCTCCACCTGGCACGCCGCCGGCGGCATGCATACCTTCAACGGCGAGGCCAACATCTCGCGCCTGCAGAAGTACACCATCGATCTGTACCGCGAGATCGAGACGCTGTCGGGTGAGTCGTGCGGGCTGCATCCGAACGGCGGCCTCATGCTCGCGGCCACCGAAGGCGAGCTCGACAGCCTGAAACTGATCTGTTCGCGCGCCCGCTACCTCGGCATGGAGACCGAGATGATCTCGCTCGAGCAGGCGCGTAATTACAATCCGCTGATCGATACCCGTCACTTCATCGGCGCGCTGTGGCGCACGGATGGCGGCCACTGCGACCCCTCCGGCACCACCAACGCCTACGCCAAGGCGGCACGCACGCTCGGCGCCTCGGTCGAGCGCTTCACGCGGGTCCTCTCACTCGCTCAGCGCCGCGACGGCAGCTGGGACGTCCTGACCGACAAGGGCAGCGTGCACGCCGAGCACGTGGTCAACTGCGCAGGACTTTGGGCGCGCGAGGTCGGCCACATGGTGGGCATCGAGCTGCCGGTGCTGGCGATGGAGCATCACTACCTGCTGACCGAGGACATCCCCGAGCTGAGCGCTCGCACTCAGGAGATCGTCAATACCACCGACTACGCCGGCGAGATCTACATGCGCCAGGAGCGGCGCGGCGCCCTGATCGGAACCTACGAGCCGCACGGGGTGGTCTGGTCGCCGCTGCACACGCCGGATGATTTCGCCATGCAGCTCTTGCCGGAGGACTTCGAGCGCCTGGCGCCTTACTTCGAGGTCGGATTCAGTCATTTCCCGGCGCTCGGGCGGGTCGGCATCCGCAAGGCCGTCAACGGCCCGTTCACCTTCGCCCCCGATGGCAATCCGCTGGTCGGCCCGGTGCGCGGCGTGCGCAACTACTGGGTGGCGTGCGCGGTGATGGCCGGCTTCAGCCAGGGCGGCGGCATCGGCCTGGTGCTCTCGCGCTGGATGGCGCACAACGATCCGGGCCAGGACATCCTGTCCATGGATGTGGCCCGCTTCGGCGGCTTCGCCACCCCGAAATACACCTCCCTCAAGGTGCCGGAGAACTACTCGCGGCGCTTCAGGCTCGCCTATCCCAACGAGGAGCTGCCCGCCGCGCGCCCGCTGCGCCGCTCACCGATCTACGAGCGCCTCAAAGCCCACGGTGCGGTCATGGGCGCAAACTTCGGACTCGAGCACGCGCTGTGGTTCGCGCCCAGCGGCACGCCGCCGACTGAAACCCCGAGCTACCGGCGCTCGGAGGCCTTTCCGATCGTGCGTGCCGAATGCCAGGCGGTGCGCCAAAAGGTCGGCCTGTACGAGACGACCAACTACGGCAAGTACGAAGTCAGCGGGCGCGGCGCCCGCGCCTGGCTCGATCGCGTGTTCGCCTGCCGGATCCCCAGGCCCGGCCGCCTCGCGCTCGCGCCGATGCTGAATGCGGCCGGCCGGATTGTGGGCGACCTGTCGATGGCGTGCGTGGCCGAGGATCGCTTCATGATCGTCGGCTCAGGTTTCGCCGAGGAGTTTCACCTGCGCTGGTTCGCCGACGCCGACCCGCCGCCGGACGTACAGGTGCGCTCGCTGGCATCGACGCTGGCCGGTTTCTCGATCGCCGGCCCTAGGGCGCGCGAGCTCGTGCAGCGGCTGGTGCGGATCGATCTTTCCGCGCCGGCGTTCAAGCTCTTTCAGCTCGCCGAGACCGCCGTCGGCTTTGCGCCCTCGCTGCTGACGCGTGCCGGATTCACCGGCGAGCTCGGCTACGAGATCTGGACGACGCCCGATTATTTTGTCTCGCTCTACGAGGATCTGCTGCAGGCCGGTGCGGACCTGGGATTGACGCACTTTGGCGCACGCGCGCTCTCCTCGCTGCGCCTGGAGAAAGGCTACGGCTCCTTCAACAAGGACTTCCGCCCCGATTACACCCCAGCCGAGACCGGCCTCGATCGCTTCGTCGATTTCAGCAAGGCCGAGTTCACCGGGCGTGGCGCCGCCCTCGCCGAGCGGGCCGCGGCCCCTAAACGCCGCTTCGTGGTGATGGAGGTCGCCGATGCGGACGCCGAGGTCATCGGCTATGAGTCCATCATGAAGGATGGCGCGGCGGTCGGTTACGTCACCTCCGGCGCGTACGGCCACTGCATCGGTAAGAGTCTCGCGGCAGGCTACGTTCCAGCTCTGCTGGCGCAGGAGGGCGCGCGTTTTCAGATCGACATTCTCGGTCAGCTGCGCACCGCCACCATCAGGCTCGAGCCGCCCTACGATCCCAAGGGTGCACGCCTGCGCAGCTAGCTAAAAACGCACGCGGCCCGAAAACAACAAGGACAAGCTAAGGTGTCATCCGCCCCGCCTCGCCCGTTGCTGTCGGTATTGCTCGCCGCTGTCATGCTCGCAGCGGCCGCACGGGCCGATGAGGCGCTGCCCGCGGCGCTTCGGAGCCGGGTCGATGCGGCCGCGACGCTGGTGCTGGCACGCACGGGCGTGCCATCCGCCTCGGTTGCGATCGTGCGCCGGGGCGAGATCGCCTACGTGAACGCCTACGGCCTGGCGCAACTCGCGCCGCGCCGCGCCGCCACGCCGGCAATGCGCTACGCGATCGGCTCGATCAGCAAGCAGTTCACCGCCGCGGCGCTTCTGCTGCTGCAGGAACAGCACGCCCTGTCGCTCGAGGACTCGGCCGGCAAGTGGCTCGAGAACCTCGGACCGGCGGGCGGGGTGAGCCTGCAGGCGTTGCTCTCCCACACCTCCGGCATCCGCGACTTCTGGCCGCAGGACTACGATCCGCCGCAGATGCTAAAGCCGGTGACCCCTGCGCAAATCGTGGCGCACTGGGCGAACCAGCCGCTGGATTTTCCGAGTGGCACCGCCTGGCAGTACAGCAACACCGGCTACACCGTCGCCGGGCTCATCGCCGAGCGCGCCGCGCAGCAGCCACTCTTCGAGCAGCTGCGCACCCGCATCTTCTCGCGCCTGCACATGGACAGCGCCTATGACTTCGATGCCGCCGCGCTGCCCCCCGAGGATGCGGTGGGCTACAGCCGCTACGGGCTCGGCCCGCCGCGGCCGGCGGCCAAGGAAGGCCGCGGCTGGCTGTTTGCCGCCGGCGAGCTGGCCATGACCGCCGCGGATCTGGCGCGCTGGGACATCGCGCTGATCGATCAGCGGGTGCTGAGCGAGGCGAGCTACCGTGAGCTGACCCGCGAGATTGTGCTCGCCAACGGTGTGGGCAGCCGCTACGCGCTCGGACTCCATGTAGGGCTTGAGTCCGGCCGGCGCGTCCTCGAGCACGGCGGGGAGGTCGGCGGCTTCACGGCCGAGAACCTCATCTACCCCGACGATCGCATCGCGATCGTCGTCCTGACCAACCAGGATGCCGCGAACGCGGCCGACGGCATTGGCGAGGAACTCGGGAAGCTGATGCTCACGGAAGACTCGCCCGAAGATGCCGCCGCCCTCGCCCAGGCCGAGCAGCTGTTCCTCGGGCTGCAGCACGGTCACATCGATGCGGCGCTGCTCACCGCCAACGCGCGCAGCTACTTCACCGCGCAGGCGCTCGAGGACTTCCAGGCCAGCCTCGGCAGGCTCGGCAAGGGGGCGAAATTTACGCTGCTGCGCTCGAGCCGTCGCGGCGGCCTCATTACGCGCGTGTACGAGATCAGCCTCTCCGGGACCCGGCTTCTGGCCGTGGTTCGCGCAGAGCCGGGCGGGCTGGTCGAGCAGTACACGGTGAGCCCGAAGTAGCTCGCGAACGTGAGCGCCGAGCGAGGAGCCAGGATCTGGTCCGTGCTGCGCGTCTCGAGCGGCAATTTCCTCGAGATGTACGACTTCATGGTGTTCGGGTACTACGCCACCGCGATCGGCGCCACCTTCTTCCCGAGCCGCAGCCCGTTCGTGTCGCTGATGCTCTCGTTCATGACCTTCGGCGCCGGCTTTCTGATGCGCCCGCTGGGGGCGATCGTGCTCGGGGCCTATGCCGACCGGCACGGCCGCCGCGCGGGACTGCTGCTGACCCTCGCCCTCATGTCGCTCGGCATCCTGTCCATCGCGCTGACGCCGGGCTACGCGAGCATCGGGGTGCTGGCGCCGCTGCTGGTGCTGATCGGCCGGCTGCTGCAGGGATTTTCCGCGGGCATGGAGCTCGGCGGCGTGTCGGTGTACTTGTCCGAGATCGCCACTGCCGGCCACAAGGGCTTCTACGTCAGCTGGCAATCCGGCAGCCAGCAGGTCGCCGTCATGTTCGCAGCGCTCATCGGGGTAGTACTCGGCGCCTCGCTGACGGCGCAGCAGATGGGCGAGTGGGGCTGGCGGGTACCGCTGCTGCTCGGGTGCCTGATCATCCCGGTGCTGTTCGCACTGCGGCGCTCGCTGCCGGAGACCGAGGCGTTCAAGGCCCGCCGGCACCGCCTTCAAACGTCCGAGATCCTGCGCTCGCTCGCGGCCAACTGGCGCCTCGTCATGCTCGGAACGCTGCTGGTGACCATGACCACGGTGTCGTTCTACCTCATCACGGCCTATACCCCGACCTTCGGCAGCGACGTGCTGCATCTGGCCTCGGGCGACAGCCTGCTGGTGACGCTGTTCGTGGGGGCGTCCAACCTGTTCTGGCTGCCCGTCATGGGCGCCCTGTCCGATCGCATCGGTCGGCGTCCGCTGCTCGTCTCCTGCACCGTGCTCATGCTGCTCAGCGCCTATCCGGTAATGCTGTGGCTGGTCCACGCACCCTCCTTCTCGCGGCTGCTGATGAGCGAGCTTTGGCTGTCCTTTCTCTACGGCAGCTATAACGCGGCGATGGTGGTGTGGCTGACCGAGATCATGCCGGTCACGGTACGAACCTGCGGCTTCGCCCTCGCCTACAGCCTCGCCACCGCACTGTTCGGCGGCTTCACGCCCGCGATCAGCCATTGGCTGATCCACCTCACCGCCAATCCCGCGGTTCCGGGCCTGTGGCTGTCATTCGCCGCAGCGTGCGGACTGGTGGCGGCGCTGCTCACCAAGCCCTACCCTGACACGCCAGAACCTGCCAGCACCTGAACGCGCGCCTGCACGGAAGCGGCGGGCCTTCCGTGCAGGCGCGGGTGCGCTCACTCAAGAGCGGCGTGCCGGCGTTGCTACCACCAGAAGTGGTACCACGCCTTGTGCACGTCCTGCGGATTGGTCGCCTTCTTGTTGTTCTCAGCCGCATTGTTCGCAAGCGTTGATGCGGTGAGCGGCGCCTTGCCGGCCGTCAGCCCGGAACTGGCGGTGACTCCATCGCGCCCCTGCACGCCGCGCGGGTCAGGCACGCCGCGCGGATCGGGGTTGCGGAAGTCATAACCATCCGCGCGCAGGTCACGGCTATCAGTACGGATGTCCTTGCGGTCCGTACGCATGTCCTGGCGGTCGGTGCGGATGTCGCTGCGATCTTGCGCGATGTCGCTACGCGCGGTGCGAATGTTGGCCTTCTCCTGGTTGATCTGGCCCTGCTCATTCACCCCGTCGCGCTGCATCGCGTAGTCGTGTCGCAGGTCACGCTGATCCGCATGGATATCGGCATGCTCCTGTGCCATGTTCTGGCGCGCTGATGCGATGTTGGCCCGATCGGAGGCCATGTCGCGCTCATCGGTGCGCATGTCATGCCGGATGGCATTTTCATCGTGACCGATGTTGCGCTGGTCGGCATGAATGTCGCCGCGGTCCTGCGCGATATCCTGGCGGGCGCTCTGGATATTGGCCTTCTCCTGGTTGATCTGGCTCTGATCGTTCACGCCATCGCGCCGCTCGGCGTAGTCATGACGCAGATCCCGCTGATCGGTGCGGATGTCCGCGCGCTCCTGGGCCATGTTCTGACGGTCCGCGCGGATGTCGGCCTTGTCGCGCTCGATCTGGCGCTGACCGGCCGTCACCTTGCCCTGATTCGCCGGGGCAGGCCCCGGCCCAGGCGCAGCGGACTGCGCCGGCTGCGGCGGCTGCCAGGCGTGATCCGGACCACCCTGAACCGGCATGCCGGCCTGGGGGTTCTGCGAGCCGCCCGCGGAGGGCTGCGCGTTCTGCGGACTGCTGCCGGAGGGCTGCACGTCCTGCGTCTGTGCATAGGCCGCCGGCAGTGATGCCGCGAGAATGGTTCCAATGGCAACTGCGATTAGTGAATTACGCTTCATGACACCTCCGTCGTCTGCTCGAAAAGTCATATTCAGTCGCTGGCCTGCGGTCACTGGTTGCGTGCCGCCGGGGTATCGGCCGGCGCGGTGCTGCCGTCCTGTGCGAGTCGCTCCTGGTTGGCGAACCCCTGGACCAGACTGAAGAACTCGTTATAGAAGACCGGATCGCGGATGGTCTCGCGGCGCACCACGCCCAGCACCTGGGCCGAGCCCGAGGGCATGGTGAGCGTCGCAGGTCCAACGCCGAGGCTGGTCGACT
>DATBYD010000064.1:0-5187 GCA_036513855.1 Steroidobacteraceae bacterium | reverse complement strand
GTCGGTCGCGCGTAACACCCACTCGGTAAGCTTCGGCCATCCTTGCCCGTAGCCGCTCGGGCGCAGCGGGCGATCGAGCGCGAAGCTCAAGGCCACCGGCAGAAGCGTGAGAGCGGCCACCACCGAGATCGCCACCGCGATCGAGATGGTGAGCGCAAGATCGCCGAACAGCTGGCCCTCGACGTCCTTCAGGAACAGCACCGGCACGAACACCGCCACCGTGGTGGCGGTGGAGGCGAGCAGAGCGCCGGCGACCTGGCGCGAGCCGGCCCGGCAGGCCTGCGCGAGCGGCATGCCAGCCTCGCGCAGCCGCACCACGTTGCCCGAGACGACGATCGCCCCTTCCACCACCATCCCGACCGCAAAGGCGAGTCCCGCCAGCGAGATGACGTTGAGGCTGCGGCCGAACAGATCGAGCGCGACAAACGTCGCGCACAGGCACACGGGGATGGTGGCGGCGATCAGAAGCGTCACGCGCCACTCGCGCATGAACCACCACACCACCAGCAGCGCCAGCAGTGCGCCCACGATCAGGTTTTCGGTCAGAAGGTGCACCGCGCGGCGGATGAAGAGCGAGGCATCGAAGGACTGCTCGATGCCCAGTCCATGGGCTTTGAGCGGCCCCTCGCGCAGCTCCGCCACGGCCGCCTTCACCGCATCGAGGGTCGCGAGCACGTTGGCGCCGTTGGCGCGGAACACCTGGATGCCGATCGCCGGATTGCCGTTCTGGTAGGCGATGAAGGTGCGCGCGGGTGCGGCAACCTCGACCGTGGCGAGATCGCTCAGGCGCACCGGGCGGCCGTCGCGCCAGGTCAGCACCAGTGCGCCGAGTTCCTCAGGCGAGAAACGCCCGGTGAAGCGCAGGGTGTACTGGCGCCGCCCCATCTCGAGCAGCCCGCCCGAGACATTGGTGGCGGTGGCGGCGCGGTTGGCGATGTCCGGTACGCCGATGCCAAGCGCCGCCGCGCGCGCCAGATCGAGCGTAATGCGCACATCGTCCGGCGGCCCGGTGTTCACATCGACCGCTGCGACGCCGGGCACCGACTCGAGGCGTGCGCGCACGGTGTCTTCGATGAAGCGTCGCTGTGCCTCGATCGGGCCGCGCGTGCCAGGCAAGAGCTGCACGAAGAACCACGACAGCGTCTCGTTTGCGTTGCCGTTGCCGCCAAGGGAGACGCGCGGCCGATCGGCGTCGCGCGGCAGCGGCGGCAGACGGTCGAGCCGCCCGATCACCTCGACCAGCGCGTTCTTCATGTCCGTGCCGAGCGCGAAGCGCAGGTTGAGGTTGGTGCTCTCGGGGTACGCGTTGCCCTCGATCTCCTCAACCCCCGCCAGACCCTGCATCACGTTCTCGAGCGGTTCGAGAAGCTCTGACTCGACCTCCTCCGGAGAGGCGGTGCGCCAGCCCATCTGGATCGACAGCTCCGGGCGGTTCACGTCCGGGAACAGCTGCAGCGGCAGCCGGCTGAGGCTCAAGAGCCCCAGCAGCCCGAGGAACACGGCAATGACGATGACCCCGATGGGGCTACGGCTCGACCAGTTGAAGCTTTCCACGGTGCAAGCCTGCGCGTGACGGCAAGGTACCCACCCCTGCAGCCTTGGATGCTACTGCGGGCCTTGGGGTTTGAACCTGCGCCAAGCGCCCAAGCGTTCGCGGTTTGCGACCAGTGACGCGCGTTCCCGCGCTGGCGGGGCGCACGGTGCGGCCGCGGACGAAATACGGCCAATAAATCCGCTGTTTTCGGACCTCGATTTCTCCCTTCGGAGTCCGAAAACGGCCGGGTATGCCGGCTATGCCGCTCTACATTCGCACGCAACACACGGCCCGGATGGCCGCGGGAGAAAACCATGAAACGCAACCTTGGACTTTCGGGTCTCGCCCTGGCGCTGCTTTCGATCGGCACACTGGCGGCCCAGGCACAGGAGCCGGCCGCACCGGCCTACATCGTCTATGACACCGGCACGCTCGGGGGCAGCTTCGCTTTCGGGGCGGGGGTGAACGATCTGGGCTGGGTCACCGGAGCCTCGACCAACGCGACAGGGGCGGTGCACGCGACACTTGCAGCACCGGGAACGCTCATTGATCTGGGCACACTCGGTGGGATGAACAGCGCCGTCGAGTGGCCGGTCAAGAACAATCACGGCCTCGTCGTGGGCATCTCCGAGAGCGCGACCCCCGATCCCAACGGTGAAACCTTCTCGTGCGACCCGGCCTTCATTCCGACCAACGGCCACACCTGCCTGCCGTTCCTGTGGCAGAACGGCGCGATCAGCCAGCTGCCGCTGTTGGGTGGCCACAATGGCTTCGCCACCGGCATCAACAATTCGGGCGAGGCGGTCGGGTGGGCGGAGACGGCGGTCCATGACCCCAGCTGCGTGCTGCCGCAGGTGCTGCAGTTCGAGGCGGTGCTGTGGGGTCCGGCGACCAACCAGAAGCGCATCCTGCCGCCGTACCCGGGAGACTCGACGTCTGCGGCCACGGCCATCAACGATGCCGGGGAAGTGGTCGGCATCTCCGGCTCCTGCGACGTGGCGGTCGGCGCCTTCAGCGCGCGCCACGCGCTCTTGTGGGTGAACGGCCAGCCGCTCCGGCTGCCGACGCTCGGCGGCAAGGGCTGGAATACGCCCATGGCGATCAACAACGCCGGCACGATCGTCGGCTTCTCTGACACCAGCGGCGATGTGAGTGGCGGAGTGCTGACGGCCAACTTCCAGGCGACGCTGTGGATCGCCGGTGGCCTCGTCAATCTGCACACGCTGCCCGGCGATGCGACCGCCGAGGCGACCGGCATCAATGACTTCAATCAGATCGTCGGCACTTCCTTCGATGCCGCCGGTGCCCCGCGGGTGTTCCTGTGGAAAAACGGCAAGATCTACGATCTGAACACGCTCGTGCAGCCGAACGCCCCGCTGTACCTGCTTGAAAGCGGCGACATCAATGATCGCGGCGAGATCACAGGTCTGGCGTGCGTGCTGGTCGACGGCGCTTGCGGCCCCGTGGTGCACACGTTCGTGGCGATCGTCGCCCCGGGCGCGGCCAGTGCGCTGGCGGAACAGGTGCCGGCGCACCTGGCGATGCCGGATGTGCTGAAAGAGCGCCTGCGACAGGGCCGTCTGTTCGGACACACGACACCCGAGCGCGTGCCGGTGCAGTAATTGCGCCGGGCTTAAGGGAGAGCGGGCCGCGCCTGCCCCCGGCGCGGCCCGTTTTTCTGTGCTTGCTTGCCCTGCCCCGACAGGGTTGAATCGCGGCACAAGAGCCGAAGAAGGGGGGTTGATGCCGTCCGGTAGCCATACGACGGTGATCCGTCGCGTTCTGGAGCGGCGCGCCCAGAAGATCCCGAGGATCGATGATGCGAGCACCACCGCGACTGTCGCGGTGATGAGACGCGTGCTGCCGCCGCCCAAGGCGCTGCTGGTCTTCACCGACCCCTCCTTGCGCAAGCTCATGCAGGGACGCTTTACCGCTGACGTGCTCGACTGCGAGTCCGTCGCGGACGAACACGAGGCGATGCGCAAATTTATCGCCGAATTTCGGCCGGTCGTGCTCACCGACAGCACCGAGCTGATACGCAGGCTTCGGGCGCACGCCGCCGCCCGCACCCCCTTCATCCTCTATGTCGCCGACCTCGATGAGGCGCCGGAGCGCGAGGCCGGCCTCATCGCAGGCGCCGACGAGTGCGTCGGGCGGCGGGTCTCGGATGGCGAGCTCGATGCGCGGGTCAGCGCCGCCCGGCGCATCGCCGAACTCGAGTCCGTGCTGCGGATCACCCTGGCGGAGAACCGCAAGCTGTCGGCGACCGATGACCTGACGCGCGTTTCCAGCCGGCGCTTCTTCGGCAAGCACTTCCCGCGCGAGGTCGAGCGCGCCGCCCGTCACGGGCGCGCCCTCTCGGTGCTGCTGTGTGACATCGATTACTTCAAGAAGATCAACGACACCTTCGGTCACAGCGGTGGGGACCAGATCCTGCGCCAGTTCGGCCCGCGGCTGAAGCAGACGCTGCGCCATCGCGTGGACTGGGTGGCGCGCATCGGCGGAGAGGAATTTGCCATCGTGATGCCCGAGACACCCTACGAGCGGGCGCTCGAGGTGGCGCGCCGGCTGCGCAAGGCCATCGAGCAGGCGAGCTTCACGATTGACAAGAAGAAGGTGAGCGTCACCGCGAGCTTTGGCTTGTGCGGCATGGACCGGGTGCCCTCGCGGGAGTCGAAAGTGGCCGATCAGGTCCTGAGGATTGCCGACGCCGCGCTTTATCGCAGCAAGCGTGACGGCCGCAACCGGGTAACGGCGACCACCTACGGCGCTTCGGGCGACTGATCCGAAAAAGTATGATCCGCCCGCGGGTAAAGTGTGCGGCGCCACGCGGATCGGCACGCCGGCGCGGTCCAGCTCCGGCGCAGGCCGTTTCAACTGACCGCGGTGCAGCAAAATCTCCGCGGAACCCCGGCCCCCGCACAAGCGTCCACTAAGGGGTCAGGCCTGAAAGGGCCGCGAAGGAGTGCGACCGTGAGATGGACGCTGAGCTGGGTTGCCATCGTCGCGGCCGGTTGCGCAAACGCGCCGCCGCCTGCTGAAAATCCATCCGCCCCCGTACCGCCCCAGAGCGATGCGCAGCAGGGCCTCGAAGCGCGCGCTCTGGAACAGGCCGAGGCCAAGTGCGCAAGCGAGGGGAAGAAGGCCGAGGCCAGGCGCGTGGACAACGTCACCGTCTATGACTGCATCACGCCGGCGGATGCCGCGGCCGGTACCGCGGGCGGCGCAAAGCCTCAATGAGCGGCGCACCCGCGGCTTGGCGTGCAGATCGCGGCAGGCTGTGCGGGGTGGATCCGGTTCGGCGGCCTTTCCCCAGATTGAGCCGCGTTCCCGGTCCGGCTGGACTTCTTTGAAATTGCGCTTGAGCCCTGAAGCTGGACGCGCGTGGTGCTAACGCCCGCGTAACGGCAGCGCTGTGGTCTCATCGAACCGGACTCGCCTCGCCGGATGCGCGACAATTGCGTCGTCTAAATGTAGTTAGGCGGCGACCGCTTTAGATCGAACTTTGCGCCCATGGATGCTCCAAAATCTGTAGACGCGTACATTGCATCATCGCCTCCTGAGGTGCGACCCATCTTGGAAGCGATCCGCACTACAGTACGCAACGCCGCGCCTTCGGCCGAGGAGCGAATCAGCTATCGCATGCCGGCATA
>DATBYD010000063.1:0-67080 GCA_036513855.1 Steroidobacteraceae bacterium | reverse complement strand
CCCAATTGCGCCACCGCCACTGACACCGTCAGGCTCACGGCGAATATCGTGGCGGTCGCGGCGAGCGGCTCGGCGGTCTCCGGCGTCGCCTCGACACCCATCGCTAACGTCGTCGCCAACGACTTCGTCAACGGCGCGGCCGCAACCCTCGGGCCCACCGGCAACGCAACGGTCACAGCTTCCGGATCCTGGGCCGCCGGGATCTCGCTCAACACGACCACCGGAGCGGTGAGCACCACCACGTCCGTGCCGCCGGGCAACTATTCACTCGCGTATCAGCTGTGTGACCGCAACACTCCTCCCAACTGTGCCACCGCCACGGATTCGGTGAAGGTTAGCGGCAGCGCGATTCCAATCCCCATGAAGGGCTCGGCTATCGCCGGCATCGCCTCGACGCCGATTCCAAACATCGCCGCCGGCTCGACGGTCAACGGTGCTCCGGCCACGCTCGGGCCGTCCGGGAATGCGACGGTTGCCACGGCGGGCAGCTGGCCGGCCGGGATCACTCTGAATCCCACAACCGGCGCCGTGTCGACGAGCGTGGCTCTGGCCCCCGGGACCTATGCGGTGCGCTATCAGCTGTGCAATCGCAGTACGCCGCCCGAGTGTGCCACCGCGACCGCCACCATCAACGTCACGGCCCTGGTGGGCGGCACGCTGATGCTGGACAAGACGGCCAACAAGCTGCAGGCCTCGATCGGCGACAGCGTGCAGTACCGGCTGCGGGTGCACAACACCGGCACCAACACTGTCACGGACGTGACGCTGCAGGACACATTGCCGCTGGGTTTCAAACTGATACCGGGCACGGTGCTGATCGGGATCGAGCCGGCGCTGCCGAAGAAAGCGCCCAATCCGCGCGGAACGCCCGGGCCCGACCTGACGTGGATGCTCGGCAACATCGCGTCCGGGGCCATCCTCGACATCTATTACCAGGTGAGGCTCGGGGTCGGCGCCGACCGCGGCAACGGCATCAACCGCGCACAGGCGCAGGGCGTTGGGGTGCACTCCCCGATCGCCACCGCGCAGGTGCTGGTCAGCGGCGGCGCGTTCGATACCTCCGCCTGTGTCGTGGGCAAGATTTTCGTGGATTGCAACGGCAACCGCGTTCAGGACGCCGGTGAGCCGGGCATACCGGGCGTGCGGTTGTATTTCGAGGACGGCACCAACCTCACCAGCGACGAGAACGGCAACTACAGCATCTGCGGTCAGCGCCCGATCACGCACGTACTGAAGGTCGACGCGACGACGCTCCCGGCCGGCAGCCGTCTGGTGGTGCTGTCCAATCGCAACGCCGGTGACGGCAACAGCCTGTTCGTCGATCTGCGCGATGGCGAGCTGCACCGCGCCGACTTCGCCGAGGGCTCCTGTACCAACAAGGTGCTGGAGGACGTGAAACACCGCCGCCAGCAGAGCGCGATACTGGCGCCGCTGCCCCCGACCGGCAAGGAGCACGTCGGCGTCGACTTCGAATCCAAGGACACTGCGCCGGATCCGGCTCATCCTGGCACGGCGCAGCCTGACGCAGGAGGGCGGCCATGAGGCCACCGCTGCGGCGCTGCGCGTGGGCGGTGGGCACCGTGCTGCTGTGCGCGCCGGCGATTGCCCCGGCCGCGGATGATGCCACCCAGGACCCCCCGCTGCTGCACCCGACGGTTCCAACCGGGCAGGCGCAGCTGGATGGCGCGCCGGTGGCCTTTCGCGAAATCGGCAGCGGCGTGTTGAACAACTACAACAGTGCGTTGCCGGTGTCGGCGGACGAGGGCCTGTGGCGCCGCTCGAAGAGCCTGCCGATCGGCAATCGCATTCGGCTGCACGTCTCGGATGCATCGCTGCCGGCGGACGGCCATTCGCTGCTGCACCTGGTGGTGAGGCTGCTGGACGCGCAGGGACAGCCGATTTTGCGCATCACCCGGGCGCGTATCGAGACCAGCCTCGGGCGGCTGCAGACGCGCACCGGCAAGCAGGCGGCCGGCTTCGAAATGGCGATCTCGAAAGGCGTCGCCGAGCTCGATCTGCTCGCCCCGGTCACCGCCGGTCAGGCGCTCATCCGCGTCTCAAGTGGAAGTGTGCGGGTCGAAGGAAAAGTCACTTTCGTTCCGGAGCTGCGCCCGCTGATCGCGGTGGGCATCATCGAGAGCGGCATCAGCTCGCAACGCGTGAGTGCAGACCCGAATGCGCCGCCTGCGGCAAACACCGGTTTCGAGGACAGCCTGCAGCACTGGGGCAACGACCCGAGTAACGGCTCGTTCTGGAGCGTGGAGGGTCGCACCGCGGGCTTTGTGAAGGGCACCATCGATGGCGACGTGTTACTGACCGGCTCCTACGACTCCAACAAGATCAATGCGCAGAAGTTCTTCGCCGACATCGATCCGAATCAGTACTTTCCGATTTCCGGTGACGCGTCGCTCATCAACTATGACGCCCGCAGCACCAGCAAGCTCTACCTGCGGCTCGATCAGGGGCAAAGCCACCTCCTGTATGGCGACTTTCAGACGGTGCAGCCGACCGATCCGGCGTGGCTGGGCAGCTACGCCCGCACACTGACCGGGTTTACCGGACACTACGAAACACCGCAGGTCCGCCTGAACGTCTTTGCGGCGGAAACCGCGACGCACCAGTTCGTGGACGAGCAGCCCGGGCGCGGCATCTCCGGTCCCTATGCGGTGTCGCAGCCCAACGCCGTGGCCAACTCGGAGGTCGTGCAGATCCTGGTCAGGGATCGCAACCAGCCGGCCATCGTACTGAGCAGCCAGACGCTCACGCGCTACGCCGACTACGATTTCGAGCCCTTCTCCGGACGCATCATCTTTCGCCAGCCGGTGCCCAGTGTGGATGAGAACCTCAACCCGGTTTCGATCCGCATCACCTACGAAGTGGACAACGGCGGCCCGCAGCACCTGGTCGACGGCGCCAATGCGGAGGTTCTGATCCACGACAGCGTTTCCGTGGGCGGGCGCTACTCCGAGGATCGCGATCCCTTGACGCCGTTCAAACTGTACGGTGCCGATACGGTCTGGCACCTCTCCGGCCAGACAACCCTCACCGTGGATGCTGCGCGCAGCGAGGGTGACCAGCTGTACACGACGACCTTGAACGGCACGTTGACGCCGGCGAGCACCATCGGAACGCTGCTGACCGAGGATCCGAGCGGTAACGCCGGCCGCGTCGAGCTGGTGCATCACGATGACGAGCTCGACGCGCGCGTGTACGCGGCCAAGGCCGACCTGACCTTCCAGAATGCCAATGCCGCCCTGAGCCCGGGCAGCAGCGAGGCCGGCGGGCATGCGACCTACCGCCTGACGGATCAGACGCAGGTCGTCGTCGATGCGCTGCATACCACCGACGAGACGACCGAGGCGCATCGCACCGGCGCCAGCGCGGATGTGGAGACGCATATCTGGGCCGGTGCCAAACTCGAGACCGGTCTGTCTTACGTGAATCAGACCTACAACGCCGCGCTGCCGGCCGTGGCGCAGTACGACATCGGCGCCGTGCCGAGCACTGTGACGGGCGCGCCGCTGAACAACACCGGCTTTGGCTTTACCGGTGGCGGTCTGCTCGGCTCCCCGCTGAGCGGTCCTCTGGGACTGCCGATGACCGGAGCAAACGATCTGATCGAACAGGACTACCTGGCAGCAAGCGTCAAGCTCACCCAGAAGATTACCGACGATGCCAGCGTCTATGCTCAGTACGAGCACACCGTCACCGGCACCTCAGGAGAGCTCGTCTCGATCGGCGGCGAGTACCGTGTCAGTGACTCCGAGCGCTTCTATGCGCGCTACGAGGACATCGACTCGCTGACCGGCATTTACGGTCTGGGCGATGGCTCTGCCGCCCACCAGCTGGTCGCAGGCTTCGACACCAGCTACATGCCAGACGGTACCGTGTACAACGAGTACCGCCTGGCGGGGACCGAGTCCGGCCAGAGCGCAGCCGATGCCCTTGGCGTGCGCAATCTGTGGCACATCGCACCCGGGCTCAATGCCACCACCTCGGTGGAACGCCAGGAGGTCATCGATCCTGCGCCGCTGTCCAACTCGCCGGCCGACCTCCTGGTTGGCACCCAGTCGGCTACCTCAGTCGCCCTGGGCCTGGACTACGTCGGCAGCCCGCTGTGGAAGACCGCCGAGCGCATCGAGTACCGCTTTTCGGACGCGCAGGACGAGTGGTTGTCCACCTTCGCGGTCATCCGCAAGCTGTCCGACGACTGGAGCCTGATCGGACGCAACGTCTACCTGTCCGCCACCAGTTCGACGCCCGGGCAGGCCACCATTGCCCAGGAACAGGATCGTCTGCAGGCCGGCGTGGCGTATCGGGACACCTCCACCAATCTCTGGAACGCTCTGGCGCGATACGAATATCGAACCGACGACAACAATGCACCGATCATCGGCAGCGACAGCCACAGCCAGATCCTGGCGCTCATCGCCAACTATCACCCGGTGCGAGCCTGGGAATTCGAAGGCGACCTCGTCGGCAAAGTCGTGCACGAACTGCTCGATCAGACCACTTCGAACTTCAGTGCGGTGCTGGTCGCCGGTCGGGCGATGTGGGACTTCAATCCGCGCTGGGACGTGGGGGTTTTGGGCTCGACCACCACCGGCGGCGGCACCAGCGACCAGGGCGTCGCCCTCGAAGTGGGCTACCGCGTCATTGACAACCTTTGGCTCTCAGGCGGCGCGATCGCGGGGCGCTACGCCGACGCGGAACTCTTCAGCTCGAACTCGTCGTGGCGCGGGGTGTACCTGCGCGTGCGCTTCAAGTTCGACGAAGCCACCTTCCAGGTGGGCGATCCGCAAACCAACCGCTCGCTCGACAGCGCCGCGACGAGTCCACGCCAATGAGCCACCCGAGAAAGCACCAGCCGCGGCGCCGTCATCTCGCCTGGGTCCTCCTCGGGCTCGTGGCGGGTAGCGGCATCGCATCGGCCAACGCCCCCGGCGAAGAGTCGGTCGCGCCTGTGCAGGTCGCCAGCCAGCCTGGGCGCGCGTCCGATTCGCGCACGCGCGAGCCGGCCGAGCTGCTCGCCCTGCAGGGGCGTCTGGATTCGATCACCGCCGACAACAGCTCCGAGTGCGACGCGGCCTATGCGGCGAACAAGGCGCAGGCATGGCTCAATTTCGGCAAATACGCCAGCGCGGAGCAGCTGCCCGCGGCCGACCAGGCGGCCGGCTTGAAGAACGCAGACGCGCTGATCGAGAGCCTCGAGCAGCATCAGGCTGCCGTGCGCGAGACGCCGGAGTTGCCCGCTGCACGCCACGTGCGCGACGATCTGTGGCAGGCGGTTGCCGCCGTCAAACGCGACGGACGCTGGTGCGCGGCGCCCAAAATGACCGCCTACTGCGAGGTCGAGCTCGCATGGGTTGACTACGAGGCCGGCGCCGGCGGCCGCCGTCATGTCGACCCCTACGTGCGCATCGCGGAAGACTACTGCAGCAGCGCCATTGCGGCTCAGCCGCTGCCGAGCCCAAGCCCGGCGGTTGCGCGCGAGTTCCCCGCCCCGGCGCCGGAGGAAAGTTCGGCCACCACTGCCGCAACGCCCCCGCCGGCAATCACAGCAGCAGAGGATCTCGGCGTGAGCGTCGTGTTTCCGCACAATCGCGCAACGCGCGCAGACATACGTCCTGCAGGTCGCGCCCAATTGCGCCGCATGGCGCGGCGCCTGAGGTCACTGCCCAGGGGCGCCACTCTCATGGTGATCGGTCATGCCGACCTCACCGGTCATCCGGACTACAACCTGAGGCTGAGCGAGCAGCGCGCCCGAAGCGTTGTGCGCGAACTGCGGCTGCTCGGCGTTCGCGGCATACGGATCAGGATAGCGGCCGTGGGAAGCTCCCAGCCCATCGTGCAGTGCCCGGCGTACAATCCGGCCGCCGATAGACGTCGCTACCTGGCCTGTCTCGAGCCAAACCGCCGGGTCGTCGTTCATCTGCTGACCCACGTCCCGTAATGCCGGGTCGGGTGCCGGGCAGCCCCCGCCTCAAGCGTAGCTTTGCCCGTTCCGGGAACGCGTGCCCGTTCCGGGAACGGGTGCGGCGATGAGACCCGCCCCGCCAAGCGGCCCTTGGCAGCTGCGCTGCTGCTTTTGACCGCCTGCGCGGCGCGGGCGATAGTAGCAACGACTGAACCTGCGCGGGCCCCGCGGACACTTACCGGTATAAGGGCGTACTCATTGAAAGCGACCGGTTACAACGATCACGGCATGGCGGAGCCCTCCTATCGCGGGGCGGCGAGTGTTGCACGCGAGCTGGAGCTCATCGCGCGCATCGCCGCGAGCGATCGCAAGGCGTTCGAGGAGCTCTACCACCTCTACCATCGGCGCATGGCGCGCTTCCTGACGCGCCTCACGCGTCGCTACGATCTCGCCGAGGAAATCGTCAACGACACCTTCTGGGTGGTGTGGAGCAAGGCGCACACCTTTCGCGGGGACTCGCTGCCCTCGACCTGGATCCTCGGGATCGCTTACCGCAAGGCCCGCAACGCGTTTCGCGCCAGCGCGCGCCTGCAGGAGAAGAACCTGCAGGCCCAGCTGCTGCCACTTGCCACCGAGGGACCGTCGAACGCGGCGGAGCTGCGCGACTGGCTCACGCAGGCCCTGGCGCAGCTGTCCGTGGAGCAGCGGCTGGCGGTCGAGCTGTGTTATGAGCTCGGTCACTCCTGCGAGGAAATCGCGGCCATCATGAGCTGCCCCGTCAACACCGTGAAGACACGCCTGTTTCACGCGCGCGCGAAGCTGCAGAAGCTGCTGCCGCACCTTGCGAACCCGATCGCGCCGTACGGCGCGCGGGGGCAACCGGAGTGATGATGACCGACACACACCGCCACCAAGAATGCTGGCTGCTGTTGCCCTGGCTTGCCAACGGGCGACTCTCCCCTGTGCAGCGTGTGGAGGTGGAGGAGCACGTGGCCGAGTGTGCGCAGTGCGCACGGGAACTCGAGCTGCAGCGCCTGATGTGCCAGGCGCTCACCGAGCCAGACCGCATCACCTACGCGCCCGCCCCTTCGTTGCGCAAGCTCCTCGACCGTATCGACGGCCGCGCAGTGCCGACGCGGGCCGCGCGGCGCGCCGTTGCGCCTTCCGCGAGGTCCGCCTGGCGGCCCCCCGGTCTTGCCTGGGCGGCAAGCTTCGTGCTGGTCGTAGGCGGCGCCGCACTCGCTGCGACCGCCTACCGCTGGTCGCAGCCTTTGTACAGCACCCGCACCTCAGCCGCGGCCGTCACGGCTGACGTACTGCACATCGCCTTCGTGCCTTCACTGTCCATCGGCGAAGTCGGCGAGCTGCTGCAATCGGCCGGCGCGCGCGTGGTCGAGGGGCCGGACCGGATGGGAATCTTCGGTGTTGCCCCGACGCGCCTGCCGGCAGCGCCGCAGATGCGCGCGCTCGCGGCACGGCTGCGTTCCGATGCGCGCGTGCGCTGGGTGGAACCACTCGCATTCCCGAGCGACACGCAGGAGCGGCTCCCGCCGCAGCCGTGATGCGCCATTTCGCGCGCGTCGCCGCTGCGTGGCTTGCGATCCTGCCTGCAGGCGGCGCGCTGTGCGCAACGCCCGCAGCTGATGCGCCGGCGCTGCCACGCATCGTCGTCGCCTTCGCGAATCAGCCGCAGGCAGCGCCGAATCCGGCCGGCGCAACCGGCAGCCGCTACCAGGGCGCAGGCTACGTCGTCGCGCAGGGCGCCAAGAGGCAGGCGGCCCGCGTGGCGTCCGCCTATGCGCTGCGCGAGGTGGCCAGCTGGCCGATCCAGGCGTTGTCGATGCACTGCGTCGTGTTCGAGATCACCGATGGCCGCAGCGCTGCGCAGGTGCTCGCCTTGCTGTCGAAGGACCCACGCGTCGTACTCGCGCAGCCGCTGCAGCAATTTCACACCCTGACCGCTCCTGCCGCCTACAACGATCCGCTCTATGACCTGCAGACCAATCTTGCGGCTCTCGGCATCGAGCGCGCGCACCAGCGCACGCAGGGAGCTGGCGTGCGCATCGCGCTCATCGATACCGGTGTCGATAGCGCGCACCCGGATCTGCACGGCCGCATCGTGCGCACCCACAGCTACGTGCCCGGCCACCCCGCCGCAGGTGCCTCGCTGCGCCACGGCACCGCCATGGCGGGCGTGATCGCGGCGGTCGCCAACAATCACATCGGCATCGTCGGAGTCGCCCCGCTTGCGGAGGTGGAAGTGTTCGAGGCGTGCTGGCAATTGACGCCCACCGGCGATGCGGCCGTCTGCAACACCTTCACGCTGGCGCAGGCGCTCGCCGCCGCGCTGGCCTCCGGTGCGCCGCTGGTGAACCTGAGCATTGCAGGACCCGCCGACCCGCTGCTGGCCGCCCTGGTGCAAAGCGGGCTCAAGCGCGGGGTGACCTTCGTCGGCGCCGCGGCCGATGCCGACTCGCCCTTCCCGACGGGAATTGCGGGCGTCATCACCGCCAGCGCCAGCGAACAGCCCGCACCCGCCGGGGTTCTCACCGCGCCCGCGCAACACGTGCTCACGCTGCGCCCGGGCGGGGACTATGACTTCGAATCCGGTACCTCGGTGGCTGCCGCGGAAATCACCGGACTGATCGCACTCATGATGTCGGCAACGCCTGCACGCCTCGGCCGCGAGGCGATCGTGTCGCTGCTGGCGGGCAGCAGCGGGGCGCCCACGCCATCCGCCGGGTCCGCGCCGGTGGACATCAATGCCGCGCTGGCACGGCTCGATGCCGGAGCCAGCCGCGTGGCTGCGAGCGGCACGCACTGAGCAGCGCCTTAGCGCGCGCGGCGGCCGCGCGCGCTGCGCTTGACCGGCGTGGCGCGCGTACGCATGCTCGCGGGCGTCATGTCCGGCAGCCCTCCCGGTCTTACCTGGAACCTCATCGAGGAAGCGCGCGTGCGCATTGCCGGCAAGGTCAACCTGACTCCGGTGCTCACCAGCGCCACGCTCGATGCGCAGTGCGGGGCGCAGCTGTACTTCAAGTGCGAGAACTTCCAGAAGGTCGGCGCCTTCAAGGCCCGCGGCGCCACCAACGCGGTGTTTGCGCTGTCCGAGGAGCAGGCGCCGCGCGGGGTCGCGACCCACTCCTCGGGCAATCACGCCGCAGCGCTGGCCCGCGCCGCGCGACTGCGCGGCATCCGCGCCTACGTCGTGATGCCGGACAACACCTCGCCGGCCAAGCGCGCCGCGGTCGCCCGCTATGGCGGGGAGATCACTTGGTGTGCATCGACCCTGGTGGCGCGCGAGAGCGTGGCGCGCGCGGTCGTGACCGCTACCGGCGCCACCATGGTGCACCCGTACGACGATCTACTCGTCATGGCGGGCCAGGCAACGGCGGCCATGGAGTTTCTGACCCAGGTGCCCGACCTTGACGTCATTCTCTGTCCGGTCGGCGGCGGCGGGCTGCTCGCCGGCACGGCGGTGGCCGCCAAGACCCTGCGGCCCTCCATCCGCGTGATCGGTGTCGAGCCGAAGGGCGCCGATGATGCCGCCCGCTCATTCCGCTGCGGCAAGATCCTGCCGAGCGTCAAACCCGACACCATCGCTGACGGACTGCGCGGTGCACTCGGCGAGCGCCCGTTCGCGGAGATCCGCCGCCGGGTCGATGACATCACGACGGTGGCGGACGAGGCGATCGTGCGCGCCATGCGCCAGTTGTGGGAAATCCTGAAGATCATCGTCGAGCCCTCGGGAGCGGTGCCCTTTGCCGCCCTTCTCGATGAGCGCCTGCAACTCAAGGGCAAGCGCATCGGACTGATCCTCACCGGCGGCAATCTCGATCTTGAGCAGCTGCCGTGGAGCGCCCCGCCTGCCCCGCGTGCGTCCGACTGAGCTCTAGATCTAGACGCGTTCGAGGATGACGGCGATGCCCTGGCCCACGCCGATGCACATGGTGCACAAGGCATAGCGCCCGCCGCTCACTTCGAGCTGGCGCACCGCGGTGGTGGCCAGCCGTGCGCCGGACATGCCGAGCGGGTGCCCGAGCGCAATGGCGCCACCGTTGGGATTGACGTTCGCGGCATCATCGGGGAGTCCAAGCTCGCGCAGCACCGCCAGCGCCTGGCTGGCGAACGCCTCGTTGAGTTCGATCGTATCGAGCTGCCCGACGCTCAGGCGTGCGAGCGCGAGCGCCTTGCGCGTGGCCGGCACCGGGCCGATGCCCATGATGCGCGGCTCAACGCCGGCGGTGGCGCAAGCGACGATGCGCGCGCGCGGGGTCAGCTTCATGCGCTGCGCCGCTTCGGCGGATGCGACGATGAGCGCGCAGGCGCCGTCGTTGACGCCGGACGCGTTGCCCGCGGTGACCGTGCCGTTGGCGCGAAACGGTGTGGGGAGCGACGCGAGCTGCTCGAGCGTGGTCTCAGGCCGCGGATGCTCATCGCGCGCGACCACCAGCGCTTTGTCCTTGCGCTGCGGGATGTGCACCGGCACCAGCTCCCCTTCATAGAAGCCGCGTGCGATCGCCGCGGCCGTCCGTTGCTGGCTGCGCAGCGCGAAGCGATCCTGGTCGGCGCGCGCGATCTTGAATTGCGCCGCAACGTTCTCGCCGGTCTCGGGCATCGAGTCGATGCCATAGCGCTCCTTCATGCGCGCGTTGACGAAGCGCCAGCCGAGGGTGGTGTCGTAGATTTCCGCGCTGCGGCTGAAGGGTGTTTCCGCCTTCGGCATCACGAACGGCGCCCGCGACATGGATTCGACGCCGCCCGCCAGCATCAGCTGCGCCTCGCCGGTGCGAATGGTGCGCGCGGCCATGGCGAGCGCATCCAGCCCCGAGCCGCACAGCCGGTTGATGGTCGCGCCGGCCACCGACACGGGCAGCCCCGCCAGCAGCGCGGCCATGCGGGCCACGTTGCGGTTGTCCTCGCCGGCCTGGTTGGCACAGCCGAGCAGCACCTCCTCGATGGCGCAAGGATCGAGCGTCGGGTTGCGCTTGAGCAGCGCCGCAAGCGCCACGGCCGCAAGGTCATCGGCACGCACTGCGGCGAGAGCGCCCCCATAGCGTCCGATCGGCGTGCGCACGGCGTCGCAGATGAAGGCATCGTTTGCCATGACGGCTATATGATAGCGGACGGACTGTACCGGTCAGCACCCCGTACAGTGCGCACCCGCAACAGCCCTGCCGTACCTGCCCCGGACTGGCATAACTGCGCACAGTGCCTGGCTCCAGGCCCTGATCCGGAAGCTGTACATGACCGACCCGCTGCCCTTCGTGACGTATACCTTCGTCATGTCGATCACGCCCGGCCCCAACAACCTCATGCTCACCGCCGCGGGGGCGAACTTCGGCTTCCGGCGCACGCTGCCGCACATGCTCGGCATCGGCTGCGGTTTCGTCGTGCAGCTGCTGGCGGTGTGCGCAGGCCTCGCGGCACTGTTCGCGCGCTGGCCGCAGCTGCAGAGCGCCATGGCGTGGGTGGGAGCGGCCTACCTTCTGTATCTGGGCTGGCGCATGATCGGCCGCCACGATGGGCAGCTGCGGGCCAACTTGCGCCCGGTGAGCTTCCTGCAGGCGGCCGCGTTCCAGTTCCTGAACCCCAAGGCCTGGATCATGACGGTCACGTCGGCGACACTGTTTCTGCCGCGTGAGCTCGGGCCGCTCCTGAGCGGGCTCTACATGGCGGGCATCATGGAGGGCATCGGCCTGCCCTGCATGGCGGTCTGGGCGCTGTTCGGCAGTTCGCTGCGCCAGCTGATCGGGGCGCCGCGCGGCCGGATGGTGTTCAATGTCGCCATGGCCGTGGCCCTTGCGATGACGGCCGTCATGATGGTGAGGTGATGTTCGAGCTGAGCCGCGAGTCCGCCGTCCCGCTCGTCGACCAGATCTGCGAGCGTGTCACGCAGCTGGTGCGCCACGGGCAGCTGCCCCCCGGCACGCGCCTGCCCTCGATCAGAAAGCTCGCTCGCCAGGTGAGCGCGAGCGCCTTCACCGTCGTGGATGCCTACGACCGGCTGGTCGCCCGGGGCGTGATCGAATCGCGCGCCGGACGCGGGTTCTTCGTCACCCAGCGGCGGCTGTCGGCACCGATGGTCGCCATCGAGGCGCTCGCGCAGAGCGGTTCGGATGCCCTCTCCCTCGCCCGCCTGTGCATGGCAAACTGCGCCGACATCGTCGCGGCAGGCTCCGGCTTCCTCCCCGAGAACTGGTTGCTGGAGGCCGCCTCCGCGAGCGTGCTGACACGTCTTGCGCGCAGCCCCCGTGCCCAGCCCTGGCTGCCGTGCCCGCCGCAGGGACTGCCGGAGCTGCGCGAGCAGATCGCCACCCGACTGGTCCAGCACGGCATCGCCTGCGGCGCGGCCAACCTGGTGACCACCTACGGCGCCAGCCACGCTTTCGAGCTCCTCGCCCGCATGCTGCTCTCGCCCGGCGATGCGGTGCTGGTGGAGGACCCGGGCTACTTCGTGCTGTTTGAGCAGCTGCGCTCCCATCACGTGCGGCTGATCGCGGTGCCCCGTCACGCCGACGGCCCGGATCTTGAGGCGCTGGAGGCGGCCTGTCGCGCGCACCGGCCGCGCGCGTTCTTCATGCAGACGCTCGTGCACAACCCTACCGGCTCGAGCGCAGACCCGGCGCACTGTCACCGCATCCTCTCGCTCGCCGAGCAGTACGGCTTCGCGGTGGTGGAAGATGACGTCTACGGGGACCTGTACGAGGGCGCCGCGGTGCGGCTGGCGCAAATCGACGGCCTGCGCCACGTGATCTACGTCGGCAGCTACACCAAGCTCATCGGTCCCTCGCTGCGCGTCGGCTACGTCGCCGCCGATGCGGCACTGGTCTCACGCCTGGTGGAGCGCAAAGTGCTGTCGGTGCTGTCCGGATCGACTCTGCTCGAGTGCTTCGTGTCCGAGATGCTCGATGGCGGTCGCTACAAGCGGCACGTGGAGCAGACGCGCGCGCGCCTCGCGCGCATGCGCCGCGACGCCCGCGCGGCGCTCGAGTCCGCCGGCATCCAGTTCGATGACGCCCCGGGCGAGGGCATGTTCCTGTGGGGCCGGGTGCCCGATGTCACACCGGTCGAGGAGCTGGTGCGCCGCGCGCGCGATCACTCGATCCTGCTGGCGCGCGGCTCGCTGTTCTCACCCCAGCACGGCTGCCAGCAGTGGCTGCGATTCAACGTCGCTCACAGTAACAGCCCGCCGCTGGTATCGTTCCTGCGCGAGTCGCTGCGCGCGGCCTGAAGAGCGCGGGCGCCTGGATGGCCGAACAGCTGCAGCTGCACGATGCGACCGAGGCGGACCTGCCCGGCCTCACCACCATCTACAACGAGGTCATCGCGACCTCGACCGCGATCTACTCCTCGGTTCCGGTCACGCTCGAGGAGCGCCGCCAGTGGTGGCAGGCCCGCATCGCGCAAGGCTACCCGGTGCTGATCGCGCACGATGCGCAAGGGGTGCTGGGATTTGCCACCTTCGGCGACTTTCGCACCTGGCCGGGTTATCGCTTTACCGTCGAGCACACCGTGCACGTACGCCCCGATGGCCGCAGCCGCGGTGCCGGTTCGCAACTGGTGCGCGCGCTGTTTCCGCGCGCGGCGGCGCTCGGCAAGCACATGATGGTCGCAGGCGTCGATGCGGCCAACGCCGCCTCCATCCGCTTCCACGAGCGGCTGGGATTCACGCGCTGCGGGACGCTGCGCGAGGTCGGCCACAAATTTGAGCGCTGGCTGGACCTGGTTTTCCTGCAGCGCCCGCTCTAAGTCCGTAAGATCCGCAGCATGTTCCCCGCACTGCCGCCCGCCACGCGGGTGCTGATTTTCATCAATGTCGGCGTGTATCTGCTGCAACAGGTGGCAGGAACGGCGATGTTGAAACTGTTCGCACTGTGGCCGTTGGGCAGCGCTCTGTTTCGCCCCTGGCAGCTGCTCACTTACGCCTTCCTGCACGGCAACCTCTTGCACATCGTGTTCAACATGATCCCGCTGTTCATGTTTGGTGCGGTGCTCGAGCGCTACTGGGGCGCCCGGCGCCTGCTGATCTACTACCTGGTGTGCGTGCTCGCCGCCGCCGTCACGCAGCTCGCCGTGCTGGGGCCGAGCGCCGACGGCGAACCGACGCTCGGCGCCTCGGGCGGGGTGTTCGGTGTGCTGCTGGCCTTCGCGTGGTATTTCCCGAGGCAGCGGCTGTACGTGATACCGATTCCGATACCCGTGCCGGCGTGGCTGTTCGTCACCGTGTATGCGCTGCTGGAGCTGTTCTTCGGGGTGACCGGCAAGGAGCAAGGCGTCGCCCACTTCGCGCACCTCGGCGGACTTTTGGGCGGGGCGCTGTGCATCCTCTACTGGCGCTCGCGCCGGCGCTTCAGTTCATAGCCGGCACGGCAATTCTCACCGGACCGCGGCGCGTCCCGCAGGCATCGCACAGCAGCGCGTTGCCGAAGCGGTTGCGGCCGAACATGCGGCCATCCGCCAGCGTGATCCAGTTTCCGCCCCCCTCGACCGCCGCATCGATGAGGCGCACGTGCAGCGCACAGGCGGGATTGGCGCAGAACGGCGCACCGCGCTCGAGCTCCAGATGTACCATCAGCGCCTCTTCGCAGCCTGTGAGCCACATGGCGTGCCCTTGCAGCTTTTTGCAACCTGGGGCATCAGCATGCGCGCGGGCTTTTACGCGCGGATGACGCGGCCGTGGCGGATCGGTGACGCGCTGTGAGCGTCATCCCCTCACCACTACCTGAGGAATCGATCCTAATGCACGGATATTACAGGACTATTTCTAGTGAGTTGAATTCCGTTGCAGGTCGCGGCGAAAATCGCGCCCCTTACACGGTGGCCGCAACGTCGCGGGAACTTTTCGCGTAGATTGCCCCTAACGAATCGCACAGAACATGATCAAGACCGAACACCTCACCAAACACTACGATTCGCTCGCGGCTGTTGAGGACGTGACCTTCCAGGTCGGCCCGGGCGAAGTGCTGGGATTTCTCGGGCCGAATGGCGCGGGCAAGACCACGACCATGCGTATGTTGGCAGGTTTCGTGACACCGACCTCCGGCAGCGCGAACGTGTGCGGCTACGACGTCGAGGCCGAGCCGCTCAGCGCCAAGGCCTCCATCGGCTACCTGCCAGAAGGTGCGCCGCTTTACGGCGAGATGACGGTGCGGCGCTTCCTCGCCTTTATCGCGGACCTGCGCGGCCTTGAGGGCACGCGGCGCGAGCAGCGTCTGGCGCACGTGATTGAGCACCTGCAGCTGAGCAGCGTGCTCGAGCAGACCATCGAGACCTTGTCCAAGGGCTTCCGGCGCCGCGTCGGACTTGCGCAGGCGATCGTGCATGACCCGCCGGTACTGATTCTCGATGAGCCCACCGACGGGCTCGACCCGAACCAGAAGCACGAGGTACGCGCGCTCATCAACGACATGGCGCGCGACAAGATCATCGTCATTTCCACTCACATTCTCGAAGAGGTCGACGCGGTGTGCACGCGCGCGATCATCATCTCGCGCGGCCGCATCGTCGCCGACGACAGCCCGGCAGGTCTTGCCACGCGCTCGCGCTACCACAACGCGGTATCCATGCAGCTCGAGCAGCCCGCGCAGCTGGCCGCCGCGCGCGCCGCCGTGGCGGCGCTGCCTGAGGTGGCTGCGGTCGAGGTTAGCGAGCGCGATGGCCGCCTCACGGCGCTGCCCCGCTCCGGCGCCACCATCCTGCCGGCGCTGTCCGAACTTGCCGCGCGCCAGGGACTGAAACTCAAGGAGCTGCACCTGGAGTCCGGTCGGCTCGACGAAGTGTTTCGCACCATCACCGGCTAAAGGGACGAAGTACTCAATGCGCACCGTGGGCATCATCATGCGCCGCGAACTCGCGAGTTACTTCGCGACGCCGCTGGCGTACGTATTCATTCTCATCTTTCTCGTGCTGGCCAACGCCTTCACCTTCTACCTCGGCGGCTTCTACGAGCGTGGCCAGGCCGACCTCGACCCCTTCTTCAGCTTCCATCCCTGGCTGTACCTGTTCCTGATCCCCGCGATCTCGATGAAGCTGTGGGCCGAGGAGCGCAAGTCCGGCAGCATCGAGCTTTTGATGACCATGCCGGTGAGCCTGGCGGATGCCGTGCTCGGCAAATTCCTCGCTGCCTGGATCTTCACGGCGCTGGCTCTTGCGCTCACCTTCCCGCTGTGGATCACCGTGAATTTCCTCGGCAGCCCCGACAACGGCGCCATCCTCGCCGCGTACCTGGGCAGCCTGCTGCTGGCCGGCGGCTTTCTGTCCATCGGTTCGTGCATGTCCGCCATGACGCGCAACCAGGTGGTCGCCTTCATCCTGGGCGTGGTGGTGTGCTTCGTGTTCCTGCTGGCCGGCTTCCCCCTGGTACTCGACCTGTTTCGCGCCTGGGCGCCGCAGGCGCTCACCGATGCGATCGCCTCGCTCTCGTTCCTCACCCATTACGAGTCCATCGTCAAGGGCGTCATCGACGTACGTGACCTTCTTTACTTCGCGATGCTGATCAGCTTTTTCCTGCTGGCGACCGGCATCGCACTCGAGCTGCGCAAGGCTGACTAGCAGGAGCCAATTCACCCCATGAACAAACGCTCGACACTCGGCGGCGGCACTGTGCTGGCGCTCGCCCTCCTCTTCATCGGCCTCACGGTACTGTTCAACTTCAGCTTGCGCGGCTGGCGGCTGGATCTGACGCAGAATCGGCTGTACACCACGGCTCCCGGGACCGATCGGCTGCTCGCGAACATCAAGGAGCCGATCAACCTGTATTTCTTCTTCTCGGAGAAGGCCGCCGCGCAGCTGCCGCAGCTGAAGACCTACGGCGTGCGGGTGCGCGAGTTTCTCGAGGAGCTCGCCGGGCGTTCCAACGGCAAGCTGCACCTGCACGTCATCGATCCGCAGCCGTTCTCGGAAGAGGAGGACCGCGCCGCCGAGCTCGGCGTGCGCGGCGCGCCGCTCGGGGGCAACGGCGGGCAGTTCTACTTCGGGCTCGCCGGCACCAACTCCACCGACGGTCACGCCGCCATCGAGTTCTTCGACCCCAACAAGGAGCAGTTTCTCGAGTACGACGTGGTCAAGCTCGTCTACCAGCTGGCCAATCCCAAGAAGCCCGTGGTGGCGTGGCTGTCAGCGCTGCCGATGGGCGGGGGTTTCGATCCGCAGACCGGGCAGGCGCGCGAGCCTTGGGTCATCTACGCCGATGCGCAGCAGCTGTTCGACGTGCGCACGCTGGAGCCAAATGCGGCCCGCATCGATCCGGACGTGAACGTCCTGGTGCTGGTGCATCCCAAGCAGCTCGCACCCGCCACCCAGTTCGCCATCGATCAGTTCGCGCTGCGCGGCGGGCACATCTTGGTGTTCGTCGACCCGGACGCGGAAGCGGACAATTCCGGGGCCGATCCGCAGAATCCCATGGCCGGCATGGGCGCCGACAAGTCCTCGCACCTGACGGCACTGCTGAACGCCTGGGGGGTGCAGTTCAATCCCGGCGAGGTCATCGCCGATCGCGGACATGCGCTGTCGGTGACTTTGCGCCAGGGCGAGGAGCCGGTGGAGCACATCGGGGTACTCGGCCTGGACAAGAGCAGCTTCGCCTCCGATGACGTGATCACGGCAGGCCTGTCGAGCGTCAACGTCGCCACCGCCGGTTACCTGGAACCCCTCAAGGGCGCGCAGGCGTGCCGGCCGGTCAAGGGGGCCAGCAGCTGCTTTGAGCCGCTGCTGCAGTCGAGCACGGATGCGGAACCGTTGCCCGTGTCGCGCTTTCGCATGCTGTTCGATCCCTCGACGCTGCTCGAGGGCTTCAAACCCACCGGCCGTCGCTACACGATCGCAGCCCGCGTGACCGGCTACGTGCACACCGCCTTTCCCGCCGGACCGCCCGCGGGCGTGACGCTCGCGGCAGGCCAGGCCGATCTGAAGGAATCCGCGCAGCCTCTGAATCTTGTGGTGTTTGCCGATACCGATCTGTTGGCGGACTACCTGTGGGTGCGTTCGCAGGACTTCTTCGGCCAGCGCATGACGCAGGCCTGGGCGAGCAATGGCGACCTGGTGGAGAACGCGCTCGACAATCTCGCCGGCAGCGCAGATCTGATCAGCGTGCGTGGACGAGCCACCTTCACGCGCCCGTTCGAACGCGTGGACAAGCTGCGCCGCGCAGCGGATGCGCGCTTCCGCGCCAAGGAGCAGGAGCTCGAGAAACAGCTGCGCGACACGGAAAGCAAGCTCACCGCGCTGCAGTCCAAGAGCGATGACTCGGGCACCCTGATCCTGACTCCCGCCCAGGAACACGAGATCGAGCAGTTCCGGACCGAAAAGCTTCGCATACGCAAGGACCTGCGCGCGGTGCGCGCCGGACTCGATGCGGAAATCAAGAGCCTGGGCACCAAGCTCAAGATCATCAACATCATCCTCGTGCCGGCAGCCTTCGCCGTGGTGGCGCTGTTGATCGCCGGCTGGCGCCGTCGGCGTGCAGCGGCGGTCAGGACGTCCGGGCCAGGCCAGCCATGAGCGCGCGCCGCTTCGCATGGATCCTGGCCGCGGCGCTGGCCGTGATTGCGGTCGCGATCTGGCTGTCCGCCCAGCGCCACCTCGAGCGCGACATCGTGACGGGGGATCTGGTACTGCCCGGGCTGCAAGCGGGCGTGAACACCGTCACCACCGTCACCCTCGCCAAGGGGGACGGCACGCACACGACGCTGCGCAAGGACGGCAGCCTCTGGAGCGTGGCGGAACGCGGCTGGCCGGCGGACCTTGGCAAGGTGCGCAAGCTGCTGCTCGAGCTGGCCGCGCTCAACATCGTCGAGGAGAAGACGCGCCTGCCGGCGAACTACCCGCAGCTCGGAGTGGAGGATGTCAGCTCCCCGAAGGCGAGCGGCGTTCAGGTTTCGGTGGCCTCCCCGGCGCGCAGCTGGGCACTGATCCTCGGCAAATCCTCAGGCGGCAAGTCCGGCTACGTGCGCATCGCCGGTGCGCCGCAGAGCCTGCTGGCGGCGCCGCTGGTGAGCACCGACGCGGATCCTAAGAGCTGGCTGCAACACGATCTGATCGATGTGAGCGCGGCGCGCGTACGCGAGGTCCAGGAGAAGCCCGCGCAGGGAGCCGCCTTCAGCGCGGTGCGCGAGAAGCCCGCTGACAGCAACTTCAGCGTGAGCCCGCTGCCCAAGGGGCGGACCCTGACCGGCCCCGAGGCCGCCGCGCCGATCGCGGGCGCCTTGAGCGCACTCACGCTCGATGACGTGCACAAGACGCCGGGCAGCCCCGATGCGCACTCGGCACACGCCGTGTTCCTGACCTTCGATGGCCTTCAGGTCGATCTCACCGGCCGCAAGGACGGCACGCACGCGCTGGTGTCAATCAGCGTGCGCTCGACGGCCAAGGAAACTGCAGCGGAGGCGCAGACGCTCACCGCGCGCTGCAACGGTTGGGAGTTCGAGATCGCCGATTACAAGTACGCGGCGATCTTTACCCCCCTCGAGGAACTGCTGGTGAAGCCGCCCGAGCCGGCGAAAAAGTCCGCCAGGCCGGCCACGGCTGCCCCGGCGGCGCCGACGGCGCGCTAGGCGCGAGCGGCCGCCGGCGCGCGTGGCAGATCAGGTTCCGGGCCTGACCTGCGACATGATGGCCAGCGGGCGACCCTCAGGATCGCTGAAGTGCGCCATCCATTCCTCGCTGCCGTCCGCGTGGCGGTGGATCAGGTGTGGCACATCGCCGAACGGCACGCCGCGCGCGCGCAGCACCTCGTAGGCCGTGCGGATATCCTCCACCCGCAGGTACAGGATCGATTCGGGGGCGGGGGTGTCAGTTGCGCTCAGCATGAGCCGCGTTCCGCCCAGCTCGAAGAAGGCGAGCGAGCCGAAGCTGTAAAGAGGGGTGAGGCCTAAGGTCTTGCCATACCACGCCTCGGACTCCTTGATGTCGCGCACGGTGCGCGCGATCTGGGCCAGTGCCCCAAGCCTCAGCGTGTTCGCCATCGGTTTCTCCTTGCGGCCGAGCAGGCTGCCGGCGGGTTCGCGGAACCAGCCGCGCAGGCCCTGGCGGTTTCGAACGCCGAGCTTGGCCACCGCGTTGGCGACGTGATACTTCACCGCATCCAGGCTGATGCCGCGGCGCGCGGCGATCTGGCGGTTGCTGAGGCCGTGCTGGACGGCGTGCACCACGCGCCACTCGGTCGGCGTAAGGACGTCATCGTGAGCGGGGCGGCCCCTACGGGATGTGCCTGGCATGATCGGCATCCTAGCGGTGAATGGGGCGGATTTACCCTCCCCCGCCCTTTTTGCACTGCGCCACAGAACTTTTTGCCGCCCCGCGCACCCCATTTACTCAGGAGTACCAAGGAGCAAGGACGTGAGTGCCGTACTGATCGCAGTGTTCAGGGAATACCAGGCTGCGGAGCGGGTGAGGACTAAGCTGGTCAAGGATGGCTTTCCGACCGATCGGGTCGAACTGACCGCCACGCTCGAGCCTGGCCAGGCCGCCCTGGTACCGATCGGCTCACGGCGCGCGAAGTTCGAGCAGTACTTCCGCACCCTGATGAGCGAGCCGAACGAGCGGCCCCTGGTGGACGCGCTCGTAGCGCGCGTCGAGGGCGGCGCGGCCGCCATCACCGTGTACCCGCGCGGAGACATCGAGACTGAGCGAGCGACCAAGATCTTCGCTGAGCAGCGTGCGGTCGAAGTCCTGGCACACGACCTCGACAGCCAGTCCTTCGAGCATGCCGCATCTTCTGAAGAGGGCGTCTGGCTGCGCCATCTCATCGACGACAGCCCGGGCACGCCGCGCTGAAGCCAGGCGCGCCGGAGCCTGCGGCTGCAGGCTCCAACGCGCCGTCGGCTACTGCTTCTCGAGCGTGAAGGTGACGGTCTGTCCGCGCAGCACGTCCTTGTCGGTCACATCGATCGTCTTGCCGTCCTTGGCTGCCGCCATGCGGATCTCATCGGTCACCCGGCCCAGGCGATGGTCGGTCTCCATGACGGTGTTGTCGTCGAGCCGCTTGAGCGTGACGCTGGTCTGTCCGGGATCGCCCGTGACTGGGTACTCCTTGCCGTCGAACTTCGCCTCATAGCTCTGGCCGTTCCAGTGCATGGCAAAAGCCTCAGCGGTCATGGAGTAACTGACCGTGCGCGTCACGTCATTCCCGGCTGTCACCTGTGCGGCCTGCCACGAGCCTGATATCGCGTGCGCACCGGCAGGCGCCGGCGCCACGCGCGTTTCGGTGAAGGCGCCGGTGGCCGTCTTGGCTCCGGTGTTGTCGGTGAACTTCCCGTTCAGCGTGGCACCGTCCGCGGACGCGGTATAGGTGACGGTCGTCACCTCCTTGCCCGCGAGCTTGTGGGTGATGTGTACCGAGGTCGGGCTCAGCACCTTCACGGCTACCGAGTCATAGTAGGCGTGCCCGCTGACCTTCTGATCGGTGCCATCTGCCTTGACCTTGACCTGCGGCACGCAGCTCGAGCAGGTGTAGGTACCGTCGGCGATAGCGAAAACGTCAGGCTTGCCGCTGACCTTGAAAGAGTCAATGCGCGTCTTCCACGTGCCATCAAAGGCGCTGCTGGCGAGTGCCGTTGCCGGCAACAGCAGCAGTGCATAAATCGGGATTTTCATGGTGCCTCCGCGTGAACTGTTTTGTTTGTCTGTTCGGTGCCGGGCGCCCTGATGATGGCGCCGTGAGCCGCGCAGTCTAGGCCCTGGCAGCCAAGCCGCCAATCCCGCCGCCCCAGCGCCCGGCGCGCCCTTAGTCGCTGCGTGCGCGCAGCGCTTCCGACATGGTGTCGGCACGCCCGTCGATGCGCGTCAGGTGCGGGAAGCGCGCGCCGTCGAAGTATTCGACCTTGAGGGTGCGGTAGTAGTCCCCGTTCAACACCAGAAGCTCGATCGGCTGGTGGCTTTCGTGCGCTGCGGCAATCGCCGCGTCCAGCACCCCGGCGGAGTACCGGTGTCCGTTCACCGCCACCACCTGCATGCCAGGACCCGCGCCGGCGCGCGCCGCCGCGCGTGGCTCCACCGTGTCGACGATCAGGTCCTTCTCATCGATGATGAGGCCGATCGACCACTGCCGTTCGGTGAGCTTTTTGCGCTTCTGCTGGGCCTCTACGTAAATGTTTTTCTCGGGCGAGTAGCTGAGCTTCCAGCCGGAAGACTCGAGCCCGGCCAGCAGGGCCTGCGGGCCGAGACTATCCAGATGGCCACGTATCAGCTCGCGCCATTGCCCCGGCGCCACGGCGGCAAGCGTTTCGTACACGTCCGACTCCACATAGGGCTTCAGATCCGGTGCCCCGCCTGGCCCGGCGTAGAAGCGCTTCACGAAGTCATCGAGCGAGGCGTGTCCGGCGCTGCGCGCACGCAGCTGGGCATCCACGTTGAGCCACAGAAATTCCGAAGCCTCGTAGAAGTCAGTGTCGCGGCGGCCCGATTGCCAGCTCTTCGGCGCGTTATAGAGAATCTGCGCCTCCACCGCCGTGTCGGCCAGCGGCCGCCAGCGATCGCCGCTCTCGCCATCGAAGGTGCCGGCGAGACTCGCCAGCATCTCGCGGTAATGCTCCGCGGGGATGAGCCCGGCGCGCACCGGCAGCACCGCGCCCCAGAACTGCGTCATGCCCTCGTATACCCAAAGCAGCGAGCCATCCATCGGCCTCTGGTAGTCGGGGCTGAGCAGCCCGGCCGGGCGGCGATACTTGCCGTTCCAGCTGTGCACGTACTCGTGGGCGAGCAGTTCCGCAACGTCCTCGCGCAAGGACTCCTCCGAGAGCGAGTTCTCATCCGTGCGGTTATCACTCGACTCGTGATGCTCGAGACCAAAGTGAGCGACGTGGTCCGAGAGCGTCAAGAGCCAGGTGTAGTGCCGATACATGCGCGTGCCGAACAGGGCCCCGGCCTGGGCCACCAGCCGCCCGTAGCCGGCTGCAAAATCACCCGGCACGCTGAGCGCCGCCTCGCTGTCGGCCACTAGGGAAATGGCGTGCTTGAGCTCGGGAAGGGGTGCGGAACCTGGCAGCTCGATGCGCCGCGCGTAGCGGCCCATCTGCAGCGGCGAGTCGATCAGGCGCGCAAGGTTTGCCGGCTCCAGCTGCACGCTGCCATCGCCTTGCGGATGCAGCGCCAGCGCGCAAGCGAGCTGCCAGTCGGGCGGCGCGAGCACGGCAGCCTCGGTGCTGAGGCTGGCTGCGGCGCGGCCCTTGGGCAACAGCACGAAATCATTCCACGGTAGTACCGCCACCTGCGCACTGCTGGTCGGGCCGGTGCCGAACTGCCCGCCCTCGATCGCAAGGCCGTTGTCCATGGAGATGTCGAGGTGGGTGGCACCGCTTGGCACCGTCACGCTGATCGCGTACATCTCGAGCGGGTCGCGCTGCCAGGTGAGCGGCTCACCGTTGGCGCGGATCACGAGCCCGGTGATGGTCTCGAGTGGACCGGTCGGTCCGTGCTCGCCGGGGATCCACTTGGGAAACACCAGCGTCAGCGGGCCGCCCTTCACGGCCAGCGTCATGTCGGTGTGCACGTGCTTGCGCGCGATGTCGCGCGCGTCCACGCGGATGGTCAGGTCGGCGGCCTCGGCCGATGCGCCGGCCAGGGCGGCCGCGCCAATGAGAAGCCCGGGAAGCAGTGCCGCTCTCATCGCAGCCTCGCAGCGCGTTGTTGTTGAAGCGCGCGATTCTCCTCGGAAATGGCTACGCCGGGCAACGAGTGATAACGTGAGGTAATGGAGGAGCCGCGTCATACCGGTGGCTGCCTGTGTGGGGCGGTGCGCTATGAGCTGTCCGGCGCAGTCAGCAACCTGTGTTATTGCCATTGCAACTCCTGCCGCCGCGCCACCGGGGCGCCGATGGTCGCGTGGGGGACCGTCGCGCGCGGCAAGCTGCGCATCACGCGCGGCACGCTCGCCACCTACCGCTCATCGCCGCCGGTGCTGCGCGGGTTGTGCGCCGCGTGCGGCACCTGCATCACTTATGGAAACGACGCGCGTGACGGCGAGATCGATGTCACGCTCGGCAGCCTCGATGAGCCCGCGCGCCTTGCGCCGCGCATGCACGTGTGGGTCGCCGACAAGCTGCCGTGGGTCAAGATTGCCGACGGTCTGCCGCAGTTCGAAGCATCCCCGGGCAGCGCCAGCCCGCCCTAGCGCACGCGCGCCAGCAGGCCGAAGGTCACCAGCGCCAAGAGCGTCGTGGGGAGCCACGCGAGCACGATCGGGTTCAGGCTCGGGAACAAGACCGTGCCGCTCTCGATCAACCGCTGCAGCACGAAGAAGCCGATGCCGAGCACCAGGCCCATCAGCATGCGCGCCCCCGCACCGGCCGAGCGCAGCGAGCCGAGCACGAACGGTATCGCCAGCAGCACCGAGAACATGATCGCAACGGTGCGGGCGATGCGCGACCAGAAGGCGAACACGTACTCGCGCGTATCGAGCGCGTTGCTGCGAAAGTAGCTGATCAGCCGCCACAGCGCGCGACTGGTCAGCTGCTTGGGATCCTCGACCGCAAGCCCGAGAAAGCCTGCGGTCACGTTGGATTCGAGCACGCGCGGCCCGGGCGCACGCGTCGTGACCGTATCATCCGCAAAGCCCGACTCGGTGTAGTCGCTCAGCAGCCACTTGCCCTTGGAGACCGCCAGTGCGCGCGGGGCGTGGCCGAGGGCGAGCAGCCGATGCTGCGGCGAGAGCTCGAAGATCTGCATGCTGCCGAACTGCCGCTCGCTCGATTGCCCGGCCACGTTCAGGATCAGGTCGCCATCGCGCACCCAGGCGCCGCTGCCGCCGAAACTGACGTTGATGAGCTTGCTGAAGGCCTTGTGCTCGCGCGCCGCCTGCTGCAGCGGCGGAGCCAGAAATTCCCCCAGCACCATCTCGAACAGCACCAAGAGCAGCCCCGCGAGCAGCGCAATGCCGGCCAGCCGCGCGACCGACATGCCGGTGGCACGCATCACCGTGAGCTCACTGCCGCGCGCCAGCGTGCCCAGGCCGAGCAGCGAACCGATCAGGGCGGTGATGGGCAACAGCTCGTAAGCCTGCTGCGGAAGGTTCATGAGCGTGTACCAGAAGGCCTCCAGCGCCGTGTAGCGGCCGGTGCCGATATCGTCCTGCTGGTCGATGAATACGAACAGGGCGCCGAGCACCAGCAGTACCGCCATCACCATCAGCACCGCGCCGAGAACGGCGCGCACGATATAGCGGTCGAGGACGCTCATAGTCCGCGCAGCCGGTAGCGCAGGCGGGTGGCGAGCCGCGGACCCAGGATCACGCCCAGGGCGAGCAGCGCCACCACCGCGTGCGTCCACCAAAGTCCCAGGCCTGCGGCGACCGTGCCGCGCGAGATCCAGGTCTTGCCGACCGCGGCAAGGTTGTAATAAAGGAAAAAAATCACCACCGCGATCCACACGCGCGCATAGCGTCCCTGCCGCGGCCGCAGGCGCGCCAGCGGCACGGCGAGCAGTGCCAGCACCAGGCACATGATGGGCATGGTGATGCGCCAGTTGAGCTCGGCGTGCTCGGCAGGATCGCGCGAGTCGATGAGGCTCTCGGTCGAGCGGGCCTCAAGACTGCGCCCGATGTCGGCCACCTGCGGCACCTGCACCGGGATCACGTGCTCGGCGAAGCGCACGATGCGAAACTCGGCGCTCCCCGGCACGCCCTCGAAGCGCTCACCGTCGTAGAGGGTGAGCACGTGCGTCATGCCGTCAGCCGTGACGGCATGACGGGCGCGCTGCGCGAGCGCCACTTCCACCAGCGGCCCGCGATTGCGCTCGACGAACACGTGCCCGAGGGTTCCGTCGGCGTTCACCTCCTGGGCATACACCACAGCGTTGGTACCGCCGCCGAAGGTGCGGAACTTGCGCGGTGCGATCGGGGCGAGCTGACCGGCGTGCAGGGCGGCGTTGCGCAGGCTCAGCACCTGCCCGGTGGCCTGCGGTGCGATCACCAGGGTGAGCCAGGCGAGGCCTGCGGTGACCACCACCGCCAGCAGCGCAACCGGCAGATACAGGCTTTGAGCACCCGCGCCACAGGCGAGCGCGGCGGCCATCTCGCTGTCGTGATACAGCCGGCCGAACGCCAGGACCACGCCCAGCAAGAGTCCCACCGGCAGCAGGATCGACAGGTACTGCAGGGCCCCTAAGCCAATCAGCTCGAGCACGACGCTCTGCGGGTACTGATTGGCCGCCGCCCGCTCCAGCACCCCCACCACCTGGTTGGCGAGCAGAATGACGAGCAGCACGCCGGTCACGACCAGCCACGCCGCCACCACCTCACGCAAAATGTAACGGCCGAGGATGCTTCCCAACGCGACACTGCCTGGCCGCCACAAATGCGGCGGCTTCTTGAGTTACACTTACCACCACTTGCACCCGTCATTGCGCAGTAAGCGCTAAATAATGCAGGCCATGGACCGGCGCTGGCGGAGGCGACTAAGGTAAAGCAGTCGCGCACCCGCCTCAACGGGAAGGGGATAACTGATGGAATTTGGGGTCTGGACAAAGGGCTTGGCAACACTGGCAGTTGAGTGCCTGGTGCTGGGGGTCTTCGAGGAGGCGGAGCTGGGCGCCGAAGCGCGCAGCGTCGATAGCGCCTGCGGCGGGCGCCTGAAGCGGCTGCTCGCGCGCGGGGACTTCGCCGGCCGCAGCGGTGAGACGCTGTTGATCGCAGATCTGCCCGGGATCAGCGCCTCGCACGTGCTCTTGACCGGCCTCGGCCAGAAGAAGCAGCTGCAGCGCAAGAGCTGGCGCAAGGCTTGGGCAGCGGCGCTCGGCGCCCTGTCGCGCACGCGCATCGGCAGCTGCGCGGTGGCGCTCGATCGCCCCGAGGCGAAGCAGCTCGATGACTACTACCTCGGCCGCGCGGTCGCGGAAATCACCGGCACGGTCCTGTATCGAATCAACGACCTGAAGACCGCTCGCAAGCCGCCGCCGCCGTCGCTCAAGAAGGTGCTGGCGGGACCTGCGCGCAAGGCCGCCGCCACCGGACGCGGGCTGACGCACGGCAGCGCCGTGTCCGCGGCGATGAGCATCCAGCGTGATCTTGCCAATCTGCCGGCCAACGTGTGCACCCCGCTCTACCTTGCCGAGCAGGCGCGCGCGCTGGCCAAGCCCCACACCAGCCTGCGCGTCAAGGTGCTCGATGAGGCGGCCATCCGGCGCGAGAAGATGGGGTGCCTGCTGGCCGTAGCCCAGGGCAGCGCGCTGCCCCCGCGCTTCATCGTGCTCGAGTATGAGGGAACCAAGAAGCAGCAGCCACCGATCGTGCTGGTCGGCAAGGGGGTCACTTTCGACACCGGCGGCATCTCCCTGAAAGATCCGCCGGGCATGGATGAGATGAAGTTCGACATGAGTGGCGCCGCCGCGGTCATCGCCGCTCTGACCTTCGCAGCGCAGCTGCGTCTGCCGCTGCACCTGATCGGGCTTGTCGCCGCGGTGGAGAACATGCCCGGCGGCAAGGCCGTCAAGCCGGGCGATATCGCCACCAGCGCCTCGGGACAGACGGTCGAGATTCTCAACACCGACGCGGAAGGTCGCCTGATCCTGTGTGACGCGCTGCACTACGCACGGCGCTTTCACCCCGCCTGCGTCATCGACATCGCCACCCTGACGGGGGCGTGCGTCATCGCGCTCGGACATCATCACGCCGGAGTGATGGGCAACGATGAGGCTCTCGTGCAAGAGTTGCTGCGAGCCGGTCAGCGCGCGGACGATCGGGCCTGGCAGCTGCCGCTGACGGAAGAGTATGCGGAACAGCTCAAGAGCAACTTCGCCGACTTCGCCAACATCGGTGGCCGTGACGGCGGCGCCATCACGGCCGCCACTTTCCTGGCCAAATTCACCCAGGGGCTCAAATGGGCGCACCTCGACGTCGCCGGCACCGCCTACCAGAGCGGTGCGCAGAAGGGCAGCAGCGGGCGGCCGACGCCGCTGCTCGCGGACTTTCTGCTGAGCCGCGCGGCACGCTAGGCCGCCGCGGCGCCAGTCACGCCCGCGCGCTGCGCCGCGTGAATTTCTGCCGTCCGCGGCGCGCGGGGATGCGGGCGGCCCGGGCGCGCCGAAGCTGAGGCGGACCGGACCGCTATGATTGGGACTTAGATACGCCGTGCGGACACCTGCGTGTGCGTCTTGCGGGCTGGCAATCGACCGGGACTACAACGCGAGTCTCAACATTCTGCGCGCCGGGATTGGCGCGGGGGCGCTTAACGTGATCGGTTTGCGATGAGCGTGCGCCCGGAAACATGTACAGACTCCCGCGCGGGAGTTAAGTATATAAATCCCCTATGATTCGTTGATGGACAAGGTCTACGCGCCGCAGGACATCGAGCGGCGCATCTACGAGCGCTGGGAAACTCACGGCTGGTTCGCGCCCGCCGCTGCCGGCGAGCCGTATTGCATCGTGATCCCGCCGCCCAACGTGACCGGAACGCTGCACATGGGGCACGCCTTCCAGCACACGCTGATGGATGCCCTCACCCGCTACCAGCGCATGCGCGGACGCGCCGCTCTGTGGCAGCCCGGCACCGATCACGCCGGCATCGCCACTCAGATGGTGGTGGAACGGCAGCTCAACGCCGAGGGCCTCAGGCGCACCGATCTTACCCGCGAGGCCTTTCTTGAGCGCGTGTGGGCGTGGAAGGCTCAGTCCGGCGGCACCATCGCCGCGCAGATGCGCCGGCTCGGCGACTCGGTCGACTGGTCGCGCGACTGCTTCACCATGGACCCGGCGCTGTCGCAGGCGGTGATCGAGGTATTCGTGCGGCTGCACGAAGAGGGTCTCATCTACCGCGGCAAGCGGCTGGTCAACTGGGACCCGGTGCTGCTGACCGCGCTGTCGGACCTGGAAGTGCAGACGCAGGAAGAGGACGGACATCTGTGGCACCTGCGCTACCCGCTCAGCGAGGGCGACGGCCACCTGGTGGTGGCCACCACCCGCCCCGAGACCATGCTGGGCGATGCGGCGGTGGCGGTGCACCCGGACGATGAACGCTACCGCGCCCTGGTCGGCAGACAGCTGCGGCTGCCGCTCAGCGGGCGCGATATTCCGGTCATCGCGGACACCTATGTTGATCCTGACTTCGGCTCCGGCTGCGTCAAGATCACCCCGGCGCACGATTTCAACGACTACGAGATCGGCCTGCGCCACAAGCTGCCGCAGATCGTTATCTTCACCCCGCGCGCGACGCTGGCCGACACGGTACCGGAGCGCTTCCGCGGACTCGATCGCTTCGAGGCGCGCAAGCGCGTGGTGGCCGAGCTCGAGGCGGCAGGACTGCTCGCGCGAGTCGAGAAACACAGGCTCGCCGTGCCGCGCGGCGATCGCAGCGGCGCCGTCCTTGAGCCCTACCTCACCGACCAGTGGTACGTGAAGATCGCCCCGCTCGCGGCTCCGGCGATCGCGGCGGTCGAACAGGGGCGCACCCGCTTCGTGCCTGAAGGGTGGGCGCGCACCTATTTCGAGTGGATGCGCAACATCAAGGACTGGTGCGTGAGCCGCCAGCTGTGGTGGGGGCACCGCATCCCGGCCTGGTATGACGAGGCCGGCAACGTGTACGTCGAGCGCAGCGAGGCCGCCGCGCGCACGCGGCACGGGCTGGCCGCCGACCTTGGACTGCGCCAGGACGAGGACGTGCTCGATACCTGGTTTTCATCGGCGCTGTGGCCGTTCTCGACACTGGGCTGGCCGCAGGCGAACGCGGATCTTGCCCGGTTCTATCCCGGCGCGGTGCTGGTCACCGGCTTTGACATCATCTTCTTCTGGGTCGCCCGCATGATGATGATGGGACTGAAGTTCATGGCTGAGGTGCCGTTTCGCGACGTCTACATCACCGGCCTCATTCTCGATGAGCACGGCGACAAGATGTCCAAGTCCAAGGGTAACGTCATCGATCCGCTCGACATCGTCGACGGCATCGCGCTCGAGGCGCTGATCGCCAAGCGCACCAGCGGACTCATGCAGCCGAAGCTCGCCCCCGCCATCGAGAAGCTCACGCGGCGGCAGTACCCGCACGGTATCGCGCCGCACGGCACCGATGCGCTGCGCTTCACCTTTGCTGCGCTCGCCTCGCCCAACCGCGAGGTGCGCTTTGACATGGCGCGCGTGGGCGGCTACCGCAATTTCTGTAATAAACTGTGGAACGCGGCGCGCTTTGTCACGCTTGCGCTGGCGGATGCCGAGGGAGCCGGTGCGGGCCGCGGTGAAGCCTCGGTCGCCGACCGCTGGATCCGCTCGCGCTTCGGTCGCATGCTGGGCGTCCTCGAGAGCGCCTATCGCGACTACCGCTTCGACTACGCGGCGAGCGCGCTCTACGAATTCACCTGGTACGACTATTGCGACTGGTATCTCGAGCTGACCAAACCGGTGCTGCAGGGTGAGCTCACGAGTGCGGCCGCCAAACGCGGCACTCAGCGCACCCTGGTGCAGATCCTCGAGGCACTGCAGCGCGCGCTGCATCCGCTGATGCCCTTCATCACCGAGGAGATCTGGCAGCGCGTGGCGCCGCTGGCCGGTTGCAGCGGGCCCACCGTCATGCTGCAGCCGTACCCGGTGGCCGCGGATTTTCCTCCCGACGAGGAGGCCGAGCGCGAAGCGGCCTGGATCCAGCGCATCGTGCTGGGGGTGCGCCAGATCCGCGGCGAGATGAATGTCAGCCCCGCCAGGCGCATCGCGGTGCTGTTGAAGGACGCCGGTGTGGAGGATGAGGCGCTGCTGGTGCGCCATCGGGCCACCCTTGAGCGGCTGGCCGGACTTGCCGGCGTGACACTGCTCGCGCCCTCCGCCGAGGCACCGCAATGCGCCGCGGCCCTGGCCGGCTCGCTCACCGTGCTGGTCCCGATGGCAGGCCTCATCGATGCCCAGGCCGAGGCCGAGCGTATCGGGCGCCTGCTGGCACGCGCGCAGGCGGAGCTGGAGAAGACCCGCGCACGGCTGGCCAACGAGAACTTCGTGCGCGGCGCGCCGGCCGAGGTCGTGGCTACCGAGCGTGAGCGCGCGGCGGAGCTTGAGCGCAGCGCCGCGGGGCTTGCCGCCCAACTTGAGCGCCTGGGCGACCTGAAGTGATGGATACCGCGGTGGACGAGGTCGATGCCGCCACGCTGTCGCGCGTGCTCGCGACACTCGAGACGGTGATCCTCGGCAAACCGCAGCAGATCAGGCTGTGCCTCGCCTGTCTTCTGGCGCGCGGGCACCTGCTCATCGAGGACGTGCCGGGCGTGGGCAAGACCACCCTCGCCCACGCACTCGCCCACGTGCTCGGACTCGCCTGGCAGCGCGTGCAGTTCACCAGCGACCTTTTGCCGGCGGACATCATCGGCGTGTCGGTATTCGACCGCGCCAGCCAGCAGTTTCATTTCCGGCGCGGCCCGGTCTTCACCCAGCTGCTGCTCGCCGACGAAGTCAACCGCGCGAGCCCGCGCACGCAAAGCGCGCTGCTGGAGGCCATGGAGGAGCGTCAGGTGAGTGCGGATGGCACCACCTATCCTTTGCCCGAGCCGTTCTTCGTGGTCGCGACGCAAAATCCGCACGAGCAGCTCGGCACCTTCAGCCTGCCCGAGTCGCAACTGGATCGTTTCCTCATGCGCGTCGTACTCGGCTACCCGGACGCGAGCCACGAGCGCGAACTGCTGCGCGGCGGTGAGCGCCGCGAGCTGCTGCCGGTCATCGCGCCGGTGCTGTCGGCTGCGCAGGTGCTCGCCGCGCAGCGCGCCGTGCGCACCGTGCACATCTCCGAGCCGCTGCTCGACTATGCCCAGGCGCTGATCGCGCGCACCCGCGAGCGCAGCGATCTTAAGCTCGGACTCTCCCCGCGCGCCGGTCAGGGCCTGATCCGCGCCGCGCAGGCCTATGCCTTCCTGTCGCAACGCCAGGCGGTGCTGCCCGAGGACGTGCAGGCGGTGCTACCGTCGGTGGTCGCGCACCGGCTCGAGCGGCGCGATCCGGCCAGCGTCGGCGACGCGGAGGTCGCCGCGGAGATCATCCGCGCCGTGCCGGTACCGCTGTAAATGGCTGGCCGCGCAGGGACCGGGCCGCTTGCGCGCTGGAATCCTTTCGCGCCGCTGAGTGCGCTGGCGCGCGAGCGCATGCTCGCCTGGATGCGCCGCCGCCAGGGCCTGGATCATCTGCCGGTGACGCTCGGGCGGCGCCGGCTCTACATCCTGCCGACCCGCGCGGGACTGGCGTTCGCGGCGCTGTTGTTCATGATGCTGCTCGCCGGCCTGAACTACGCCAACAGCCTCGCCCTGCTTGTGACGTTCGTGCTGGCAGGGTTCGCGCTGGTGGTGATGCAGCAGTGTCACCGCAATCTGCTCGGCACCGAGGTGAGCGCCGCGATCGCCCCGGCGGTGTTCGCCGGCAGCCTCGGAAAGGTGCAGCTGACGCTGGCCAGCTCCGCGCCGCTCGCGCGCAGGCAGCTGGAAGCGGCGCTGCCGAATGGCGCGCTGGTCGTGACGGATGTCCCCGCCCACGCTCGAGCGCAGCTCGAACTGCCGCTCGCCGCGCCCAGGCGCGGGCCGGTGCGCCTCGAGCGGGTGCGTCTTTCCACCGCTCACCCGTTCGGGCTGTTTCGCACCTGGACCTGGCTGCACGCGCCCATCGAGATGCTGGTCTACCCGGCCCCGCGCGGCTCGCTGCCGATGCCGACCGAGAGCGGCAGCCGGCCGGGCAGCCGCCAGATCCACGGCAAGGGCGCGGACGAATGGGCAGACCTGCGTGCGTTTCGCGACGGCGACTCCCCGCGCCAGGTCGCCTGGAAGGCCTATGCGCGCGGGGCGCCGCTGCTGGTCAAGGAGTACATGCAGGGGACTGCGGAACTGAAGGAGTTTGATTTCGCGCAGCTCGCCGAGCGCAACGTGGAGGCGCGCCTGTCGCAGCTGGCCCGCTGGGTGGTGGATGCCGAGGCGCGCGGCGAGCGCTACGGACTCGTCCTGCCGGGAGTGCGATGGCCGCCCGACCGCGGACCCGAGCACCGTCACCGCTGCCTTGCCGCGCTGGCCAGGTTCGGACTCGATGAGCGGCTCTGAGCGGCTGGGCTCGCTCGCCTGGGCATGCGCCGCGTTGGCGGCCGGGGTGCTGCTGCACATCGATCGCCTGCCGGGCTGGGCATCGGCGGCCGTGCTGGCGCTCATCGCGTGGCGGCTGCTCACGGCACGCAGCGGCGGCTGGTTCCCCGGGATCGGCACGCGCGCCGTGCTCGCCCTGGCGCTGGTCGCGCTGGTGCTCGCACGCTTCCACACCCTCAACGGACTGGCGGCCGGCACGACGCTGCTGCTGCTGATGGCCTCACTCAAGCTGCTCGAGACACGCAGCGCGCGCGATGAACTCGTCATCGTGGGCGTGGGGCTGTTCCTGCTGCTCGCTGCCTGTCTTGACCGGCAGAATCTCGCGCGCACGCCGCTCTACGGACTGCAGGCCTGGCTGTGCTGCTCAGCGCTCGCGGTGGTCGCCTGCCCCGACCTGCGCGCACGCGCCGCACTCACGCTCGCCGGACGGGCTCTGCTGATGGCGCTGCCGCTCGCCCTGCTCTTGTTCCTGTTCTTTCCGCGTCTGCCCGGGCAATTCTGGGCGATTCCGCGCAAGGATGAGGCCATCACGGGGCTGTCCGACACCATGAGCCCGGGCAGCATCGTGCAGCTGACCGCCAGCTTCGATCCGGCGTTTCGCGCGCAGTTCTTAGGCGCCACCCCGCCGCCCGCGCAACGTTACTGGCGCGGCCCGGTGCTGCACGACTTCGACGGCTATAGCTGGCGCACGGCGGCCCAGTACGGCCTGCACGATCCGATCCACAACGCCGGCACCGCTTACCGCTATCGCGTGACGCTCGAGCCGAACCGCCGCCGCTGGTGGTTCGCGCTCGACACGCCAGCGCAATCTCCCGACCCGCACGTGCTGCTCACCTACGACTATCAGCTGCTCGCCGCCGAACCGGTCACCGCCGTGGTGAGCTTCGGGGGACTGTCCTATAGCCGCGTGCTCGCGCAAGGCTCGCTCGACCCTGCCGTGCAGCGCCTGGACACCGCATTGCCGGGGTCGGCCAATCCGCGCACTCGGGCGCTTGCGCGCTCGCTGCGCCAGCAGGCAGGCTCCGATGCGGCCTTCGTGCGGGCGGTGCTCGATTACCTGCGCAACGGTGGCTTTGCCTACTCGCTGACGCCCGAGCGGCTCGGTGCCAACTCGATCGACGATTTCCTGTTCAACACGCGCGAGGGCTTCTGCGGGCACTACGCATCAGCCTTCGTCGCGCTGATGCGCGCGGCGGGTGTGCCCGCGCGGGTGGTCACCGGATACCTGGGCGGGGAATGGAACCCGATCGGCGGCTACTTTCTGGTGCGCCAGTCGGACGCGCATGCCTGGGGCGAGGTGTGGCTCGAGGGGCGCGGATGGACGCGCGTGGATCCCACCGCGGTGGTCGCGCCCGAGCGGCTCAACCGCGGCATCTTCGACATGATGCCCGAGGCACTGTCTGCTCGTGAGCGGCTACTGCGCGGCTCGGCCTGGCTCACGAACCTGCTGCAGCGCTGGGATGCCACCAACGCGTGGTGGACGGATCACGTGGTGAAATTCGACTACTCCCGGCAGATGGACCTGCTCGAGCGACTCGGCGTGCGCGCGCCCGATACGCGCTATCTGGGCTGGGCCTTCATGCTGGCGCTGTGTGTGTGGCTTGCGCTCATCGCCTGGTATATCGGCCGCAGCGAGCGCACCGCGGGCCCCGATGCGCTGGCGCGCGCCTACGCGCGCCTGTGCCGCAAGCTTGCCCGCATCGCGACGCCGCGCGTGCCGCACCAGGGTCCGCTGAGCTTCGCCGAAGCGGTGATCGCCCAGCGCCCCGACCTGAAGGATCCGGTGCAGCCGCTGCTGGAGCGCTATGCGCAGTTGCGCTATGGGCCTGAACTGCCCGGCATTCTTGAGGAGATCGAGCAGTTCCACCGCGCGGTGGCACAACTTCGGCTGCCGGTGAAGTAAAGCCGAGCGGCTGGTTTTGAACACACCCGCCCTGGGTCCGCACCTCTGGCTGACCGTGTGGCCCCCCCGGGGCTCACCGAGTGCCGGTAGCGACTCGAACCAACGCCGGAACGCATCGTCCTCGTGCCGCACCGACGGCAGGCGCAGCGAGTTCATACCGGGCGGGCGTGGCACGACCTCAGCCGTCCGCGAGCCACCCGAGTGTCAAGATCTAAAACAGTGTGAGGCTTAGGAGGGAACAGCGCAGCATCGGTCAGCTGCATTCGACCCGGACCCATCGCGAACCCCGCTTTTCTGCACCTGCGATCAGAGCAGACTTCGATGCCGGCCGCTTGCAGACGACTGGGCAACACACCGAACCGCCTGACGTTCCCCGCGCGCAAGCTCACGGCTTGTAACGTAGTCCGTAGCCGAGCGGCAAGTCATCCCCCGAAGCTTTAAAGCCCGGACCCGCGCCAAACGCCTTGCCGTTCGGCCAGGCAAAAGCAAGCCGGCCACTGAAGTCGCTGCGCGCTCGCCCGGCCGCATCCCCGATCAGCACGTCTGCGACTCCGCCGCCTTCGGTGCCGGGAAGCCAGGCGGCCACGAAAGCATTACTGGCCTCGATCTCGGACCTAACCCACAGCGGTCGGCCGGACAGGAATACGCTGACCACCGGTATGCCGCGCGCCTGCAGTTGAGCGAGTGTCCGCAGCGCAGCGCGCGTGTTGTAGAGCGCAAACTGCACATCGCCGAGCATCTCGGCGTACGGGGTTTCCCCGTACACCATGACCACCACATCGGGGCGATCCTGCCCGGTGAGGTCGGTACCGTCCACGAGGCGCCCGCCGCCGGCGGCGAGCGCCTCCTTGAAGCCGGCCTGAATCGACTGCGCGTTCGGGAAATCAGCGTTGGAAGTCGTGCCCTGCCACGAAAGGCTCCAGCCGCCGCATTGCATGCCGATGCTGTCGGCTCCGGGACCGGTGACCCATACCCGCGCACCCGATTTGATCGGCAGCGCGCCGTCGTTCTTCAGAAGCACCAGCGACTTGCGCACCGCTTCACGCGCCAGCGCCCGGTGCTCGGCCGAGCCGATCAGATCGAGGCGTCCTTCATACGGACGCGAGGGATTGAACAGCCCGAGCTGGTACTTCACGCGCAGGATGCGCCGCACCGCATCCTCGAGCCGCGCCAGCGAGATCTCGCCGCTGCGTACCTCGGCGAGCGTGTTGTCATACAGGCTGCGCCACTTCAGCGGCGCCATGAACATGTCGACACCGGCGTTGAAGGCCGCCGGGCAGCGATCGCTCGCGCAGCCGGGTACCTGCGCATGCCCGTCCCAGTCACCGACCACGAAGCCCGCGAAGCCCAGGCGCTGCTTGAGCACCTCGGTCAACAGTGCGCGGTTGGCGTGCATCTTGGCGCCCTGCCAGCTCGAATAGGAGACCATCACCGTCAGGACGCCGGCGTTGATGGCGCCGAGGTAGCCTTGCACGTGCGTGTGGATGAGTTCGGCCTCATCGACGAGCGCATTACCCTCATCGACACCCGCATCGGTGGCGCCATCGCCGATAAAGTGCTTGGCGGTCGCCGCGATATGGCCCGCCTGCAGCTTGTCACTGAGTGTGGCAGCGCCCTGCAAACCCTCCACTGCGGCCGCGGCGTACAGACGCACCAGTGCTGGGTCCTCGCTGAAGCCTTCGTAGCTTCGCCCCCAGCGCACGTCCTGCGGCACGGCGAGGCTCGGTGCGAAGGTCCAGTCCATGCCGGTCGCAGCGACTTCCCGTGCGGTCGCCGCCCCGATCCGGCGCACCAGCTCGGCGTCGTGCGCGGCGCCGAGCCCGATGTTGTGCGGGTAGATCACCGCTCCCGCGACATCGTTGTCACCGTGAACCGCATCGATGCCGAAGAGAATGGGGATCGGCACATGGTCAGGACGCGCTTTCAGGGCCGCGGCATGAAACTCCCGGGCCAGCGCCAGCCACGCAGCGGGCGTGCGCTCCTTGCCGTTCGCGCGCGAATCGGCACCGGCAAGGATCGAGCCGAGCGGATATTGTTCCAGGTCCGGCGGCGCTATCGCGCTGATGTCGGTCTGGATGACCTGCCCGACCTTCTCCTCGAGCCTCATGCGCGCGATGAGAGCGGAGATCTTCGCCTCGGTAGCGCGATCGAGCAGCCCCTGACTCGCCGCTTGCGGCCACAGCTGCGGGTGGACGGCCGGTGCGGGCTGTTCGCGCGCGCTGAGTGCAGGGGGCAACATGCACGCAACGGCCATCACCAGCACCGTGGCGGCGGGACATCTGGCGCGGCTGCGCGGTGCGATCATCGAACTGACTCTCATGAAGCGCGGAAGGGGCGGCCGAAGCGGCGAGTGTACCGGTCAGTCGATTCGTGCTGCGCGGCAGAAGTCACGCGCAGCCTGTGCGCCACGGCAGCGGCACGCCAACGCGCAGTCAGGCGGACCTGAAGCCGATCTTCGCGTGCGTGCCGTCGCAAAAGGGCTTACTGGCGCTGCCCCCGCAACGACACAGGTACGCCGATGTCACGCGCGCCACCGCCCGTCCGCTGCCGCTGAGGATCTCGAGGTTGCCGCGAACCTTCAGCGGCCCGTCCTTCTGCGGATCGACCGCGAGCACGCCATCGCGCGCGGACAGCGGCTCGGTCTCACCGCTCGGCGGCTCGCCGCTGGCGCTGAAGCCGATCTCGTGATGCGAGCCGTCGCAGTAGGGTTTGTTCTTCGAAGCCCCGCACCGGCACAGCGTGGCGCGAAAGCCCGCGCTCGCCCCATCGATCTGCAGCTGCGCGCGAAAGGCATACGGGCCGCCCTCGCGCACGCTCGCAAGATTGACCGGGGGCGCGGCTTCCTCGGCCTCCCCGTCGAGGCGGCGGTAGCGGATCGCACCCGAGGGACACGCGTGCGCGACCTCGACCAAACGCTCCGCCGGCATGGCGTCCGGGTGGATCCACGGCCCTTGCACGTTGGCGAGAAACACCTGCGGCGCCCAGGTGACACAGAAGCGTGAGTGGATGCAGCGCTTCGCCTCGAACTGCACCTCCATCCTCTCGCCGCCCACCGTTTCGATGCCGCCAGGGCTGAGCCCACGCGGGTGATCCGCCGGCGCGGGCGCGGCTGCGCCGGGCGTCGCGGCCGCGCGCTGCGGCTGCGCTGCGCCGAGCGCAAAGCCCCTCTCGGCGCGAGCCGCGAGCGCGGCGAGCTGCTGCGCCGCGGCGGCGCCACGCGCCTCGCCCGCGGGTTGCAACTTCGCACCCGCCGCGGCCAGTTGCGAGAAACGCTCGAGGAACAGGCGCCGGGCGGCAGCCCCCGCCGGCAGCGGGCTCGGATCGCGCAGCGTGATGAACGACAGGCCGGCGTTGCAGTGCGGATTGGAGGGCCCGGCCGGCAGGCGAGCGGCGCGTTCGGCGAGCGGCATCACAGCCTGCATGAGCCCGATTGCAAGGTCGACCACCAGGCTCTTCTCGGCGCCCGGACCCGGCAGCACGTACGCGTAGGCGAGCAGCCGCAGCATCAGCGCATAACAGGCATTGGCGAGGTCCACAGTCGCAAAGGCGTCCGGGTCCTCGATCCATACCCGCCCTTCCGGCCGCGGCGGGCGCCGCAGCACCGGGTTGGTGGCCGCGGGGAAAGCCGGCGCGAACGACTCGTTCGCCGCTCGCAGCGCGGCGAACTCGGCGCGAATGCCCAGGAATTTCTGGTAGTGCGAGCCGACCGAGTCGCGCGGCGCTCCCTCGCCCTGCTCGATGATGGCCGCAAAGGCCGCCAGCGCCGTCTTCAGACAGCGCACCGGCTTTGCACCGGCAAGATTGACCTCGGCGCTGGAAAGCTGCAGCGCCGGGTCGCCATCGAAGGTGTCCGTCTCACCGTAACGGCTGACGAAGGCACGCAGACCGAGGCCCAGGGTCTCGTAGAAGTCCCCGACCGTGTCGTAGTCCCGTGCCATGGGAGTCAGGTGAGGCCGGTCGGTGCCGCGCACGTAGGGGCGCTCGCAGGCGAAGCCGCGCCCTTCCGCCTCGGACGAGCCGTGCGGGCGCTCGAGGAATACGAAGTGCTGCAGCGTGTCGGCATTGAAGGGCGCGAGCCGTACCGTGATGCTGGCCGGCAGGTAACCCGGATCCAGCGGAAAATTCGTGCGACCGACGCGCGGACTGGCGCCGAGCGCTGCGGTAATGTTCCACACCGCCGCGAGGTGCCCCATTTCCTCGATCGCGACACCCAGCAGCACCTGCCGCCAGCGCTTCACGGCCGCCACCTGCGTGGCATCCAGACCCTCGCCCTCGCCGCTCCTGAGGCTCGCGGCCGCATAGAGGTAGGTGCACATGAGGTTGTGCTCAAGTTCTGACGCCTCGTACAGCGAATTCACGAGGATTTCGCGTTGCGTGAAGTGCGCCTGCACCGAGGAGAGATCGTTCATAAGTCCTCCATGGTGCGGCTATGTCGCACAAATCCACGCCGCGCGCCACCCTTGGCAGCGGCGGCGTTTCAGCTCGCGGCGTGCTCGCGCGTCTCGCGGAAGATGATATCGGGCCAGCGCTCGAGCGTGAGCTGCAGGTTGACGCGCGAGGGTGCCAGGTACACCAGCGCTCCGGAGTGATCGAGCGCCAGGTGATCATGCGCGCGGGCGCGAAATTCCTCGAGCTTGGCAGGGTTGGCGCTGTCGACCCAGCGCGCGGTGTACACCGTGACCGGATCGAACACGCACTGCACCCCGTATTCATCCTGGAGGCGAAACGCCACCACCTCGAACTGCAGCTGTCCAACCGCGCCCAGCACCAGATCGTTGTTGCGCAGCGGCTTGAACAGCTGCGTGGCGCCCTCCTCGCACAGCTGCGACAGGCCCTTCTGCAGCGCCTTCATTTTCAGCGGGTCCTTGAGCACCGCGCGGCGGAAGATCTCCGGCGCGAAATTCGGCACCCCGGTGAAGGTCAGCCGCTCGCCCTGCGTGAAGGTATCGCCGATGTTGATGGTGCCGTGGTTATGCAGACCGATGATGTCTCCGGCATAGGCCTCCTCGGCCTGGGCGCGCTCGGCGGCCATGAAGGTCAGGGCATCCGCCACGCGTACCTCCTTGCCGAGGCGTGCGTGGAACAGGCGCATGCCGCGCGAATACTTGCCCGCACACAGTCGCAGGAACGCGATGCGATCGCGATGCGCAGGATCCATGTTCGCCTGGATCTTGAACACGAAGCCGGCGAGCGGGATTTCCGTCGGCTCCACCAGCCGCTCGCGGGCGATGCGCGGCAGCGGTTCCGGGGCATGCGCGGTGAACGCCGTCAGCAGTTCCTCGACGCCGAAGTTGTTGATGGCGGAGCCGAACAACACCGGCGTCTGCCGGCCGGCGCGGTAGGCGTCAGGATCGAATTGCCCGGTGGCGCCCTTCACCAGCTCGATCTCCTCGCCGAAGGAGCGCGCCTGCTCGCCGAGGAATTCCTGCGCCGCATCGCTGCCGAGACCTTCGATGATGCGGTTCTGCCCCATCCGCCCGCGCTCGGCGGCTGCGTAGACGTAGATGCGGTCCTCCGGCAGGTGATAGATGCCGCGCAGCTCGCGTCCCATGCCGATCGGCCAGGTGAGCGGCGCCGTGCCGATCTTGAGCACGCTCTCGATCTCATCCAGCAGTTCCACCGCCGGTCGTCCGTCGCGGTCGAGCTTGTTGATGAAGGTCATGATCGGCGTATCGCGCAGCCGGCACACCTCCATCAGCTTGATGGTGCGCTCCTCCACGCCCTTGGCGCAGTCGATCACCATGAGCGCCGAGTCCACCGCGGTGAGGGTGCGGTAGGTGTCCTCCGAGAAGTCCTCATGGCCGGGCGTGTCGAGCAGGTTCACGAGGCAATCGCGGTACGGGAACTGCATCACCGAGGAGGTCACCGAGATGCCGCGCTGCTGCTCGAGCCGCATCCAGTCTGAGGTGGCGTGGCGGGTTGCCTTGCGGCCCTTGACGGTGCCGGCCATCTGGATGGCGCCCCCGAACAGCAGCAGCTTCTCGGTGAGCGTGGTCTTGCCGGCGTCGGGGTGCGAGATAATCGCGAACGTCCGTCGCCGACGGATTTCGGCCTCAAGATCGGTCATCGGCTCTATGTCGGTTGGTGCACGGCTGCGCCGGGCGCCGTGAGCCTGCGCCGCAGCACGGCGGCATCCTCGCGGCCACCCACCGCCTGGTAGTAGCCGCGGCGCATACCGACCTGCTCGAAGCCGAGCGTCAGGTACAGGCGGATCGCCGCCGTGTTGGAGGGTCGCACTTCCAGAAACGCCTCGCCCATGCCGGCGGCCGTGGCGCGCTCGATCATCGAGTTGAGCAGTCGCTTGCCGATGCCGCGGCAGCGAAACGCTTGCGCCACGCACAGATTGAGAATGTGCGCCTCGCCTGCCCCGAAACTCATCACCGCGTAGGCCGCCACCTGCCGCCCCACCGTGACCACGCGGCACAGGTAAGCCACCCGCAGGCAATCGCGGAAGATCCCATCGCTCCACGGAAACTGGTAGGCGGCGCGCTCGATCGCGACCACCTCGGCCACATCGCCCGCGCGCATCGGGCGGATGAGGACTTCGGGATTGAGGAATTCAGCCGCGGTTGCCATCGCTCGCAGCACCCTGGCTTAACTGCTGGTACACGTCTCGGGCAAACTTCAAATCCTCCCACGCCTTGCGCTTGTCCGCCGGGGTACGCAGGAGATAGGCGGGATGATACGTGACCACGAGCGGCGTGTTGAGTTCCCCGAAGCGATGCACCTGGCCGCGCAGGCGGCCGAGCGGCGCATCGGTCGCGAGCAGATTCTGGGCGGCGATGCGCCCGACCGCGAGCATGATCTTTGGCCTCAGCAGGGCGATCTGACGGGCCAGATAGGGCAGGCAGGCGGCCACCTCCTCGGGCTTGGGATCGCGGTTGTTCGGCGGCCGACTCTTCAGGACGTTGGCGATGTACACGTTGTTCTTGCGGTCAAGGCCGATGGCCTTGAGCATCTTGTCGAGCAGCTGCCCGGCCGCGCCGACGAACGGCTCGCCACGCCGGTCCTCTTCCGCCCCGGGGGCCTCCCCGATCACCAGCCAGTCGGCACGCCGGGGCCCGACACCCAGCACGCCCTGGGTGCGCGTGGCATGCAGCGGGCAGCGCGTGCAGGCGCGCACCTCCTGCAGCAGCGCCTCCCACAGGGCGCCGGTCTGCGCCTCAGGGGCGGCCTGCGGGCGTACCGGCGTGGCCGAGTGGATCTGGGCGCTGCCAGCGGGCGCACCGTCACCGCGGCGTGCGACCCATACGTCGATGCCGATCGCTTCCAGATACTGTCTGCGCCGCTCAGGATCCATCGGTTCAGGCGCCCCCGCGCGGCGGGCGCCGCACCAGCCGCCGCACGCGGCGCCCGACCCACAACAGCGGCGCCGACAGCGCGTAGGTGCCAAACATCGCCAACAGCATCGCGGAAGGGTCGGAGGCGATCAGAATGATGGCCAGGATCATGAGCAGCAGGTAAACGAAGCGGATGCGCCGGTCCAGGTTCAACTGCTTGAAGCTCGGATAGCCGAAGCGGCTCACCATCAGCGCGCCGGCGCTCGCGGTCACCAGGAATGCCGCGATCAGGCCGCCGAGCCCGGGCTCGTCCCAGTAACTGACAAACCACACGAAGGCCGCCACGATCGCAGCCGCCGACGGGCTCGGCAGGCCCTCGAAGTAGCGCTTGTCGGCCACCGCCGAGCGCGCGTTGAAGCGCGCCAGCCGCAGCGCCGCGGCGGCGACGTAGAAGAAGCAGGCGAGCCAGCCGAAGCGGTCCCAGTGATGACCGTATTCGGCGATGCGCACCACGCCCCACTGATAGGCGACGATGCCGGGCGCCACGCCGAAGGCCACCATGTCGGCAAGACTGTCGTACTCCTTGCCGAAAAAGGTCTCGGTGCGCGTCAAGCGCGCGATGCGCCCATCCAGGGTGTCGAAGATCATGGCGGCGAATATCGCCATGCCGGCCGGGGCGAAGTGCTTGTCGATCGCCGCCACCACCGCGTAGAAGCCCGAAAACAGGCAGCCCGTGGTGAGCAGGTTGGGCAGCAGGTAGATGCCCTTGCCGCGCCGCGGCCTGTAATCCGGGGTCTCGCTTTCCACGGCGGCAATCTTAGTGGGGCCGCCTGCTAAGATGCCAGCATCCCGTTTCGAGGCCAACGTGCGACGATGAGACTATCCGCCTACCCCATCAACACGCTTAAGGAAACCCCCGCGGAAGCGGAGGTGCTCAGTCACCAGCTCATGCTGCGCGCCGGGCTCATCCGCCGCCTGGCCGCAGGATTGTACAGCTGGCTGCCGATGGGCCTGCGCTCGCTGCAGAAAGTCGAGCGCATCGTGCGCGAGGAGATGAATCGCGCCGGCGCCCTGGAACTGGTGATGCCGGTGATACAGCCCGCGGAGCTGTGGCAGGAGTCCGGCCGCTGGAGCGAGTACGGGCCGGAGCTTTTGCGCATCAAGGACCGTCACGAGCGCGACTTCGTGGCAGGTCCGACCCACGAGGAAGTGATCACCGACATCGCGCGGCGCGAACTCAAGAGCTACCGGCAACTGCCGGTGAACTTCTACCAGATCCAGACCAAGTTCCGCGACGAGGTGCGACCGCGCTTTGGCGTGATGCGCGCGCGAGAGTTCATCATGAAGGATGCCTACTCCTTCCATCTGGATACGCCCTCGCTGCAGGACGGATACCGCGCGATGTACGACGCCTACACGCGCATCTTCACGCGCACCGGACTCACCTTCCGCGCGGTGCGCGCGGACTCGGGCGCCATCGGCGGGGATGTCTCGCAGGAATTCCACGTGCTCGCTGCCTCCGGCGAGGACGCCATCGTGTTCTCGGATGCCGACGACTACGCGGCGAACCTCGAGGCGGCCGCCGCCCCTGCCCCGTCCGAGCCGCGCCCCGCGCCGCAGGAGGTGCTGCGCAACGTCAGCACGCCGGGCATTAAAACCGTGGCGGATCTGGCGGCCTTCCTGGACGTTGCGCCTGCGCGCTGCGTGAAGACGCTCATCGTCGATGGCAAGGCGGATGAGGTCGTCGCGCTGGTGCTGCGCGGCGATCACGAGCTCAACGCCGTCAAGGCGCAGAAGCTGCCCGGCGTCGCCAGCCCGCTGCGCATGTCGAGCGCCGAGCGCGTGTTGAAAGCGACCGGCACGGAGCCGGGCTACGTTGGACTGGTCGGACTCAAGTGCCGTCTGTACGCCGACCACAGCGCGCTTAACCTCGCTGACTTCGTGTGCGGCGCCAACGCCAAGGATCAGCACCTGATGGGCGTCAACTGGGAGCGCGACGTGACAGGTGCGCTCGCTGCCGACCTCAGGAAGGTCGTCGAGGGCGATGCGAGCCCCTCCGGCAAGGGACATCTGAAGATCGCGCGCGGAATTGAGGTGGGTCACATCTTCCAGCTCGGCGACAAGTACAGCCGGCCCATGAAGGCTGCCGTGCTCGATGAGGACGGCAAGGAAGTCACGCTGCTCATGGGTTGCTACGGCATAGGTGTGACGCGCATCGTGGCTGCGGCGATCGAACAGAACCACGATGAGCGCGGCATCATCTGGCCGGAGCCGATTGCGCCCTTCCAGGTAGTGCTGGTACCCATTAACCTGCAAAAATCAGCCCGTGTCCGCGAAGTCAGCGATCGACTGTATGCCGAGCTCACCGATGAGGGGATCGAGGTGCTGTACGACGACCGCGATGCCCGCCCCGGCGTCAAGTTCGCCGACGCGGAGCTGGTGGGGATCCCGCACCGCGTGGTGGTGGGGGAGCGCGGACTTGAGGCCGGTAAGCTCGAGTACCGCCACCGCCGCGACGCCGCCAGCACGGAAGTTCCCGCTGCCGAGCTGCTCGCCTTCCTCCGTCAGCGCCTGGCCTGCTGAGCCGCAACACCGGCAGCGGCTGTGGCTGTTGCTGATCGCGCTGGCCGCCTTTGCCGTCACGGGGCTAGGCAGCACGCCATTAGCGCGCGCGGACGCGCAGCGTGACCCGGAACTTAAGGCCGTGCTCGAGAAGGCCATCGCGCAGGCGCAGTGCTTCACCGATCAGTACGACTCGGCGGTCTGGTACACGCTGATGGAGCCGCGGCTGCGCAAGCTCGTCAAGCAGAAGGACGAGCGGCTGGACATTCTCAAACAGGTGTATTGCGAGACCCACCGCGCGGGCGAGGCGCGCCTGCCGCCCGGACTGGTGATGGCGGTGATGGCGGTCGAGAGCCGCTTTGATCGCTGGGCGGTGTCATCGGCCGGTGCGGTGGGACTCATGCAGGTGATGCCGTTCTGGCCAGAGCGCCTCGGCATGCGCCGCTACGAGCTGATACACGTCGCTCCCAACATCCGCATGGGCTGCGCCATTCTGCGCTTTTACCTCGGTTACGAGCACAACGATGTGCGCAAGGCGCTGGCGCGCTACAACGGCAGCATCGGCCGACGTGACTACCCCGACCTGGTACTCACCCAGTGGACGCGTTGGGCAGGCGCGGATGATCTGGGGTTCAAGCCGTTGCCGGCGCGCTAACGGGGCGCTGTTCCGGCGGCATGCTTGGGCAGCGCTGCCGCCGCGGGCAGTGCGCGGGCGACACCCTCGCGGCGCGAATCCGCCGCTCCCTCGTAGGTGCCATCGGCGAGGCGCACCACGCCGTGCAGGCCCGAGCCTTCTGCATGGCCGCTCTTCAACTCGATGCCGCGCTCGCGCAATCCTGCCAGCAGCGCCGGTGAGAACTTGGCGATCTCCCCGCTGAACGTATCAGCGTGCGCGATCAGGTTCGGCAGCTCGATCGCCTGCTTGAGCGAGAGCTTCCACGCCAGCAGCGCCAGCAGCGTCTTGGCGTTGTACTCGAGGATGGCGCTGCCACCGGGCGAGCCGAGCGCGGCCACGAAATCACCGGAGTGATCCAGAACGATGACCGGGGCCATCGAGGAGCGTGGTCGCTTGCCGCCATGCACGGCATTGGCGGCCGGCGCGCCGCGCTCGGTGGGCTCGAATGAAAAGTCGGTGAGCTGATTGTTGAGCACGAAGCCCCCGACCGTGCGCCCCGAGCCGAACACCGACTCGACGGTGGTGGTCATGGAGACGACATCCCCGTCGGCGTCCATCACGACGAAGTGACTCGTGCCGGAAGACTCGGTGGTGGCATCGCGGCCGCGCGGCAGCGGGATGTCGCCCGGCGCCGGAGACGCCCCGGCACGCTCGCCGATCAACTGCACCCGCAGCCGCACATAGGCCGGGTCCAGCATCCGCTCCACCGGCACGCTCACGAAGTGAGGATCTCCCACGTAACGGTCGCGATCCGCGTACATCAGCCGGCTCGCCTGTATGAACAGAAACCAGGCCTGCGGGTCGGAAGCCGAGCGCGTGGCGATATCGGTGTCATCGAGGATCGACAGCATCTGCAGCAGCGACACCCCGCTCGAGGGCGGCGGCGGCACACACACCGTGTACTTGCGGTAGGGCCGGCACAACGGCTCGCTCGCCTCGGCGCGATAGCTGCTCAGGTCATTCAGCGTCATGGTGCCGGGCAACGGCATCTGGTGCGTCACCTTCACGATCTCGGCGGCTATCGGACCCTCATACACGGCGCGCGAACCCTCCTGGGCAATCAGCTGCAGCGTGCGGGCATACTCGGGGTTCTGGAACAGGTCGCCCTCTTCCACCGTCTCCCCGTCGGCGCGCGAGAACAGCGCGCGGATTTCGCTGGTCGCCGGGAAGGGCGAGCCTTCACCGAGGAACAGCGCCAGCCGCGCCGGCACTTTGAAACCCTGGGTGGCGCTGCGGATCGTCGGCTGGAAAAGGTCCTTCCAGTGCAGCGCGCCGAGCTTCTTCTGTGCCGCCGCCAACATGGCAATCGCGCCCGGTACGCCGGTGGAACGCCCGCTGCGCACCGCTTCGACAAAGGGCAGCGGCTTGCCCTGCTCGTCCAGGAACATGTCGGCGGGTGCCTCGGCCGGTGCCTTCTCGCGACCGTCGAACGCCGTCACCTTGCCGGTGTGCGCATCGTAGTACATGAGGAAGGCGCCGCCGCCGACGCCTGAGCTTTGCGGCTCGACCAGCCCGAGCATCGCCTGAATGGCAACGGCCGCATCCACCGCCCGTCCGCCCTTGGCGAGAATCTCAAGTCCGGCATCGACCGCCATCGGGTTGGCCGCGGCCACCATGGGCTGGTGCCGGTGGCGATGACGATGAAACCACGACAGGACGGTGGGAGCGGCCGCGGCGGGCTGCCGCTCACGGGCGGCCGGTGCCGCAGGCAGCTCCGGCGCCGCCGGCGATGGCGGGGAGGTTTCAGCGGCCGGCGGGGAGGCAGCCGGCGGCTCCTGCGCGGACGGCGACTGGGCGGCCGCGGGCAACAGTGAAAGGGCCAGCCACGATGCCACCGCGAGCCCTAAGCACGCACGATGCCTCACCGATGTCATTCCGTATGAAATCCGCTTCGGGAAGAAGTCGGATCGACCGGCGCATCGATCACCTCCACCGCGCTGACCTTGCACGCCGAGGAGCCGATCCACAGCCAGCTCACGAAAGCGCTCACCGCCGGCTCCTCGCCGCACGCCAGTACCTCGACGCGGCCGTCGGGAAGATTACGGGCGTGGCCGCTGATGCCGAGCTCCTGCGCTCGCCTGGCCGCTGTGGCCCGATAGAACACACCCTGCACACGGCCGCCAATCACGCATTTCTTGCACACCATGCAAGCCCGGATACTACTAGAGAAAGCCGCGCACCGGACGCTGCGCGGATGATGACGCGTGGATTTTGTGGCAACGTAGCGGCCATGATCGAAGTTCTGGTGCTGTATTACTCGCGCAGCGGCGCCACCGCGGAACTCGCGCGCCAGGTGTGTCGCGGCGTGGAGGGCACGCCGGGCGCTGCCGCGCGGCTGCGCACCGTGCCGGCGGTAACGACCGAGAGCGACGCTGCCGCCAAGGCAGTGCCCGCAAGCGGTGCGCCCTACGCAAGCCTCGATGACCTGCGTGAGACGCACGCGCTGGTCATCGGCAGCCCCACGCGCTTTGGCAACATGGCAGCCCCGCTCAAGCACTTCCTCGACGGCACGGCGAGCCTGTGGCTTTCCGGCGCACTGGCCGGCAAGCCCGCCGGCGTATTTACCTCCACCCAGACCATGCACGGCGGCCAGGAAACGACGCTGCTGTCGATGATGCTGCCGCTCCTGCATCACGGCATGTACCTGGTCGGTTTGCCCTATACCGAGCCTGCCTTGAATGACACGCGCGGCGGCGGCAGCCCCTACGGCGCCTCGCACGTCGCGGGCCACACGGCCGGCGCGCTCACTGAGGCGGAGCGGGCGCTCGCCCAGGCCCTCGGCCGTCGGGTGGCGGCCCTCGCCGTTCAGTTATCCACGCCGGCGCGCTAAAGCGCGCGCCGGCGCGTTTTCAGTCGCGGCGTCGCTCGGTCGCTGCGCGCAGCACCTCGCGGATGAACGGCACCGTCAGGCGGCGCTTCTCGGCGAGCGCCGCTTCATCGAGGGTGTCGAGCAGCTCGTAGAGCGTGCCCATGTCGCGGGGAAAACGCCGCTGCAGCCAGTGCCAGGTTTCATCCGGCAGCTCAAGTCCGCGCAGTCGCGCGCGCAACTGCAAGGCGGCGTGCTGTTCCTGCTCCTCGAGCGCACGCAGCTGAAATACCGCACTCGCCGCGCAGCGCGAGCCGAGGTCCGCTAGTACCCACCCCACCAGCGCCGGCGGTGAGCGGGCCGCGAACACCAGGCGGCCTGCGGCATCCTCCAGTTCGCACAACAGAGCGAAGATGCCGCGCTCCCAGGCGGCGTCTCCTGCGACCCGGTCGATGTCATCCAGACACAGGCACTCAAGCTGCGGCAGGCCCTCCAGCACTCCGACGCCCAGGTGCGCGACCTCCGCCAGCGGCACGTAGCCGGCGCGCATACCAGCGGCCGCGGCGGCACAGGTGGCCTGCAGCAGGTGAGTCTTGCCGCTGCCGGGCGGCCCGCACAGCCAGCTCGGGCCGCCGGGTGCGCCACTGGCGAGGCGCTGCAGGTGCTCCACCGCCTGCGCATTGCGCGCGGCGAGGAAGCTTTCGAACACCGCGCGATCGGGCAGACGGACGCTAAGCGGAATCTGGCGCATGGGCGTGACTTCAGGCGAATCCGGCCGGCTGCAGCCACGCGCGCCGCGTGAACGCCAGGATATAGTGCACCGCGGAGATCACCGTGGTCGCAAGCGTGATGAGTGCGCAGACATCGAGTATCTCGTGCGGCGGCACGCCAAGAGCTGCGTGCAGCAGCACCAGCATCACATACAAAAGCTGCGCGGCGGTGTTGATCTTGCTGATCACCGTAGGCCGCCCGCGCAGCGGACCGAACCACAGCCGGAAGATCAGCGCACCGAGTCCGATCATCACATCCCGCGCCACCACTGCGGCGGTCAGCCACCAGGGCATGACAGCGAGCCACGCGCCCTCGACAAACACGCTGATCAGCAGCAGCTTGTCGGCGAGCGGATCGAGGAACTTGCCAAGTTCCGAGGTCCAGTTGAAGCGCTTGGCGAGGTAGCCATCGAGTCCGTCCGACACCGCGGCCACGACGAACACGGCGAGCGCAGTCAGGTAGTGGCCGGCATGCAAGGCCGCGATGATCGGCCAGATCAGCGCCAGGCGAATCAGGCAGATGATGTTGGGAAGGTGGCGCACGCGCGGAACGGATCCGGCATCTAGCCCTGCGGCTGGTAGCGGTACACCAGACGCGCACCAGCGCCGGCGGCGCGCACCAGGTGCGCCGCGCCGGTCAGTCCCTGCTCAAGCCCGGCAGCCCCGCCGCGCACCGTCACGCTGAAAGTGACGCTGCCGGCATCGGCCGCCGCAATGCCGGCGCGACGCACGCCCGGCACGCTCTGCAGCAAGCGTTCGGCGGCAGCGTAGGCGGTGAGGGTGTTGATGCCGTCGATCTCAATGCTAGTCTCGCTTTCGGTCTCGGCGAGCGAGGTGCCCTGCTGCGGAACCAACAGATCCACCGTGTGATCGATGGCGGCCGCCAGCGGCCCGCTCCAGCTCGCACTGATCGAGTGCGAGTACAGATTCCAGGAGAGCGCCGAGTCGGGCGCGCCCTCCGCCCCGCGGCCGACCAGGATGTCATCACCGCCGTAACGCTGCGCGGCCTGCAACAGCTCATCAGCGCCGAGTGCGCTGCCGGCTGAGTCGATCAGGGTGAGAGGAATTAGGCTGATCGGCAGACCGCGCTCGGCCGCCACGCGCTCAAGCTCGGCGCGCGCGGCATCCGCCGCGGCACGCACGCGCGGCGGATCGAGCACGATGAGCGTGAACGGGCGCTCATGCTCCCAGACACTGCGTCCCGCAGCTGTGATCGCGCGCTCGACGGCGGCGCCGTCGAAGACCACCTGCGCTTCGCCGCGCGGCCCGGTGGTGTAGGATTTGACGTACTTGGCCGCATCCGCGACCAGGCTGCCGAGCGCCGGATCGTCGGCCGATTCACGCCGACCGGTCGCGCGCACCAGCACCTGGCGCATGGCTTGCTGTACCGCAGAGGGCGACTGGCCCTCGACGTCAACCTCGTAGACCCGCACCGGCCGCCCCGCCGCGCATGGCAGCGAGAGCGCACACAAGCCCAGGCACAGGAGCGTCACAACTGCGCGCACGTGCCGATTTGCCTGCATGATATTGCGCCCGTTCGGGACATTGTCTGGCTCGCACGCGCAACGGTGCGCAGCGGCAGGTACAATACCATACGCGCAAAGAACCATGAGCCAAGGCCCCGGCATCACATATCGCGATGCCGGCGTCGACATCGACGCCGGCGATGAGCTTGTCGAGCGCATCAAGCCGCTGGTGCGCCGCGCACAGCGCCGCGAAGTGCTGGCCGGCATCGGCGGGTTTGGCGCGCTGGTGGAACTTCCCGCCGGCTACCGGCGCCCGGTGCTGGTTGCCGGCACCGACGGGGTGGGCACCAAGTTGCGACTGGCCATCGACACCGGCCGCCACGACACCATCGGCATCGACCTCGTGGCGATGTGCGCCAACGACGTCGTGGTGCAAGGCGCCGAGCCGCTGTTCTTTCTGGATTACTACGCGACCGGCAAGTTGCAGCTTGGTGTTGCCGAAGCGGTGATACGCGGCATCGTCGAGGGCTGCGTGCAGGCGGGCGCGGCGCTGGTGGGCGGTGAGACCGCCGAGATGCCCGGCATGTATCACGGCGCAGACTATGACCTCGCCGGCTTCTGCGTCGGTGTCGTGGAAAAGGATGCGATCATCGACGGCAGTACGGTCGCCGCCGGCGATGCCATCGTCGGACTGAGCTCCTCCGGCCCGCACTCGAACGGCTACTCGCTCATCAGGAAGCTCGTGGCCGTTGACGGTGCAACCGCCAGCACCGTGCTCGAGGGCCGCAACCTCTTCGATCGCCTCCTCGCGCCGACGCGCATCTACGTCAAGCCGCTGCTCGCGCTGCTCAAGGCGCTGCCGGTTCACGGCCTGGCCCACATCACCGGCGGCGGCCTCACCGACAACCTGCCGCGCGCGCTGCCCGCGGGCCTCGAGGCCGTGCTGGTGCGCGAGAGCTGGCCCGTCGACCCGGTGTTCACCTGGCTGCAGCGCACCGCCGGCATCAGCGCGGCCGAGATGTACCGCACCTTCAACTGCGGCATCGGCATGGCGGTGATCGTCCCGGTCGCACACGCCCGGGCGACCGTGCAATTTCTCGCCGCGCGCGGGGAAAGCGCCCAGATCATCGGCGAGGTGCGCGCCGGCGAGCGCGGTGTGCTCATCGACGAATGAGCGCCGTGCCCCTGGCGAAGCTCGCCATCCTGATTTCGGGGCGCGGTTCCAACATGGTCGCCATCGTGCGCGCCTGCCAATCCGCCGCAATCGCCGCGCGCCCGGTAATCGTGATCAGCGACCGCCGCGACGCGCAAGGACTTGCCAGCGCCCGTGAGCTCGGTGTGGCGACCGCGACCGTGCTGCCTGACGGTGGCGGCGCGCCGTCGTTCGAGGATCGCCTCGCCGCGCGGCTCGAAGACGCGCAGGCAGACATCATTGCGCTCGCCGGCTTCATGCGCATCCTCTCGCCGGCCTTCGTCACGCGCTATGGCGGACGCATGCTCAACATTCATCCTTCCCTGCTGCCGGCCTACCGCGGCCTGCACACCCATCGGCGCGTGCTCGCGGCCGGCGAGCGCGAACATGGCGCCAGCGTGCATTTCGTGACGCCGGAACTCGACTCAGGCCCGGTCGTGCTGCAGTCGAAGGTGGCGGTCGAGCCTGCGGACACCGAGGCCACGCTCGCCGCGCGGGTCACCGCGACCGAGCACCTCATCTACCCCGAGGCGCTCTCCTGGTTCGCGCTGCGGCGGCTCGCGTGGCACGATGGCGCGGCCTGGCTCGACGGCCGACCGCTGGAGGCGCCCATCGTGGAGGATTTTCGTGCAGCAACGCCCCGCTGAGGCGCCCCGCCCGCTGCGACGGCGCTTACGCGCCGCGGCGCTTTGCATCGCCGCTGCGGCCACGGCGCTGGCGCATGCGGATGAACTTCGGTCCTTCGAGGCCACCTACGCCTGGATCTGGAATGGGATGAACGTCGCCGTCACCACCGTGAAGCTCGAACAGAGCGGCGGCAGCTGGACCTATACCTCGAAGAGCGAGCCGCGCGGCATCGGCAAGCTTGTCTCCCAGCGCCCCACCACCGTCAGCGAACTGAAGGTGACCGATGCCTTGGTTGAGCCCCTCAGCTATAAGGGTGACGACGGCACCAGCTCCACCAAGCGCACGGTCGACGTGAAATACGACTGGGATAAGCACAAGGTCACCGGCGTCTACGAAGACACCGCGGTGGATCTTGCCCTCACGGCAGGCGTTCAGGACGACAGCTCCGTGCAGGTGGCGATGATGGCCGAGCTGTTGCGCGGGCGCACCCCCGATCGCTTCTCGGTCCTCGACAAGAACTCGGTGCGTGAGTACCGCTACACGCGCGACGGCGAAGAGACACTGAAGACCCCGTTCGGCGATGTGGCCACCGTTATCTACCGCAGCCAGCGCGCCAACTCACCGCGCTTCAACCGCTACTGGTGCGCGCCCGATCGCGGCTACATCCCGATGCGCGTGCAGCAGAAGCGCGGCGACGAAGTGCAGTGGACCATGGAGATCGAGAGCGTCAAGCGCCAGTGAGCCGTAATCAGGTCTTCGGCAGCGTCACGCCGCGCTGTTTCATGTACTTGCCAGCGCGGTCACGGTAGGACGTCGAGCACACCTCGTCCGACTCGAAGAACAGCATCTGCGCCACGCCTTCATTGGCGTAGATCTTGGCGGGCAGCGGCGTGGTGTTGGAAAACTCCAGCGTCACGTGCCCCTCCCATTCCGGCTCGAGCGGGGTTACGTTGACGATTACGCCGCAGCGCGCGAAAGTGCTTTTGCCGACCGTGATGATGAGGACGTTGCGGGGAACTCGGAAGTACTCGACCGTGCGCGCCAGCGCAAACGAGTTGGGCGGGATGATGCAGACATCGCCGTTGAAATCGACGAAGCTCTTCTCATCGAAGGCCTTCGGGTCGACGATGGTGGAGTTGATGTTGGTAAAGATCTTGAACTCGCTCGCGCAGCGCACATCGTAGCCGTAGCTCGAGGTGCCGTACGAGACGATGCGGCGGCCGTTGATCTCGCGTACCTGCTCGGGCTCGAACGGCTCGATCATCGCGTGCTCGCGCGCCATGCGCCGGATCCAGTTGTCGGACTTGATGCTCATCAGCTCTCCAAAGCGTTCAGCAGGCAGCAGGGAAGTCATCGGGCGGGCGCGGCAAAAAGCATATCGCAGCGGCGCGTCGAGGGTCCATGTCGGCCCGTGCGCTTTGCGAGCTTAGTGCGCGGCGCCCCATTGCGCGCCCCGTGCTGCGCGCCTACTCTTGCGCGCGGCCAGGCGGGAGGCGGAGCCTAATGTATTTTCTCACCACGCGCCCGATGTGGGTGCTAAGCCTTTTGGTACTGCTGCTCACGGCACTGGCGATGGCGGGCCCGTTCCTGGTTCGCCGCCAGGTCGCGCTCGAGCGGCTGACCGTCAACAACGAGGTGGCGGGGTTCAAGTTCGCCACCATCGGCGTGCTCTACGCGGTGCTGCTGGCCTTCGTGGTGGTGGTCGTCTGGGAGCGCTTCAACGACGCGGAGCATGCGGTCGCCAGAGAGGCCGGCGCCGCCACCACCATCTACCGGCTGGCGTGGGGCATCGAGGGCGAGCCCGGTAAGGGCGTGCGCGAGGCGCTGTCGGGCTACCTGGAGGCGGATCTGAAGAACGATTGGCCGGCCATGCAGCACGGCCACGGCAGCTTCCTGGTGACCCGCGCGCTCGACTCCGTGTATGGGCAACTGCTGCAGTTTCATCCGACCGATCTGCGGCAGATGGCCATCCAGACCGAGATCATGGCGCAGCTCGGGCAGCTGACGCAGGCGCGACGCGAGCGGCTGGTGCGCGCCTCCGGCACCGTGCCCGGGATCATCTGGTTCGTGCTGTTCGTGGGTGCGGTGCTTACGATCTGCTTCACGTTCTTCTTCGGCACCCGCAACATCCGCGCGCAGTCGATGATGACCGGCGCGCTGAGTCTGCTGATCCTGTTCGCATTGCTGATCGTGATCACCGTCGATCGGCCCTTCTCCGGCTCGGTGGCGGTGACGCCGGAGCCGCTAGAGGAGGTGCTGGCGGAATTTCGCGCGCCGGCGCCGTAACAGGCGCCGACACCGCGGCGCGGTTCTTCAGCTCTCCTCAACCACGATCTTCGGAAACACGCTGCTGCGGTCGCGCGCGCGCAGCGCCAGCGCTGCGGCCGTGCGCCGCGCCATCTCGAAGTAGGGCCGCGCCCGCGCGGAGTGCGGTGCCGCAACCACCGTCGGCGTACCGCCGTCGGCCTCCTCGCGGATGTGGGCATCGAGCGGCAACTCCCCGAGCAGCTTCACGCCGTACTCGCGCGCCATGCGCTCCCCGCCGCCGGCACCGAAGATGTGCTCGCTGTGGCCGCACTGCGAGCATACGTGCACGCTCATGTTCTCGACGATGCCCAACACCGGCACCGACACCTTCTCGAACATCTTCAATCCCTTGCGCGCATCGGCAAGCGCGATGTCCTGCGGTGTCGTCACGATCACGGCCCCCGCCACCGGTACGCGCTGCGCGAGCGTCAGCTGGATGTCCCCGGTTCCGGGCGGCATGTCGACGACCAGATAATCGAGCGCCCCCCACTCGGTCTCCCCGAGCAGCTGCGTCAGGGCCTGCGTCACCATCGGGCCGCGCCACACCATCGGTTGCTCGGCATCCACCAGAAAGCCGATCGACATGGCGCTCACCCCGTGACTGACCAGCGGCTTCAGATGCTTGCCGTCGGGTGAGCTCGGGCGCTGCCCGGCAAGTCCGAGCATCAAGGGCTGGCTCGGGCCGTAGATGTCGGCATCCAGGATGCCGACCCGGGCACCCTGGGCCGCCCAGGCGAGCGCCAGATTGACGGCAACGGTCGACTTGCCGACGCCGCCCTTGCCCGAGGCCACCGCCACCACGTTGCGGATCTCCCCGAGGGGCTTGAGGTTGCGTTGCACGGCGTGTGCGCGGATGTCGGACTCAAGCTGCAGGGTGAGTGGGGCAGCGATGCCCGCCGCGGCCAGCGCTTGGGTCAGCGCGGCAGTCAGTTCCGTCTCATAACCTCGCACCGGAAAGCCCAGAACGACGGTGGCCGTGAACCCCGCCGCGCTGGCGTTGACCTCCCGGACCGCCTGCGCGGCGCCAAGAGTCTCGCCCAGGAATGGGTCCACGTACGCTTCCAGGACGGCGCGCACGGTAGTCGCGGACAGCGGTGTGTTCATGCTGGTGGTGATTGTAGAGCGTCGACGGCAAAGTGCGCGGGTCAGGGAGCCTGCCGTGGCCGGATGCGGGGCTATGGCATAATCTCTTACAGTTTCGGCCAGCTGGCTTTGGTTAGATTTGCGCGGCGCCGGCGCCGCCTGAATGGGTGTCCGGCCCCGGGTCCTGGTCCCGTCGCGGCAGGCGCGCAGGATGCACGCAGGGGGCTGCACCAGACGGAAGACTGAATGAGCTTTTTCACGAATTTGCGCGCCGACCGGCTCATCACCGAGATCCGGTCTTCGAAAGACCCCGCGAGCCCAGCCACGCAAAAGGCGATTGCGCGGCTGAAGGACGCGGGTCCGGGCGCCATTGAGGCCGTGTTCGGCGCCCTCCCGGAGGCGGACAAGAGCGCCACGGTGGCGTTCGTCGACGTGCTCGCCGGCCTGGTCAGCCCGAAGACCTTCCCGCAGTTCGTGCGCGGACTGGTGGAAGGCAGCCCGCGGGTGGTGTCGGGCATCTCCTGGGCGCTCACCAGCAGCCGCAACTACCCCCCGCAGATGCTGCTCGATGCGCTTGCCACCCCAGGCATCTCAAAGCCCACGGTGCTGGAAGTGATTGCCGCGCAGAAATCGCGCTTCAACGTGCGCGAACTGCTGACCGCCGCCTACAGCCAGGAGCCGAACGAGAAGGCGGCATTGTTCCGCATCATCGGCGAGATCGCCGACCGGGCAGCGCTGCCGGAGCTCATGGGACGTCTGCAGGGCAAGGACCCGATCGCGCGCGTGCACATCATCAATACGCTGGCGCGCTTCAACACGCCCGAGGTGCAGAACGCCCTGCAGGGCCTCTTGAAGGACCCGAACAAGCTGATCCGCGGGGCTGCGCTGTCGGCCATGCAGCGCATGGACGGACCCATCGACATCGAGCGCGTGGCCGCTCTGCTGCGTGATCCGGAAATCGACGTGCTCAACCGCGCGATCGACGTGGTGATCAAGGCCAACCATCCCGAGACCATGCGCTACCTCATCGAAGTGCTGAAGGACGAGAACGAGAACGCACGCCGCGCCGCGGTCGAGGTATTGAATGAAGTCGGCAACGCCAAGTCCGTCAAGTACCTGCTCGCATCGCTGAAGGACAGCGACTGGTGGGTACGCAGCCGCGCTGCGGATGCGCTCGGCAAGATCGGCGGCCCCAAGGTGATCGAGGCGGTGCTGCAGCTGGTGCGCGACAAGGATGAGGACATCCGGCGTGCCGCCATCGAGATTCTCAATCAGACCAAGGACGAGCGCGCGGTGGATGCACTCATCGCCGCGACCCGCGACAATGACTGGTGGGTGAGCGAGCGCGCGGTGGACGCCCTCGCCGAGATCGGCAGCAAGCGCGCCCTGCCGCGCCTGATGGAGATGCTGCAGGCGCCCGCCAACAGCAAGGCCACCCCGATTGTGGTGCGCGCGCTCGGCAAGCTCGGAGACGGCAAGCTGGTGGACCTGCTGCTGCCGCTGGTCGCCCGTCCCGAGCGCGAGATCCGCATCGAGGCGATCCAGGCGCTGTCGCGGGTGGCGGAAGAGGATCGCGCCGAGCAGGTGCGCAGCCAGCTGCAGGCCCAGGTCTCGTCCCCCGACCAGACCATCTCGCGCATGGCGGCGGCGGCGGTCAGCGAGCTCGACAACCGCATCGCCGGCATCAGCTCGCTGGGCAAGAGCACGCTGCCCTCGACGCCCGCCGCCGCCGGCGTGCGACCCCCCCAGCCGACACCCGCCGAGGCCGCCAAGACCCAGCTCATCTCCGACCAGGCGCTCGCGCAGGCCACCAAGGATGCAGCGGCGGCGGGGCGCCTGGATATCCAGACGCTCAAGCCCGGCGACATTCTCGAGGGTCGCTACAAGTACATCGATCGCATCGGACGCGGCGCCTTCGGCACCGTGCTCTTGATGGAGGATACGGTGGTCGATGAGCGGCTCATCCTGAAGTTCCTCAATCCCAACGTCTCGGGCGACGAGGAAGTGATGAAGCGCTTCGTGCACGAGCTGCGCTACTCGCGCAAGATCACCCACAAGAACGTCATCCGCATCTACGACTTCCTCTACATCCAGGGCAACTATGCGATCTCCATGGAGTACTTCCCCTCGCACACCCTCGGCAGCGAGGTCGTCAACGACAAACCCCTCGAGCTCAAACGCGCCATGCAGTTCGGCATCGACATGTGCACCGGCATGACGGTTGCGCACCAGGTCGGCATCGTGCACCGCGACCTGAAGCCGGCGAATGTGCTCATCAATCAGGAGGGGCTGCTGAAGATCGTGGACTTCGGTGTCGCCGCGGCGCAGCGCGAGGGCGATACCCAGCTCACCAAGACCGGCTACGTGATCGGCTCGCCCAAGTACATGGCCCCCGAGCAGATCCTCGGCAAGAAGGTCGACGAGCGCGCCGACATCTATGCGGTCGGCGTCATGCTCTACGAAATGGTGACGGGCGTGCCGCCCTACACGCGCGGCGATCACATGTCGGTCATGTACCAGCACGTGCAGGGCAAGGCGCGCAACCCCCAGGAGGTCAATCCGGCGCTTCCGCCGGGGCTGTCGGACCTGGTCGTCAAGGCCATGGCGGTCGACAAGACCAAGCGCTTCCAGACCATGAACGAGCTGAGCGCCGCACTGGAGCGGTTCCTGTAACCAAGCGTTCCCGGGGCCGCGTGGCCCCGGTCAGGCTCCCGCCTTGCCAAAGTTCGTGCGTTAGGTCAAATTTCCGCACTCAAGCTGTTGATCCCCAAGCCCAAAACGGGCACAACAACTGACGGAAATCTCCTTAAGGAGCAGTGGCTTGGCGCGTATTGATGCGTTTCTTAAGCTCGGTACCCAGCAGGGATGCTCGGACGTGCACCTGGCGGTCGGCGTGCCGCCGATGCTGCGTCTGTACGGCGACCTGCTGCCCATCAAGTTCCGCGAGCTGCGCGCGGTCGAGCTCGAGGGCTATATCGCGGAGATCCTCACCAATTCGCAGAACGAGCACTTCTCCAAGGGCAACGATCTGGACTTCTCCTACGTGTCCTCCGAGGGCGGGCGGTTTCGCGTCAACGTGTTTCGCAAGGACACCGGCATCGGCGCCACCTTTCGCTCGATCCCCGCCGCGGTTCCGACCCTCGAGAAGCTCGCGCTGCCGCCGATCGTCACGAAGCTGTGTGACTACCACCAGGGCATGGTGCTGGTCACCGGCTCTACCGGTACCGGAAAGTCCACCACGCTTGCCGCGATGATCGATCACCTCAACCAGACGCGCCGCCTCAACATCATCAGCCTCGAGGATCCGATCGAGTTCGTGCACCCGAGCAAGAACAGCCAGGTGATCCAGCGCGAGCTCGGCACCCACATCCCGAGCTTCGCCGAAGGCGTGCGAGCGGCCATGCGCGAGGACCCCGACGTGATTCTGGTGGGCGAATTGCGCGATGCCGAGACCATCTCCATGGCGATGACGGCGGCCGAGACCGGACACCTGGTACTTGGCACCCTCCACACCACCGGAGCGGTGAAGACCATCGATCGCATCATCGATGCCCTGCCGGTCGAGGAGCGCGAGCAGACCAAGAGCTTCCTCGCGCAAAGCCTGCTCGCAGTGGTCACCCAGGTGCTGGTGAAGACCGCCGACAACCACGGGCGCAAGGCGATCTGCGAGGTGCTGGTGATGAACAAGGCGATCGCCAAGCTCATCCAGACCGAACAGACGCACCAGATCCCGACCCAGCTGCAGATGGGGCGCGATCTTGGCATGCAGCTGCTCGATCAGGCGCTGCTCGCCGCGATCACCGCGCGCACGGTCGACCCGGATGACGCCTACGTCTACGCCACGGAGAAGCGCGCCTTCCAGAAATATGTCACCGACACCAGCATGCTGCCGAAGCTGGACATCACCGGAACGGTGGCGAGCCCCGCTGCGGATTCCGCGGCCTAGATAGAGCGCACCGCTTCGTGGCACAGATTGACTCGTTCCTGATCGAGGTGCTGGAGAAGCGCGGATCGGATCTGCACTTCATCGCCGGCGACCCTCCGCGCATCCGCCTGTTCGGCGATCTGTCGTCGCTCAGGCCCGATAAGCTCGCCGCCGAGGCGGTCAAGCAGGCTCTGTACGAGATCATGCCGAAGACGGCGGTCGATCGCTTCGAGGCCAAGGACGGGGCGGATTTCGCCTACACGCTGGCCGAGCGCGGGCGCTTCCGCGTCAACGTGATGCGCCAGCTCAACGGCATGGGGGCGGTGTTTCGCGCCATCCCCTCCAAGGCGCTCACGCTCGATGAGCTTAAATTGCCCGAGGCGGTGCGGCAGATGTGCCGCGCCAACAACGGGCTGATTCTGGTGACCGGCAAGACCGGCTCGGGCAAGTCGACCACTCTTGCCGCCATGATCGATGACATCAACCGGCGCGTGAAGGGTCACATCCTCACGGTAGAGGACCCGATCGAGTTCGTGCACGAGAGAAAAAGCTGCCTCATCAGCCAGCGCGAGATCGGGGTCCACAGTCCAAGCTTCGCATCCGCAGTTCTCTCGGCCCTGCGCGAAGATCCTGACGTCATCCTGGTCGGCGAGTTGCGTGATCTTGAGACCATGAGCATCGCCGTCACAGCCGCCGAGATGGGTATCCTGGTCATGGGGACGCTGCACACCAACGGTGCCGCGCAGACGGTTGACCGCATGGTCAACGTGTTCCCCTCCGACAAGCAGTCGCACGTGCGCACCATGCTCTCGACATCGCTGCGCGGCGTCGTGTCGCAGCAGCTGCTGCAGCGTAGCGACAAAGGCGGACGGGTCGCAGCTCTTGAGATCCTCCTGAACACCCCGGCCGCCTCCAACCTCATCCGCCAGGGCAAGCTCGACCAGCTGGAGAACACCATGCAGGCGGGCGGCGCGTTCGGCATGCGCACCATGGACAGCGCGATCCAACAGCTGCTCGATACGCGCCAGATTACCGGCAAAGAGGCCTACAAGAAGGGCATCAACAAGGCCAAGTTCGAACCGGTCAAGGATATGGGCTGAGGCGCTCCCCCGGCGCGCGCGCTGCGGCGGGCAAGCGCCGCACCTGTGTAAACTAGGGCGGATGATCCGGAAAATCTTCCTCACCACGGCGCTGCCCTACGCCAACGGTCCGTTCCACATCGGCCACATCATGGAGTACATCCAGGCGGACATCTGGGTGCGCTTCCAGCGCATGCAGGGGCATCAGCTGCACTTCGTCGGCGCCGACGATGCGCACGGCGCTCCCATCATGCTCAAGGCGCAAAGCGAGGGGATCACGCCGCAGCAGCTGGTGGCGCGTATCGCGGCGGACCGCCCGCGCTACCTCAAGGGCTTTCACATCAGCTTCGATCACTGGCATTCGACCGATTCCCCGGAGAACACTTACCTCTCGCAGGACGTGTACGCGCGGCTGAAGGCCGCCGGCCTCATCTACCAGAAGCTGGTCGAGCAGTTCTACGATCCGGTGCAGGGCATGTTCCTGCCGGACCGCTACATCAAGGGCGAGTGCCCCAACTGCCATGCGAAAGATCAGTACGGGGACGCCTGCGAGGTGTGCAGCACCGTGAACGCGCCGACCGATCTGATCAACCCGTATTCGACTCTCTCGGGCGCCAAGCCGGTGCTGAAGAGTTCCGAGCATTTCTTCTTCCGGCTTTCCGATCCTAAGTGCGTCGCATTCCTCAAGGAATGGCTCGATGCCCCCGGCAGGCTACAGCCGCAGGTCGCCAACAAGGCGCGTGAATGGCTCGCCGGCAGCGGCGAGCACGCGCTCGGGGACTGGGACATCTCGCGCGATGCTCCCTATTTCGGCATCCCGATCCCGGATGCGCCCGGCAAGTACTTCTACGTCTGGCTGGATGCACCGATCGGTTACCTCGCCTCGCTCAAGAGTTACTTCGAGAGCGGCAAGGCGCGTGCGCACGGGGAGACCCGCAGCTTCGCCGAGTTCCTGTCGGCTTCCGATACCGAGCAGATCCACTTCATCGGCAAGGACATCATCTACTTCCACACGCTGTTCTGGCCGGCGATGCTGAAGTTCGCCGGCCCCCCCTACCGGGTGCCCGAGCACGTCTACGTGCACGGCTTCATCACCGTCTCCGGCGAGAAGATGTCCAAGTCGCGCGGCACCGGCATCAGCCCGCTGCGCTACCTGGAACTCGGCATGGATCCTGAGTGGCTGCGCTACTACATCGCCGCCAAGCTCAACGCGAGCGTCGAGGACCTCGATTTCAACCCCGACGACTTCGTCGCGCGCGTCAACAGCGATCTCATCGGCAAGTACGTCAACATCGCAAGCCGCGCCGCGAACTTCATCACCCGGCATTTTGGCGGCGAGCTCAGGTACAGCGGCGACCGCGAGCAGCTCGCCGCTCTGGCGGCGGCGCAGGCCTTCCAGGTGCAGGAGAGCTACGAGAATCGCGAGTTCGGCAGGGCCATGCGCGACATCATGGCGCTCGCCGATCGCATCAACCACGACTTCGATGCCCGCCAGCCCTGGGTGCTCGCCCGTGACCCCTCCAAACGGGTCGAGCTGCAGGATGTGTGCTCGCGCGCATTGCACGGCTTCAAGCTCCTGTCGGTCATGCTCGCCCCGGTACTGCCGGAAGTGGCCGCTCGGGTCGCCGAACTGTTCCGGCTCGAGCGGCCGTTTCTCTGGAGCGATGCCGCATATCTTCCCGAACGCATCAACCCCTACGAGCACCTTATGAAACGCGTGGACCCCAAGCAGCTCGACGCCCTGTTCGAGGCCGAGGCACAGCCCGCCGCTGCCGCGCCGGCCGCCGCCGCCGCCGGCAGTGATTCCGCGCCCGTGCTCTCGATCGAGGAGTTCAGACGGGTCGATCTGCGCGTGGCGCGGATCGTGGACGCCGCAGCCGTCGCCGGCGCCGACAAGCTCCTCAAGCTCACCCTCGACCTGGGCTCCGAGACCCGCACGGTGTTTGCCGGCATCAAGGCGGCCTACGATCCGGCCGCCCTCAAGGGGCGCCTCACCGTCATGGTCGCCAACCTCGCCCCGCGCAAGATGAAGTTCGGGGTCTCCGAGGGCATGGTGCTGGCCGCCAGCGGAGATGCGCCGGGGGTGTTTCTGCTTGCGCCTGACTCGGGTGCGACCCCGGGAATGAAAGTCAGCTGATCTGGCACGCCATGCCGAGCGCGGATGACATCGATGCCCGCCTGCCGCAGACGCAGTGCACCCGCTGCGGATTCAGCGGCTGCCGCCCGTACGCCGAGGCGATCGCCTCGGGAAGTGCGCCGATCAACCAGTGCCCGCCGGGCGGCGGAGAAACCATCGCAGCCCTTGCCGCCCTGCTCGCTCGAGCGGCGCTGCCGCTGAATCCGGCCTACGGCAGCGAGGGCCCGCTGCTCGTCGCGCAGATCGATGAGGAGGCCTGCATCGGCTGCGCCAAGTGCCTGCCGCCCTGCCCGGTCGATGCCATCGTCGGCGCACACAAGCAGATGCATACGGTGATCGTGGCGATCTGCACCGGCTGCGAGCTGTGTGTGGCGCCCTGCCCGGTCGACTGCATCTCGATGGTGCCGCGGGCCAGCCTGCCGCACGCGCCGCGCGCGCCCTCGCCGCAGGAGAACCGCGAGCGCTTCGACGCACACGGCGCGCGCGCCGCCGCGCGCGAGCGGGAACGCGCAGCCCTGCTGAGCGCGCGCAAGCGCGCTTGCGACTAAGCGCATGCATCCCGCCACGCGCAGAGCCATCTACCGGCGCCTGCAGGCCGCAAATCCGGCCCCCACCACCGAGCTGCTGCACGCCTCCCCGTTCGAGCTGCTGGTCGCGGTCATGCTTTCGGCGCATACCACCGACAAGAGTGTCAACGCCGCCACGCGCGCGCTCTTCCCGGTGGCCAACACGCCCGCGGCGATCGTCGCGCTCGGCGTCGATGGGGTAAAGCCCTACATAAGGAGCGTGGGCCTCTACAACACCAAGTCGAAGAACCTCGTGGGTCTGGCGCAGCAGCTCATCGAACGGCACGGCGGCGCGGTGCCGGCCGAGCGCGACTGCCTCGAAGCGCTGCCCGGCGTCGGGCGCAAGACCGCGAGCATCATCCTCAACATGGTGTTTGGCGAAGCGCAGATCGCGGTCGATACGCACATCTTCCGCGTGGCCAACCGTACCGGCCTTGCGCCCGGGCGCACGCCACGCGAAGTGGAGGACGCGCTCAGCGCCAACACGCCGGCCGAGTTCAAAAAAGACGCGCACCACTGGCTGCTGCTGCACGGCCGCTACGTGTGCACCGCGCGCTCCCCGGCCTGCCCGAAGTGCATCATCCGCGACCTGTGCGAGTACCCGCACAAGACCAAAGCGCGGCCGACGATGAAGCGGCGACTCGGTCCTGCGCGCCGCCGCGCCTGAGGGCGCGCACGCGAAGAGCCGATCGTTGTGATTGAAGGACGGCGGTGAGGCGCCTGCCACGCGCCGGCGTCCAAAGACCGCAAGCCCCCGGCGTGCGCCGGATTATTTCTTCGGCAGGTACAGGTCGGTCAACGTTCCCTCGAACGCCTCGGCCGCTGCCGCCACGGTTTCCGACAGCGTCGGGTGCGGGTGAATGGTCAGTCCGATGTCGGCCGCATCGCAGCCCGTCTCGATCGCCAGCGCAACCTCGCTGATCAGCTCACCGGCGTTGCTGCCGACGATGCCGCCTCCCAGCACGCGGTGGCTGTCAGGATCGAACAGCAGCTTCGTGAACCCTTCCTCGCGGCCGAGCGACAGCGAGCGCCCGTTCGCCACCCACGGGAACGCACCCTTCTTGAAGGTGGTGCCGCTCGCGCGCGCCTCGCTCTCGGTCAGCCCGACCCAGGCGATTTCAGGATCCGTATAGGCCACCGACGGAATGACCCGCGCATCGAAGGCGCGCTTAAGACCTGCGGCCACTTCGGCGGCAACCTTGCCCTCGTGCATGGCCTTATGTGCGAGCAGCGGCGGTCCGGCAATGTCGCCGATGGCGAAAATATTCGGCACATTGGTGCGCCTCTGCTGGTCGACGGGGATGAAGCCGCGCTCTGAGACCTTGACGCCTGCCAGCTCAGCGCCGATCGCCCGACCGTTGGGAACACGCCCCACCGCCACCAGCACGCGCTGAAACAGCTGCGGCTGCGGCGCCTGATCGCCGGCAAAACTTACGCGCAGACCGGCAGCCGAAGCCTCGATGCCCGCCACCTTGGTGCCGAGCAGGATCTGCTTGTAGCGCGCGCGGATGCGCCGCTCGAGCGGGCGCACCAGGTCCGGATCGCACCCCGGCATGAGCTGCGGGGTGAGCTCCACCACGCTCACCGCTGCACCGAGCGCGTCAAACACGCAGGCCATTTCCAGCCCGATGATGCCGCCGCCGACGACCAGCAGGCCCGCGGAGACATCCGGCAGCTCGAGCGCGCCGGTGGAGTCGAGGATGCGCTCATCCTGCGGCACTCCCGGCAGGCGCACGGCCTCTGAGCCTGCGGCGATGATGCACTGATCAAAGCGGATGCGATCCGGGCCGCGTTCGCCGAGCACCTCCATCACATTGCTGCTCACGAAGCGGCCGCTGCCGCGCAGCACCTCCACCTTGCGCTGCCTGGCGAGCACCCGCAGACCCCCGGTCAGCTTTGCGACCACCGAGGACTTCCAGGCGCGCAGGCGTGCCCGGTCGATCTTCGCCTCCCCGAATGCAACGCCGCGCTCGCTCATCTCCGCGGCGTCCTCGATGACCTTGGCCGCGTGCAACAGCGCCTTGGAGGGGATGCATCCGACGTTCAGACACACCCCGCCCAACTGCTGCCAGCGCTCCACCAGGGTGACCTTGAGGCCGAGGTCCGCCGCGCGAAAGGCGGCGGTGTACCCGCCCGGCCCGGCGCCCAGCACCAGCAGCTGCGTGCTGCGCCCCGGCTGCCCCGCGGCGCTGCCCGCGGGCGGGCTTCGCGGCGTGGGCATGCGCACGGTGTCGCCGGCACCCTCGGCGCGCACTGGCGACACCGGTGCGGCAGGCGCTGGCTTGGTATCGGCAGCCGCACCCGTCGCCGCAGCGCCCGTCTCGACGCGGGCGATCAGCGAACCCCTGGAAACCTTGTCGCCGCGCTTGAGCAGCACCTCGCTGATCGTGCCTGCCGCGGTCGAGGGCACATCCATCGAGGCCTTGTCGGTCTCGAGCGTCACCAGCGGCGTATCCACCGCGATGACATCACCCGCCTTCACCAGCACGTCGACCACTTCGACATCGGTGAAATTGCCGATGTCGGGGATGGTCAGCTGCACACTCACGGCACCGCCTCGATGAGTGCGCGCGGTTCGGCGAGCGTGTGTGCCAGGAAGGTGGTGAAGCGGGCGGCCATCGCGCCATCGATCACGCGGTGATCGTACGACAGCGACAGGGGCAGCATCAGGCGCGGCACGAAGCCCCCGTCATGGAACTGCGCGCGCATGGCCGAGCGCGACACGCCGAGGATCGCCACTTCGGGTGCGTTGATGATGGGCGTAAATGCCGTGCCGCCGATGCCCCCGAGGCTCGAGATGGTGAAGCAGCCGCCCTGCATGTCGGCGGGCGGCAGCTTGCCGGCGCGCGCCTTCTCGGACAGCGCGCCGAGGCTGCGCGCGAGCGCGTAGATGTCCTTGCGGTCCGCGTCGCGCACCACCGGCACCACCAGCCCGTTGGGCGTATCGGCGGCGAAGCCCATGTGCAGGTACTTGCGCACGATGAGGTTCGCAGCCGTGGCATCGAGCGCCGAGTTGAAGCGCGGGAACTCCTGCAGTGCCCTGACGCAGGCGCGCATGAGGAAGGCGAGCGGCGTCAGCTTCACACCGGCCGCCTGCGCGCGCTCCTTGAGGCTGGTGCGCAGCTGCTCAAGCTCGGTGATGTCGGCCTCGTCAAACTGCGTGACGTGCGGGATGTTGACCCAGCTGGCCTGCAGGCGCGGGCCCGAGATCCGCTGGATGCGCGACAGCGGCTCAAGCGTGGTGGGTCCGAACTGCGCGAAGTCGACGACGGGCACGCTCGGTAAGCCGCTCGGCGCCCGCGCGGATGGCGCCGGTGCGGCAGGCGTTGCCGGCGCCGGCGCGGCGAGGGCGCCCTTGACGTAGGCCTTGACGTCCTCGTGAGTGATGCGCTCCTTGAAGCCGTGTCCGGCGACCTGCGCAAGATCGACCCCGAGCTCGCGCGCGAACCGGCGCACCGACGGACTCGCGTGCGCACGCGAGAAGCCCGGTTCATCGATGGGTGCCAGATCGCTGCGATAGGAGGTCGGCATGCCCAGCTTCGAGCGCGGCACGCGCAGCGCCTGCGGCGCTGGCGTTTCGGGCGCAGCGGCGGGAGCGGCCGGCACGCTCGCCGCGGGTGCTGCGGCGGCGGGTGCCTCAGCGGCGCTCGGGCGCGGTGCCGGCGCCGGCGCCGGCGCGGAGGCCGCTTCGGCGGGCGCCGCCGAGGTTGCCGCCCCCTGAGCGCGAACCGTGGCGATCACATCGCCGGTGTTGACCTTGCCGCCCTTGGCG
>DATBYD010000062.1:0-24764 GCA_036513855.1 Steroidobacteraceae bacterium | reverse complement strand
CCTCGCGCATGACCTCGGGCTTGCTGGTATCAATCGAGATCACCGCGCTGCTCGCCGTCGCCAGCCGCTCGAGCACCGGCAGCACGCGGCGCAGCTCCTCGGCGGCGCTCACCGGTTCTGCGCCCGGACGGGTGGACTCACCGCCCACGTCGATCAGCGCGGCGCCCTCGGCGACCATCCGCACGCCCTGTTCGACGGCGGCCTCCACCGAGAAATAGCGCCCGCCATCGGAAAACGAATCCGGCGTGACATTCAAAACGCCCATGACCACCGGACGGCTGAGATCGAGCGTCTTGCGGCCGCAATGGAGCAGAACGGGTGGCGAGGACATCAGTGCGTTGAACGGCGGGCGCGCGCGGGAACTCGGGGTCTACGGCGCCGCCGAAAATCCCCCGCGGCCGCGGCTGCCGCGGGTTGCGCCGGAATTAATGCTGTCCAGCCGGAATCGGCGGCCCGCCCGCCGGCGCCGGCGCCGGCGGTGGCTTGTTGGACAGACTGTCGTCCCAGCCGGCCGGGGGCTTGGGCTCCTTGCCGGCCATGATGTCCTTCAGCTGATCATCGCCGATGGTCTCGTACTTCATGAGCGCTTCGGCCATGAGGTGCAGCTTGTCGAGCGCGCTCACCAGGATCTGGCGCGCGCGCTGGTAGTTGCTCTCGATGACGACGCGGATCTCCTCGTCGATGGCGTGCGCGGTGACATCCGACACCTGCTTGTGCTGCGTCACGCTGCGCCCGAGGAACACCTCGCCGGTCTCTTCCGAGTAGGTGAGCGGACCTAACTTGTCCGACAGGCCCCACTTGGTGACCATGTTGCGCGCCAGCTCCGTGGCGCGTTCGATGTCGTTGGAGGCCCCGGTCGTCACCGACTCGGGCCCGAAGATCAGCTCCTCGGCGATGCGCCCGCCAAACAAGGTCGCGATCGCGCTCTCCAGACGGCGCTTGGAAAAACTGTAGCGATCCTGCTCGGGCAGGAACTGCGTCACCCCCAGCGCGCGGCCGCGCGGGATGATGGTGACCTTGTACACCGGGTCGTGCTCGGGCACGGTCATGCCGACGATGGCATGGCCGGCCTCGTGATAGGCCGTCATGCGCTTCTCGGCCTCGCTCATGACCATGGAGCGCCGCTCGGTGCCCATCATGATCTTGTCCTTGGCGCGCTCGAACTCCTCCATGCCGACCGTGCGCTTGTTGGCCCGCGCGGCGAACAGCGCCGCCTCGTTGACGAGATTGGCCAGATCGGCACCCGAGAAGCCGGGCGTACCGCGCGCAATCAGCGCAGGCTTGACATCGTCGGCCAGCGGCACGCGCCGCATGTGCACGCGCAGGATCTGCTCGCGGCCGCGCACATCGGGCAGCGGCACCACCACCTGGCGGTCGAAGCGTCCGGGCCGCAGCAGCGCCGGATCCAGCACATCGGGGCGGTTGGTGGCGGCGATGACGATGATGCCCTCGTTGCCCTCGAAGCCGTCCATCTCGACCAGCAGCTGGTTGAGGGTCTGCTCACGCTCATCGTGGCCGCCACCAAGGCCCGCGCCACGATGCCGGCCGACCGCGTCGATCTCGTCGATGAAGATGATGCACGGGGCGTGTTTCTTCGCCTGCTCGAACATGTCGCGCACGCGCGAGGCGCCCACGCCGACGAACATCTCCACGAAGTCGGAGCCGGAAATGGTGAAGAACGGAACCTTTGCTTCCCCGGCGATGGCGCGCGCCAGCAGCGTCTTGCCGGTACCGGGGGATCCGACCATGAGCACGCCCTTGGGGATCTTGCCGCCGAGCTTCTGGAACTTGCCCGGGTCCTTGAGGAAGTCGACGATCTCGCCCACCTCCTGCTTGGCCTCATCGACGCCGGCCACATCCGCGAAAGTGACGTTGACCTGGTCCTCTCCGAGCAGTCGTGCGCGGCTCTTGCCGAAGGACATGGCGCCACGCCCTCCGGAGGCTCCCTGCATCTGCCGCAGCATGTACAGGAACACCAGTATCAACAGGAACGCCGGCGCCATCTGCAACAGCAGCTGGCCGATGAAATTCGGCTGCTTCGGCTCGCGCGAATCGATCTTGACGCGCGCGTTGTAGAGCGTGCCGATCAGGGCGGTGTAATCGGTCTCGGGGTTACGGGTCTCGAACTGAGACTTGTCCTTGTGGGTGCCATAGATCATCTCGCCCTGCAGCGTCACCGACTCGACGCGTTCGGCCTTCACATCGTCGAGGAAGGTCGAGTAGTCCAGGTGCGCCGGCTGGCCCATCGTGGGCATGTAGCGGCTGAAGACCAGCAGCAGCACGATCACGATTACGACCCAGAGCAGGATGTTCTTTGTCAAGTCATTCAAAGGTTTACGTCCTCTTAGCCGCGCACGCACCCGGGCCGAAAAACAACCTACACCAAGCGAAACTGCATGGCCAGTAAATACATCTCGGGACTGCGCGAGCGAGAGGCCTGCGGCTTCACCAGCTTCACCCGGCCGAACTTGGCCCGCGTGCCCTCAAGCAGCTCCTTGAACCCCGAGCCCTGAAAGACCTTGATCAGGGCAGTACCCTTGGGCTTCAAGACGCGCTGGGCCATATCGAGCGCCAGCTCCCCGAGGTACATCGAGCGGGGCTGGTCGATCACATCGACGCCGCTGAAGTTCGGGGCCATGTCCGAGAGCACCACATCCACCCCCCGTTGCGGCAAAAGCGCCAGCACGCGGCTGAAAACCATCTCCTCCCTGAAATCGCCCGCCACGAACTCGACCCCCGGCAGCTGCGCCATGGGCAGGATGTCGCTCGCGACCACCCGCCCGCGAGCCCCCACGCGCCGCCTGGCATATTCACTCCACGCCCCCGGCGCCGCACCCAGATCCAGGCACACCGCACCCGGGTGCAGCAGTTTCTCGCGCCGGTCGATCTCCTCGAGCTTGAACACGGCCCGCGATCGCCACCCCTCGCTTCTCGCCCGCTGCACGAACGGATCCGCAAAGTGTTCCTTCAGCCAGCGGTCGCTGCTCTTGGAGCGCCGGGTCATGATTTTAGTTGGCCGCGCTTGCGCATAAGTTCCGCATACTCATCCGATGGATGAGCTCGCTCCCGCTCCCGCCGCCGCTCCGCAGCTGTCCGAGCGCCAGCGCAAGCACCTGCGCGGGCTGGCGCACGCCCTGAAACCTCTGATCCGGGTCGGTCATGCCGGACTGACGGCGGCGCTGGCGGCGGAAACCGCCCGCCTCCTCAGCGACCACGAACTCATCAAGGTGAAAGCCGCCCTCGGCGATCGCAGTCAGCGCGATGAGCTGTTCGCCTCTCTCGCGCGGCAGACCGGCAGCGCCCTGGTGCATCGCATCGGCAACGTAGCGGTGCTGTACCGCCCGCACGCCAAGCTGGCGCGTATCCTGATCCCGGACCGCTAGCCCAGGCGCACTGCCACAATCTCGTAGGAGCGCGTGCCGCCGGGAGCGGCCACCTCCACCACCTCGCCCTCGGACTTGCCGACCAGCGCGCGGGCAATCGGCGAGGTGACCGAAACGCGCCCGGCACGGATGTCCGCTTCGTCCTCGCCGACCACCTGGTAGGTGACGCGCGCGCCGTCGGCCTCGCTCGCCAGCTCCACCACCGCCCCGAACACCACCTTGCCGTTGTTCGGCAGCGTCGAGGGATCGATGATCTCGGCGTTGGCGAGCTTGCCTTCGATTTCCTTGATGCGACCCTCGATGAATCCCTGCTGCTCGCGCGCGGCGTGATATTCGGCGTTCTCGGACAGATCGCCGTGCCCGCGCGCCTCGGCGATCGCCTTGATGATGTTCGGGCGCGCCTCGGACTTGAGCCGCTTGAGCTCCGCGCGCAGAGCCACCGCGCCGCGCGCCGTCATGGGAGTGCGCTTCATGTGGCAAGTGCCTCGCTGTGCAGATCCTGCAGACGGTTCACCTCAACCTCATCCAGATGATCCAGAGCCTCGCAGGTCGCCAGCCCCGCGGCGAGCGTCGTGTAGTAGGTCACGCGGCGGTGCACCGCCTCGCGGCGGATCGAGTTCGATTCGCGGATCGCCTGCTTGCCCTCGGTGGTATTCACGATCAGATCGATCTCATCGTTCTTGATCATGTCGACGATGTGCGGGCGCCCCTCGCGCACCTTGTTGACCCGCCGGCACCCGACACCCGCCTCGGTGAGGGCGCGCGCCGTGCCCTCGGTCGCCACCACTTCGAAGCCGCGCTGGATGAGTTTCTGGGCCAGCTGCACCGCCGGGGCCTTGTCGCGGTCGCGCACGCTGATGAAGCACACGCCCTGGCGCGGCAGGATCACACCGGATGCGGTCTGCGCCTTGGCGTAGGCCTCCCCGAAGGTGCGCCCGGTTCCCATCACCTCGCCGGTCGACTTCATCTCGGGCCCGAGGATCGGATCGGCCTCGGGGAACTTGATGAACGGGAACACCGCCTCCTTCACCGAGAAATAGGCGGGCACCCGCTCGACTGCGTCCACCAGCTGCTTCAATTTGCGCCCGGTCATCACGCGCGCCGCAATCTTGGCGAGCGGCAGCCCGGTCGCCTTGGACACGAACGGCACGGTGCGGGAGGCCCGCGGGTTGACCTCGAGCACGTAGATTACCCCGCTCTGGATCGCGAACTGCACGTTCATGAGGCCGACGACGTTAAGCGCGCGGGCGAGCTTGCGGGTCTGCTCGCGAAGCTCCGCCTGCACTTCGCGCGTGAGGCTGTTGGGCGGCAGCGAGCAGCCCGAATCCCCCGAGTGCACTCCCGCCTGCTCGATGTGCTCCATGATGCCGCCGATCAGCACGTCCTCCCCGTCGCACACCGCGTCCACGTCGACCTCGGTCGCCATATCCAGGAACCGATCGAGCAGCACCGGGCTGTCGTTCGACACCTTCATCGCATGCGTCATGTAGGTGCGCAGGTCATCCTCATCGAACACCACTTCCATGGCGCGTCCGCCGAGCACGTAGGAGGGGCGCACGATGAGCGGAAAGCCGACCTCGCGGCTCAAGCTCACCGCCTGCTCCTCGGTGCGCGCGGTGGCGTTGGCGGGCTGCTTGAGCCCAAGCTTCTTCACCAGTACCTGGAAGCGCTCGCGGTCCTCGGCAATGTCGATCGAATCGGGCGAGGTGCCGATGATCGGCGCACCGGCCGCCTCGAGCGCCCGCGACAGCTTGAGCGGAGTCTGCCCGCCGAACTGCACCATCACCCCTTCCGGCTTCTCCTTCGCCAGGATCTCGAGCACGTCCTCGAGCGTGAGGGACTCAAAGTACAGTCGGTCGGAGGTGTCGTAGTCGGTCGAGACGGTCTCGGGGTTGCAATTGACCATGATGGTCTCGAAGCCGTCCTCGCGCAGCTGCAGCGCCGCGTGCACGCAGCAGTAGTCAAACTCGATTCCCTGGCCGATGCGATTGGGGCCGCCGCCGAGGATCATGATCTTGCGCCGGGTGGTGGGATTCGCCTCGCACTCCTCCTCGTAGGTGGAGTAAAGGTAGGCGGTGGAGGTGGCGAACTCCGCCGCGCAGGTATCGACGCGCTTGTAGACCGGCACCACCGCCAGCTCGTGGCGCTTGTCGCGGATCGCCTTCTCGGGCATGTCGAGCAGGTGCGCGAGCCGCGCGTCGGAGAAGCCCTTGCGCTTGAGGACCCGCAGCCGCTCGGCGGTCAGTGCACCGAGGCCTTCGGCGCGCACCTGGCCCTCCTGCTGCACCAGCTCCTCGAGCTGGGCGAGGAACCAGGGGTCGATGCGGGTGAGCTCGGCGATCTTGGCCAGCGACCAGCCGGCGCGAAAGGCATCCGCCACATACAGGATGCGATTGGCCCCGGGCGAGCGCAGCTCGTGCGCAAGACTGACCGCGCTCTCCTCGGACAGCGGCATGCTCATGAGGGGCGCAAGGCCATCAAGACCGGTCTCGAGTCCGCGTAACGCCTTCTGCAGCGACTCCTGGAAGGTGCGGCCGATGGCCATGACCTCGCCCACCGACTTCATCTGTGTGGTGAGCCGATCGTTCGCCGCCGGAAACTTCTCGAAGGTGAAGCGCGGGATCTTGGTGACCACGTAGTCGATGGAGGGTTCGAAGGATGCCGGGGTGGCGCCTCCGGTGATGTCGTTCTTGAGTTCATCGAGCGTGTAGCCGACGGCCAGCTTGGCGGCGATCTTGGCAATTGGAAAGCCGGTCGCCTTGGAAGCGAGCGCAGAGGAGCGCGACACGCGCGGGTTCATCTCGATGACCAGCAGGCGCCCGTCCTCGGGATTCACCGCGAACTGCACGTTCGAGCCGCCGGTCTCCACGCCGATCTTGCGCAGCACCGCCACCGAGGCGTCGCGCATGCGCTGGTACTCCTTGTCGGTGAGGGTGAGCGCCGGGGCGATCGTGATCGAATCCCCGGTGTGCACGCCCATCGGGTCGAGGTTCTCGATCGAGCAGACGATGATGCAGTTGTCCTTGCGGTCGCGCACCACCTCCATCTCGAACTCTTTCCAGCCGATCACGGACTCCTCGAGCAGCACCTCCCCGGTCGGGGAGGCATCGAGGCCGCGCGCCACGATGTCCTCGAGCTCCTCGCGGTTGTAGGCGATGCCGCCACCGCTGCCCCCCATGGTGAAGGATGGCCTCACCACCACCGGATAGCCGATCTCGGCGGCGATCGCCAGCGCCTCATCGAGGCTTCGGGCGATCTGCGACTGCGGCGTCTCAAGCCCGATCTCGCGCATCGCGTTGCGGAACAGCTCGCGGTCCTCGGCCATGTCGATGGCGGCGCGGGAAGCTGCGATCAGTTCGACCTTGTATTTGTCGAGCACCCCTTCGCGCACCAGATCCAGCGCGGTGTTGAGCGCGGTCTGTCCGCCCATGGTGGGCAGCAGCGCATCCGGGCGCTCCTTCTCGATGATGCGGGCGACACTTCTGGCATTGACCGGCTCGATGTAGATGGCGTCCGCCATCTCAGGATCCGTCATGATGGTCGCGGGGTTGGAATTGACCAGGATCACCCGGTAGCCCTCTTCGCGCAGCGCCTTGCAGGCCTGGGCTCCGGAGTAATCAAACTCGCACGCCTGACCGATGACGATCGGACCGGCGCCGATGATCAGGATGCTGTGGATGTCGCTGCGCTTCCCCACGCTCAGCGGCCGCCAGCCTGCTGGCGGCGCAGGTTCTCTTCGGCCACCCGCAGCTGCGCCTGCAGCCGGCGCAGCATGAAGTGGTTGAAGCGCTCGAACAGCGGCCTCAGATCATGCGGCCCGGGGCTGGCTTCCGGATGCCCCTGGAAGCCAAATACCGGACGGTCCTTGAAGGCGATGCCCTGCAGCGATCCGTCAAACAGGGAACGGTGGGTCGCCGTCACGCCGCTGGGCAGCGTGCTCTCGTCCACGGCAAAGCCGTGGTTCTGGCTGCTGATGAAGACGCGACCGGATTCGAGGTCCTGGACCGGGTGGTTGGCGCCGTGGTGACCGAACTTCATTTTCACGGTGCGGGCACCCGCGGCAAGACCGAGGATCTGATGACCCAGACAGATGCCGAACACCGGCAGATCGGTCTCGAGAATTTCCTGGGTGGCCTTGATGGCGTATTCGCACGGCTCAGGATCGCCCGGGCCGTTCGAGAGGAACACCCCGTCGGGCTCGAACGCCAGCACTTCCGCAGCCGGAGTCTGCGCCGGCACCACCGTCATGCGGCAGCCGCTGTCGGAGAGGATCCTGAGGATGTTGCGCTTGATGCCAAAGTCATAAGCCACCACGTGCAGGCGCTGGTTGGTGCGGATCGGCGGACGGCTCGGTTCCGGCCACACGCTGCCCTCGTTCCACTGGAAAGTGCGCTTGGTCGTGACGACCTTGGCGAGGTCCATGCCCTTCAGGCCCGGGAACTTGCGCGCCAGCTTTACGGCCGCCTTCTCGTCGGTCTGCTCGCCGGTCATGATGCAGCCGGCCTGCGCGCCCTTCTCGCGCAGCAGGCGGGTCAGTTTGCGCGTGTCGATGCCGGCAATCGCCACCGTGCGGCCGCGCTCGAGGAACTCCGGCAGGGATTCGCTGGCGCGCCAGTTGCTCGAGATGATCGGCAGGTCGCGGATGATGAGCCCGGCCGGGTAGACCTGAGCTGACTCCAGATCCTCGGGCGTCGTGCCGGTGTTGCCGATGTGCGGACAGGTGAGGGTGACGATCTGTCGGGCGTAGGAGGGGTCGGTGAGGATTTCCTGATAGCCGGTGAGCGCGGTATTGAAAACGACTTCGCCTGTGGTGTTGCCCTTGGCTCCGATCGACTGGCCGCGGAAGATGGTTCCGTCAGCCAGCGCGAGCACCGCAGGTCCGCTCACGTGATCAAATCTCCCTGACGCACATACACAAAGCGGGAGGAGTTCTCATCGAACATCCTCCCGCCTTGCTTGGACTAACCCGTACACGGATTAGGCAGAAATTTTACGGGCTTTAAGCCCGATGTGTCCATGGAAATTGCTCCGCGCCGCGGCGTTGCCCGACTTCACAACGCTTCGCAAAAAACCTCCTAAGTGCCTGTTTTGAATCCCAGGAATTCCTGCATGCCGTAGCGACCGGGCGGACGGGAAGCCAGCCAGAGCGCCACCGCCAGGGCGCCGCGGGCAAACACCCCCCGGTCGAAGGCCCGGTGGGTCAAGGACAGCTCCTCGCCGGCGCCCGAGAACAGCACGGTGTGCGCCCCGGCAGTCTGCCCGGCGCGCACGCTCGCAAAGCCGATTTCCCCTTTTCCGCGCGGCAGCGAGCTGCTGGCCGCCTTGAGCGTGACGCCGCGCGCGGAAGCTGCGGCGGCCCCCAAGGCGAGCGCGGTACCCGAGGGCGCGTCCTGCTTTTGGCGATGATGCCGCTCCAGGATGTCGATATCGAACTCGCGCGGCAGAGCCTGTGCGGCGCGGCGCGTCAGCTCGTTCAGCACCGCCACGGCGACGCTGGTATTGGGCGCCAGCAGCAGCGCAATGTCACGCGCGGCCGCCTCGAGCGCCGTATCCAGCGCGCTGCCCAATCCGGTCGTGCCGATCAGCAGCGGCTTGCGTGCCGCGCGGGCGGCCTCGAGGTTTGCCTCGGCCGCGTGCGGGCTGCTGAAGTCGATCGCGACATCCGCCTGGCGCAGCGCGCGCGGCAGGTCGGCGCTGACGGCAAGATTGGCCGCGCCAAGGCCGGCAAGTTCACCCGCATCACGCCCCAGAGCCAGACTGCCCGGGGAAGCGATGGCGCCGGTGATGATGAGATCGCGGCAATTCGCGGCGGCGCGCAGCAGCGCCACTCCCATGCGGCCGGTGGCTCCGATGAGCGCCACGCGCGTGAGGGATGAGGCAGCGGTGTCGGTGGGCATCGGCGCGACTAGTTCTTCTCATCCCCGGCGAAGAAGCGCTTGACGCCCTCAAGAAAGCTGCGCTCACGCGGCGCATGCTTGCCGGCGTGCGCCTTGAGCGACTCCTCGAGTGAGCGGATGAGCTCGCGCTGCTCGGCCGAAAGATGCACCGGTGTCTCGATCACCACGCGGCAGAACAGGTCCCCGCGGGCCCCGCCGCGCACCGGCTTCACGCCCTTGTCGCGCAGACGAAAGACACGGCCCGATTGGGTTTCCGCGGGGATCTTCAGCTGCACGTCCCCGCCGAGCGTCGGCACCGCAACGCTGCCCCCGAGCGCTGCGGTGGCGAAACTCACCGGCACCTCGCAGCTCAGGTGCTCCCCCTCGCGCTCGAAAATGGCATGCTCGCGCACCTGGATCTCCACGTAAAGATCCCCGGGCGGCCCGCCGTTGCGTCCCGCCTCGCCTTCGCCGGACAGCCGCACCCGGTCACCCGAATCAACCCCGGCGGGGACCTTCACAGAGAGCTTCCTGCTGCGCCGCACGCGGCCCTGGCCGAGGCAGCTATCGCAGGGATTGCGCACGATCGTGCCCGCGCCGCGACAGCGCGGACAGATCTGTTGCAGCTGAAAGAAGCCCTGGGAGATGCGCACCTGGCCGGCGCCTCCGCAGGTGTCGCAGCTGGCCGGCGTGCTGCCCTTGGCAGCCCCGCTGCCGTGGCACAGCTCGCACTCGGTGAGGCGCGCCACCTCGAGCTCGACCTGGTGGCCGAACACGGCCTGCGGCAGCTCGAGCTGCAGCTCATAGCGCAGGTCCGCCCCGCGGTACACCTGGGAGCGGCCGCCGCGCCGCGCGCCGCCGAAGATGTCTCCGAACACATCGCCGAAGATGTCGCTGAAGGCATCTGCGCCGAAGCCGCCGCGGCCTGCGCCGCCGCGCGAGCTCGCCTCGACCCCGGCATGGCCATGCTGATCGTAGACCGCCCGCTTTTGGGTGTCGGTCAGCACCTCACAGGCTTCCTTCGCCTCCTTGAAGGACTCTAGGGCCTCCTGATCGTTGGGATTGCGATCGGGGTGATATTTCATCGCCAGACGCCGGTAGGCCTTCTTGATTTCAGCCTCAGTCGCCGTCCTGGGTACGTCCAGTACCTTGTAATAGTCGCGCTTCGACATGCGCCGCTTACGAGGCTTTGCGGTCCTTGTCCTTCACCTCTTCGAATTCCGCATCCACCACGTCCTCGCGCCCGGACGCCCCGCCGCCGGACTGCCCGCCTCCCGCGGCCCCGCCTGCTGCGCCGCCGCCGGCCGCTGCGCCCTGCTCGGCCGCATTGGCGCGCTGCGCGATGCTGGCGGAAGCCTGGGCGAGCACCTCGGCCTTTTTGTCGATCACGCCGCGGTCATCGCCCTTGAGCGCGGTGCGCAGGTCGGAAACCGCGCCCTCCACCTTGGCGCGCTCGGCGCCATCCACCTTGTCGCCGAGACTCTGCAGTGATTTCTCCACCGCATGGATCAGCGCGTCCGCCTTGTTGCGGGTGTCGACCAGCTCGCGGAAGCGCTTGTCCTCTTCGGCGTGCGCCTCGGCATCGCGCACCATGCGCTTGATCTCATCCTCGGTAAGTCCACTCGAGGCCTTGATGATGATCTTCTGCTCCTTGCCGGTCGCCTTGTCCTTGGCCGAGACATTGAGAATGCCGTTCGCGTCGATGTCGAAGGACACCTCGACCTGCGGCATGCCGCGCGGTGCGGGCGGGATGTCGGTGAGGTCGAACTTGCCGAGCGACTTGTTGTCGGCGGCCCGGTCACGCTCGCCCTGCAGCACGTGAATGGTCACGGCCGTCTGGTTGTCATCGGCGGTCGAGAAGGTGTTCGACGCCTTGGTCGGAATCGTGGTGTTCTTCTCGATGAGCTTGGTCATGATGCCGCCGAGCGTCTCGATGCCGAGCGACAGCGGCGTCACATCGAGCAGCAGCACGTCCTTGACCTCACCGGCGAGAACGCCGGCCTGGATGGCAGCGCCCACCGCCACCGCCTCATCCGGATTCACATCCTTGCGCGGCTCCTGGCCGAAGAAATCCTTCACGTACTTCTGCACCAGCGGCATGCGCGTCTGTCCGCCCACCAGGATCACCTCGGCGACATCGGTGGCGGCGAGTCCGGCATCCTTGAGCGCGGTGCGGCACGGGCCGACGGTCTTTTGCACCAGATCCTCCACCAGCGACTCGAGCTTGGCGCGCGTCAGCTTGATGTTCAGGTGCTTAGGTCCCGAGGCATCGGCGGTGATGTAGGGCAGATTGATGTCGGTCTGCTGAGTCGAGGACAGCTCGATCTTCGCCTTCTCCGCGGCCTCCTTCAGGCGCTGCATGGCGAGCGGGTCCTGGCGCACATCGACGCCCGACTCCTTCTGGAACTGCTCGGCGAGGAAATTGATGATGCGCAGGTCGAAGTCCTCCCCGCCGAGGAAGGTATCGCCATTGGTCGAGAGCACCTCGAACTGGCGCTCCCCGTCCACTTCTGCGATCTCGATAATGGACACATCGAAGGTGCCGCCGCCCAGGTCGTACACGGCGATCTTGCGGTCCGCACCCTGCTTGTCGAGCCCGTAGGCCAGCGCTGCAGCGGTCGGCTCGTTGATGATGCGCTTGACCTCAAGGCCGGCGATGCGGCCGGCGTCCTTGGTGGCCTGACGCTGCGAGTCGTTGAAGTAGGCCGGCACGGTGATCACCGCTTCCGTGACCGTGTCGCCCAGATAATCCTCGGCGGTCTTCTTCATTTTCATCAGCACGCGGGCGGAGATCTCCTGCGGGGCCATCTTCTTGCCCTGCACGTCCACCCAGGCATCGCCGTTGTCGGCGCGCACGATCTTGTAGGGGACCATCTTGATGTCGCGCTGCACCACCTCGTCGTCGAACTTGCGCCCGATGAGGCGCTTGATCGCGAACAGGGTGTTGTGAGGATTGGTCACGGCCTGGCGCTTGGCCGGCTGCCCGACCAGCACTTCGCCGTCCTTGCTGAAGGCGACGATCGAGGGGGTGGTGCGATCGCCTTCGCTGTTCTCGATGACGCGGGGTTTCCCGCCTTCCATGATCGCGACGCACGAATTGGTCGTGCCCAGATCGATGCCGATAACCTTAGCCATGGGTTCGCTCCGCCGTGGTTCTTATCCAGAAAGAGGCATATTCCAGGGTCACTTCTTAGGGGTAGCGCCCGAGGCTTTCAAGTCCTAGGGGCGCCCCACCCGCTCATTAAGCCGGTGCCCGGGCGACGATCACCCGCGCCGGCCGCAGCAGCCGCCCGTTGAGCTCATAGCCGGGCTGCACCACCTGCAGCACCGCGTTCGGCTCGGCCGTGGCCGATTCCTGCGTCATCATGGCCTCGTGGCGGGCGGGGTCGAAAGGCTCCCCCTGCGGGTCGATGAGCGTCACACCCAGCTTCTCGAGCGCCCGGGACAGAAGCTGCAGGGTCGCCTGCTGCCCCTCGGTCAGGCTCTTCAGGTCGGCCCGGGAGGCGTTGTGCACGGCAAGCTCCAGGCTATCCTTCACCGGCAGCAGCTCGGCTGCGAATTTCTCCAGTCCATAGCGATTGGCCGCCTCGATGTCGCGCTGGGCGCGCTTGCGCACGTTGTCCAGCTCAGCCACGGCGCGCAGATACTGCTCCCAGTGGCCCTTGGCACGCTCCTCGGACTCCGCGAGCGCCTGCTGCAGGCGCTCCAGCTCGACCAGCTGGGCGGCGGTTTCCGGCAGCACGGTAGTGGGTTCAGCGCCGGCACTGCCGTGACTGCCCCGTCCGGACTCGTTGGCACTCATCCTCGCTCGAACCTCCGAATAGATGTCAGCAGGTCCGCCTACGCCCGCCGCTCACCCCGCTTTTGGGGTCAGCGGCGCGAATTCAAGGCGGCACCGAGCAGTTTAGCCGTCAGATCGACGATCGGGATGACTCGTTCGTAGGCCATGCGGGTAGGCCCGATCACGCCGACCACCCCGACCACCGCATCGCCCTCGGCGTAGGGGGCGGTGACGACGCTGCAGTCATCAAGGATGGTGTAGCCGGACTCATGGCCGATGAAGATCTGCACCCCTTCGGCTTTGAGGCTGTGATCGAGCAGGTGCAGGAAGTCGCGCTTCTCGTTGAACGCCTCGAACAGGCGGCGCAGTTTCTCCACATTCGTCAGCTCGGCGGCGCCCATGAGGTTGGTCTCGCCCTTGATGACGTACTCGAGCTTGCCATCATTGCCGCCCTCGAACACCTGTTGGGCCACGGCGATGGCATCCAGCATGATCTGGTTCATGTGGGCGCGCGCTTCGGAGAGCTGCCGCAGGATCTCGTGGCGCACCTCGCGCAGGCTGCGCCCGCGCAGCTGCTCGTTGAGAAAGTTGGAGGCGCGCTTGAGCTCATCCGGTGAGTAGCGGCGCTCGAGCTGGATGATGCGGTTTTGCACCTCGCGGTCGTTGAACACCAGCACCACCAGCACGCGGTTTTCCGAAAGCCCGACGAACTCCATCTGGGTGACGGAAGCCTGCCGGGTGCGCGGCAGGGTCACGACACCGGCCAGCTGGGTCACGCTCGAGAGCAGCTGCGAGACGGTGGCGATGAGGTCGGTGGAGCTGTCGCGACCGGCCTCGAACTTGCGGCGGATGTCGGCGCTCGAGACCTCATCGAGCGGGCGGTGCTGCAGCAGAGTGTCGACAAAGAAGCGGTAGCCCTTGTCGGTGGGCACCCGTCCGGCGGAGGTGTGGGGCGAGGCGACGAAACCGAGCTCCTCAAGATCCGCCATGACGTTTCTGATGGTGGCGGAACTGAGCTGCAGCCCGGACTCGCGCGACAGCACGCGCGAGCCGACCGGCTGGCCATCCCGGATGTAGCTCTCGATGAGAGTCCGCAGCAGGTGCTGAGCCCGCTCACCTAGGGCCTCGTCCCGAGCCTCGTGCGCCATGCACTCTTTTAGCTTTCAGCCGCACCGACCGTCAAGCAACGCCGCCGCCGGAAGCTCGCCACGCAGCGAAGATGTGACATGGGACATTGGCTGCGGGCGCTGTGAGCATGTTACAAAGAGTGGTTATGGGCTTCCCCGTGCGCACCTGTGCGTTAGTCGGCCGGTTCGCGGACCCGCGCATCGCCGAAAGTGTCGGCGCGCTGCTGCCGCACCTGGCGAGCCGCGGCGTCCAAGTTCTGGTCAGCCAGGACGCCCCGCTCGGCGCTGAATTCGGCCGCGTGACGCGCGTGCCAGAAGATCAGATCGCAGAGCGCGCGGAACTGGTGATCGCGGTCGGGGGCGACGGCACACTCCTCTATGCCGCGCGCCTGGTGGCCCGCCACTCGGTGCCGCTCATCGGCGTCAACCGCGGGCGGCTCGGATTTCTCACCGATGTCATGCCGCAGGACATGCTGCCTTCGGTGGATGCCGCCCTCGAGGGCAGGCTCGAGCAGGATCGAAGGCCGCTGCTGGGCGCGCGGCTGCAGCGCAGCAGCGGTGAAGTAGCGCAGTCCTTCGCACTGAACGATGTGGTCATGCAAAAGCATGACACCGGGCGCACGCTCGACTTCGAGACCCGTATCAATCACAGCTTCGTAAACACCCACGACGGGGATGGCATCATCGTCGCAAGCCCGACCGGCTCGACCGCCTACGCGCTTTCCTGCGGCGGACCGATCATCGAGCCGGACCTGCCGGCGCTGGTCATCGTGCCGATCTGCGCGCACACCCTGTCCGACCGTCCGATCGTGGTGGCGGCGAACTCGGTGGTCGAGGTGACGCTGCTCGAGCGTCCCGACACCAAGGCGCACGTCACCTGCGATGGGGCGGTACTGGGCGACATCGCCCCGGGCGACCGCCTCGAGGTCACGACCGCCCGCGAACAGGTCACCCTGCTGCATCCCAACGGCCATGACTACTACAAGCTGCTGCGCTCCAAGCTGCACTGGGGCCGCGGCAGTTTCGAGCGCTGAACCTATGCTGACGCACCTGCAGATCCGCGATTTCGCCATCATCGACTCGGTGGAACTTGAGTTGCGCGCCGGTCTTACCGTGCTCAGCGGGGAGACCGGCGCCGGCAAGTCGATCCTGGTGGATGCGCTGCAGCTTCTGGCCGGTGGGCGCGCCGGCGCCGAGGTCGTGCGCCACGGCGCCGAGCGCGCCGAGATCTCCGCCACCTTCGACCTCGGCAAGGCGCCGCGCCAGCTCAAGCAATGGCTGGAGGAGCAATCGGTCGGCGGCGGCACCGAGCTCATCGTGCGGCGCGTGGTGGGCAACGATGGCCGCTCGCGCGCCTACCTCAACGGCCAGTCGGTACCGGTGCAGCTGCTGCGCGAAGCGGGCAACATCCTGATCGACATTCACGGCCAGCACGAGTTCCAGTCGCTCACGCGCGCCAGCGCGCAGCGCGAGCTGCTCGATGGCTATGGCGAGCTCACCGCGCTCGTGAGCCAGCTTGGTATCGCGCACCGTGTGTGGCTCGGGCTGCTCAACAGCACGCTCGAGCTCGAGGGCAAGGCACGCGATCGCGACGCGCGACTCGAGTTGCTGCGCTACCAGGTGCACGAACTTGAGGCCCTGCAGCTGAAACCCGGCGAGATCGCAGCGCTCACCGAGGAGCACGCGCGGCTCGCCCACCGCGGACGCCTGGCCGCGGGCACGCAGACGGCCCTCGGCGAGCTGTACGAAAACGATGCGGCGAGCGCTCACGGCGCCCTCAGCCGCGCCCTGCAGTCGCTGCGCTCGCTCGCCGTTCTCGATGCCAAGCTCGCCCCGGTGCTGCCGCTGCTGGAGGAGGCTTCCATCCAGGTGTGCGAGGCGGCGCGCGAGTTGGGCCACTATGCCGAGACACTCGAGGTCGACGCGACGCGCCAGGAGCAGCTCGAGCAGCGCCTGGCGGCGATGGAGGAGCTCGGGCGCAAGCATCGGCTCGCGCCCGCCGAGCTGCCCGAGCACGCCGTGAAGCTGCGCGCCGAGCAGGAAGCGCTCGAGCGTGCCGACATGGATCTCGCGGTACTGCGCCGCGACCTTGCGGCGGCCCTCTCGAGCTACCGTGCCCAGGCCGAGGAACTGTCCGGCAAGCGCCGAACGGCAGCCCAGGCCCTCTCGCGCGACATCAGTGCGCGCATGCAGACGCTGGGCATGTCCGGCGGCCGCTTTGAAGCGGACGTGACGCAGGATGGCAAAGCGGATCCGAGCCAGCACGGCCTCGACCAGATCGAATTTCGCGTCAGCGCCAATCCCGGCCAGCCGCCGCGGGCGCTCGCCAAGGTCGCCTCGGGCGGGGAGCTCGCCCGACTGTCGCTGGCGGTGCAGGTCTCATGCGCCGCCGAAGAGACGCGCTGCATGGTGTTCGATGAAGTCGACGCCGGTATCGGTGGGGCGGTGGCGGAGATCGTGGGCCGCGAACTGCGCGCGCTCGGTGCGCGTGGCCAGGTGCTGTGCGTCACGCATCTGCCGCAGGTCGCCTGCCAGGCGCACCACCAGCTGCGCGTCACCAAACTGACCGACGGACGTACCGTGCGCACCACGCTGACCGAGCTGACCGCCGATGATCGCGTGGAGGAGCTCGCGCGCATGCTGGGCGGGATCGACGTCACCGCCCGCGCCCGCGATCACGCCCGCGACATGCTCGCGGCGAGCACTCGGGGGCGCGGTACAGTCGAAACGGGCGCCGCCGAGAGCGCCCAGGATCTGGCTGCCACCGTGCGCCAGAAGCGGCCGCGGGCCGAGAAACTCTAGCGCGACTTGCCCTTGCGGTAAGCGCAGTTCGGGCGCCGGCAGTGCCCGTAGAGAATCAGCGAGTGGTCACGGATGGTGAAACCGAGCTTGCCGGCGACCGCGGTCTGACGCTCCTCGATGCCTGAATCCATGAACTCTTCAACCCGGCCGCAGTCCAGACACACAATGTGGTCATGGTGGGTGCCCTCGTTGAGCTCGAAGACGGCCATGCCGTCTTCGAAATGGTGGCGCGTGACGAGGCCGGCGGCCTCGAACTGCGTCAGCACCCGATACACGGTCGCAAGACCGATGTCCTCGTTTGACTCGAGCAGCGCGCGGTAGATGTCTTCTGCAGACAGGTGGCGTGTGTTGCTGCCCTCGAGGATCTCGAGAATCTTCAGGCGCGGCAGCGTTACCTTCAGGCCAGCTTTGCGCAGGTCCTTGCCTTCCACGCGCTCACTCCTTGCAGGCCGCGGCAGCCTCAGGCGCGCCGCCGGTCCGCGATCAGGTATCATCCGAGCAATCATTATCCTCCAACGGACCGACATGCGCCCGCTCTTTGCCGTCCTTGCGCCACTGCTGCTCACCACCACGCTCGCCGGCTGCGTCTACCGGCTGGACATCCAGCAGGGCAACTTTCTTGAAGGCAAGACCGTCGACCGGCTGCAGGTTGGCATGACGCGCAGCCAGGTGCGCTACCTGCTCGGCACCCCGATGGTGCCGGACATCTTCAACAAGGACCGCTGGGATTACCTCTATTATTTCGTCCGCGGCCGCTTGCGCGCGCCCGACCAGCGCCACGTGGCGGTGTTCTTCAAGGATGACAAGGTGCAGAGCTTCGTGCGCGACAACGTGCCGGAATCGGCGCCGCAGACCCCGGACCAGGAAGCTCCGATCTCCAAGTTCCCGAAGATCTAGCCGGCGGATTTGCCGCCCCGTCGCGCGCGCTGCACGCGCTGGCGGCGCCGCTCGCGCGGATCGGCGCGCAATGGCCGGTACAGTTCGATGCGGTCCCCGTCCGCGCACAGCTCTGCCCGCGTGCGCGGCTCACCGAAGATTCCGATAGCAGCGGTGGACCACGGAATGCCCGCCTCCTCGCCGGCCTGGGCAGCGCTTGCGCGCGCCGCCGCGAGCGCATCGGCGATGCTCGCCGCGCCGGGCAGCTCGACGCTCCACAGGAACTGGCGCGCGCGGGTCGCATAGGCAACCGTGCAGCGTTTGGCTGACGCGCCAGGCGGTGGCGTGCTCACGGCAGCGCGCGGGCGCGCGTGACGAACGCGTCCACCAGTGATGCGATCGTTTCGGCGAACTTCGACTCCAGCAGCAGCGCCTTGAGGGGACTATTGAAGGCAAAGTGCATGGTCAGCTCCACCCGGCAACCGCGCTCCTCGATCGGCGTCAGCCGCCATTCGCCCGTCAGCGTGCGAAATGGGCCGCTCACCAGGTGCATGCGGATGGCGCGATCGCTCTCGAGCGTGTTACGGGTGGTGAATTCCCCCTGTAAGGCGCCCTGGCGCACGCCGATGGTGGCGACGATCTCACCCGCCGAACGTGACTTTATGCGCGCGTGGGTACACCAGGGCAGGAATTGCGGGTAGCTTTCGATATCGTTGATCAGTGCGAACAGCACCGCCGGCGGCTGGTTGACGAGCGCCGAACGCTTGACCTCTCGCATCGCCGCATTGTCCCATTACGACACGCTCATGACCAAAGCTGCAAAATCCTCCCCGCTGATCGCCGAGAACCGCAAGGCGCGCTATGACTATTTCATCGAGCAGCGCTACGAGGCGGGGCTCGTCCTGCAGGGCTGGGAGGTGAAGTCGATGCGCGCCGGGCGTGCGCAGCTGCAGGAGGCCTACGTCTACCTGCGCGACGGGGAGGCGTTCCTGATCGGCGCGCACCTCTCACCGCTGCCCACGACCTCGACCCACGTCACGGCAGATCCGGCGCGCACCCGCAAGCTGCTGCTGAACTACAGCGAGCTGCAGGGACTGATCGGCGCGGTCGAGCGGCGCGGTTACACGATCGTGCCGCTCGAGCTTTACTGGAAGAACGGCCGCGCCAAACTGCAGATCGGGCTGGCCAAGGGCAAGAAACAGCACGACAAGCGCGCCGTTGAGAAGGACCGCGACTGGGCACGCGACAAGGCGCGAGCGCTGCGGCGCGGCTGACGAGCTATTCGGGCGCGAGCTTGGGATTCTTCAGCTCGTAGACGAGATTCAGGGTGATGAGACTGGCCGAGGAGCCGACGCCTGCCGGCGGCTTGCTGTTACGCACCAGCTGATAGCCCGCCGACAGCGCCAGCACGTTGCTCATCTTCACCTGCAGGGCGAGATTTAGGCTGGTCATGGTGTTGTCCTGGCCCGACTCGAGCGCCACGCCTGCGATGATCTTGGTGAGGGCATTGAAGGAATGCTCGAGGTTGACCGCGGCATCGAGCACCGCATCGGTGGTGGCGGGCAGCTCGGTGGTAGCGGTGATCGCCCCGAGCGAATCCTCGCTCAGAAGCTCCGGGCGCAGGCGGCGCGCGCCGACGCCGAGCTGGGCACTGAGCTTGGTGTCGTCGGTCTTGACGAACTGGTAGCCGAGCCCGCTGGACACGGTCTCCTGGTAGGCGAAACCGCTGAACTTGTTGTCGTCGTAGCGCAGACCGCCGTACCAGTACAGCCGCTCGTTGATGTTGTAGTTGGCCTGCAGGTGAGCGTCCCAGGACTGCGCGGTGGTCTGTCCCTTGGTGGAGCCGTAGAACCCTTCCGCACCAAACAGGAATTTCCAGCCCTCGACCACGTGAGCGATATGGAAGAGCGCAGTGGCGGTGCTGGTGTCGGTGTTGCCGCCGGTCTTGGCATAGCCGCCCTGCGCGCGGGCGGCCCAGCTGCCGTCATTATCGTCCGCAGCCACCGGTCCCGACACCACGAGCAGCGCGATCAGCCAGCCTGCCGCCTTGCACATGTTCCGCTCCCTGGATTTAACTTAAGCGCCGTTACCTTACCGGGCGGTACGGCTTTGTGAAACCCCATTTGCCTCGGCGCAACATGTAACGCGAGCTCGGCAGCGCCCATCGTCCGCAGCCCCCGAGGCGCTTTGCGGTATGCTGGGCGAACTGAAGGGGGCGACCGGTTTCGACGTGGGTTACGAACCTTCAGGGGCGTACCGAGGTGCAGTACCCTCGTAAATACTGCTGCAAAACATAGTTGCCAACGACGACAACTACGCTCTAGCTGCCTAACCGCAGCTGACCTCTGACCGGCTCGTGCCTGTGCGACCGAATCAGGGGACGCGTTCACAGGATCGCGCTGCGGCGTGCGACAGGCCGCAGCGTTAAGAGTCACTGTCCGCTGGCGTTGCGTCTTCCCTGCTCCTCGGGTAGCGCCGCGCGAGAAACAAAGAGAGAGCTACGTACGTAGAACCTGAAGTCTAGGACTTGCGGACGGGAGTTCGATTCTCCCCGCCTCCACCATCGATGCGTTCCCGGCCACCGCGGCCGGGAACCGCAGCCATTTGACCGCCGCCGCGGCCGGATTACACTCAATAAGCGAACCGACCTTATCTTGCTCGTGGCACGGAGTCGCGCATGGCAACAAGAATAACCACCAAGGGCCAGGTCACGATCCCGCATCTGGTGCGTGAGGCACTGCAGCTCGCCCCGGGGGACAGCGTCGAGTTTGAGGCCAACGACAGCGGGGAGTTCGTCCTGCACAAGGCCATCGCGCTCGCACCCGCTAAGCCGCGCGGTGAGCCAAGACGCGGCCGGCGGGTCGACTCGCAGGCGCGCCGGGCCGAGCAGCTGCTGGCGCTGCTGCGCCGGCTCGACTGAGCAGAATCTAGCGCGCGCCGAGCCCGTCGAGCGTGGTGAGCGCCCCGTAGAGCTCCGGCCGGCGGTCGCGGAACACGAACCAGTTGTCGCGCAGCTGAGCCACCTGCGCCAGATCGAAGCTGTGGGTGAGCACCGCGTCGCCTTCTTCGGGCGCTTCGGCCACCTTCGCACCGGTCGCATCGGCGATGAACGAGGAGCCGTAGAAACGGATAAACAGTCCCTGCGGGTCCTGCAGCGAGCGCTCCACGCCGTAGCGGTTGGCGGCGATCAGCGGGGTCAGGTTGGCGGCCGCGTGGCCCTGCTGGGTGCGCTGCCAGTGCTCGCGCGAGTTGACCGGCAAGGCGGGCGGTGGCTCGCTGCCGATCGCGGTGGGAAAGAAGAACAGTTCCGCCCCCATCAGCGCCAGCACGCGAGCGGTCTCGGGAAACCACTGATCCCAGCAGATCCCGACCCCGATGCGCGCAAAGCGCGTCTTCCACACCCGAAAGCCCGTGTCGCCCGGGGAGAAATAATTCTTTTCCTGGTAGCCCGGGCCATTGGGAATGTGCGACTTGCGGTAGACGCCGAGGTTGCGCCCGTCGGCATCCAGGATCGCGATGGAGTTGAAGTAGGCAGGACCGGCGCGCTCGAAGAAGCTGATCGGCAGTACCACGCCGAGTTCACCCGCCACGGCTGCGAAATGCCGCACCGCGGGATTCTCGGCCAGCGGGTGCGCGAGCTGCAGATGGCGCGCGTCCTGCTCGATGCAGAAGTAAGGCGTCTCGAACAGCTCCGGCAGCAGGATGATCTGCGCCCCGGCCGCTGCGGCGCGGCGCACCAGCTGCTCGGCCCGCTCGATGTTGGCGCGGGCATCCCAGCCGCACTCCATCTGGATGGCCGCGACCGACACCGGGCGCGCCGGGCGCTGAAGATGTGCGGGAGCCTGCGTCATCGCGCCGATTCTACTGTGGATACGGGCGCTTTAGCTGCGCCCGCGCGCGGCACGCTGCGCCAGGGAGCGCTGCACCTGCTCGGTAATGCGCATGGCGGTATCGAGCGCGCTCAGGCCGGCTTCACCGGACACCACCGGCGCGCGGCCGGCGCGGATACAGTTGAGAAATGACTCGATTTCCGCCTGCAGCGCATCGCCAGCCTCGAGGCTCTGCTCCTCGATGGTCACCGGCAAGGGTCCTGGCGCATCGCCCGGCAGGCGCTTGCGGATCACCGTCAGGATCTTCTGCTGCAGGTCGAGTGACAGGTAAGCGTCATCCTCGAAGATTCGCATCTTGCGCTCGGTCTTCATGCTGACGCGCGAAGCGGTGGCGTTGGCGATGCAGCCGTTCTCGAAGCGGATGCGCGCATTGGCGATGTCGATCTCCTCGGAGAACACCGGCGTGCCCACCGCATCGATGGCGGCAATCGGCGCGCCCACGATCGTCTGCACGATGTCGATGTCGTGGATCATCAGATCGAGCACCACGTTCACATCCGTGCCGCGCTCGCGATAGGGCGCCAGGCGATGGCACTCGACGAAATTCGGCGAGTGCAGGTGCGGCTCGGCGGCAAGAATCGCGGCGTTGAAGCGCTCCAGATGACCCACCTGCAGGATGCGCCGCGCACGCGCGGCGAGTGCGATCAGCTCGCGCGCCTGCGCCGGCGTCTCGGTGATCGGCTTCTCGACCAAGACGTGCGCGCCGGCCGCGAGGAAGTCACGGGCGATGGCGAAATGCGCCGGCGTCGGCGTGACCACGCTCACCGCATCGACCGCGCCGAGAAGACTCGCATAGCCCTCGAGCGCTGGCACCTTCAGTTCCGCCCCGACCGCCTCGCGCGCCTCGCCGCGCGGATCAACCACGGCGATGAGTTCGCACCCCTGGGCTTTGGCGTACTTCTGCGCGTGAAAGCGCCCGAGATAGCCGACGCCGATGACGGCGACTCTGATTTTCTGCATGAGGAAGCTATTATGCCCGCAATGCCGACCCCGCCCCCGACCGAAGCACCGCTGCCCCCGCGCGAGCGCCTGGCACAGCTTAAGGAAACTTACCAGAGCCTGCCGTGGGCGCGCCGCGAGCTCATCATCTACGGGCTGGCGCTGCTTTGCGGGCTGCTGCTGATGCCGTTCCTGATCTGGTACGCCGGCAATCGGGTACTGGGGCCCTATACGCACGGCCAGAACCCGCACGCCGGCCCGTTCGCCCTGCTGGCGGACTTTCTGGTCGGGCTGGGGCACGGATCGGCGGTCTTCTGGGCGGTGGCGCTCGGTCCTGCGGCGCTGCTGCTGCTGATGCGCCTGTTCTTGAGGCTGCTGCGCGCACTTCCGTCGCGCGGCGATGGCTGAGGGCAGCCCAGGGGTGTACGGTGCTCGCCGGCCACCCTATTCGGGGCGCCCTATTTCGGCCAGTACAGCCACACGGCAATGGCAAAGCTCGCCAGCGTGGCGACATGCGCGGGCAGCCGCCAGGAGCGCTCGCGCTGCTGCGCGTAGAAGCTGGCGCTGCTGGCCGCGGCGAATAGGGTAAATACCAGGATGGCGCGCACCAGGGCGCCGTGCTCGGGCGCAAAGCGTGCCTCGTCGGCGGGCAGGAACAGGATGACGATCCAGGTCATCAATAGCCCGCTCGCCAGGGCTATTGCCGAACCGGCGAGAATGGCCAGCAGGGCCGCCAGAGGTCGCATGTTTGTGATAACCGCACTTGCTAAAAGCGAACTGCACGCTCTAGCCTTACTCTAACGTTTTACCGAAGCTGCGAGTTGCGCCGATGCCCTTACCGCTACGCCGTTCCCCAGGATGGATTACTGCCGCCGCCGTGGCGGTCATGGCGCTGGCGCTGGCAGGGTCGGTCAAGGCGCCGGCCAGCACCGTGGTGCTGCCGCCGGGGGCCATCGCCCCGACCGACGGGCAGCGTGCCACGGCCCGCAAGATCGGGCGCATCCTCGAGGATCAGCATTACAGCCACGCCGCGATCGACGACAAGATGTCGGACGTGATCTACCAGCGTTACCTCGAGTTCCTCGACGGCCAGCGCAGCTACTTCCTCGCCAGCGATATCAACGATTTCAACGCCTATCGCTTTCAGTTCGGCGACATGATCCGCAGCGGCAACATCGATCCGGCCTACCTGATCTTCGCCCGCTTCCAGCAGCGCAACCGCGAGCGCATCCAGCACGCCATCGCGCTGCTGCAGACCGAACCGGACTGGACGCTGAACGAGTCCTTCGAGTTCGATCGCGTGCACGCCCAGTGGCCGGCCGATCAGGCCACCATGGACGAGCTGTGGAGGAAGCGCGTCAAGAACGATGCGCTGTCGCTGATGCTCACCGGCAAGAGCTGGCCGGAGGCCGTCGAGGTCCTGCGCAAGCGTTACGAGCGCGTGCTCAAGCGTATCGATCAGGTCAGCGCCGATGATGTGTTCGAGAACGTGATGAATGCGTACGCGCGCGCCTTTGATCCGCATTCCAGCTATTTCTCGCCGCGCAGCTCCGAGGAATATCGCATCCAGATGAGCCTCAACTACGACGGCATCGGCGCCTCGCTGGTGCTCACCGATGACTACGTCACCATCGCCAACGTGCTCGATGGCGGGCCCGCCGCGGTCGCCGGCACCTTGAAGATCAATGATCGCATCACCGGGGTCGGCCAGGGTCACGAAGGCCCGTTCACCGATGTCATCGGCTGGCGGCTGGACGATGTGGTGCAGCAGATCCGCGGCAAGGCTGGCACCTCGGTGCGCTTGCAGGTACTGCCGGCGGGCGCTGCGCCCGGGACGCCGGAAAAGGTGCTGGAATTCGTGCGCAACAAGGTGACGCTCGAAGCGCAGGCGGCGCACAAGGAAGTCAAGACGGTCGAGCGCGACGGGCGCACGCTGAAGATCGGCGTGATCACGGTGCCGGGCTTCTACGAGGACATCGCCGCGCAGAGCGCCGGGGATGAGAATTACCGCAGCACCACGCGCGACGTGCTGAAGCTCTTGAATCAGCTCAAGTCCGAGAACATCGACGGCCTGGTGCTCGACCTGCGCA
>DATBYD010000061.1:0-4228 GCA_036513855.1 Steroidobacteraceae bacterium | reverse complement strand
GGGGCGGGCAAGACGACGCTCCTCAGGCTCATCACCGCGCAGATCAGCGCCGCGCGCGGGCAGGTGCTGGTATTCGGCCGCGACCTTGCGAGCCTGGCCCACGCCGAGATCTACCAGTTGCGCAAGCGCATGGGCATGTTGTTCCAGAACGGCGCCCTGCTCACCGACATGGACGTGTTCGAGAACGTCGCGTTCCCGGTGCGCGAGCACACCGATCTGCCCGAGGCCCTCGTGCGCCTGCTCGTGCTGACGAAGCTGCAGGCGGTCGGCCTGCGCGGGGCTTTCGCCTTGAGCCCCGGGGAGTTATCGGGCGGCATGGCGCGGCGGGTCGCGCTCGCGCGCGCCATTGTCATGGACCCTGAGGTGCTGATCTACGATGAGCCGTTCGTCGGGCTCGACCCCATCTCCCTCGGAGTGATCCTGCGTCTCATCAAGCAGATGAACCGGGTGCTCGGCATCACCAGCATCATCGTTTCCCACGACGTGCGCGAACTTGCCAGCGTTGCCGATGACAGCTATCTGCTCTCGGGCGGGCGCATCGCCGCCACCGGCACCCCCGCGGAGCTGCGCGCCAGCGATTCACCGGCGGTGCGCCAGTTCATGACCGGCAGCGCCGAGGGGCCGGTGCCGTTTCACTACCCGGCTCCCGATTACGCCACGCAGCTGTTCGCGGCGGATGAGTCGTGAGCGGCACGCGCCCCAGCCTGCTCAGCGAGGGCGTGCGCCGGCTCGGCTCGACCACGCTGTTCCTCGCCGGCCTGATCATCCAGTGCGTGCCGGCCCTCGCCCGGCCGCGTCTGGTCATCAACCAGATCTACAACGCCGGCGCCCGCTCGCTCGTCATCATCATGCTGTCGGGTTTATTCGTCGGCATGGTGCTCGGTCTGCAAGGCTATGACCTGTTGCGGCGCTTCGGCTCCGAGGAGGCGCTCGGCACGGCGGCAGCTCTGGGACTGCTGCGCGAGCTTGCGCCGGTGATCACCGCGCTGCTGTTCGCCGGCCGCGCCGGCACGGCGCTGACCTCCGAGATCGGGTTGATGCGCGCCACCGATCAGCTCACCGCCATGGAGATCATGGCGGTTGATCCGGTGCGCTACGTCGCAGCGCCCCGCTTCCTCGGCGGGGTGATCGCCATGCCGCTGCTGGCCGCGATCTTCAGCGTGATCGGCCTGTTCGGGGCGCAGATGATCGGCGTGCAGCTGATGGGGGTCGACAAGGGGGTGTTCTGGTCGCAGACCCAAAGCTCGGTCGGCCTGCACGATGTCAGCGAGGGTCTGATCAAAAGCGTGGTGTTCGGCATCGCCTGCAGCCTCATCGCCGTGCACGAGGGTTACAACGCCACGCCCACGGCCGAGGGCGTCGGACTTGCGACCACCCGCACCGTGGTAGCCTCATCGGTCGTGACGCTGCTGCTCGACTACGTGATGACCGCGGAATTCCTGTAAGAGGGACGTTGCCTATGCGTGCCAATCGAAGCTTGGAGATCGGAACGGGTCTGTTCGTGCTGTTGGGGTTTGCCGCGCTGTTGTTTCTGACCACCCAGCTGCCGGCCAGCGGAGTGAAGCTGGGCGGCGCCAAAACCGGCTATCATGTGAGCGCCGAGTTCGACAACGTTGGCGATCTGAAGGTCGGCTCGCCGGTTTCGATGTCGGGTGTGACCATGGGTGAGGTGACGAGCATCCGTTTCGATTCGACTACCTACAAAGCCGTGGTGAGCATGCGCATCGACAAACAGTACAACCAGATTCCGGAGGACAGTTACGCGGCCATCCAGACCCAGGGGCTGCTGGGCGGCAAGTACATCGGCCTCAGCCCGGGCGGCTCCGACACCTACCTGAAGCAGGGCAGCCGCATCGATCAGACGCAGTCGGCCATCGTGCTCGAGAGCCTGATCAACAAGTTCTTTGCCAACTACACCAGCAAGAGCGGTGGCGACAGCCAGAGCGCGGGCAAGGGCGCCGACACTCAAGGCAAGGCGGAGTCCAAGAAATGAGATATGCAAGGCTTGCAGTGAGCGGCGTGTGCCTTGCACTGGGGTGGGCGTGCGCCCAGGCGCAGGCCCCGGCCGCCGCGGCCGAGAACGAAGACCCGACCGCGCTGGTACAAGGCACCGCCCAGGGCATGCTGCAGGATCTGGACAAGGACCGTGACGCTTACCGGCGCGATCCTGCCAAGCTCGCCGGGCTGGTCGACAAGTACCTGCTGCCCCACTTTGACACCGCCTTCTCGGCACAGCTGGTGCTGGGGAAGTACTGGCGCACCGCGACCCCCGAGCAGCGCCAGCACTTCATCGATGCCTTCTACCATTCGCTGCTCACCAACTACGGCAGCGCACTGGTGGACTTCACGGCCGACCGGCTCAAGATCTTCCCGAGCAAGGTGGATCCTGACGCGAAGACCGCCACGGTGCGCACCGAGGTCAAGCGCAGCAACGGGGATCGGGTCTCGGTCAACTACTACCTGCGCAAGACGCCGCAGGGCTGGAAGGCCTGGGATGTCGTGATCGACGGTATCAGCTACGTGAACAGCTACCGCGAGGACTTCGGCGCGCAGATCGAGCAGCAGGGGATCGATGCGGTCATCAAGCGCCTGGAGGCCGGTGAGAAGCCCGAGGCCATCGGCAAACAGAACCTCGGCAAGGGCTGATGAGCACCCTGGCCGAGGCGGGCGCGGCCGGATTTCGGCTCGTGGCCCAGTCGGAGGGGCGCTTCGCCGCCGAGGGGGCGCTGACATTTGCCACCGCACGCCGCGCGCGTGAGCTCGGCACCCAGTCGCTGGACGGCACTTCGGCAGGCGCGCTGGAGGTGGATTGCGCCGGCGTCAGCGTCTGCGACAGCGCGGGACTTGCCGTGCTGCTCGAGTGGCTGGGGGTGGCCAAGCGTGCCGGCCGTACGCTGCGCTACACGCACCTGGCAGCCGGACTGACCGCGCTCGCCCGTATCAGCGAGGTCGAGGAGCTGCTCGCGCGCGGGGTCTGAAGCGCCGGGGGCGCTGTGCGCGCCTTGCACCCGTTCAGTGCGGCGGCGGGCTCGGCGGGGGTGCGGACGGTGAGGGTGATTGCGGCGTAGCGGCGTCCTGATCCTGGATCGCCTGATCGAACAGCTTCTGCTCGTCCTCGTCTTCGTGGCGCGACTCCCCGCCATTCACCTTGAAATCGCGCCGCTGCAGGTAGGCGTTGCGCAGGAACGCGTACGGATCGTAGGCCTTGTCCAAAAGATCGGTCGTGCTCAACAGGCGGGAGCGAACGTCGAGCTCGTACAGCGCGTACTGGCCGTAATACCAGTAACGGTTACGGATGTATTGGCGTGGAGTGAGGAAGGCATCGCCGGTGCGTCCGACCGCATCGCGCACATCGGAGGGACCGAAGAAGGGCAGCACCAGGTAGGGGCCCTTCTTGAGGCCCCACTTGCCGAAGGTCTGACCAAGGTCGCGGTCGTTCTTGTCCAGCCCCGAATGGGTCGCCGGATCGAACAGGCCGCCGAGGCCGAAGATCGTGTTGAGCAGGAATCGTTCGGTATCCGAGCCGAAGGCGCGCAGCTGACCCTGCAGCAGGTCATTGACCATCACGACCGGATAGTCGGCGTTGTCGAAGAAGTTGCGGATGCCCGTCAGCAGGAAGGGCGGCGTGACCTTGACGTAAGTGCGCGCCAGCGGGCGCAGGATCGCCCGGTCGAGCTTGTCGTTGAACTTGTAGGTGGTGCGGTTCATGCGCTCCCACGGATCGCGCGGATCGGCTTTTCCAGGCGGCAGCGTTGCGCAGCCGCACAACAAAAGCAGCAGCAGGGTCAGCGGCGTGGCCCGCGTCATGGTTCGCATGGCGCATTGTAGCAGCGCAGATGTGGGCCTGAGGCTTGTCAGGCCGCGCGCAGGGGAGTTCAGCGTCCGCCGCCGCGCTGACCCTGCCCCTGGCCATCGCCGTTGTCGTTGGCCAGCTGGCGCTTGCGGGTGCTCGCCAGGTACTCGCGCACTTCATCCAGGCGCGCCTGGTAGCGCTCGCGCTGAATGACGGTGAGGTGCGGTGTGGCGAGGGCGAGCTGCAGCTGCTGTGCGGCGAGATTCAGATCCCCGCCGGCGAGCTGGTACTCGCCCATGTAGAAGTAGGCATCGCCGGCATCGCCCGCAGCGCTGGCAGCCAGAGCCGTGAGGCGGATCTGCTCGGGTGTCGGCGGCACGTTGTTGAACAGATCGAGCAGCATGTTGTGGGCGTCGGCGGGGCGGCCGGCCGCCA
>DATBYD010000060.1:0-47832 GCA_036513855.1 Steroidobacteraceae bacterium | reverse complement strand
AGCGTGTCGCCGATCAGCACCGGGCGCGGGAAGCGCACCTCCTCCCAGCCAAGATTGCCGATGGTCGTGCCATAGGTGGTGTCGATGACCGACAATCCCACCAGCAGACCGAGGGTGAACACGCTGTTGACGACCCGCTCGCCGAAGGGGGTGGCCTTGCAGTACTCCGCATCCAGATGGATGGCGGCCGGGTTCATGGTGAGCGCGCTGAACAGGAGGTTGTCGGTCTCCGTGACCGTGCGCCGCACCAGGTGCACAAAGTGCTGACCGGGGTCGAATTGCTCGAAATACAGTCCCGCCACTTGCCGCCTCCTTAACCGCCTTCGTAGTGTTGCACACCGCTCATAACCCCAGAAAGAGGTGCACCAAACCACACGGTATTTAGCGCCCCGATAGCGCCCGCCTATAGTCATTTGCGTATGTACCGCTACGATGCACTCGACCAGGCGCTGGTGGATCAGCGCGTCGCGGAGTTTCGCGACCAGACCCGCCGGCATCTCGCCGGCGAGCTCTCGGAGGAGCAGTTCAAGCCGCTGCGGCTGCGCAACGGACTGTACATCCAGCGCCATGCGCCGATGCTGCGCATCGCCATTCCTTACGGGCTCCTGAGCTCGATGCAGCTCACCAAGCTTGCCGATCTTGCGCTGCGCTTCGATCGCGGCTACGGCCATTTCACCACCCGGCAGAACCTGCAGCTGAACTGGCCCGCGCTCGGCGACGTGCCGCAGATCCTGGCCGAGCTTGCCAGCGTGCAGATGCATGCCATCCAGACCAGTGGCAACTGCGTGCGCAACGTCACCGCCGATCACCTGGCCGGCATCGCCCCGGATGAGGTGGATGACCCGCGCCCGTACTGCGAGATCATCCGCCAGTGGTCGACCCTCAACCCCGAGTTCACCTACCTGCCGCGCAAGTTCAAGATCGCCGTGACCGGTTCGCCCGAGGATCGCGCAGCGTCCGAAGTGCACGATATCGGCCTGCAGATGATGCGCGATGCGCAAGGCGGCATCGGCTTCACCGTGCGGGTCGGCGGCGGGCTCGGCCGCGCGCCGATGATCGGTCAGGTGATGCGCGAGTTCCTGCCGCTTGGCGATCTTCTGTCCTATCTCGAGGCGGTGCTGCGCGTCTACAACCGCCACGGCCGCCGCGACAACCTCAACAAGGCGCGCATCAAGGTGCTGGTGAAGAGCTTAGGCATCGCGCGCTTTCGCGAGCAGGTGGAGGCGGAATGGCAGGCAAGTGCCGCTCACGCCAGTAAACTCACCGCCGCCGAGGTTGAGCGCGTGCGCGCCTTCTTCCGGCCGCAGCCTTACGAAACCCTCGAAGACATCGATGCGACCGCCGGACGCGACAACGCGTTTCTGGCCTGGTACCGCTATAACACCCGCGCGCACCGCGTGCCGGGCTACCGGGCGGTGTTCGTTTGCCTGAAGGCGCACGGACAGGTGCCGGGCGACATGACCTCCAAGCAGATGGCGGCGGTGGCCGCTCTCGCCGAGCGCGTATCTTTCGGCCTGGTGCGCACCACGCACAGCCAGAACCTGCTGCTGGCGGACGTGCCTCAGCGCGATCTTTATGCGGTGTGGCGCGAGCTTCAGGACTTTGGGCTCGCCATGCCCAACATCGGCACACTCACCGACATGATCGCCTGCCCGGGGCTGGATTTCTGCTCGCTCGCCAACGCCGGCACGCTCGATGTCGCCAAGTCGATCCAGCAACGCTTCGATGACCTCGACTACCTCTACGACCTGGGCGAGCTTGAGATCAAGATGTCCGGCTGCATGAATGCCTGCGGCCATCACCATGTCGGGCACATCGGCGTACTCGGTGTCGATAAGCACGGCGAGGAGTGGTACCAGATCAGTCTCGGCGGCTCGGCCAACGGCTTCACCGCACTCGGTGAGGTGATCGGCCCGTCGGTGCGCAAGAACGAGGTCGCCCCCACCATCGAGCGCATCGTCGAGGTGTACCGGAGGCTGCGCGCGGAAGGTGAACGCTTCATCGACACCGTGCGCCGCGTCGGGCTCGACCCCTTCCGGGAGGGCGCCTATGCGGCACATCCTGCGGCGGCGTGAGTGGGTGGCGGACCAGTGGCGCTACCTGGGCGAGGAAGCCGCGCCGGGGGCCGCCCTGATCGTGCCCTACGCACAGCTCCAGGCCGACAGTCAGTGGCTCTCCCGGCCGGGCCCCTTGGGCGTGCGCCTGGCGCCGGTGGATGCGGTGGAGGATCTGACCGGCCTACTGCCGCATCTGAGCCTGGTGGCAGTGGAGTTCCCCTCGCCGGGTGAGGGACGCGGCTACACCCAGGGGCGCCTCTTGCGCGAGCGCTTCGGCTTTAAGGGCGAGCTGCGCGCGTTAGGCGTGCAGCAGGACCAGCTGTTCCTGCTCGCGCGCTGCGGATTTGACGCCTTTGATCTCACCCAGCCCCAGGAGCATGAGGCCGCCGTCCGCGCGCTCTCGCGCTACGACGTCGCCTACCAGCCGGGCGCCGCCCAGGTCGCACTGCGCCGGCAGCGCTTCTTCGCCTAGCGCTCCGGCAGCGCGGTATCGGCAAACAGTGCCGCCACCTCTTCGGCGGATGCGGCGCGGTGCGCGCGCTCCACCAGCCGCCGCTCCAGGTGCGGCGCGAGCAGCTGGGCAAACTCGTACATGTACTTGCGCAACAGCGTGCCGCGGCGAAACCCGATCCAGGTGGTGTGCGCGGCGAACAGGTGCGAGGCATCGACACCGGTCAGATCCGGATCGTGCTCATCGACCGCCATGTGCGCGACGATTCCCACGCCGAGACCTAAGCGCACGTAGGTCTGGATCACATCGGCATCGCGCGCCGTGATGACCACGTTCGGGGTGAGCCCGGCGCGTGCGAAGGCCTGGTGAAGCGAGGACGGCCCGGTGAAGCTGAACGTGTAGGTGATGAGCGGGTAGGCCGCCAGCGCCTTGAAGGTGAGCCGCGAGCCGTCCGCCAGCGGGTGACCGCGCGGCACGATGACGGTGCGATGCCAGCGGTAGCACGGCAACAGCGTCAGCTCCGCGAACAGCGCCTCGGACCCTGTGGCGATGGCGCACTCGATGCGATCGCTGCTCACCATCTCCGCGATCTGCTCGGAGGTGCCCTGGTGCAGGTTGAGACGCACCTGCGGGTAGCGGGCGCGGAATTCCTGGATCACGCCCGGCAGCACGTAGCGCGCCTGGGTGTGGGTGGTGCCGATCGACAGGCTCCCCTTGCCCTCGTCGCGCATTTCGGTGGAGAGGTTTCTGATGCTGTGCGCTTCCTGCAGGATACGCACGGCCCGCTCGATGACCTGCTGGCCGGCCGGCGTGATGCGGGTGAGGTTCCTGCCCGCGCGCACGAAGATCTGGAATCCGAGCTCATCCTCGAGGAGCTTAATCTGCTTGCTGACGCCGGGCTGCGAGGTGTGCAGCTTCTGCGCCGCGGCGGTGATGTTCAGACCGCTCTGCGCGACCGCGGCGAGGTAACGTAGTTGGTGCAGCTTCATGGAGGATTGGGCCTTGGTGGCGTGCAAGACTAACCCAACCGGCAACCGTTCTGTGAGCCGGCGGCGACCGTTCTGTGAGCCGGCTGTAACCGTTTCATAACCGCAGAAGAGCCCCTAAGAAGAAATCGTTCGTTCTGGGCGATGTGGCGCTGCCGCTATAGTCATTCCACCATGGCGGATCTGCCGACACCGGAACTGGAACGCAAGGCTGCCGCCGTACGGAACCTGCTCGGCGCAGCGCTCGAACAGCACGGGCGGCTGGTGTATTCGAACAGCCTGGGCGCCGAGGCCATGGTCCTCACCGACATCATCTGGTCGTATCTGCCGCAGGTGGACGTGTTCAGCATCGACACCGGGCGGCTGCACGAGGAAACGTACCAGCTGCTCGAGCAGCTGCAGCGCCGCTACCGCCGCAGGATGCGCGTGGTCTGCCCCGATGCGGCAGCCCTTGAACGGCTGGTGGCCAGGCAGGGCGTCAACGGCTTTTACGCAAGCCTTGCGGCGCGACAGGAATGCTGCCGGGTGCGCAAGGTGGAGCCGTTCCGGCGCGCCATTGCCGGCTTTCGGGCCTGGATCACCGGAGTGCGGCGCGAGCAGTCGGCGCTGCGCGCGCAGCTCTTGCCGCAGGAGTGGGATGCCGAGCACGGCCTCTACAAGTTAAGCCCGCTGCTTGACTGGGGCGAAGAGGACATCTGGCAGTACATCCGCGCGCGCCAGCTGCCGTACAATTCGCTGCACGATCGTCAGTATCCCAGCATCGGCTGCTCGCCGTGCACGCGCGCGATCCAGCCGGGCGAGAGCCGCCGGGCCGGGCGCTGGTGGTGGGAACACCCCGAGTCGCGCGAATGCGGTCTGCATCCGAGAAAGCCCCCCTCCGCAGGAGTCACCCCTGTGGCCCTGCACGCCTGATCCAGGCAGAAGAGTCGATGGACTATCTGCCGGTATTCCTTGAGCTGCGCGCACGTCCGGCCGTGGTGGTCGGGGGCGGCGCGGTGGGACTGCGCAAGGTCAGCTGGCTGCTGCGCGCGCAGGCCAGCGTCACCGTCATCGCAGGGGAGCTGCATGCCGAACTGGCCGCGCTGGCAGCGGGCGGGCAGATCACGCACCGCGCGGGGCAATTCTCCGCGCAGCAGCTTTGCGGCGCCGTGCTGGTGGTGGCCGCGACCGATGACCGGGAGGTCAACCGCGCGGTGTCACTGGCGGCGCGCGCCCAGAATATTCCGGTCAATGTCGTCGACGACGGCGAGCTCTCGACCTTCATCTTCCCGGCCCTCATCGAGCGCGCCCCGCTCTTGGTCGCGGTGAGCTCCTGCGGGCACTCCCCGGTGCTCGCGCGCTGGGTGCGCGAGCAAATCGAGGCGCTGCTGCCCGCGCGCATCGGCGCGCTGGCCCGCTTCCTTGGTGCACGCCGCCAGAGCGTCAAGCGCACGCTGGCAGCCCTCGCGCGCCGCGCCTTCTGGGAAGGGATCGTGACCGGAGCTGTGGGCAGCCGCGTACTCGCGGGCGATGAAGCCGCGGCCGAGGACGGCTTCGTGCGCGAACTGCGCAGCGCGCAGCTCACCGCCGGTGCGCACCCGGCAGGCGCGCCGCTGGGCGAGGTGTACCTGATCGGCGCCGGGCCCGGGGATCCGGACCTGCTCACGCTGCGCGCGCTGCAGCTGCTGCAGCGTTGCGATGTCATTCTCTACGACCGCCTGGTGAGCCCTGCCGTGCTCGAGCGCGCACGCCGCGATGCCGAGCGCATCTTCGTCGGCAAGGAATCCGGCGAACGGGGCCAGCAGGAGCGCATCAACGCGCTCCTGGTGAGCCTTGCGCGGGCCGGCAAGCGCGTGGCGCGCTTAAAGGGCGGCGATCCGTTCGTGTTCGGGCGCGGCGGCGAGGAACTCGCGCTGCTCGCCGCGCATGAGATCCCCTGCATCGTGGTCCCGGGAATCACCGCCGCGCTCGGCGCCGCAGCGTGTGCCGAGATTCCCCTCACCCACCGCCACCTGGCGCAGAGCGTGACGTTCGTGAACGGACACCAGCGTGAGGGCGCCCCCGCCGACTGGCGCTTCTTCGCCAACCCCTCTCATACGATCGTGTTCTACATGGCCTCAGCGCAGCTGCCCGAGATCGTCGCCAGACTGCGCGCGGCGGGAGCCGCAGCCGGCCACCCGGCCGCCCTCATCGAGCAGGCCACCCTGCCGCAGCAGCGCGTCCTGCGCGGCTCGCTGGCGGACATCGCAGCCCTGGCCGCGGCCGCGGGTATCGGCCCACCGGCACTCCTGATCGTCGGCGAGGTGGCCGCTTTCGCACCGGCCGAGGCCCTGGCGCAGGTCGGCGTCCCGGCGCGCTCGGCCGGAGCGCTGGCGTGAGTGCCGCGCAGGGCTTCATCGGCGCCATCGGCAACACCCCGCTCATTCGCCTGAAGGGCGTGAGCGAGGAGACCGGCTGCGAGATCCTCGGCAAGGCCGAGTTCATGAACCCCGGCGGCTCGGTCAAGGATCGCGCGGCGAGCGCGATCATCGAGGCGGCCGAGCGGAGCGGCGAGCTGGCCTGCGGCGGCACGGTGGTCGAGGGCACCGCCGGCAACACCGGCATCGGGCTGGCGCACGTGTGCAACGCGCGCGGTTACCGCTGCGTGATTGTCATGCCCGACAACCAGTCGCCGGAAAAGTACCGGCTGCTGGAAACCCTCGGCGCCGCGGTCCACAAGGTGCCGGTGGTCCCCTACAGCAACCCCAACCAGTACCAGAAGGTCGCGCAGCGCCTCGCCGCCTCCCTCCCCCATGCGATCTGGTCGAACCAATTCGACAACACCGCCAATCGGGACGTACACGAGCGCACCACCGGGCCTGAGATCTGGGCGCAGACCGAGGGGCGCATCGGCGCCTTCGTCGCCTCCTCTGGCACCGGCGGCACCTTCGCCGGCGTTGCGCGCTATCTGAAATCCAAGCGCAGCGCGATCCGCTGCGTGCTGGCCGATCCGCCCGGCAGCAGCCTGTACGCCTTCGTGCGCGAGGGCACGCTCAAGGCGACCGGCAGCGGATCGATCACCGAGGGCATCGGCATCGGCCGCATCACCGCCAACCTTGCCGGTGCCCCGATCGATGATGCCGTGTTCATCGAGGATTCCGAGTCGGTGAAGTACGTGTACCGGTTGTTGCACGAGGAGGGCCTGTTCCTCGGCAGCACCTCGGGCATCAACCTCGCCGCGGCCGTGCGCGTGGCGAAGGAGCTTGGGCCCGGGCACACGGTGGTGACCGTGCTGTGCGATGGCGGGGCAAAGTATCAGTCGCGCCTGTTCAACCGCGAGTGGCTCCAAGAGAAAGGCCTCGCGGCGAGCGCCGCGGCGCCACGGCCGCATTCGCCCATCGCGCTAGAGAGCGCCCTGGTCGCCTGACACCGGCGCTGGCCGCCGGCAAGCCTGCCGTGAGACATTGCGGGAAGTCATCAACGCCCGTTCCCGCGCATGCACGATCCCCTGAGCGCCGCCGAGCTCGAAGCCCTGCGACTGAGCCTCGATGTGGCCTCGCGCAGTGTCGCCTTGAGCCTGCCGCTCGCGGTGCTGGCCGCCTGGGTGCTGACGCGGGCGCGCTTCCCCGGACGCATGCTGCTCGATGCGTTCGTGCACCTGCCGCTGGTGCTGCCGCCGGTGGCGGTGGGTTACACGCTGCTCTTGCTGTTTGGCGCGCGCGGCCCGCTGGGCGGCTGGCTGCACCGCCACTTCGGCATCGAGCTTGCCTTCACCACCGCCGGGGCTGCGCTCGCCACCGCCGTCATGACCTTTCCGCTCATGGTGCGCGCGATACGCCTGTCGCTCGAGACTGTCGACCGCGGACTTGAGCAAGCCGCGCGCACGCTCGGCGCCTCCGCGCTCGACCGTTTCGTCTCGATCACGCTGCCGCTGATGCTGCCCGGAATCCTCGCTGGAGCGCTCACCGCCTTTGCCGCAGGACTCGGTGAATTCGGCGCGGTGATCACCTTTGCCTCCAACATTCCGGGCGTCACCCGCACCCTGCCGCTGGCCCTCTACACCGCGATGCAGTCCCCGGGCGGGGATGCGCTCGCGCTGCGCCTGGCGGTGCTGTCCTTCGCGCTCGGACTGATCGGGCTTCTGGCGGCGGAGCTTTTGGTGCGGCGCGTTCGCTTCTATCTCGGGCGCTAGCGATGCTGGAGGTCTCGGTACTCAAGACGCGGCCAGCATTCAGGCTTGAGGCGACCTTCGCCGCGGCAACGCCCGGGGTCATCGCGCTGTTCGGCCGCTCGGGCAGCGGCAAGACCACGCTCGTCAACCTGATCTCGGGGCTGCTGAGGGCGGACCGCGCTGAAATCCGCTGTGACGGCGAAGTGCTCGCGGACACGCGCGCCGGGACTGCCGTCCCGGTCGAGCGCCGCCGCATCGGCTATGTTTTCCAGGACGCGCGGCTGTTCCCGCACCTGAGCGTCGCGGGCAACCTGCGCTATGGCGAAAAGCGCGCGCGCTGGCCGGCCGTGATCGGCTTCGAGGAGGTGGTCGGCCTGCTCGGCCTTGACGCGCTCCTGGCGCGCAAGCCCAGGGAGCTCTCGGGCGGGGAGCGCGCGCGCGTTGCCCTCGGCCGCGCGCTCCTCTCGCAGCCGCGCCTGCTGCTGCTCGATGAGCCGCTCGCCTCGCTCGATCTTGCGCGGCGCGAGGAGGTACTGCCCTACCTCGAGGCGCTCATCGAGCGGCTGTCGATCCCGATGGTCTACGTGAGCCACCAGTTCGACGAGGTGCTGCGGCTGGCCACACACCTGGTGCTGCTCGAGGCCGGCCGGGTGCTCGCGCAGGGCCCGGTGCAGCAGATGTGCCTGCGGCCCGAACTGCAGAGCATCGTCGGCCCGGATCAGGTGGGTGCGGTGCTCGAAGGCGTGGTGACCGACTTCGACCCGCGACACGGCAGCGCACAGCTCGCGGTGGGCAGCGGCAGCGTGCAACTGAGTGTGCGCGAGGCCACGATCGGCGCGCCCATGCGCCTGCAGCTTCTGGCACGTGATGTCATTCTCGCCACCGCGCCGGTGGCGGGACTGAGCGTGCGCAACTCGCTCGCGGGCACGGTGCTCACCATCCGCGACGATGACTACGGCGCCGTACTGGTGAGCTGCGATGTGGGTGGGGCGACCGTGCTGGCGCGCATCACGCAGGACGCGCGCCACACGCTCAAGCTGCGTACCGGCGATGCGGTGTGGGCACTGATCAAGGCCGTCGCCACGCGCGGGCACGCCTTTCCCCTGGCGCCGCGCGTGTGAGTTCAGCGCGAGGCCAGATCAGTGTTGGCATTCATACCTTCCATGGCATCGGGCACCGCCTTCTCGCTCACCATGGTCAGCACGTCGTACTGCGCCACGGCCTCCCCGTGCTGGTTCGTGATCGCGGTATCCCAGCGCACCTCGCCGTAGCCGGCCCCCATGCGCAGCGATTTTTCCTTGCAGGTGAGGCGCACCTTGATCCGGTCACCCGGGTTCACCGGCTTCAGGAACCTCAGACCGTCGATGCCGTAATTGGCGAGCACCGGGCCGTAGGGCGGGTCGACGAAGAGGCCCGCGGCGGCGGAGACCAGGAAGTAGCCGTGCGCCACGCGCCCGCCGAACAGTGGGTTGCGCGCGGCGGCCGTCTCGTCCATGTGCGCGTAAAACCGGTCGCCGGAGATTTCCGCGAAGCGTTCGATGTCCTCCACCGTCACTTCGCGCTCGCCCGAGTTGAAGGTGTCCCCGACCCGCAGCGCACCGAAGGGCTTGCGAAACGGGTGCGTACCCGGGTCGAGCTCGCGCGCGCCCTTCACCCAGCGCGCACTCGCCGCGGTGATCAGATCCGGCGTCCCCTGCACCGCGGTGCGCTGCAGGTAGTGCATCACGCCGCGAATGCCGCCGAGCTCCTCGCCCCCGCCCGCCCGTCCCGGGCCGCCGTGCACCAGGTGCGGTAGCGGGGAGCCGTGTCCGGTCGACTCCTTGGCGCAGTGACGATTGACCACCACGATGCGCCCGTGAAAGGGCGCAAGTCCCAGCACCAGGCGCGAGGCGATCGCATCATCTGCGCTGAAGATCGAGGCGGCGAGACTGCCGCCGCCCCGGCGCGCGAGTACGATCGCATCGTCGACGCTCTCGTAGGGGATGAGCGTGCAGACCGGTCCAAACGCCTCGACCGAATGGATCGCCTCGGCGCGAGCGGTATCCTGACAATGCAGAAGCGTCGGGGCGATGAACGCGCCGCGATCGGCATCCGCGCCGATGGGGCTGGCGTTGCCGGCTCCCCCGCAGATGACTTCGGCCTCGCGCGTGAGACGCGCGAGCTGCTCGAGCACCTCGCGGCGCTGACTGAGGGAAGCCACCGGTCCCATGCGCACGTTCTTCAGGCGCGGATCGCCCACCACGATCTCAGCGAGCGCCGCGCGCAGCGCCTCGAGCACGTCGGCGGCGCGGCCCTTAGGAACGAGGGCCTTGCGGATGGCGGTGCACTTCTGGCCGGCCTTGACCGTCATTTCGCGTACCACCTCGCGCACGAACAGGTCGAGCTCCGCTGTGCCGGGCGCGGCATCGGGCCCGAGGATCGAGGAGTTGAGCGAATCGGTCTCGGAAGTAAAGCGCACCGAGTTGGCGCTCACCACGGGGTGCTGACGCAGCTTGCGCGCCGTGGCGGCGGAGCCGGTGAAGGACACCACGTCCTGGCAGGTCAGATGCTCGAACAGGTCGCCGACCGAGCCCAGGATGAGCTGCACCGCGCCGGGCGGCAGGATCCCCGACTCGATGATGCGCCGGAAGATGCGCTCGCTGAGATAGCAGGTCTGGGTTGCCGGCTTGACGATCGCGGGCACCCCGGCCAGCAGCGCCGGCGCCAGCTTCTCGAGCATGCCCCACACCGGAAAGTTGAAGGCGTTGATGTGCACCGCGGCCCCCTCGAGCGGCACGCACAGGTGCTGCCCGACGAAGCTTCCGCCCTTGGACAAGGCTTCCAGCGCGCCGTCGACGTAGATGCGGCTGTTGGGAAGCTCGCGGGTGCCCTTGCTCGCATAGACGAAAAGCGTGGCTATGCCCCCGTCGATGTCGATCCAGGAGTCCCCCTTGGTCGCGCCGGTGGCGTAGGACAGCTCGTACAGCTCCTCCTTGTGCTCACCGAGGAAGCGCGCGAGCGCCTTGATGAGTGCGGCCCGCTCGTGGAAGGTAAGCGCGCGCAGCGCCGGTCCCCCGACCTTGCGCGCATAGTTCAGCATCGCTGCCTCATCCAGACCCTCGGAGCCGGCGCGGGCGATCACCGCTCCGGTGGTCGCATCGCGAAGCGCGACCCCCTCGCCACGGCCTGCCTGCCAGCTGCCCGCGCTGAAACTCTCAAGCTGCATGTTCACTCCTCGCCCACCACCGGCCCCTCGATGCGGTAGGAGCGCCCACGAAAAAGCGCGATCCGCTCGCCGCGCTGGTTGCACACGGTGATCTCGTAGATGCCGTTGCGCTTAGTGCGCCAAAGCTCGGTGGCTTCCGCGGTCAGCTCATCCCCCTCGGTCGCCCCGGCCAGATAGTCGATCGAGGCCGCAGCGGCCACCGTCGCCTCGTTGTGCGAATTGCAGGCGAAGGCGAACGCGCTGTCGGCGAGGGCGAACAGCACGCCCCCGTGACAGGAGCCATGACCGTTCAGCATGTCGGCGCGCACCTGCATGATGACGCGCGCCCGGCCGGGCTTGACCGCGCTGATGCGCATGCCGAGCGAGCGCGAGTAACGGTCGCGCTCGAACAGGGCCGCGGCCGAGCGTTCGGCGCGCTGCTGTGCGGACTGGTTCGGCTCGCTCATGTCAGCGCCCGCTAAAGCGCGGCGTGCGCTTGGCGGCGAACGCGGCGACCCCTTCCGCGTAGTCGGCGCTGCGGCCGAGCTCACCCTGGTAGTCGCGCTCGATGTCGAGCTGCTCGGCGAGCGTGCGGCTCATGCCCTGGTAGATTGCAGCCTTGGTGCGCGCCAGACCCCACGTGGGCGCAACCGCGAGTTGCCCGGCCAGCGCGTCGACCACCGCCGCCAGCTCCCCGTCCTCCACGCAGCGCCAGATCAGGCCCCAGGCGGCGGCCTGCTCGGCGGAAAGTTTCTCGCCGAGCAGGGCCAGCCCGAGCGCGCGGGCCGGACCGATGAGGCGCGGCAGAAACCAGGTGCCGCCTGAATCGGGCACCAGTCCGAGTTTGCAGAACGCCTGCACGAAGCTTGCCGAGCGTGCGGCGATGGTCAGGTCGCAGGCGAGCGCGATATTGGCACCGGCGCCGGCTGCAACACCGTTGACCGCGGCGATGACCGGCATCGGCAACTCGTGCAGCGCCAGCACCAGGGGCTTGTAGTTCTTTTCGATCGAGTCGGCCAGATCCGGCGGCCCGCCGCCGGGGGCGACCGCGCGATCGTTCAGATCCTGGCCGGCGCAGAAACCCCGCCCGGCGCCGCTGATCACCAGCACCCGAGCGGACGCGCGCCTCACCTCATCGAGCGCGGTGCGCATCTGCGCGTGCATCTCGGTATTGAAGCTGTTCAGCCGTTCGGGGCGATTGAGCGTCACTCGTGCGATGCCCTCGCTGATGCTGAGAAGAATGCTCTGTTCGCTCACTTGATTTGGGCTCCGTTGCCAGCGCGCGGCACTATCTGCCACGAGTCATTTCTCGTCGTAGTCGAGTTCCAGCGCTGCGCTCTTGACCCGCGACTGGCAGGCGAGCACGTAGCCCTGCTCGAGCTCCCACTCCTCCAGCGCATAGTTCTGATCCATGGCCACCTCTCCGCTCACGACCTTGGTGCGGCAGGTCGAGCACACGCCCGCCCGACAGGAGAACGGCAGCTCGACTCCGGCGCGTGCCGCCGCATCGAGCACCGTCTCATCGTTCATCTTCATGGTGAAGGAGCGGCGCCGGCCGTCCATGAGGATGGTGACCTCGGTGAGGCCGGCCTCAAGCGGCAGCGCGGCCGCGGCGGCCGCCGGGGCAGTCCCCCGGGCGCTCCTCAGCGCGCTCGCCTCAGCTGTGGTGGCGATCGTGAAATGCTCGGTGTGCACCCGCGAGCCGTCCACGCCCAGCCCGCTGAGCGTCGCGGCGACCTGCTCGATCATGTCACCCGGTCCGCAGACGAAGTACTCGCTCACCTCGGGCGGCTCGAACAGGGCGGCGAACTGCCGCACGCGCGCCGCATCGATGCGGCCGTTGTAGAGCTCGACCTCCTGCGGCTCGCGGCTCATCACGAAATGCAGCGACAGGCGCCCAAGATACCGGTCCTTCAGGGCAAGCAGTTCCTCGAGGCACATGGTGCGCGCCGTGTCGCTGTTGCCGTAGAAGATGATCAGCTGCGCGGCGCCGCGCGACAGCAGCGCGCGCGCCAGCGATACCACCGGGGTGATGCCGCAGCCGGCCGCAAACGCCACGTAGCGCCCCGCCGCCGCCGGCTCGCGCGCGGTGAAGCTGCCGTTGGGCGGAAAGACCTCGAGCACATCGCCCGGGCGCAGCTGTTCGGCCAGATAGCGCGACATGCGTCCCTGCGCGTGCACGCGCGGCACGATGCGCAGCGGCCACTCGCCCGGGGCGCTGACCAGCGAGTAGGTGCGGCGGGTGTCCTCGCCATCGATCGGCGCACGCAGCACGATGTGTTGCCCGGCGCTTCCGGTGTAGGTCGCGCGCAGTTCGGGCGGGACCTCGAAGGCGATCGACACCGCATCCTCGGCGTCCGGCAGCACCTGGCTCACCTTGAGCGGATGGAACTTCAGCACGTCACAGGCACTTGAAGTAGTCGAAAGGCTCAGCGCAGGCAAGGCAGCGATAGTGTGCCTTGCAGGGAGTCGATCCGAACTCGCTCACGCGCTCACTGGCACGGCTGCCGCAGCGCGGGCAGCTCACCGCGCCCGCCGCCCAGAGGTGTTTAGGACTCGCGACCGCATCCTCCGGGGGCGCGATGCCGAAGGCGCGCAGCTTGGCGCGCCCCGCCTCGCTCAGCCACTCGCTGGTCCAGGGTGGAAAGAGCACCTCCTCGATCAGGGCCTCCCGCTGACCGGCCTCATCCAGCGCCGAGCGCACCAGCGCACGGATGACATCGGTGGCAGGGCAGCCGCTGTAGGTGGGGGTGAGGCCAACGTGCACACCGCCATCGTCCGCGCGCCGCACGTACCTGACGATCCCCAGGTCCACGATGCTCAGGACCGGGATTTCAGGGTCCGGCACGCCTGCGAGCACGGCCCAGATGCGCTGTTCCACTTCCGCCGCGCCCCCACGGGCGCCAGCCGCGGCGGGGGCCTGGGCCACAGGCCTCACCAGTGCGCTCCCGGATAGGTGCGCGGCAGGTGCTGCAGCTGCGACAGAAGGTGGCCTAAGTGCTCGGTGTGCACGCCGCGCTTGCCGTGCCAGGGATACGGCAGCGCCGCGGGTCGCTTGAGGGTCGCCGCGGCGAGGTCCGCATCGATGAGCGCCGACCAGCGCAGCGCCTGCTGTGACAGCGAGGGTGCGATGCCAAGCTCGCTCACCTGCTCATCCACCTCATCGGGCGCGAACAGCTCGAAGGTGAAACGCCACAGATCCTCGAGCGAGCGCTGCACGCGGCGCTGGCTTTCGGGCGTGCCATCGCCGAGGCGCGTCAGCCACCCGCTGCTGAAGCGGTAGTGATAGCGCGTCTCCTTCACGGCCTTGGCGGCGATGGCGGCCAGGCGCGCATCGGAGGAGCCCTGCAGCCCCTCGTAAATCTGAAGCTGCCAGGAGTCGATGAGCCACTGCCGTACGATGGTGTGGCCGAAATCCCCGTTCGGCTGCTCGGCGAGCGCGAGGTTGGCAAACTCCGGGGCGTCACGCAGGAAGGCGAGCGCGTCCTCGTCACGCCCCTTGCCCTCAAGCTCCCCGGCGTAGCTCAACAGCAGCCGCGCCTGCCCGATCAGATCGAGCGCGAGGTTGGCAAGACCGAGATCCTCTTCCAGCGCCGGGCTGTGACCGATCCACTCCGACAGGCGCTGCCCGAGCACGAGCGAGGTGTCACCGAGGCGCAGCACGTAGCGCAGCCGCGCCGCGTGCGCCGCGGGGTTTCCCGCCACCAGCATCGCCGGCGTCGCACTCACAGGTTCTTCACCTCATCGGGTATGGCGTAGAAGGTCGGGTGGCGATACACCTTGTCGCGCGCCGGCTCGAACAGCGCATCGGCCTCCTCCGGGTCCGAGGCGACGATGTCGGCCGAGCGCATCACCCAGATGCTCACGCCCTCCTGGCGGCGCGTGTACACATCGCGCGCGTGCTCGATCGCCATGCGGGCATCGGCGGCATGCAGGCTGCCGACATGCTTGTGCTCAAGTCCGGAGCGCGAGCGGATGAACACCTCAAACAGCGGCCAGTCACTCATGCCCGATCTCCTTGGTCGCGGCCGTGCGCACGCGCGGCGGCCTTGGCGGCGTGTGCCGCGGCGGCCTCGCGCACCCACTGGCCGGCCTCGTGGGCGGCGCGGCGTGCCTCCAGGCGTTCGCGGTTGCAGGGGCCGTTGCCCTTGAGCACGGCGTGAAATTCATCCCAGTCGATCGGACCGATCTGGTAGTGCTGGGCGGCCTCGTCCCAGCGCAGCTCATTGTCCGGCAGCGTCAGGCCGAGGAAATGCGCCTGCGGCACGGTGATGTCGATGAATTTCTGGCGCAGCTCATCGTTGCTGAAGCGCTTGATCTTCCAGCGCATCGACTGCGCGGTGTGCTTGGAGTCCGCATCACTCGGGCCGAACATCATGATCGACGGCCACCACCAGCGATCGAGCGCATCCTGCGCCATGGCGCGCTGCTCGCGGCTGCCCTGCGCCAGCCTCAGCATGATCTCGAACCCCTGACGCTGATGGAAACTCTCCTCCTTGCAGATACGCACCATGGCGCGCGCGTAGGGCCCGTAGGAGCAGCGGCAGATCGGAATCTGGTTCATGATCGCAGCGCCATCCACCAGCCAGCCGATCGCGCCTACGTCCGCCCAGGTGAGCGTCGGATAGTTGAAAATGCTCGAGTACTTGGCCGCCCCCGACAGCAGCTGCGCGATGAGTTCCTCGCGGGCGACACCGAGGGTTTCCGCCGCGCTGTACAGATACATGCCGTGACCGCCCTCGTCCTGCACCTTGGCGATCAGCACCGCTTTTCGTTTCAGGCTCGGGGCACGCGTGATCCAGTTGCCTTCCGGCAGCATGCCGACGATTTCCGAATGGGCGTGCTGGGAAATCTGGCGGATCAGCGTCTGGCGATACGCCTCCGGCATCCAGTCCTTCGGCTCGATCTTCTCGTCCGCATCCACCCGCGCCTGAAAGCGCGCCGCCAGGGAACCGGCTTCGCCTAAGGCGGCCGGCGGCGCCTCCTTGCCGTGGGTATCGAGCGCCTGGGTGTACATGGAAACTCCGGCCGTCGCTCTTCTGATGTGACACAAGAATACCACATGGACATGACTTTCTGTGTCACAATTTTCGGGGTGAAGACCCCGCCCAGCCGCACTGCCGCCGCCCCGATCCAGGCGCTGGTGCGCAGCTTCCGTGCGCAGCGGCCGCTGCGGGCCGGCTCGCTGCTGATCACCGTGTTCGGCGATGCCATCGCCCCGCGCGGCGGCGCGGTCACCCTCGGCAGCCTGATCCGCCTGGCGGCCCCGTTTGGCCTGGCCGAGCGCCTGGTACGCACCTCGGTGGCGCGCCTGGCGCGCGAAGGCTGGCTCGCGACGCGCCGCTCGGGCCGACGCAGCGAATACCGTCTGACCCGCACCGGAGCTGCGCGCTTTGCCGAGGCCACCGACCGCATTTACGGGCAGGGGCCGCGCGAGTGGGACGGCAACTGGACGCTCGTGCTGCTGCCGCCGGCCACGCCGCGGCAAAAGGAGCTGCGTGAGCAGCTGCGCTGGCTCGGGTTCGGCCAGCTCACGCCCGCTGTGCTGGCCCATCCGGGCGCAAGCGGCACGCAGGCGCGCGCATGGCTTGCGCAAGCCGGCGCCGACGATGCCCTGCTGTTGTCCGCCACGAGCGGGCAGCTTCGCAGCGACCGGCTACTTGCCGCGCGCGGCTGGGATCTGGGCGAACTCGCCCGCCGCTACCGCCGCTTCCTCGCGCGCTTCGCCAGGGTGGAAGATGCACTCGCCGCCGGCGCCGCGCCGCCCGAGCAGACCGCCTTTCTGGTGCGCACTCTGCTGATTCACGAGTACCGCAAGATCCATCTGCAGGATCCGCTGCTGCCGCCGGCGCTCTTGCCGCGTGACTGGGTGGGGGAGTCCGCCTACGGGCTTTGTCGCCGGCTGTATGCGCAGGTCTTTGCCGGGGCTGAAGCCTACCTGTCGGGCACCGCGCATCGACTGCACGGGCCGCTGCCCGCCGCCGGCGGCGCAGCCCATGCACGCTTCGGGCTTGGCGAGGCTTAGGGTGAGGTGCGTTCAGCGCTTCGGGCGCTGATCGATCACGCGTTGCGCCTTGCCGAGGGAGCGCTCGATCGAGCCCGGATCGCCCACCCTCACCTGCGCGGAAATCCCGATCGTCGACCTGATGGCGCCCTCGAGCGCGTGCTGCACACTTGAGCGTTGCGCCGCATCCCCTGCGATGCTGCCCAGGCACTCCACGCGCACGGCCAGTTCATCGAGCTGCCGCTCGCGCGTCAGCTCGAGCTGATAGTGGGGCGCAAGACCTGCCACCTTCAGCAGCAGCTCCTCGATCTGGCTCGGAAACACATTCACACCGCGCACGATGAGCATGTCATCGCAGCGGCCGCGGATGCGCGCCATGCGCCGCATCGCGCGCGAGGTGGGCGGCAGCAGCGCGGTCAGATCGCGCGTGCGATAACGGATCATCGGCAGTGCCTCCTTGGTGAGGGTGGTGAGGACCAGCTCGCCTGCGCTGCCATCTGCCAGCGCCTGCTCACCCGAAGGATCGATGATCTCGGGATAGAAGTGATCCTCCCAGATGACCGCCCCGTCCTTGCTCTCGAGGCACTCGCTCGCCACCCCCGGCCCCATCACCTCGGAAAGGCCGTAGATGTCCAAGGCGTCCAGTCCGATGCGTGACTCGATCTCCCCGCGCATAGCGAGGGTCCACGGTTCGGCGCCGAAGATCCCGGTGCGCAACGAACTTGCGGCTGGATCGAGCCCCTGGCGCTCGAACTCATCGGCGATGGCGAGCATGTAGGAGGGCGTGACCATGATGATGTCGGGCTTGAGATCCAAGATGAGCTGCACCTGTTTGATAGTCTGGCCACCTGACATCGGCAGCACGGTGCACCCCAGCCGCTCGGCCCCGTAGTGCGCGCCGAGGCCCCCGGTGAACAGGCCGTAGCCGTAAGCGATGTGCACCAGGTCGCCCGGGCCGCCGCCGGCGGCACGGATCGAGCGGGCGACCAGTTCCGCCCAGCTGTCGATGTCGCGCCGCGTGTAGCCGACCACGGTGGACTTGCCGGTCGTGCCGCTCGAGGCATGCAGGCGTGCGAGCTGTGCGCGCGGCACGGCGAACATCCCGAACGGATAACTTAAGCGCAGATCCTCCTTGACGGTGAACGGGAAGTGCCTGAGATCGGCCAGCGCCCGAAGGTCCTGCGGATGAACGCCGGCCCGCTCGCACTTGAGGCGGTACGGAGCTACGTTCTCGTAGGCGTGGCGCACCGACCACTGCAGACGCTTCAGCTGCAGCGCGCGCAGCTCATCTTCGCCCGCACGCTCGATCGGTTCGAGTAACGCTGCGCTCAGGGGCGCCACTGGGTGAGTGTCTGGACGAAAGTCTGCATGAAGCGGTTCGCCTGGTGGCCGTCCATGACGCGGTGATCGATGGTCAGGGTCACGTAGCAGCGCGGCTGCACGATGATCTCGGGCTGCTCGGTATCGCCGACCACCACGGCGCGCTGCTCGAGCTTGCCGATGCCGAGGATCGCCGACTGCGGCTGGTTGATGATGATCGGCGCCGCCAGCAGACTTCCGCTCACGCCGTGGTTGGAGACCGTGAAGGTACCGCCGCGCACGTCGGCGGGCGACAGCTCGCCGGCGCGCGCGCGCGCGATGAGCTCACCGAGCCCGAGTGCGGTCTCAAACAGATCGCGCGAGTGCGCATCGCGCAGCACCGGCACGATGAGCCCGGAGCCCTCGACCGCGGTGGCCACTCCCAGGTGGACGGCCTCGAAGATCTCAAGCGCGCTGTCGGTCCAGCGGCTGTTCGCCTCGGGAACGATGCGGATCGCCGCCACCGCGGCCTGCACGAAGTAGGCCGTCAGCGTGAGCGGCGCGCCGCGTCGCGCGAAATCCTCGCGCTGCCGCCCACGATCCTTCAGCACGGCGCTCAGGTCCGCCTCGAACACCGTCGTCACGTGCGGTGCGGTGTGCAGGAGGCTTTGCGTCAGGTGCTCGGCGATGCGCCGGCGGATGGCGGTGTGCGGCACCCGCCGCACCCCCGCCGTGACCTCGCCCTCCGGCTCCCGGGAGAGTGGGCTTTCCCCGGCGCCGGATGCTGCCCCCGCGGCAGCAGTGTTCAGCACGTCCTCGACGGTGATGCGGCCGCCCGGCCCGCTGCCCCGCACCGCCCGCGCCTCGAGCCCGCGCTCGGCGAGCAGCCGGCGCACGGCCGGACTCACGGGGCTGCCAGCGGCTGGCGCTGCAGCCAGTGCCTGCGGGCGTGCGCCCGGCACGGGCGGAGCGCTCACCGGCACGGCGGCTTGCGCGGCACGGCTCGCCGCCGCGGCGCCCGCATCGAGGCGCCCGAGCAGTTCGCCGGGTGCGATCTCCTCCTGCTCCTGCTTCACGATCTGCCGCAGCACGCCCGAGGCGGGAGCTGCGATTTCCACGGTCACCTTGTCGGTCTCGATCTCGATCAGCGGCTCGTTCTCTTCAACGCGGTCGCCTTCGCGCTTGAGCCAGCGCAAAAGCTGCGAGCGGGTCCCTTCGGTGTGTTCCGCGGGAGCCCGGATCTCGATCGCATCACTCATGAGGGTCACAGGCTGGCGAGCCGCCAGATGGCCTGCGTGATGCGCGCCACGTCCGGCACGGCCGCTTCCAACAGCACCGGAGCGTGCGGACTTGGGATGTCGGGCATGGTGAGGCGCTCGATCGGCGCGGTGAGGCTGAAGAAGCTGTCCTGGGCAAGCGTGGCGGCGATCTCCGCGCCGAACCCGGCACTCAGATTGTCTTCGTGAACGATCAGGCAGCGATGGGTCTTTTCCACGGATGCGCGCACCGCCCCCTTGTCCCAGGGCGACAGAGTACGCAGATCGAGCACCTCTACGTCAACGTGCGAGGCTGCGGCAGCCTGCTCGCAGCGCTCGACCATCGCTCCCCAGGTGACGACGGTGAGTTCCTCGCCGCTTGTCACCGTGCGCGCCTGCCCGAACGGCACCACGAACTCATTGCCCGGGTAAGGACGGCGCGCCCCGGCGCCATCGAGCATGGCGCGGTGCTCGAAGAAGATGACCGGATCGTTGCCCCGCAACGCCGAGCGCAGAAGTCCCACCGCATCCTCCGCGTTGGACGGCACGGCCACCTGCCAGCCGACGCCATGCACCCAGGCGACTTCGTTGGTCTGGCTGTGCCAGGGATCGCCGCACTTGAAGAAGCCTCCCGGCATGCGCACCACCATCGGAGCGGCGAAGCGGTTGCGCGTGCGCCAGCGCATGGTGCCGCAGTCATTGAGCTGCTCTGCGGCAGGTTCCGCGTACTTGCGGAACTGGATCTCGGCCACCGGCAGAAGACCGGCGAGCGCCATGCCGACGGCGCGACCGATGATGCCTTCCTCGGACAGGCTGGTGTCGAAGACGCGTGCCGCACCGTACTTCTCCTGCAGTCCGAGCGTCGCCCCGTGCACCCCGCCCTTCGCCCCGACGTCCTCGCCGAACACCATCATGCGCTGATTCGCCGCCAGCTCGGCATCCAGCGTGCGCCGGATCGCCGTCATCATGTTGATGCGCGTGGCTTCCGGCCGTGGCGCAAGGCTCGAGGGGGGAAACTGGATGCGATCCGGCGCAAGGCCGCCCTGCTCCTGCAGCGCCGCTGCCCCCTCCGCCTCGCGGTAGAACACGTGCGTGGTGAGCTCTGCGGGGTCGGGTGGCGGGCGCGCCAGCGCCCCCTCGATGGCCGCTTCCACCGCGCGGCGCGCATCGCCTGCCACGCGCGTCCACTCCTCGGCCCGCATCGAGGCGGGCACGAGAAAGCTGCGCAGCCGCTCCAGCGGGTCGCGCGCGCGCTCCTCGCTCAAGGTCTCGCGCGACTTGTAGGCCTGCGTGTCCTGGCCGGAGTGGCCGCACAGGCGCGGCACCGTCAGGCGCAGCAGCACCGGGGTGCGCTCCTCGCGTACCTGCCTCACTGCCTGGCGCGTCAGCTGCGCAGCGGCGCGCGGATCGCTGCCGTCGCCCTCGAGAATGGTCAGTCCGCGAAAAGCGCGCAAGTTGGCGGCGATGTTGCCGCCGGGAGTCTGAAGTTTGGCGGGCACCGAGATGCCGTAGCCGTTGTCCTCGATAAAGAACAGCATCGGCAGCGCAAGCGTGGTGGCGATGTTGAGCGCCGACCAGAAGCCGTTCGTGGCGGTGGAGGCATCCCCGCCGAGCACCACGGCAATGCTTCGGGCGTAAGCGGCGTCGCCTAAGGTCTCGTGACGGTAGCGGATCGCCTGCGCCCATCCGGCGGTCGGTGTGTACTGCGTGCCGACGCCTCCGCAGGCGGGCAGCACCGTCGGGCCGCCGCGGCCGGGCTGATTGAACACCACGCCGATATCGCGCCCGCCGCTGAAAGCGCCGCTGCGCGCCAGCGGTCCTGAGGCGGCATCCTCCAGAGTCACCCCGAGCGAGAGCATGAGGGGGCGTGAGCGGTAGTAGACGCCCACGCCATCGTTCGGATCGGTCAGTTCGAGCCCGAGCAGGATCTGCGCCAGTTCATGTCCGCGCGCCGAGAACTGGTAGAGCACCTTGCGCTCGGGCACGAGGCGCCCCTCCTCGATGTCGTCGAGCGCGCGCGAGGCGTGCAGCAGCTGCGCGACCCTGCGCCAGTCGCGCTGTGATGCGGTCGCGGGAAGGGCCGTGGCGAGGTCTGGCATTGCGCGCAGCTTATGCCCGAAGTCGTGCAATTACCTTGCTACAGTTGCCTTCACAGCGCAGTATTTAGCAATATTCTTGCTCAAACGGGAGTGGAACCTCCATGGCGACACGGGCGCTCGATCGGCTCGACCGGCGCATCCTCGAGGAGCTGCAGGCGGACGCGCGCATTTCCAACCAGGAGCTGGCCAAGCGCGTGGGCCTCTCGGCAGCGCCGTGCTGGCGGCGCTTGAGACGACTTGAGCAGAGCGGCTTCATCGACGGCTACGCCACCTTGCTGCGTGCGCCGGCCATCGGGCTGCCGATCCTCGCCTACGCACTCGTCTCGCTCGAGAACCACCATCCCGAGTCGCTGCGACAGTTCGATCAGCTGGTGAAGGAGCGCGCCGAGGTGCTCGAGTGTCACTCGATGAGCGGCGCCACCGACTACCTGCTGCGCATCGTGGCGGCCAGCATGGAGGCGTACGAGCACTTCCTGTCGACGCAGCTTCTGCAGTTGAAGGCGGTACGCTCGGTCAACACCAGCTTCGTCCTGCGCACCAAGAAGTTCACGACCCGGCTACCGGTGAACTGAGCCCGTGCGCTGACACTCGCAGCTCATCGTGTCGGGACCGTCGAACCAGAACGCCGAAGCCTCCAGCTTTACGTCGGCGTGCTGCCAGGCTTGCGCGAGTTCGGCCTCCACCTGCGCGGCCTCCTGCCGCTTGCCCTGCGCGCGCAGCGCGGCGGCCAGGCCATACAGTGCCCAGCCATTGGCGGGATTGCGCTGAAGATCCTCGCGGTAGACCTGCTGCGCCTGCGCCGGATGCCCGCCGATCAGCAGCTGCGCGCCCAGAAGGTGCCGCGCCGGAAAGAACCAGTCGGCCGGCTCGTCGTAGGCGAGCCGATCCTCGGCGGCCACCGCCTCCTTCAGTAACCGCACCGCCTCCTCGCGGCTCCCCTCGGAGGCGGCGATGCGCGCGGCCACGATCGGCTGGGCGACCGCGAGGATCCCCCTGAGGAAGTCCTGATCCGCCGGCAGCGCTGAAGCGAGCGCGGCGAGCTCGGCAAGTTCGCCGCGGGCCTCATCGAGGCGGCCTCGCGCGGCCAGCGCCACGCCGCGGCCGTACAGGTACCCGGCGGTGAGGCCCTCGATGCGCGCATCCGGCGGCCCGAGCGCGATCATCTCGTCCCACAGGCCAAAGCGCACCAGGGCGGCGTACTGCTGGGTCAGATTCCAGCCGCTGCCGCCCATGGCCAGCGCCATCTGAGCCGGCGCCCGCGCCATGAGACTCTGCACCGCCGCCAGCGTTTCCTCTTTGCGTCCCTCCATCGCCAGGGAGTACGCGAGGAAGGAATAGTTGTGAGACAGGTACATCGCGTAGTCGCCCGGCGGCGCCGTCGCCGCAAGGTAGGCCTCATCGGCCGCCGCGCCGCGCCGGTTCGCCTCGGCCGCCTCCTCGTAGCGGCCGACGCGCTGCAGGACGTGCGCCGGCATGTGCTCGAGGTGTCCGGCCGAGGGCATCATGCCGCGCAGCCGCACGGCGGAAGGCAGTGCCTTCTGCGGATGCGGCGAGGCCTCCATGACGTGGATGTAGTAGTGATTTGCCCCGGGATGCGTCGGGTCGCGGCTCAACACCGATTCCAGTCGCGCCTCGATCTCGAGCGTTCCTGCCACCGGTGCGCCGTCGGCCGTCCACAGCTTCCAGGCATGAATGTTCATCTGCGCTTCCGCACACAGCGTCTGCACGTCCAGATCATCGGGGAAGTGCTGCGCAACCTCGACCATCGCAGCCGCGTAAGCCGTGAGCACGGCATTGAGGTTGGCAGGTCCGATCGGCTGCGCCGTGGGATAGCGCGCCGCCAGCGCACCGATCAGCGCCTGTTCCACGCTCGCGGCGTGCGCGGCATTTGCCTGCGCCTGGCGCAGCGCCTGCCAGGCCACCTGCGCGCGCGCCGCGTTCATCTGCCCGAAGTTGTAATTCGGTCCGAGGGCGAGCGCGACGCCCCAGTAGCAGGAGGCGCAGCCGGGATCCAGCTGCGCGGCCGCGGCGAAGGAGCGGGTCGCCTCGTCGTGATTGAAGGCCCACAGCCAGCGCATGCCCTGGTCGAAGTACTGCTGGGCCAGCGGCGAGGAGGTGGTGATGGCGCGATGGAATTCGCCGAGGCCCTCGAACAGGCGCGCGCCGTCGGCCCATTGCGCAACGCTTGCGCGCTCGGGCGGGTGCGCGGGCGCAAGCGTATCGGCGGGGCTCGCGCCGGCGAAGGCGAGCAGTGCGCCCGAAAGAACGAACCTGAGCCTCGCCGCGCCGGCAGGCGAGGACCGCTCAGCCACCGGGCTCGTCCCGCCGCACGGTCTCAAAGCCCTGGCCGGTTGCCGCCAGACGCTCGAGCAGCGGTGCGGGGCGCCAGCGCTCGCCGTGCGTGAGACTCAGGCGGCGCATGGTCTCGACCACCCGCGGCAACCCGGCCTGCTGCCCCCAGAACATGGGGCCGCCCCGGTAGGCGGGAAACCCATAGCCGTTGACGTACACGACATCGATGTCACTCGAGCGAATGGCGATGCCCTCATCGAGGATGCGGGCGCCTTCGTTGACCAGTGGGTGCAGCAGCCGGTCGAGGATTTCCTCATCCGGGATGCGGCGCCGCTCGATGCCCAGTTCGCGCGAGACGCCCTCGATGAGCGCCGTCACTTCCGGATCGGGAATGCGCGTGCGCCCGTCGTAGCGGTAGAAGCCCTTGCCGCTCTTCTGACCCAGGCGCCCGGCGGCCACCAGATGCTCGAGGATCGGCGACCAGCGCTCATCGGCCGGGAGCTTGCGTGCCTTGCGGATCGCAAACCCCACATCATTCCCCGACAGGTCACGCACGGCGAGCGGCCCCATGGCAAAGCCGAAAGCCTCGATGGCGCGATCGATCTGCTCGACGGTTGCGCCCTCTTCGAGCAGAAATTCCGCCTCGGCCCCGTAGTACATGAGCATGCGGTTGCCGATGAAGCCATCGCAGTTGCCGGCGAGAACGGCGACCTTGCCGAGCGTCTTGCCGAGCGCCATCACGGTGGCGATCGTCTGCGCCGAAGTGCGCTTGCCGCGCACGTTCTCCAGAAGCTTCATGACATTCGCGGGACTGAAGAAATGAGTGCCCACCACCTGCCCGGGCCGCGCGGTGCCGGCGGCGATGGCATCGATATCCAGCGTCGAGGTGTTGCTCGCCAGGATCGCGTGCGGGGAGCTCACCTGCTCGAGCCTTGCGAACACCTCAAGCTTCACGGCCAGGCTTTCGAACACCGCCTCGACGAAGATGTCCGCATCGCCGAGCGAGTCGTAATCGCTCACGCCCTGGATGAGCGAGCGCGCCCGATCGGCGCGCTCGCGCGACAGGCTGCCGCGCGCCACGGATGACGCGTAGTTCTTGGCGATGACCGCAAGACCGCGCTGCAGCGCCTGCGCCGACAGATCCAGGAGCGTCACGGGTATGCCGGCGTTGGCGAAGCTCATCGCGATGCCGCCGCCCATGGTGCCGGCGCCGATGACCGCTGCGGCGCGAATCGGCAGTGGTGCAATCCCGGCCGGCTGCCCGGGAATGCGCCGCGCCTCGCGCTCGGCGAGGAACAGGTGCATCAGGGCGCGCCGCTGCGGGCTGTCGCGGCACTCGATGAAGTACTCGCGCTCGAGGCGCAAGCCTTCCGCCTTCGGCCGCGTGCAGGCCGCCTCGATACTGTCGATGATTCGCCACGGCGCGAGCTGGCCGCGTGCCTTGGGTTCGATCTTGTTGCGAAACGCGGCGAACAGGCCCGCAGCGATGCCACCGATGCGCTCGCTCGCATCGCTCGCGATGCGCAGCGGCCGTGCCTCATCCGCCGCCTGCCGCGCCAAGCGGATGGCGCCGGCCAGGGCCTCGTCCACCACCGCATCGATGAGCCCGAGCTGCAGCGCGCGGGCCGCCCCGATCTGCGCGCCGCTGGTGATGGCTTCGAGTGCGGCCTCAGGACCTGCCAGGCGCGTGAAGCGCTGCGTACCGCCGGCGCCGGGAATCAGGCCGAGTTTCACTTCCGGCAGGCCGACCTTGGCATCCGCGGCGGCCACTCGCCAGTGACAGGCGAGTGCGAGTTCGAATCCGCCGCCGAGCGCGACCCCGTCGATGGCCGCGACCAAGGGCTTGGACAGCGCTTCCATCTGCGCCTGTATTTCGCGCGTGACGGGCGAGGCGAGCACCACGCCGGAGGCGATCTCCTTGATATCGGCGCCGGCGGCGAAGGTCCCCTCGCCCGTCAGAACGAGGGCCCGGATCTGTGGGTCGCGCGCGGCGCGCTCAAGCGCTGCCACCAGGCCCTCGCGCACCGGCAGACTGAGCGCGTTGACCGGCGGGTTCGCGATGCTGAGGACGGCGATCTCGCCGTCCTGCCGATAATTCACGGCGGCCACGGTTTGCTCCGGCTCAGGGAGTGTCCGGCACCGCAGCGGCCGCGTCGGTTGCCCAAGGCGCGGCCGGTCGGCGCAGATTCAGCAAAGCTAAAGCTCAGCTGGCGCGCGCGGCCTCGACCTGGATGGCAAGCTTCACATCCATCTTGAAGCCGTACTTGTCCCCGTAGGCGATGCCGTAGTCGGCGCGGTTCAGGGTGCCCGAGAGATCGGCGCCGCAGTGCTCCTTGTGGTCCAACGGGTTGGGCTTGCACATGAATGAGTTGATGGTGAGCGTGAGGGGTTTGGTCACGCCGTGCAGCGTGAACTGTCCGTCCACGCGCGTCGGCGCGCCGTTCTTGAAGCCGGCCAGGGTGCCCTTGTAGGTGGCAGTCGGAAACTTCGCCACGTCGAACATCTCGCCCGACTTGGCATGCTCGTTGAGCTTCGGGTTGCCGAAATCGATCGAGCTGGTGTCCACCGCGATGTCCACGGTGCCGCTGCCCTTGTCCTTGTCGATGACGACCGTCCCGGAGGACTTGTCGAACTTGCCACGCCACACCGACAGCCCGCCGAAGTGATCGGCCTCGAAGCTCGGATAGGTGTGCCCCGGATCGATCTGGTAGGTCACAGATTCGGCAAGCGCTGAGCCTGCCACGAGTGCCAGCATCAGGGCCGGCAGCGCAATCTTCGTCACGGGAACCTCCGGTGTGTGGATCAATGCGCGCGTAGCGTAGCGGCATGCGCCGGGTACGGCCACCTTCCTTTGGGGGGACGTACACGCGAAGCGCTGTAACCGCGCGGCCGGAGGGCCGTTCAGGTGGCCGGCCGCGCCTTGAGCCCGAGCGCCTTGGCCACGGCCTCGTGCGTGATCTCCCCGGCGTACACGTTCAGGCCCGCCGCGAGCCCCGCATCGCGCTTGAGAGCGGCCTGCCAGCCCAAGTCCGCAAGCGCGCGCACGTAGGGCAGCGTCGCATTCGTCAGGGCGAGCGTTGAGGTGCGGGGAACGGCGCCCGGCATGTTGGCGACGCAGTAGTGGATGACGCCGTCCACGACGAAGGTCGGCTCGGCGTGGGTGGTCGCGTGACTGGTCTCGAAGCAGCCGCCCTGGTCGATGGAGATGTCCACCAGCACCGCGCCGGCTTTCATGGTCTTGACCATCGCGCGCGTGACCAGCTTCGGCGCCGCAGCGCCCACCACCAGCACCGCGCCCACCACCAGATCCGCATCGCGCACCAGCTTTTCGATGGTCGCGGTGGTGGAGTAGGCGGTGTACAGCGTGGAGCCGAATATCGCCGAGAGCTCGCGCAGGCGATCCACCGAGCGATCGACTACCGTCACGTCCGCGCGCAAGCCGACGGCCATCTCGGCCGCGTGCGTGCCGGAGACCCCGCCGCCGAGAATGACGACCTTGGCGGGCGGCACGCCGGGCACCCCGCCCAGAAGAATGCCAAACCCGCCGTTGGCCTTCTGCAGGCTGGCCGCACCCACCTGGATCGACATGCGGCCCGCCACTTCACTCATCGGCGTGAGCAGCGGCAGCGATCCGTTACGTCCGGTCACCGTTTCGTAGGCGATGGCGGTGGCGCCCGACTTCATCAGGCCCTTGGCCTGCCCGGGATCTGCGGCCAGGTGCAGGTAGGTGAACAACACCTGTCCTGGGCGCAGCATTTCGCATTCGACCGGCTGCGGTTCCTTGACCTTGACGATCATGTCGGCGCGCTCGAAGACTTCCGCGGCGCGTTGTGCGATCGAGGCCCCGGCCGCGCCGAACTGCGCGTCATCCACGCCGATGCCATTGCCCGCCCTGCTCTCGATGAGCACTTCGTGCCCGGCGGCCACCAGCTCCCGCACGCCCGCCGGCACCAGGCCGACGCGGTACTCGTGAACCTTGATCTCGCGTGGAACCCCGATACGCATAACCGGACCCCTCTCGTTATTTGCCACCAGATTAGATTTCGAACCGCGGCGGGGCCTTGCGTAATGGCGACCCGCGGCCCGATTTGTGGCAGAATCTGCCGTCTGGGAGCAAGAAACAGAGGGTTTATTGCGCATATGGAGCTCGACCGCTACGATCGCGCCATTGTGCGCCTGCTGCAGCAGGACGCCCGCATCACCAATACCCTGCTCGCCGGCAAGGTGAGCCTGTCCGAATCGGCGTGCCTGCGCCGCGTGCGCGCGCTCGAGGAGAGCGGACTCATCGAGGGTTACACCGCGCTCGTCGATCAGCACAAGGCGGGCTTTCCGGTCAGCGTGTTCGTGAGCATCACGCTCGATCGGCAGAGTCAGGCGGGACTGGAGGCCTTCGAGAGCGCGGTACGCAAGATTCCGGAGGTGATGGAGTGCTACCTCATGACCGGCGAGCACGACTACCTGCTGCGCCTGGTGGTGGCGGACCTCGCCGACTTCGAGCGCATCCACAACCAACATCTGACACGGCTGCCGAGTGTCGCGCGCGTGCAGTCAAGCTTTGCCATGCGCACGGTGACGCGCGCCTCGAATCTGCCCGAGCGCTGAAGTTTGCGCGCTAGCTGCGCGCGTAGGCCGGCAGGCCCTGCGCGAACTCGCGCAGCGCGCCGATGCCGCTCGCTTCCGCTTTGCTGCACCACTCGCGCAGCTGCAGCGCCGCGCCTGCCGGGTTGGCCGCGATCTGGTGCCATAACTGCTGCAGGCTGTCGCGGTACTCGACCACCCCGCGCAGCACCTCGTAGCGCTCCAGGAGCTCGCGGAGCTTGCGGCGGGCCTCCTCGGCGAGCAGCGCCGGGTGGCGCATCAGCAGCCGCGGCGCACTCGCCGGCAGGCCGGCCGGCTCGCGCCGTGCCAGCTCGCGGCACACCGGCAGCACCACGCGGCGCCCGTAGGCGCGCAGCACGTGCAGGCGGTTGGCGAACAGCGCCTTCACCGCCTCGGCATCGAACTCGCGCCGCGGCACGCCCGTCAGGCGCGGCGCCACCCAGCGCACCCGCGCCAGTCCCAGCGCCGTGAACAGGCGGATCCACAGCCAGCCGATATCGATCTCCCAGCGCTGCACGGCAAAGCGCGCGGAACGCGGGAACGCATGGTGATTGTTGTGCAGCTCCTCGCCGCCGAGCAGTACGCCCCAGGGCACAAGGTTGGTCGCCGCGCAGGGCATCTCGAAGCTGCGATAGCCGAGCGCGTGGCCGAGCCCGTTGATCACCCCGCCGGCGAAGAACGGCTGCGCCGACAGGTGCACCGCGATCATGATGATGCCGGGGATCCCGAACACGATGAGGTGCGCGAGGACGAACAGCACGATTCCCAGATACGGGTGGGCGCTGTACAGGCGCCGCTCGAGCCAGTCATCGGGCGTGCCGCGCCCGTAGTTCTTCAGCAATTGCTCATCGCGGGTGGCGGTACGGTACAGCTCGAAGCCCTCCAACAGCACCCGGCGCACGCCAAACAGCAGCGGGCTGTGCGGGTCGCCCGCCTGATCGGCATGGGCATGATGGCAGCGGTGCACGGCGACCCATTCGCGGGTCACCGCTCCGGAGCTGAACCAGAGCCAGAATCGAAACAGATGGCGCAGCAGCGGGTGCAGGATGAGGCCGCCGTGCGATTGATCACGATGCAGGTAGAGCGTGACCCCGAGAAACATGCTCTGGATGGTGAGGAAGGTCACCAGGCAGCAGCCCCACACCGGCAGCTGCAGCACACCATAGGGGGAAAGATGCATGCGCAGGCCTCGTCTTGTCAGCGAAACCGGGCGGCGAGGTTACGTCAATTGTGTGACGTTCGCGACCGGCGCGCCGGAAACAGCGCGGCCTCACCTGCGCGCTTCGAATATCCCCGCCATGTGTTCCGCGCCGGGCGATTCCTCGGCCTCGACCGCTGCTGCCGCCGCCGCCTCCAACATCTGCAGCGCCGCGGCCGACTCAAGGCCCTGCACCGAGCCCGGGCGCGCGGCGCTGGCGCGCCGCCCCCGCTCCCACGCGGCGATGCGCGCGCCGAGCTGGGCGCTCGCGACCGGCGGGCAGCAGTAAAAGCCCTGGAAGTGCTCGCAACCGAGGCGGGCGAGTGCTTCCAGCTGCTCGCGCGTTTCGACGCCCTCGGCGATCACCCGCAGGTCAAGGCTCGCCGCCAGGGACACGATGGCGCGCACGATTTCCGCGTTCTCGCGGCTGGTGAGGATGTCGCGCACGAAACTTCGATCGATCTTCAGCCGCTTGAGCGGCAGGCGACACAGGTAACTCAGGCTCGAGTAGCCGGTGCCGAAGTCATCGACCGCGATGCTCACGCCGCGATCGCTCAAACGAGTGAGCGTGCGCACCGAGCTCTCGGCCTCCTGCATGACGACGGTCTCGGTGAGTTCGAGCTCCAGATCCGCAGGATCGAGGCCTGCCGCCGCGAGTGCTGCGTTCACCGTGTCAGGCAACTCCTTCTGGCGCAGCTGCTGCGCGGACAGGTTGACCGCCACGCGCAGCGGCATCCCGCTGGCGCGCCACGCGTTCGCCTGCCGGCACGCCTCGCGCAGCACCCAGTCGCCGATCGGAAGGATCAGCCCGCTCTCCTCGGCCAGCGGTATGAACGCTGCGGCCGGCAGCATGCCGCGGCGCGGATGATTCCAGCGGATGAGTGCCTCGACGCTCTCGACGCAGCCATCCGAGGTACTGGCCTGCGGCTGGTACAGCAACTGGAATTCGCTCGCGCGCACCGCGCGCCGCAACTCGTTCTCGAGCACCAGCCGGTCGCGGGTGAAGGCGTTCATCGCCGGCGCGTAGAACTGGAAGCCGTTGCGCCCGGCGCGCTTGGCCTGGTACATCGCCACATCCGCGTGCTTGAGCAGCGTCTCGCGGTCCGCTCCATCGGAAGGATAGATGCTGACACCGACGCTGAGCGATACGTGCACCTCGAGGTCGCCCAGATCGATCGGGCGCGTCAGGCACTCGCACACCGCCCGGATGGCGCCTTCGATCTCATCGGCCGCCGTCACATCGTTGATGATCAGGACGAACTCGTCACCGCCGAAGCGCGCCAGCGTGTCGGATTTTCGCACCGCCGAGCGCAGGCGGCGCGCGACCTCGGTCAGCAGCTCATCGCCCGCCGCGTGCCCGAGTGAATCGTTGACCGCCTTGAAGTGATCGAGGTCCACCAGCATCGCCGCAAAGCGCGTGCCGTGCCGGTCGGCGTGGGCGATGGCCTGCTCGAGACGGTCTGCCAGCAACAGGCGGTTGGGAAGATCGGTGAGTGCATCGTGCGTGGCGAAGTGCTGCAGCTGCGCGTTGGCCTGCCCGAGCGCGTCGCGGTGCCGACGGGTGCGATCCAGATGAGCCTTGTAGAGGAAGGCGGCAATCGCGATGGCGATCCCGAACGAGGACAGCGTCCAGGTCACGTCCTGCACGAAGCGCAGCGGAGCGATGAGGGAGAGCAGTCCGATGAGGTGAACCGACCAGATGCCGCCGCCCATGACCACGACACCGCCCGCCAGCCACAGCAGTTCGGACATCCGGCGGCGACTGCCGGCCAACTGCGCCGCAAAATGCAGCGTCATGTAGGACACGCCCATCGCCACGAGGATGGACAAGGCCACGAGCCACGGGTTGTAAATGCCGGACATTCGGTCCGCACACCTCGCTGCGCAGGATCGGCAAAGTTCCGTCGGAAATCCTAGCGTTGCGGGGCCTGCCGCGGCCGGACCTGTCGCACGTCTGGGCGTGTTGTAAGGGCAGGCCAGTGCAGGGTTTGCGCAGTACGACCCGGTTGCGGCGCAGCAAAATTTAGCCGCGGGAACCGGCTTTACATAGTGTCGACCGTCAGGCTCATTGCGCGAGCAGCACGATCTTGCCGATGTGCGCGCCGGACTCCATGAGCTTGTGGGCAGCGGCGGCCTCAGCGAGCGCGAAGCGCGCATGGATCAGGGGCCTGAGCCCCCCGGCAGCAAACAGCGGCCACACGTTCTCGAGCAGCGCCCGTGCAATGCGGCCCTTGTTCGCCACCGGCTGCGCCCGAAGGGTCGATGCGGTGATGGTGAGACGCTTGTGCATGAGCTGGCGCAAGTCGAGCTCGGATTTGGTGCCACCCTGGGTGGCGATCAGGGCGATCCTTCCTTCGGTGGCGGCGGCGGCGGCGTTGCGCGCCAGGTAGGCGCCGCCCACCATGTCGAGAATCACGTCCGCGCCGTGACCGTCGGTGGCGCGCAGCGTCGCCGCCACGAAATCGCCCTCGTGGTAATTGATGGCGACGTCTGCGCCGAGCTGGCGGCACACCTCGCACTTGTGCGCGCTGCCGGCGGTGACCAGCACCCGGGCATCGAAGGCCTTGCCGAGCAGGATCGCGGTCGTACCGATGCCGCTGGAGCCGCCATGCACGAGCAGGGTCTCGCCCCTTTGCAGCCGCGCACGCTCAAACACGTTGTGCCAGACGGTGAAGAAAGTCTCCGGCAGCACCGCGGCTTCTTCGAGGGTCAGCGTCGCGGGTACCGGCAGGCACTGCACCGCCGGCGCACTCACGTATTGCGCGTAGCCGCCGCCGGCCACCAGCGCGCACACCCGGGCGCCGAGGGCCGGTTCGGTAACCCCCTCCCCCAGGCGGATCACTTCGCCGGCGACTTCGAGTCCGGGGATATCGGTGATGCCGGGTGGTGGCGCATAGAGGCCCTTGCGCTGCAGGATATCGGGGCGGTTGACGCCGGCAGCCGCGACCCGAATCAACACTTCGCCGGCGGCCGGCTGCGGCAGCGGGCGCTGCACGGGCTTGAGCACCTGCGCCGTGCCCGGCTCACGAATCTCCACCGCGGTCATGGTCTGTGCATTCACCGGGGCGCATGGTGCGGTGGGCGGCGTGCCCCGTCAAACGCGGGCTTAAGGCCCCGGCGCCCTCGCCGCTTCGGCCGAGCTGCCGCCGAGCCCGCAGCGGCTCTGCATCTTCTCGCGCAGCACGGTGCGCTCCTCCGGCGTCATCTGCTCCCAGCGCTCGCGCAAGCCGTGGCGGTGCCCACGCCAGCCGTGACCGCGCCAGCCGCCGAACAGCACCCGGCTCAGGGCCAGGAGCCCCACGGCCTGCCAGTAGCTCAGCTGCGGACCGTGGAACAGCTGCGGCACGAGAGCGTTCCACAACAGCATCACGGCCGCGCCCACCACGGCCAGAAAAGCCACCACCAGCGGAAGGATCAGAATCACCTTCGCGCCCCGACGTACCGGACCTCTCATAACTTCACTCCTTCAGCTCGATAACCAGTCAGCCCACAGCGCCTGCAGGCGCTCGCGCAGGAACTGCGTGGCGTAATGCTTGCGCGACAGCAGCGTGTTGATGCTCACGCCCGTGCGCGCGGACAGTTCACGGAAACTTAACCCCTCAAGTTCGTGCGCGACGAACACTTCGCGCTGAGCGGCCGGCAGCTGCGCCAGAGCCGCCTCGATCTCACTGAGCAGCACCGCGCGCATCACTTCCTCCTCCGGACCGTCGCCAGGGGCTGGCAGCAGATCCGCGAGGCCGGCGGCCGCCTCGGCGGCGCCCGCGGGCCGGCCGGCGCCCTTGCGGCGAAAGCGGTCGATGATCCGGTTGCGCGCCACGCGCATGAGCCAGGCACCCGCCTGCTCGATCGGCTGCAACATGCGGTAGGCCAGCACCAGCTCGTACAGCGTCTCCTGCAGGATGTCCTCGGCCTCGGCCGCATCGGCGATGCGCCTTCGGATAAAGCTCAGCAGCCGGGCACTCTCGCGCTGCACGGTGAGCGCGATCAAACGATCCTGCTGCGAGCTGGTCAGGGTTTCCCCGAGCGCGGCATTCATCTGCCTGTTAAGACGCGCGAACACGCCCGATATTGTGCGCGGCGGGTCACGTTCGGCGGATGCTAGGCAGACTGCAGCGCCAGGGTTCCCGAGCGACCGGGCAGCGTGCCGGCCACGATGCGTGAGCGCGGCAGCCCGGGCAGGTCGAGCGTGGCGGCGAGAGTCGCTAGGTCGGTGAGCTGCGCTGCGCGGCTGCGCCACTCGCGCAGCAGGCGCTCGAAATGGGGCAGGAACTTGCCGCCCTCAAGCTCGGCGTGCAGCGTGAAGACCTGGTCGCGCAGCGGCGCCTGCGCCGTCAGCGCGAGCAGATGATCCACCGGGTCGGCACCGCCCAGGTCCGCCCGGCCGATCAGTTCATCCAGGGTGGGCAGCGTGGTCGGCAGCTGCGCGACGGCCGCGGCGCCCGCCTCGAGCAGCGGCAGGAACGGCGCGCGGCCGCGCGTGTCGGAGGCGTAGCGGAAACCAAACTCCTGCTCGAGCGCGGGCACGTAGCGGTTCATCTGCCATCCGGCCGCGCCGTGCACGCGCGGGGCCCGCCCGAAAACTTCCATGAACTCATCGTGCGCCAGCGTAAACTCGCGGCGGGTCCACGGCTCGTCCGCCCCGGCCACGCTATCCTGCCAGCGCACGTGATCGAAGGTGTGCACCCCCACCTCGAAGCCGCGCCGCGCGATCTGCTGCATGGGTTCGCGGCAACGCCGCCCGATGTGCGGCCCCGGCAGCAGCACTCCGTACAAGAGCGTCCTGAGTCCATAGTGCTCGAGCACCGAGGTGCGCTGCACCTTGCCGAGAAACCCGCGCCGGAAGATGCGCTTGATGGCGCGGCCGGTGTGATCCGGACCGAGACTGAAGAGAAAGCTCGCCCGCAGGTCGAGCCGCTCCAGCAGGTCCGCCAGTCGCAGCGCCCCCTCGCGCGTACCGCGGTAGGTGTCGACATCGATCTTGAGCGCGATCAGGGCCACGTCAGCGAAGCGGCAGCGGCTGCCGGGCGGTCTGCGCGGACAGCGCCGAGAGCTCGACCGGACCGCGCGCATTGGCCGCCGCGAGCAGCGCCAGGAGCGTCCCGTCGCCGCAGCTCAGGTAGCAGCGGCCATCGATCCCGCGCAGCTGCGGCGGCGCGCGCGCGGCGGTGAGCGCGGTCAGCCGCGTGCGCTGGATCTCCCAGCGCTCCCCGCCCACCTCGCCGAACGCACCGGGGAAAGGAGGCGCCAGCGCGCGCACCAGGTTGTGGATCTCGCGTGCCGGGCGCGACCAGTCGATCCGTCCGTCCGCCGGCGTGCGGCGCCCGAAGTATTCTCCCGGCAGGATGCGCTGCGGCGTGCGGGCGGCGGTGCCGGCGATGAGTCCGGGCAGCGAGCGCGTGAGCACCATCTCCGCCGCCACGGTCACCTTGGCGAAGACCTCGCGCGCGTCATCGTCGGCGAGGATCGGCACGGCCTGGCTGTCGACGATATCGCCGGCGTCCGCGCGTGCGACCATGTAGTGCAGGGTGGCGCCCGTCTCCACCTCACCTTTGAGAATGGCCCAGTTCACCGGCGCGCGGCCGCGGTACTTGGGCAAGAGCGAGCCGTGCATGTTAAGCGCGCCGCGACGCGCGCAGCGCAGCAGCGCATCCGCGAGCATGGCGCGGTAATAGAAGGAGAACAGGAAATCGGGCCGAAGGTCGGCGACCCTGCGCAGCAGTTCCGGTGTATTGGCTTCGGCGGGTGCGATCAGCGGCAGGCCGTAGTCCGCGGCGGTCTCGGCAACGCTCCCATACCAGTGCCGCTCGAGCGGGTCGTCCGGCACGGTGACCACGAGTGAAACCTCGACTCCCGCCGAGAGCAGCGCCTTCAGGCAGCGCACTCCGACATCGTGATAGGCGAAGACGACGGCCCGCGCCGGTCTCACTCCGCGCCTCCGCGCACTTGCTCCGACAACGCCAGCAGCTCGCCGGTGGTTGCGGTGTTGGTGAGCTGGGCGGCGGCATCGGCGCCCTCCTCGAGCACCGCGGCCACGGTGTAGCGGGGCCGCTGGCGCACCTGCTCGTAGATGCGTCCCACATACTCACCCACCACGCCCAGGCCGATGAGCGCCACCCCGATCAGGAAGAACGCCACGCCGAACAGCGTGAACAGGCCCTCAGCCTCAGGACCCACGATCAGCCGACGGATGGCGAGGTAGATCACAAAACCGATCGACAGCAACGCGATGACGATCCCGCTCATGGAGAAGAACTGCAATGGCGCGACCGAGAAGCCGGTCATCAGGTCGAAATTCAGGCGGATGAGCCGGAACAGCGAGTATTTCGACTGCCCGACCCGGCGCTGCGCGTGCGAGACCTCGATCTCCACCGGACGGCGGGCGAAGGTGTAGGCGAGCGCCGGCACGTAGGTGCTGACCTCATGGCAGCGATTCAGGGCATCAATGACGCTGCGGTGGTAGCCGCGCAGCATGCAGCCCTGATCGGTGATGCGGATCGAGGTGGTGCCCTCGCGAATGCGGTTCATCAGCCGTGAGGCGGCCTTGCGCCACAGCCGATCGTGCCGGCTCCTGCGAATGGTACCGACATAGTCGGCGCCCGCGTCCATGGCGGCGATCAGGCGCGCAATCTCCTCGGGTGGATTCTGCAGATCCGCATCGAGGGTGATCACGTAGCTACCGCGCGTCTGCTCGAAGGCGGCCAGGATCGCCATATGCTGGCCGGCATTGCGCGCCAGCACCACCACGCGCGTGACATCCGGTCGGCGCTGGAACTGTTCGCGCAGCTGCGCGACCGAGCGGTCGCTGCTGCCGTCATCGACGAATACGACCTCGTAACTTCGGCCGAGCGCATCGAGCGTGGGGTAGAGCCGCTCGAACAGGAACGGCAGCCCCTCCTCCTCGTTGTACACCGGGATGACCACCGAGATCATCGGATTCACGCGCGTGCTCCGGCGAGCACGGCATTGGCCGCCTCGACCACGCGATCGACGTCACTCATCTGCATCGCCGGAAACAGCGGCAGGGTGACCGTCTCGCGGCCGATGCGCTCGGCGTTGGGAAACTGACCCTCGCGATAGCCGAGCGCACGGTAGGCGCTGAACAGGTGGATCGCCGGGTAGTGGACCCCGACGCCGATACCGCGCTCCTTCATCGCCTGGATGAACTGCGCCCGTGACAGCGATAGTTGCGGCAGCGGCAGGAGCGGCGTGAACACGTGCCAGCTGTGCCCCTCATCGCCGCGCTCCGGCAGGCGCAGCGCAGCGTGCCCGCCCCACAGCTCGTAATAGCGCGCCACCAGGGCGCGGCGGCGGGCGTTGAACTCCTCCAGGCGCCGCAGCTGCCCGAGCCCCACCGCGGCCGCAACGTCCGAAAGATTGCACTTGCCGCCGGCGATCAGGGTGTCAAAACCGTCGAGCCCGGACTTGACCTGCCCGTGCCAGCGCTCAAGTTCGATTCTCTTCAGTTCCTCGGGCGAACCGCCGGAAATGGCGCCACCCTCGATGGTGGTCATGTTCTTGTTGGGATGAAAGCTGAAGCACACCAGGTCGCCGAAACTGCCGATGCGGCGCCCGCGCCAGCTCGAGCCGATGGCATGCGCGGCATCCTCGATGACGCGCAGCCGGTGGCGTGCGGCAATCGCGTACAGGCGATCCATGTCCACCGGCAGTCCCGCGAAGTGCACCGGCATGATCGCGCGCGTGCGGGCAGTGATGGCCGCCTCGACCTGATCCAGATCGATGTTGCGCGAATCCAGTCCGACATCAACGAACACCGGGTGCGCGCCGACGCGAACGATGACGTTCGCGGTCGCCACGAAGCTCAGCGCCGGAGTAATGACCTCATCGCCCGTGCCGATGCCGCAGGCGAGCAGTGCCATCTCCATGCCGATAGTGGCACTGGTCTGGGTGCGCACCGGGCGCCCGGACAGGTAGGCCGACAGCTCCGCTTCGAGCTGCGCCACCTTCGGCCCGCTCGCGAGCCACCCCGAGCGCAGCACCTCGGCCACCGCCTCGATGGTGTGCTCATCGATGCTCGGACGCGTGAAGGGCAGCAGCGGCTTAGCCGTCTTGGTCGAATCGTTCATGAGCGCGCCACCAGTACCACACCCAGCACGATGACGCCGATGCCGGCGACGCGCTGTACGTTGGGAACCTCCCCGAGCAGCCACCAGGCCAGCGCAATGTTGATGACATAGCCCAGCGACAAGAGCGGATAGGCCTGCGTGACGGGCACGCGCGAGAGCCCCACCAGCCACACGATGACACTCAGCCCGTACGCACACAGTGCGTACCATAACGAGGGCACCACCAGCAGGTCGAGCGCGCGCTGCAGCACCCCGGCATCGGTGACGATGAGCGGACCGCTGGTGCGTGTTGCGGCCTTGAGTCCGAGCTGCGCCAGTGCGTTCAGCAGTACGCCACAAAACAGGATCGAAAAATCGGTCAATCTCACAGGCGACTCACGGCGACGGTGTGGTTATCGGCGGCAATGACCCGACCGGGCAGCCCGCGCCGGCGCCAGGCATCCCAGACCTCAGGATCGAAGAATGCCACGGCCTCGCCTCCGGCGCTCCAGCGGGCCGCGAACTCATCGGTGCTCATGCGGCGGCCGGGCTCCTCGGCGAGTCCAAAGGCCAGCTCCCCGTCGTAGCCGGCCAGCTGCAGGGTGCGGCCCAGGTACGGCGACACGGTCTCACGGTACTGGCCGACACTGTACAGGGCGGTATGGGCGCCAATGAACGGGCGTACCGCCGTCACGAGTTCCCGGGCCGAGCGCGCCGGCGGGATCAGGGTGTACTCGCACAGCAGGCACTGCCAGGCGAGCATGGCGCCGGCAGCGCTGCCGACCACCACGGCCACCGCTGAGGCGCGGGCAAGGAAACTCAGCGCGAGCGCGCCGAGGGCGGCGGCCACGCCTGCCAGCGCCCAGTAGAGCGCCTCATGCGGCACGAAGCTGTTCTTGCGGGCGCTATAGATAAGGAGACCGGTGGCCACGATGAAGACGAACGCGGCCCCGATGCGCGCGGCCATTCGGGCGAGTTCGCGCGGCTCTTTGCTCGCCGCCCCGGTGAGGGCCGCGAGCACCGGCAGCATCGGCAGGATGTACGGGGCAAGCTTGGAACCTGAGGCCGAGAAAAAGGCAAGCGTCACGCCGGCGTAGATGAGGAGGAAGCGTGCGGGTCTGAAGTGCCCGGCACTGCCCGCCACGGCCGGCTCATTCCACCCATTGACGCAGGCGCGCGCCAGCGGCGTAAGCCACGGCAGCACGCCGGACAAAAGCAGCGGCAGGAAGAACCACCACGGCTCCACGCGCTGGTGCACGGTGGTCAGAAAGCGCGCGAAGTGCTCGTGCACGAAGAAGAACTGCGGGAAGCTCGGGTTGCGCAGCGACACCAGGATGAACCACGGCGCGCCGATGAGGGCGAACAGTAGAAGGCCTGCGCGCAGGTGCAGCCGCCGCCAGGTCAGGGCATCGCGCTCGATCAGGGTGTAAAGGATCAACGCGGAGCCGGCCAGAACCAACACGACGATGCCCTTGGAGAGCACTGCGAGGGCCGCCAGTGCCCAGGCGGCGAGCATCCAGCGCCGCTCCGCGCCCGATTGCAACGGCGCAGTCTGCGCCAGCGCGAAAGAAAGTACCGCGGCGGTGAGCCAGAAGGTGAAGGCGCCATCCAGAAGATTCAGGTGTCCGATGATCAGAAAGAACGGACTGACGCCGAGTGCGGCGAGCGCGCCGAGCGCGGCGCTGCGTCCATAAAGCTTTGCGACCCAGGCAAACACCAGCGGCAGGCAGGCGAACGCCAGGCCCACGCTCCACAGTCGCGAGCTCCACTCGGACAGGCCAAAGCCCGCATACACACCCGCGGTGGCCCAGTACTGCAGCGGCGGTTTCTCGAAATACTTCAGGCCATCGAAGCGCGGCGTCACCCAATCGCCGCTGGCGAGCATTTCGCGCGGGATTTCCGCGTAACGACCCTCATCCGGATCGAGCATCGGGCGCACCTGCAGGGTGGCGAACCAGGCCAGCGCCAGCACCAGCCATGGCCGCCAGCCGAGCGCGCCCGCGCCCCGCTCCTGCCCCGAAGTTAGGCCCATCCCGATGAGAGGCTTAGCGCGCGCTAAATGGCGGCCATCGCCGCCACGCGCGCTGCAAAGCCCTCCTGCTTCACGTAGAAATCGATGGTGCGCCGGATGGCGGTGTCCATGTCGGTGCTGGGTCCCCAGCCCAGATCGCGCTTGGCGGCCTCGATGTTGGGCACGCGAACCTGGATGTCCTGGTAGTACTTGCCGTAGTACTCGCCTGCCGAGATATCCACGATCTCGGTCGCCTTGGCATTCTCGCGCAGCATGGGAAATTCCTGCGCGATGCGGATGGTGCGCTGCGCGAGATCGCGGATCGAGATGCAGTTGCCGGGATTTCCGATGTTGAAGATGCGCCGGGTGGCGCAGCCGCCCGCGTTACCGAGGATGGTCAAGAGCGCCTCGATCGCATCGTCGATGTAGGTAAAGGAGCGCTTCTGGCTGCCGCCGTCCACCAGCTTGATCGGGCGCTTGTACAGTACGTTGGAGAGAAACTGCGTGAACACGCGCGAGCTGCCCTCCTTGGGTTCCTCGACGTTGTCCAGATTCGGCCCGATGAAGTTGAACGGGCGGAACAGCGTGTAGTCGAGGTTGTCACGCACCCCGTAGGCGAAGATGACGCGATCGAGCAGCTGCTTTGAGGCGGCATAGATCCAGCGCTGCTTGTTGATCGGGCCGTACACCAGAGGACTCGACTCCTCGTCCAGCACCGCATCCGGAGACATGCCGTAGATTTCGGAGGTCGAGGGGAAGATCAGCCGCTTGCCGTACTTGACGCAATGGCGCACCACGTCGATGTTGGCCTCGAAATCCAGCTCAAACACCCGCAGCGGATGGCTGACGTACTGGGCGGGATTTGCGATCGCCACCAGCGGCACCACCACGTCGCACTTCTTCACGTGGTACTCGACCCACTCCTTGTTGATGGTGATGTCACCTTCGACGAAGTGGAAGCGCTGATCCTTGGGCAGATCGCCGAGCTTGTTGTCCGAGAGGTCGATGCCGTAGACCTCCCAGTCGCGCTTGCGCAGGATCGCGTTGGTGAGCGCGCTGCCGATGAAGCCGTTCGCGCCGAGAATCATGATCTTGAGTGCCATACTTCTTACCTGACAACACGCCGTGGCCAAGCGGGCAATGCTAGCATTTTCGCGCCGCGCCGGCCGCGGCCCTGCGTTTTGGCGCAGCCCTCAGCAGCAGCGACTCACGCGGCTCCACTTGCGACGCTCCTCGTCGGCGCAGAAGGCGCGGCGGCTGAGCGCAGGCTCCTGCGGATGGCGCGCCGCCTGATGCGCGCGGTAGCGCTCATAGGCGTCATCGCCGCTGAGCTGCCGCACTGCGCGCCACAGCGCCGCCATCCGGGCACGCAGGCGCTTCACGGACGCCCCGCGGCGAGCGCGCCGCCCAGTCGGCTCGCACGATAGGGAGCCTCCGAGCCCGAGCGCATCGGTAGCCCGCGCAGGCGCCGCGCGCACACCCGCATCGCATCCAGGATCACGAACCAGAGGATCACGGTGAACAGCACCGTGAGCCAGCCATCGAGGCGCTGGTTGAAGATCAGTTGCGGCGCCACCGCGGCCCGCTCAGGCGCGAGCGCACCGGCGGCGAGCTTGCGCGCAAGATCGCCCGCCGCGGCGAACAGTCCGATGCGAACGTCCGGGCTCAAGACCTTCTGCCACGCCGCCGTGGTGGTGATCAGCGCCAGCCACGCGAGCGGTATCAGTGTCACGAGCGCGTAGCGCCGCTTACCGGACTTGATGATGATCCCGCTCGCCACCGAGAGTGCGATCGCGGCGAGCATCTGGTTGGAGATGCCGAACATCGGCCACAGGATGTTGACCCCGCCGTTCGGATCGATCACTCCGATGTACAGGAAGTACCCCCACGCACCCACCATGAGCGCCGAGGCAAACAGCACCGAGGGGTACCAGGAAGTGCGCCCGAGCGGCTTCCACAGCTGCCCGAGCAGGTCCTGCAGCATGAAACGCCCGACGCGCGTGCCGGCATCCAGCGTCGCCATGACGAACACCGCCTCGAACATGATGGCGAAGTGATACCACAGCGCAAGAAAGCCGCGGCCGAAGCCCGAGCCTAGGATGCTCGCCATGCCCACCGCGAGTGAGGGCGCGCCACCGGTGCGCGCAAACAGCGTCTGCTCGCCCATCGCCTGGGCGAGTGAGCGCATCTGCTCGACCGTCACCGGGAAGCCCCAGCCGCTGATGGTCTGCACGGCCGCTTCGGGGCTTGCGCCGACCACTCCCGCCCCGCTGTTGATGGCGAAAAACACCCCCGGATCGAGCAGCGTCGCGGCGATGAGCGCCATGATCGCGACAAAGGACTCCAGCGCCATGCTGCCGTAGCCTACCAGGCGCACGTCGGCCTCGCTGCTGAGCAGTTTTGGCGTGGTGCCGCTCGCAATGAGCGCGTGAAAGCCGGATACCGCGCCGCACGCGATGGTGATGAACACGAACGGAAACACCTTGCCGCCGAACAGGGGACCGCTGCCGTCGGTGAACTGGGTGAGCGCCGGCATCCTGATCTGCGGGTGCGTGATGAGGATGGCGACCGCCAGGAGGATGACGGTGCCGAGTTTCAGGAAGGTCGACAGGTAGTCGCGCGGTGCGAGCAGGAGCCACACCGGCAGGATCGCGGCGCTGAACCCGTAGAGGATGACGAAGCCGGCCAGCACCAGGGCCGAATAATCGAACAGCACGCGCACGGCGCTCTGGTGATCGATCCAGCCGCCGGCGAGGAGGGCCAGCAACACCAGCGCCACCCCGAGCGCGGTCGCCTCGAGCACCCGACCGGGCCGCAGGTGGCGCAGGTAGATCCCCACCAGCACGGCCGCCGGAATGGTGCCGAACACCGTGGAGGTCGCCCACGGGCTGTGCTTCATGACGTTGACGATCACCAGCCCGAGCACCGCGCTCAGGATGATCATGATGAGCAGCGTGCCGATCAGCGCCGCAAAACCGCCGACCGGTCCGAGCTCATCGCGCGCCATCTGGCCCAGGCTGCGGCCATCGCGGCGCAGGGACAAGAGCAGGATGCACATGTCCTGCACGCAACCGCCCAGCACCGCCCCCACCAGGATCCACAGGGTCCCGGGCAGATAGCCGAACTGCGCGGCCAGCGTCGGGCCGACCAGGGGCCCGGGGCCCGCGATGGCGGCGAAGTGGTGACCGAACACGATCGCGCGGTGGGTCGGCACGTAGTCGCGCCCGTTGTTGAGCCGCTCGGCGGGGGTTGCCCGCGAGGGATCCACCAGCAGCACGCGGGTGGCGATCCAGGTGGAATAGAAGCGATAACCCAGAAGGTAGATACACACCGCGGCGGTGATGATCCAAAGCGAGTTGATCGGCTCGTGCCGGTTGAGCGCGATGCCCCCCACCGCGATCGCAGCGATGATGGCCAAGAGGGCGCCGATGATCTTTCTCATGATTGCTTTTATCTCAAGCGCGCCTAGGCGCCCCGCAGCCGGCGCAGCGCCTGCGCATAGCGTGCGACGAGCGCCTCGCGGTCGCGATGCCGGCCGCCGCGCACGACCTGGACGCCGGCCCGCCACACACAGTCGATGAGCTCGCGGCCGCCTGCGAAGATCCAGCTGTCCAGGATCTCATCGCCGCGCCGCTCGGCGAGCGCCGGATGGGCCTGATTGAGGGTGATGAGGTCGAGCGATGCGCCGAGGGTGAGCCCGGCCGGATCGCTCGGCGTGCCGCCGAGGGCCTGGCGGCCGCCCGCGAGCGCAGCCTCGAACAGGTGCCGGCCGGTCGAGACATCGGCCCCGCCGGCGAGCACGTTGCGTGCGCGATGAGCCAGGCGCTGCGAATACTCGAGCGTGCGCAGTTCGCCTGCCGCATCGAGGATGATGTTGGAATCGCTGCCGATCCCCACCCGCCCGTGCGCCCCCATGAAGGTCTTGGCCGCGAAGATGCCATCTCCCAGGCTCGATTCGGTGAGCGGACACAGGCCCACCACGGCGCGGCGCTGCGCGATGCCGGCCAGCTCCGCGTCGCTCGCGTGCGTGGCGTGCACCAGGCACCAGCGCTCATCGAGCGCACAGTGATCCAGCAGCCACTCGATGGGCCGCTGGCCGCACCAGGCCAGGCATTCCTCCACCTCGCGCGTCTGCTCGGCGATGTGGATGTGCACGGGGGCGCCACCGGCGAGCGCCACGACCGCCTGAAGCTCCGCAGGCGTCACCGCGCGCAGACTGTGCGGCGCGACGCCGACCCGGGCGCCCGCGAGCGGCCGCACCGCGCGGCGGCACGCCTCCACGATGAGGGCGAAGGATGCCGGATCGCTGATGAAGCGGCGCTGCCGGGCCGAGGGCGCTTCGCCGCCAAAGCTGCTGTGCGCGTAGAACACCGGCAGCAGTACCAGCCCGATGCCGGTGTGCGCGGCGGCCGCCGCCACCCGTGCCGCCAGTTCGCCCGGATCTGCGTAGGGTGCGCCGTCGATATCGTGGTGCAGGTAATGAAATTCACCGACCTGCGTGAAGCCGCCCTCGAGCATCTCCGCGAAGCAAAGGGCGCTGATCGCCTCGAGCTCCTCGGCAGTTAGGCGCTCAACGAAGCGGTACATGAGCTCACGCCAGCTCCAGAAGCTGTCGCTCCCGGGCCCGCGCCGCTCGGTGAGGCCTGCGAGTCCACGCTGGAAGGCGTGGCTGTGGACATTGGGCAGCCCCGGCAGCCCGATGGCATGGCGCTCATCGGCGCCCTGAGCTGCGGTGCCGGCCGTCACGCTCTCGATGCGTCCGCCGCGCTCGCCGATGCGCACCTGCTGCGCCCATCCGGACGGCAGCAGCGCCGACTCCAACCACAGGCTCGTCATAAGCGTACATTATGCCTTGAGGAGGTCGGGCCGCGATGATCGACAAAGCCGAACCGCCATGGCTCACGGTGCGCCGCGGTGCTGCACCGCTGCTGCTGTGCATGCCGCACACCGGCACGGAAATCCCGGCCTCGATCGCTCCCGGATTGAATTCACTGTGGCTGGCGCGCAAGGACACCGACTGGTGGATCGATCGGCTTTACGCGTTCGCCGAAGCACTGGACGCAAGCCTGGTGCGCACCGCCGTGTCGCGCACCGTGATCGACCCGAACCGCGACCCCTCCGGCGCCTCGCTGTATCCCGGGCAGGCGACCACGGGGCTCTGCCCCACCAGCACCTTCGATGGCGAGCCGCTGTACCACGGCGGGGCGGAGCCGGGCGCGGGGCAGATCGCCGCGCGCCGGCAGGAGTTCTTCGAGCCCTATCACCATGCCGTGCAGGCGGAAATCACGCGGCTGCGCGCGCTGCATCCGGTGATCGTACTGTACGACTGCCACTCGATCCGCTCGCACATCCCGCGGCTGTTCGACGGCGCGCTGCCGCATTTCAACATCGGCACGTTTGCGGGCGCGAGCTGCGCTCAGGGGCTCACCGAGCGCATCGAGCGGCACTGCGACGACTCGGATTTCTCGCGCGTGACCAACGGCCGCTTCAAGGGCGGCTACACCACGCGCCACTACGGCCGCCCGCAGGCGGGTGTGCACGCGCTGCAGATGGAGCTCGCCTGTCGCGGCTACCTGCGCGAGCCGGAAGGCGAGGTGACCTCCGCCACCTGGCCGTGCGCCTGGGATGAGGCGTTTGCCGCACCCCTGCGCGCGGTGCTCGAGCGGCTGCTCAGAGCGTGTGTCGAGTTTGCCTCAGCAGGGCGCTCTTAGAAGCGAAAGCCGAAACGGATCGGAATGTACTCGGTTGGTTCTTGAGTCTCGATGCGCTCGTAGCGCGCTTCGATGAACCAGGATTGCCCGTACGGCAGGGCGAAGTTGATGCCGGCGCCCGCATTCCACGCGAAGTGTGTGGTGTCGCTGCTCGCAACCAGGTTGTTGCTGCCGTAGCCCGGTCCGCAGAAGAAAGAGTTGCAGAAGAAGCCGTTCTGCGTGAGTTCCAGTCGGCGGTAGCCGAGGCCCACACCCCCGGTGGCGTAGAAACGAAACCAGGGATTGAGCGGCACGTCGAACACCCCGTCGACAAAGCCGGTGACCGTCTGCATGTTGCCGTCGTTGGCGTACTGGCTCTGGCTGACGAAGAGATTAGTGCCCTCGAAGCGGTTGTAGTTGACTTCCGCGCGCAGCGAGAACGGTTGTGTCGGGTCGGGGCGGAAGCTCACCCCGGTGCCTACGCTCCAGCCATTATCGAAATTGTCGGCCGTCTGGTTCTGAGTGATGCTGCCGCCGGCATCAAGGTACCACTGCACCGGGCGATCCCCGTACTGTGACTGGTACACCTGCGCAAACGTCGGCGCCGAGCAGCCCAACAGCACCAGCGGTGCCAGCATGCGGGTAGGCGTTTTCATAGCTTTCATCATCCCGTCCTTTAGCTGAATCTTGGCTGAATCCATTGGGGCACGCGTGTCGGCGGCGGGCATGAGCAGTTGGACCGCGGACGCGGCTATTTGTTGCCGGCGCGGCCCAGTCTGCGACTCGCCGCGGCCACGACCTCGTGGACCTCGGCGATGCCCAGCGCATTGGCACACAGGAAGAACGCACCAGCGCTGGTGGCGATGACAAGCAGCAGGCTTGCGCACTTGGGCCAGAAGCGCTCGACCGCCCAGTCCGCCAGCAGCCAGTGCGAGCCGGTCCAGGCGATCAGGCACAGCAGCGCCGAAGCCAGTGCCACCCGGGTCAAGAGCGTCAGCATGGCGCGCGACTCGAGGCGCCCCAGGTGCGAGCGCATCAGGAAATACAGAATGAGGAAGTTGCTGCTCGCCACGCAGGCGGTGGACAGCGCCAGGCCGCGGTGTCCCCAACCCAGCTGGCGGGTGAAAATCCAGTTCAGCACCAGGTTCAGCGCGACCGCAATGAAGCTGACGACCATCGGTGTCTTGCGCTTATCGAGCGCGTAGAAGGCATTGACGAGTACCTTGAGGGCCGCGTACGCGCACAATCCGATGGCATAGAAGCGCAGCGCTCCGGCGGATTCGGCGGTCTCGAAGGCGCCGAACCGCCCATGCTGGTAGAGCACCGAGATGATCGGCTCGGCGAGCACCATGAGGCCAACGCTCGCCGGGATGGTCATGAGCAGCGCCAGGCGCATGCCGCGCGCGAGTTCGCGGCGAAAGCTCGGGGTATCGCCGCTGGCCGCGATACGCGCCAGCAGCGGCAGCGCCACCGTGCCGAGCGCCACGCCGAAAATGCCGAGCGGCAGCTGCATGAGGCGAAACGCCACCGTCAGCCAGAAGGTCGGCCCATCGCCCAGCTGCGAGGCGAACACCGAATTCACCAGCACGTTGACCTGGGTGGTGCTGGCGGCGATCACCGAGGGGCCCATCAGGCGCAGGATCGAGCGCACGCCCGGGGTCTTCCAGGCAAAGTCGGGATGGTAGGTGTAACCCGCGCGCCGCAGCGAGGGCAGCTGCACCAAAAGCTGCATGGCCCCGCCGATCAGAGTGCCGATGGCAAGGCCCAGAATCGCGCGCTGCCCGAAGTGCGGATCGAGCCAGTAGCCCAGTGCAACGCCGGCGATGATCGAACCTAAGTTGAAGAAGCTCGAGGCCATCGCCGGGATGCCAAACACGCCGCGCGAGTTCAACATCCCCATCACCAAAGCTGCGAGCGACACCAGCAGGATGAACGGATACATGATCCGCGTCAGGGTCACGGTGAGCGCGGCCTTGTCGGGATCGAACCCGGGCGCAAGCACTGCCACCAGCCAGGGGGCCGAGAGCACCCCGATGAGGGTGATCGCACTCAACGCCACCGCGGCGAGCGTCGCCACCTTGTTGGCGAGCCGCCAGGCGGAAGCCTCATTCTCGAGAGCCGCGGTGCGGGTGAACACCGTCACGAAGGCGGTGGACAGCGCGCCCTCGGCGAACAGGTCACGCAGCAGGTTCGGGATGCGAAACGCGATGGTGAACGCGTCCATGACGCGCCCGCCGCCGAACAGCGCGGCGAAGATCTGCTCGCGTGCCAGGCCCAGTACGCGACTGCAAAGCACCGCGAGCCCGACAACTCCGGCGGCCCTGGTGTTCAGCCTCTCGGCGCGCGAGCCGGCTCCGGCCGCAGCGGCCGGTGTGTCGCCTTCTGCCATGCGCCGGTCACGCTACCACCGGCGCAGCCAAGGCGCGAGCTTAGTGACCGTGACTCTTCCAGGTCGCCGTGACGCCGAAGGTGCGCGGACGGTAGGTGTACTGGTTCTGCTCCACGGTCGGAGAG
>DATBYD010000059.1:0-2114 GCA_036513855.1 Steroidobacteraceae bacterium | reverse complement strand
GCCTGGGCGAGCGAGGGGGCGATGCAGTTTCTCGCCGATCAGCTGATCGACAACATCGAGGCCTTCGTCGCCGGCAGGCCGCAGCACCTCATCACCTGAAGCGTGCCGGGCGGTGCGGCGCCGGGTCGCAACGCCTAAGATGTCGGCCACCCCCAGCTTGCCGATGCGGCGGACGACATGGCGGCCGACTATGACGTAATCGTGATCGGGTCCGGGCACAACGGCCTGGTGTGTGGGGCGTACCTCGCCCGGGCGGGCCTGAAGACCCTGGTGCTGGAGCGGCGCGAGATCGTCAGCGGCGCGGCGGTCACCGAGGAATTCACCCCCGGCTTTCGCGCCTCGCGCTTCTCCTACGTCATGAGCCTGCTGCATCCGCGGGTGATACGCGACCTGGAGTTGCCGGCGTTCGGGCTGCAGGTGCTGCCGGCGAACGACCTGTTCTGTCCGCTCGGCGGCGACGACTACATCGTTTTCAGCGACGAGGTCGCCCGCACGCAGGCGGAGTTCGCGCGTTTCTCGCGGCACGATGCGCAGGTTTATCCGCAATTCGCCCGCCACCTCGATGAGGCGGCGCGGCTGGTGCGCGGCCTGCTGTTCGAAACGCCCGTCGACCCGACGCGCCGGCGCTGGAAGAATTTCCGTGAGTCGGCGGCACTGCTGTGGCGGCAGCGCACCGTCGGCGAGCGCATGTACCGGCTGATCGACCTGCTCACCCAGAGCGCCTACGACTACCTGTCGGTGTGGTTCGAGAGCGACGTGATCAAGGCGGTGCTCGGCTACTACGCCTGCATCGGCACGTTCGCCGGACCGCGCTCGCCGGGCACCGCTTACGTCATCCTGCATCACCTGATGGGCGAGCACGCCGGCGCCGGCGGCTGGGGATTCATCCGCGGCGGCATGGGCGCGATTACCCAGGGCATCGCGCAATCGGGCGCGCGTTTCGGCATGCAGGTGCTCACCAATGCCGCGGTGGCCGAGGTGCTCGTCAGGGACGGCCGCGCTACCGGCGTGCGCACCGTCGACGGGCGGGAGTTCACCGCCCGCGCGGTCGCCTCCAACGCCAGTGCCAAGACGCTGTTCCGCCAGCTGCTGCAGCCGCAGCACCTGCCCGCGGAGCTGCTGGCGGAGATCGATGCGTTCCGCACCTTCTCCACCGCCTTCAAGATGAACATCGCGGCCGAGAGCCCGCCGCAGTACCGCGCTTTCGACCCGCACCGGGCAGGATTCAGCTATCCGACCTACGTGCACATCGCCCCGGACATCGACTACCTGGAGCGTGCCTACGACGATGCGAAGTACGGCTGGTTCTCGCGCCAGCCGTTCCTCACCCCGGTGGTGCCGACGATCGTCGACGACACCCTCGCGCCGCCCGGCAAGCACGTCATCAACGTGTTCGGCGGCCACGCGCCCTACACACTCAAGGGGGGGGACTGGGCCACCGAGCGGGGCAACCTCGCGCGCGCCGCGTTCGCCGCGCTGGATGCCGTGGCGCCGGACTTCTCGCGGCAGATCATCGATTTCGAGCTGCTTACGCCTCCGGATCTGGAGCGCATCGTCGGCTTGCCCCAGGGTCACATCTTTCACGGCGAGCTCACCGCCGATCAGCTCTTCTGGCAGCGGCCCGCGCCGCACTGGGCCGACTACCGCACGCCGGTCGCCGGACTCTTCCAGTGCGGCTCCTCGACGCATCCCGGGGGCGGCGTCTCGGGCATCCCGGGACACAATGCGGCGCGCGAGATTCTGCGCGAGTGGAAACGGCTGAAATGACCGGAAAAGCCGCGCCGCAGTGCACGCTGGCGAGCTGCCGGCGGGCGGCCTATAGTCGTCAGCGCTCTGCCGCGAGGCACTCATCCCGTTTCGAGCGCGCCTGCCCCGCGGGACGCACTCCTATGAAAACCAGTCATCGTAAGGAGAGTCACGATGAGCGCAGTTATCAGAGAAGCCCAGACATCCCGTCCCGTCGCGCACTTCCTGGATGCTCCCAAGAAACTGCTGATCGACGGCAAGTGGGTATCCGCCGCATCCGGCAAGACCTTCGAGGTCAAGAATCCTGCGACCGGGGCGACCATCGCCCGTGTCGCGGAGGGTGACAAGGAGGACATCGACGCGGCGGT
>DATBYD010000058.1:0-2088 GCA_036513855.1 Steroidobacteraceae bacterium | reverse complement strand
GATGGTGTCCTTGAGCTGGATGCCGCGCGAGGTGCCGGGCACCAGGGCGATGACTCCCTTGCGGGCCAGGGCCCGCAAATGCTCCTCGGCCGCGTTGGCCGAGCGGAAACCGAGCTCGTGCGCGATCTCGGCGCGCGTCGGAGGCATGCCGCTCTCACCGATGAAACGCTGGATCAGGCGCAGGATCTGTGTCTGGCGAGGGGTAAGGTCGGACATTCTGAACTGCCTGTCTAAATATACAGTACCTGTGATTATATCCAGATCATGGACGGCGGCAAGAGGCGCACTTTCCAAGGCGCCCTGAGGGTACTCACCAGGACGCCGCCCACCTTGCGTGCCGAGCCCACGGCGCACCGCGCGTGCGCGGATTTGTCCACGCCTCACCGCGAGTGAAGCCAAGCTTCGCAGCGCACCTCAAGAAAGCGACGCCGCGCCTCTGACGCACGTGATCTGCCGTGATCTGCAGCATCTTCTCAACACTGGCGCCAGCAATTAAAAATTCTTAAGGAAGCCGTCAGACCGCGCGCGCGCATCTTCCGTCCTGCAGCAACACCGGTCTGCGCGGTACGCGACTCGCGCGCTGACGCAGCGGAAATTCCCGACGTAACTGCGTGCGCGCCTGCGGCGCGCCGCACTTCTGACATGACATCACGCGTCAGCTGCGGGTGTCGCGATCAGAAGACAAGACGACCAGAGTACCAACCGGCAGTTGCATTCCCGGGTCAAATTTGATGCAGTTAGGCGTGGCGATGACGGCGGAACTTGCCCACCGGACTCGCATCGGTTATCAGGACATCCCGAATCAACAACCCAAAGGGGACGTTTATGAAGTGCGCGAGTGTTGTGAAGGCGGCAGCTGCCGTGGCATTGGCCGTTGGACTAGCTGCCTGTACGGATATCAAACCTCTGCAGGCGGACATTGCGGACCTGAAGGCTCAGCTGGCCAAGACGCAGGGCGATGTTGCGGCCGCGAAGAGCTCCGCTGACCAGGCCAACAGTGCCGCCCAGTCGGCCGGCCAGGCGGCCAGCGGCGCGCAGAGCACCGCGAACCAGGCGCTGGCTGCCGCTCATGCCAGCCAATCGTGCTGCGATGCGACCAACGAGAAGATTGATCGCATGTTCAAGCGGTCCGTCTCGAAGTAAGACGAGTCGCCACGATCGAATGAACGCCGCGCACCCGCGCGGCGTTTTTTTATGCGTTTGACACGGGCCGCCCGGGCGGACGGCGCCACCCCTCAATAGCGGATCAGTGCCGAGCCCCAGGTGAAGCCGCCGCCAAAGGCTTCCAGCAGCAGCAGGTCGCCGCGGCGGATACGCCCATCGCGCACCGCCACATCGAGCGCGAGCGGCACTGAGGCCGCCGAGGTGTTGCCGTGGTCCTGCACGGTCACGATCACGCGCTCCATCGACAGATCCAGCTTGCGCGCGGTGGCCTGGATGATGCGGATGTTGGCCTGGTGCGGCACCAGCCAGTCGATCGCACTGCGGTCGAGTCCGTTCGCCGCCAGCGCCTCGTCCACCGCCAGGCCGAGCTTGTTCACCGCAACCTTGAACACCTCGTTGCCCGACATGCTGATCGCCAGCCTCGGGCCGAACCCCTTCGACACCCCGCTGCCGCAGTAGAGCATGTCCTTGTAGTGCCCGTCGGAGTGCAGGTGCGTCGAGAGCACGCCCGGAGACTCGCCCGGCTCGAGCACCACCGCGCCGGCGCCGTCGGCAAACAACACCGCGGTAGCGCGATCGCTCCAGTCGGTGATGCGCGAGAGCGTCTCGGCGCCGATTACCAGGGCGCGGCGCGCCTCGCCGCAGCGCACGTACTTGTCGGCGATCGACAGGGCGTACATGAACCCGGCACACGCGGTCTCGAGACTGAAGGCCGGGGGCCCGCGGCAGCCGAGGCGCTGCTGCAGCAGCGTGCCGCAGTTGGGAAAGATCAGGTCCGGGGTGGTGGTGCCAAAGGCGATGAAGTCCACCTCCTCCGGGGCGATGCCGGCCGCCTCGAGCGCGCGCCGTGCGGCGACTTCCGCCAGGTCGACCGTGGTCTCGCCCTCGGCCGCGACGTGCCGGCGTTCGATGCCGGTGCGGGTG
>DATBYD010000057.1:0-14077 GCA_036513855.1 Steroidobacteraceae bacterium | reverse complement strand
CGCGACGCGCAGGTCCTCGTGCAGGACGCCCGTCACACCCTGCTCAATCACGTCCAGCGGGCCGGGCGCCGGAAAGGCGGCCACCGGCACGCCGCAGGCGAGCGCTTCGATCATCACGAGCCCGAAGGTGTCAGTACGGCTGGGGAACACCAGCACGTCCGTGCCGCCCAGGAGCGCGGCGAGCTCGGCGCCAAAGCGGTAACCGGTGAACACCACCTGCGGGTAGCGTGACGCGAGCGCCTCGCGCTGCGGGCCGTCGCCGATCACAAGCTTGGTGCCCGCACAGTTGAGCGACAAGAACGCCTCGAGGTTCTTCTCGACCGCCAGGCGGCCGACGCAGGCCATGATGGGCCGGCGCAGTCCGCTGAGCAGTGCATGTGCGGTGAGCGGGCGGAAGGTATGCAGGTCGACCCCGCGTCGCCACAGGTGCAATCGGCTGAATCCGCGCCGGGCCAGCTGCCCCTCAAGAGAGCCACTGCTGACGAAAGTGCGCGTCGCGGCGGCATGGAAGCGGCGCAGCCATGCATAGCTCACGCTGAGCGGAACCGGCCAGCGCGCGGCAAGATATTCCGGATAGCGGGTGTGGTAGGAAGTGGTGAAGGGAACGGCGCGCACGCGGCAATAGCGGCGCACGGCCAGTCCGAGCGGCCCTTCCGTGGCGATGTGCAGCGCGTGGGGACGGAAAGCCTTGAGTTCCCGCGCGACGTGCGCGCCTGGGGCCACGGCGAGGCGCACCTCGGGATAACTCGGGCAGGGGATTGAAGTGAGGCCCTGCACCGAGATCACGCGCACTTCGTGGCCGAGGCGCTCGAGGGTGCCGGCGGTGGCCTTGAGTGTGGTCACCACACCGTTGGTCTGCGGCGTCCAGGCATCGCTTGCCAGCGCGATCCTCACGCGGCGTCGGCCACCGCAGTGGTGGGGGACAGCGCGATCTCCCCCTCCCGGTGCGGCCAGCGCAGCAGCGCAAGTTCGCCTTTCTGCGTCTCGATGAGTGCCGAGCACGATTCCACCCAGTCGCCGGTGTTGCCGTAGAGAGTCTCGCCGATGCGCCGCAGGTTGGGGCGATGGATGTGGCCACACACGACCCCGTCGTATCCCTGCGCGCGCGCGTGCTGCGCCGCCAGCTGCTCGAACTGCTCGATGTAGCGCACGCTGGTGCGGATGCTGAGCTTCACGTGCTCGGCGAGCGGCCAGTAGGGCCGGCCAAAGGTGCGTCGCAGGTTGTTGACCCGATGACTGACCATCACGGTCGCCCCGTGCAAGGCATCGCCCAAGCGGGTGAGCCAGCGCGGGCAGCTCATTCCATCGTCCAACTGGTCGCCGTGTATCACGAGCAGCCGCTCGCCGCGCGCGGTGCGGTGCACCCATTCGCGGTGGACTTCGAACTGGCCCTGCAGCATCTGCGCGAGCACCGCAAGACTGGCGTCATGGTTGCCCGGAATGTAGACCAGACGGCGGCCTGAGCGCTGTCGCGCCAGCAGCGTGCGGACCACCTGGGTGTGCTCGGCGGTCCAGTAGGCACGCCTCGCCAGGCTCAGTGCGTCGACGATGTCGCCCACCAGTACGATGCGCTCGGCATCGATTCCCTGCAGGAACTCGTTCAGCTCGCGCACCCGCGCATGGCGGAAGCCGAGATGGATATCCGACAGGAACAGCGTGCGGACCTTGCGCGGACGCGTGGGGAATGAGGTGCTGCCAGGAGCGCTCATGGGCGCCCCTAGGATGGCCCGACGGTGTGTCGGCCATGTGACACGCAGACTAAATGGCTCTTATCAATTAATAAGTTGCGTTGGAAACTTAAGCCGTTGCCGCGCTCGTCGCGCGCGTCTGCGGCGCTACACGCGCAAGCGGGAAATGGCAGGTGAAAGTGCTGCCGACCCCCAGCGCGCTTTGCACCTCGAGCGTGCCGCCGTGCCGCTGCAGCACGTGTTTGACGATCGCAAGACCGAGCCCGGAGCCGCCGGTCACGCGCGAACGTCCGGCGTCGACCCGGTAGAAGCGCTCGGTCAGCCGCGGGATGTGTTCGGAGGGAATCCCGAAGCCGGTATCGCTGACCGAAAAATGCCCGCCCTCCCCGTCCTGCCACCAGCGCATCTCGATGGAGCCCTCGGCCGGGGTGTACTTGGCGGCGTTGTCCACGAGGTTTGAGAACGCCGAGTGAATCTCCGGCTCATCGCCGAGAAGCTGCGCGGCCGAATCAATCCTCACGCGCACGTCGCGCGGGTGCACCGGACGCGCCAGAACGTCCTTGCGCAGCAGCGCCAGCAGGGCCGCTACGTCGATGGGCTCCCCGCCGTCGACCTGGTCGGTCTCCTCAAGTCGCGACAGTGCCAGAAGGTCGCGGATGATCGCGGTCATGCGCTCGGCCTGGCGCCGCATTTCGGTGATCGGTCCGAGCAGGTCCGCATCGAGCTGCGCATCCTGACCGAGAGTCTCGAGGTAACCGGAAATCACGGTCAGAGGCGAGCGCAGCTCGTGCGAGGCATTCGCGACGAAATCGCGGCGCACCGCCTCCAGTCGCAGCTGGCGCGAGACGTCGCTCACGAGCAGCAGCAGCTGACCGTCCCCGTAGGGCGCCACCTGCAGCGACAGGTAACAGTCCCCGCCGCTCGCCGGTCGGATCACGACCGCGTTCGAGAAGTCCCCGCCGGCGAGGTAGCGCACGAACTGCGGCTCGCGCAACAGGTTCTCGATGCGCATGCCTAGGTCGGCGGTGCGGCGCAGGTTGAGCAGTCGCGCCGCCATGCGGTTGAACCACATGATCTCGCGCTGCGCGTTGAGGATGACCACCCCGTTGGGCAAAGCGGCGGTGGAGCGCTGCAGCTGGCGCATGAGCTGCACGAAGCGCTGCTTGTGGAAGCGCTTGCGACGGTGCAGGCGTACGATCTGGGCGATGATCTCGCCCCACACGCCGCCCACGTCCGGCGGGTCGGCGTAGCCGCGGTGCCGCAGCCACCACTCCAGACGGAACAGGTTGGCCAGCACCCAAGCCAGATGCAGAGCAAGCGCTGCGGCAAGGCCGCCCCACAGATTGCCGAACAGCCAGCCGACGCCGCAACCGACGACCACGGTGCCGAGCAGGCGAACCGCCGCGAACCACCACGCCTGCGTCGCCGGTTCCATGGACTAAGCGTGCCTCTTCTTTATATCGTCCGTGGCGAGAAGCGATAGCCAGAGCCGCGGACCGTCTGAACGAAGCGATCGTACCCGAATTCCTCGAGCGCCTTGCGCAGACGACGGATATGAACGTCGATGGTGCGCTCCTCGACGTACACGTTGCCACCCCAGATGCGATCGAGCAGCTGGTCGCGCGTATAAACCCGTTCCGCGTGCGTCATGAAGAACTCGAGCATGCGGTATTCGGTTGGCCCGAGCGCCACCGTGCGCTCGCCGACCATCACCCGGTGGCTGCCCTGATCGAGGATCAGGCCTTCAAATTCGATCAGTTCGTCCACTCCGTTCCCGCCGATGCGGCGCAGCACTGCATTGATGCGCGCCAGCAGTTCCCGGGGTGAGAAGGGCTTGGTGACGTAGTCATCGGCGCCACCCTCAAGGCCTGCGACCTTATCGCCCTCCTCGGCGCGCGCGGTGAGCATGATCACGGGCAGCTCGCGCGTCTCACGGTCACGCTTAAGCGAGCGCGTCAGTTCAAGCCCGCTCATGTCCGGCAGCATCCAGTCGACCAGGACGAGGTCGGGGCGGGCGTCCGCCAGCGCCGCCCGTGCGGTGCGGCAATCCTCTGCCTCGCGGACCTCGAAGCCCGCGCGCTTGAGTCCGAAGGCGATCATCTCGCGGATCGGCCGCTCGTCCTCGACGATCAGTACCTGTTTGGCGGGCATCGTTTGTTACAGCTGCGGCGGGCGCGCGGGTATTACAGGGCCGTTGTGTTGCAGATTCATGACAACCGCGCAAACGGTGTCAGTTTAATGACCGGGATTCAGGGATCTGGGTCACATCGTCGCGCAGATAGACGGGCAGGGCCTGTTCGGCTGGCAGGACCCGCCCGGCCGCAGCCTCGGGCGCTGCCAGGCGCGCGATCTCCAGGGCCCGCGGAAAGAGCCCTTCGAGGACCGCGCAAAGGCCGGCTCCCACGGCCGCGTGCAGCTCGGGATAGGCGGCGAACCCCGAGCCCGCCCCCCACACCGGCAGAGCGTGGGCTTGGCCGGACCAGGCCTGCGGCAGCTGCACGGTGGCAGGCTTGCCGACGTGCTCCTCTGCGATGGCGGCGGCAAGCCCCGTCGCACTGCGCTCGAAGCATCCCCAGTAAACCTCGCGCATGCGCGCATCGGTGCACGCGAGCACCCGCGCTACGGCCGCCTCCTGCGCCAGGACACGCTGGGCAAGCGCAGCCAGGTCCGAGACCGGCACGACCGGTAAGCCGGCGCCAAAGGCCAGCCCCTGCGCCAGACTCGCCGCCAGACGCACGCCGGTGAAACCGCCCGGGCCTCGGCCGAAGGCGATGACGGTCAGCGCGGCGAGCGGGATACCGGCCTCGGCGAGCAGTTCGTCCGCCATCGGCAGGATGAGTTCGGCATGACCACGCTCGAGCATCCGCTCGCGCGTGATCACCTGATCGTCGATGAGCAGCGCCGCCGAGCAGTTCTCGGTCGCCGTATCGATCGCGAGAATCCTCACGGCGCGGCCGCGGCGCGCGCGCTCGGCACGGGCCGCGGCGCGTGGCGGGCGAGGAACCGCGCGGCTTCGTCGGGATCCTGGGTGAGGGTCATCGGCGGCAGAGCGGCCAGGAAGACGCGCCCGTAGCCGCGACCGAGCATGCGCGGATCGCAGATCACGACCACGCCGTAGTCGTCCTCACTGCGGATCAGCCGCCCGGCGCCCTGCTTGAGCGCAAGAGCGGCTTCCGGCAGCTGATAATCACGAAACGCGTTGCCGCCGCTGGCCGTCAGGTGCTCGATGCGCGCGCGCACCAGCGGATCCTCGGGGGAGGCAAACGGGAGCTTCTCGATCACCACCAGCCGCAAGGCCTCGCCCTTCACATCCACCCCTTCCCAGAAACTCGCCGTGCCGAGCAATACGCCGTTGCCGTCGGCGCGGAATTCCTCCAGCAGTCGCTCGCGCGGCGCCTCGCCCTGCACGAACAGGCGGTAGGGCGCGCCATCCTGCCAACGGGTGCGCAGCAACGCGGCTCCCTGCGACAGCGCACGGTGACTGGTGAAGAGAACGAAGGCGCCGCCGCGCGCGGCATCGATCAGGGGCACGGCGGTGTCGATCACGGCGGCCACATAACCCTGCGACATCGGTTCCGGCAGGCCGGCCGGCAGATATAAGAGAGACTGCCGCTCATGATCAAACGGGCTGTCGATGCGCAGCGTCGGGGCGGCATCAAGACCCAGCCGGCCGGTGAAGTGCCCGAACTCCTCGCCGAGTGACAGCGTGGCGGAAGTGAAGATCCACGCTCCGCGCCGCGAGTCCACCAGCGCGCGAAAGCGCTCTGAGATGTCGAAGGGCATGAGACTCAAGCTGAACCCCCGCGCGCTCACCTCGAGCGTGCGTGCGCCATCCAGCTCATCGACCGCCGCGATGCGCGCAAGGCTGGCCGCAAGATCCGCGGCGCGCTCGGCCAGCTGCGCGGTGGCTCCCTGCTCATCGCCCCGTGCCAGCACGGCGGACAGGCTCTCAAGCGAGCGCATCCATTGGGCAGTCGCTGCGCCGAGGGTGGTGCGGTGCCGTGCCCATGCGACGCGACCCTGCGTGGCCGGCAGCACTGAGCGCAGCTGTTGCAGCGTTTCCTCGGCGCCGCGTAACGCCGCCGCGGCAGCCGCGCCGCCACTCTCGCCACCCTGCGCTCGGCGCGGTGCGGCAAGTTCGACGCGCAGGTCCCGCAGCAGCGCCTCGACCTGGCGGCTGCTGACACTGGCGCCGAAGAACTGCGTGGCGAGATCCGGGATCTGGTGGGCCTCATCGAGGATGACTGCGTCGGCCGACCCGAGCAGGTCGCCGAAGCCGTCTTCCTTGAGCGCAAGGTCCGCGAGCAGCAGATGATGATTGACGATGACGATGTCTGCCTCCAGCGCCTCGCGTCGCGCCACCGCAACGTGACAGCGGGAGATTTCCGGACAACGCGTGCCGAGGCAGCTCTCGCGGGTCGAGGTTATCTGCGCCCACACCGGATGGCTGTCGGAAAGGCCGCGAACTTCCGCAAGATCCCCTCGCCTGGTGGTAAGTGCCCAGCGCCGGATGCGCGTCAGCATGGCGTGTGAGCCGCGCGGGCGGGATGCCGCCGAGCCGGACAGTGGCAGTTGCTCGCCGCCCTCACCGGCCTGGGTCAGCCGCTGACGGCACAGGTAATTGGCGCGTCCCTTCAGCAGTGCGACAACGGCAGGGCGGCCCAGGGCTGCGCTCACCAGCGGCAGGTCCTTGGAGAACAGCTGGTCCTGCAGCGTGCGCGTACCGGTGGAGATCAGCACGCGGATGCCCGACAGCAGCGCCGGCACCAGGTAGGCAAACGTCTTGCCGGTTCCGGTGCCCGCCTCTACCACCAGGAGCTCGCGTGCGGCCAATGCGTCGGCCACGCGCTCGGCCATGCGCAGCTGCTCGCGCCGAACCTTGAAATCGGGCAGTGCCCGCTCGAGCGGGCCGCCGTGCCCGAATATGTCTTCAAGCTCCAACATGCGGCAGAGCGCCCACGCTCAAGCCCGGGCAGGATGCCGGCGTGCGGAACGCGTCGAGACTTATATCTTGCTGAATTTCCTGCAAACTGGTGCGCGGCGCGGTATTGGCAGACAATGGCGGGCGCGGCGCTACTGTAGCAGGGCGAGAGAGTTGCCCGGCATATACTTGGCGACTCCCGGCCCCACGGAACAATAAGAGGACTCGCGGATGGCGACTGCTGCACACATGTTGAGCCCGCTGCCCCACCTGAGCCGCGCCGTGTCGGACTGGGTGAGGACGGTGAGCGAGCAGACACAGCCGCGCGCCATTCACTGGGTCGAGGGCAGCGAGGCCGAAGCGCGTGAGCTGACCGCGCAGCTGCTGCGCAGCGGGGAGCTCAAGGCGCTCAACGCCCAGCAGTTTCCGGGCTGTCACCTGGCCCGCTCCGCGCCCAACGACGTGGCGCGCGTCGAGCATCTCACCTATATCTGCACGCGTTCGCAGGAAGACGCCGGTCCGAACAACCACTGGATGGACCCGCAGCAGGCGCACGCGAAAATGCGTGAGCTGTTTCACGGCTGCATGCGCGAGCGCACCCTGTACGTCATCCCCTATTGCATGGGGCCGCTGGACTCGCCGCTGTCGCGCTGCGGAGTGGAGATCACCGACAGCCCCTACGTCGTGCTCAACATGCTGATCATGACGCGTGCCGGACGTGCGGCGCTCGAGCGCATCGGGCGCGAGGACGATTTCGTGCGCGGCCTGCACTCGATCGGTGAACTCGATCCCGAGCGCCGCTTCATCATGCATTTCCCCGAGGAGCTCACGATCAAGAGCTTCGGCTCCGGTTACGGCGGCAATGCGCTACTCGGCAAGAAGTGCCATGCGCTGCGCATCGCGAGCTGGCAGGCGCGCAGCGAAGGCTGGCTGGCCGAGCACATGCTGATCGTCTGCTTGCAGAATCCGCACGGCGAGACTCACTACCTCGCCTGCGCTTTCCCGTCCGCGTGCGGCAAGACCAATCTTGCCATGCTGATCCCGCCGGCCTCTCTGCCCGGCTGGCGCGTCTTCACTGTAGGCGATGACATCGCGTGGCTGCATCCGGGCGAGGACGGCCGCCTGTGGGCGATCAACCCGGAGGCCGGCTACTTCGGCGTGGTGCCCGGCACCAACCCACAGACTAACCGCAACGCCTACGAGATGATCCGCCGCGACACCTTGTTTACCAACGTCGGGCTCACGGCGGACAACCAGCCCTGGTGGGAGGGTCTCACCAGCGGCAAGCCGGTGCTCGACTGGCAGGGTCGCCCCTACGATCCGGCGCGCGGACCGGCGGCGCATCCCAATTCGCGCTTCACCGTGTCAGCCAAGCGCAATCCGTCCTGGTCGCCTCACTCCGAGGATGCCCGTGGCGTACCGATATCGGCACTCGTGTTCGGCGGTCGCCGGCGTGAGGTGGCCCCGCTGGTCTACGAAGCGCGCGACTGGCAGCACGGCGTGCTGGTGGGCGCATCGCTCGCCTCCGAGACCACGGCTGCCGCCGTCGGCAAGGTCGGCGTGACGCGCCGCGACCCGATGGCGATGCAACCCTTCTGCGGCTACAACTTCGGGGACTACTGGGCGCACTGGCTCAATGTCGGAGCCAAGCTGACCCGCCCCCCGCGCATCTATCACGTCAACTGGTTCCGGCGCGACGCCCACGGCAAGTTCCTCTGGCCCGGCTACGGCGAGAACCTGCGGGTGCTGTCCTGGATGCTGGAGCGCTGCGCGGGCAGGGCCGCCGCCACCGAGTCACCCATCGGCTGGTTGCCGCGCGCTGCGGATCTGGACACGCGTGGACTGAACGTGACGCCGGAGGCGCTCGATGCCCTCCTTACCGTCGATCCTGCGCTGTGGCGCAAGGAAGTGACTGAACTGCGCGAGTACCTCGGCAAGTACGGCAGCCGCCTGCCGGCGGCAATGCTCGGGGAACTCAGCGCCACGGAGCAGCGGCTCGGCTGAGCCCTGCGCCCCGTCAGCCCTCTTCGCAGGTAAAGCGGATCGTCTGCGGAGAGCCCTGCTCCGGCAGCTTGCCAAGCCCGATCATCCCCTGGCCGCGGATCTGCAGGCTGTCGCGGCGCACGAATGACTCCTCGCCATCAGCGCTCTGCACGAAGGTGCCGTTGGTGCTCTGATCGATCAGCACGAACTTGCTGCGGCTGATCTCGATGCGCGCATGCAGGCGCGAGATCAGGTTGCCCTTCACGACGACATCGTTGTCCTCGGCGCGGCCGATAGTGATGCTCGAATGGCGCTCGTCGACCAGCAGCTCCCGATCGTCACAGCGCAGCCGCAGCCGCATGGTGCGCGCCGGTCGCGACTCGATCGCAATTCCCGGCACCATGCTGGTGACGTCCTCGGTCTGCCACAGCACCTCGAACAGAGCAACCTCGTTGCCCTGGCCCTTGAGGGTTGCGATGTCGATCTGCCGGCACGAGGCACGCCATTCGGGTGACAGCTTGTCGACCGTCGCGGCGGTGGTCACGATCTGTCCCGCCTTGGCCTGACTGGTCATGCGGTTGGCGGTATGGACCGCGGCACCGAACACGTCGCGGTTCTCCAGCATCACCGGGCCGAAGTGACAGCCGATGCGGATGGCGACCGGCTGGCCATCGACCTTGAGCTGCGCATGGGTGGAGATCTGCTGCTGCATCTGGGCTGCGGCGTTCAGTGCGGCGTCGGCGCTCGGGAAGGTGGCCATGACCTCATCGCCCATGGTCTTGATGACCGTGCCCTGACGCTGCTCGGTGGCGCTGCGCATCACATCAATGCAGATCGCCACCATCTCGCGCGCCCGAACGTCACCCATCAGGTCGTACAGGCGCGTCGAACCTACGACGTCCGCAAACAGGATGGCGAGTTCAATATCCTTACCCATGCAGTGCGCCAGATTATACGCAAGCGCTTGAGGCGGCTACTGACTAAGCCATAAGCGGCAATTTCGCGGGAATCGCCCTTCGCAACAGGTCAGGACCGGCCCCCGGCGCCCGGGCGCCTTCACTCAGGGTCCGCCGGTATTCTCGGGCGCCCGGCTCACCGGCGTACAGCCCCAGCATGTGCCGCACGATAGGTGCGAGCCGGCCGCCGGCGGCCAGTTCCCGTACAGCGTAGGCCCGCATCCTCTCGAGCATGGCCTCTCGGGTCGGCTGACCCGCGGCCGGATATAGCGCCTGCTGCAGCTCCGCAAGTACGAACGGGCGGTGATACGCCTCGCGTCCCAGCATGACGCCGTCGCACCAGGCGAGCGCCTCGAGCACCGTGCTCGGCGTGCGCAGGCCCCCGTTCACCACCATCGGCAACTCCGGGAAAACCCGCTTCAGCTTGCGCACTACTTCATAGCGCAGCGGCGGGACCTCTCGGTTGTCCTTCGGCGACAAGCCACCCAGCACCGCCTTGCGAGCGTGGACGATCGCTGCCGCACAACCCGCATCGGACACTCGGCCGACAAAACCGCACAGAGCGTCGAAGTCTTCGTCGTCGAATCGCGCCACCGCACCCGGCGCCTCGCGCGCACTGGCGGTCAGCACGCCGATGCGCATCTTCACCGTCACCGGCACGCTCACCGTCGCGCGCATCGCGGCCACGCAGTCAGCGACCCGCGCCGGCTCGTGCATGAGACAGGCGCCGAAGGCGCCGCTCGCGACGCGCTCGCTGGGACAACCGCAGTTGAGGTTGATCTCGTCGTAGCCCGCCTCCTCGCCAACCCGTGCCGCTGCCGCGAGTTCGCGCGGCTCACTACCGCCTAGCTGCAACGCGAGCGGATGCTCCTCCGGATCAAATGCCAACAGCCGCGAGCGGTCACCGCGCAGGATCGCAGCCGCGTGAATCATCTCCGTGTACAGGAGCATGTGCGGGGAAAATCCGCGCAGGAAATAGCGACAGTGACGGTCGGTCCAATCCATCATCGGAGCCACGGCGATTCTACGATCCAACTGTTGGTTTCCTCTCGAGTTTTCTTATAGCGCGTTCGATGCATCAAAATTCGGCGGGCCAAGACCGACGACAACACTTAACGTCCCTGCGCGGGCCCACGCTGACATTCCTCACCAGTAATAGTCATGTGGCCTCTTGCAGTCAGGCCAAAGGAGCAGGTTGGCATCGCACCCCCGCAAGATACGATGCTCGAGACGATGAGTCTTGATTCGCGCCGGTTGAATGACCGTCGCGTGCGTCCACCATCCAGGCTCGTTCATGACGAGGCGCTCCATGCTGTGCCAGATTTTTGGTCCCCAGCCGTGCCGAGGGACCCAAGCCCCATGGCTGAGCAGAATGCGAATACGGCGGGCTTTCGCCACGCGTTCGTGGTGGCGACGCAATGCACGTTTCATCAAAACGCTCCGGTTTTAAGGTCACTACGTCATGTCGAACTCCTTTGCCGCTAAAGCGGCGTTACCAAGGTGGTTGCTTCAAACACGGTGGAATGAGGTCAGGAACTCGTCCAGTCTTCGAGGCGCAAGGTGTCGATCCGGCTGAATTCTCGCGTGTTGTGGGTCACCAGAATGACGTCCAACGCTCCCGCGTGAGCGCCAATCAACCTATCTAGGGGGCCTATCCGGGTGCCGCGCTTTTCAAGCGATGCGCGCATTTGTCCGTAGCTTGCCGCCGCGTCGCTGTCAAAGCTCGCGATCTCGAGCGCCAGCAGGAACTCGGTAAGCGCCGCGTGGGCCTCATCACGGCGGCTGCTCTTTGCAGCACCAAATGCAAGCTCGCCCAAGGTTATCGAGGAGATCCCCACCTGGCCGACTGACTTGCCGCGCAACTTCCTCAATACGCTTGCCGGCTTACCCTTGATGATCGCGATGCAGGTATCGGTGTCGAGCATCCACTTCATTGCAAGGGTTCCCGACGATCGATCTCCGCAGGCTGTCCGCGAGTCTCCATGAAGTCCGCTGGGAACTTGGCGAGACTCTCTATCAACGCCTCCCACGACCTGGCCTTCGGCAGCAAGACGACAGCAGTGCCGATGCGCTTGATGAACACCTCCTTGCCGGGAAAGCGAAATTCCTTCGGCAGACGTACCGCCTGACTCTCGCCATTCTTGAACAGTTTCGCGGTCTTCATTAAAGTGCCCCGAGCGTATATACTAATAGTATATATATTACTTGGAAGATGACAAGCGCGGATCCTACTTAGCCGAGCCGCGGCGCCCGAATCGCTTGTAGCCGCGAAACGCGAGGAGACGTAAAGGAGACAAGCGTTTTCGGGTGCGCTTAAGTATCTGACTCAACGAGCGAAATGAAATTCGTCGGTCCAATCTATCATGGGAGCGGCTGACACCCGCCGGTCGATCTTTGCCGCCTTTTCTTCGGAGGAAAGGCCTATTTTTCCAGTACTTTCCACGCTGCGCGTTTCTGCGGTATTCCTGCGGGTTACGGGGAATTTATGGGTTGCAGAAGCGACGTAAAGGCGACAAGAATTTCATGTCGCCTCCAAGCTCGCCAAGGCTTACATCAAAGCTTTACGCGGGCACCGACGCGGGCGCCACAGAGGAACTTGCATTAGCGGTTGGAATGGCACTACTGCACGAACCACGCCACGTACTTTTGCAAGTAGCTCCGGTATTGGGAATGGAGGAGGTCTGTTCATCCCCCGACGTCGATGATCCTCGCTGGTCTACCCAAAAGAAGGCGGTAGAGAATCTAAACGCCCGCACTGCTGCGGTGACCCAGCTCAGCGGAGCTGACATTGCAGCTGCTCGTGCCTCGTGCTTGAAGTCTCTCATGGAGGCGAGAGCGATTCTCGTGAGTCCCAATGGACCGTACTCTAAGACATCGTCTTCAAACAATCGTTGGAGGGAGCTTTTGACCCTCTCCGGCCGGTCGCGAAGGGCTGCTTTGCGACATCGGATCCCCGAAGGTCCGTTTGGCCCGATTCAGCACAGCGTAATGGCGAGGCGATGGTTCAAGGAACGCTGGACCCAGATCGTGCCCTGGGCCATCGAGCGCTCGACCTATGTGTTATGCGCGAGCCTGGCGCTGCTGCTGCTGTTCTGGCAGTGGCGGCCGATCGGTATCCAGATCTGGTCTGTGGACAATACCGGCCTGCGGATCGCTCTATGGGCGCTGTTTGCCGCGGGCTGGGCAACCGTATTGGTCGTGACGTTTCTCATCAACCATTTCGACCTGTTCGGCCTGCGTCAGGTTTGGTTACCCCTGACTGGTAAGCCGTACACGCGAGTGTCCTTTCGCACTCCATTGCCCTATCGGTTCGTCCGCCATCCACTCTATCTTGGCTTCCTGCTCGCATTCTGGATGACACCAACAATGACGCTGGCGCACCTACTGTTCGCTTGCGCAACAACCGCCTATATCGTTCTCGCGATTCAGTTCGAGGAACGAGACCTTGTGTTTGAACACGGCGTCGGATACGAAGAGTACCGGCGCGCCGTACCCATGCTGATACCCGGACGCAAACGGTTGGCGGCGTCGGCAGCAGCGCTTGCCGGCGACTCTCGCTTGCAGCGCTCCGGTCCGTGAAAGGTCGCCCCGCATTCGGTATGAGACGAAAGGCGGCTTTATTGCCAGGTTGCGCGCCTCGGGCTCCCGGAATCCGAGATCCCGGAACACGTCGCCGCTGCCACGCACAATCTTCACTCGTCTTGTCATCGTCGCTGTCTCCTGCGCTCCTCCGTTACTGAGCGAGATCGATCCGGCGCCAGGGTGAGTTCTCTTTGCGGAGTCTTACGCGTCTTCTTTTCGAACGCGCTCAGTGCGTGTATTGCAGCGGGCAGCTTCGCCACGTAGGGCAGCACCGCACTAGAGTCGTCGCGGCACGGCGGCCTTCCCGGCGGGAGTGTGCTGCGGTTCTCAAAGCTTCGCAGCGGCCCTCGTTCCGCGACGCAGTTCGCACCGCTGCGTACTCCGCGCGGTACAGTTATCCGCTACATCCTTCCAGGGCGGCGCCACCTGAGGCCCGCGGCGTCTGGAGTGACAATATATGTGGAGATTGGATCGTAGGGCCTATGCGACTGTCGCTTTGATGGCCCTCGCCAGCGTTGCCGGTATCGTCCCGGTCGATGCGCAGGGCGAAGACTTGCGGGACAGGCATGAGCACCGGCCCTCCGAGCCCGTGCGGCGGGAGGCCGGGGCGCGACAGAGCCGCCGTACTTATCCTGCGCGCGCGCAGGCTGTCCATGCCGCTGCACGCCGGGAGGCTTTCGAGGCGCGCCAGCACCCGGTCGTGAACGATCAGCGGGTGCACGAGGTTTCGCGCGGCCTCGCCGGGAGCCAGGTTCGCGTCGTTCGTTACGGTAACACCCTCAGCGGCACGGTCGAGCGCACTATTCGGCCGGGTCTCATCAACCGCACCTTCGTCAGCGGCGGACACGTCCTGTATACGCACGTCTACCAGAGCCATGTCTGGCACCAATTTGGCAGAACGTTCGCGTACGAGACATTCGTGCCGGCGGTGCGCTACCCCGGGGTCT
>DATBYD010000056.1:0-33806 GCA_036513855.1 Steroidobacteraceae bacterium | reverse complement strand
GAGCGCCTCAAGGAGGCCTCCGTCAGCCGTGTCCTGATCGAGCGCGCCGCCAAGAAGGTGAACATCACCATCCAGACCGCGCGCCCGGGCATCGTGATCGGCAAGAAGGGCGAGGATATCGAGAAGCTGCGCCAGGAGACGGCCGCGCTTTTGGGCATGGTGGTCACCGACGTGCGCCTGAACATCGCCGAGATCAGAAAGCCCGAGCTCGACTCGCAGCTGGTGGCTGACAGCGTCGCGCAGCAGATCGAGAAGCGCGTGATGTTCCGTCGCGCCATGAAGCGCGCCGTGATGAGCACCATGAGAAGCGGCGCGCTGGGTGTCAAAGTGCGCGTTTCCGGGCGCCTGAACGGATCGGAGATCGCGCGCACCGAGTGGTATCGCGAGGGGCGCATCCCGCTGCACACCTTCCGCGCCGACATCGACTACGGGCTGTCCGAGGCCCGCACCACCTATGGCGTCATCGGCGTCAAGGTGTGGATCTTCAAGGGCGAAGTGTTCGACAAGGCCCAGCTGGCACAGCAGGCCGCCGAAGCCGAAGCGGTGCCGGCCGCCGCCACGCCGGTCGCCCCGGTCGCCGCGGCTGCCGCCGCGCCCGCCGCCGCCGCGCCGGCCGAAGCCCCGGCACAGGCCTAAGGCTTCAGGAACCCAAGCTCATGCTTCAGCCCAAACGCACCAAGTACCGCAAGCAGTTCAAGGGCCGCAACGGCGGTCTTGCGCAGCGCGGCGCCAACGTCTCCTTCGGCGAGTTCGGACTGAAGGCGACCAGCCGTGCCCGCATGACGGCGCGCGAGATCGAGGCGGCGCGCCGCGCCATGGCGCGCTACGTGAAGCGCGGCGGACAGATCTGGATCCGCGTGTTCCCGGACGTGCCGATCACCAAGAAGCCGCTGGAAGTGCGCATGGGCAGCGGCAAGGGCAACGTTGAGTACTACGTGGCGCGCGTGCAGCCCGGCAAGGTGTTGTTCGAGATGGAGGGCGTGGACGAAGTCACGGCCCGCGAGGCGTTTCGCCTGGCCGGCTCGAAGCTGTCCGTGTCCACCTCGTTCGTGAAACGGCAGGTGCGCTGATGAAACTCGGGCAACTGCAGCAGTACCGCGAAAAGCTGCACAAGCAGTCGGCGGCCGAGCTCAGCGAGGAGCTCGTGAAGCTGCGCAAGGAACAGTTCGCGCTGCGCATGCAGCGCGCCACCGGGCAGCAACCCAAGCCCGATCAGTTCGGTACCGCGCGCCGCAACATCGCGCGCGTGAAGACGATACAGCGCCAGCAGCGCACGGCCGGCGGCGGAGGTAAGGACAAGTGAGCGAGACACAGGGCAACGCGCCGGAAGCCAAGGGCGCACGCACGCTCACCGGGCGCGTGGTCAGCACCAAGATGCAGAAGACCATCGCGGTCGAGGTCGAGCGGCTGATCAAGCATCCGACCTACGGCAAGTTCATCCGCCGCACGACCAAGCTTCTGGCGCACGACGAGAACGGTGCCTCGCAGGAGGGTGACCTCGTGATCATCACCCCGTGCCGGCCGATGTCGCGACACAAGTCGTGGCGCTTGCTCGAGGTAGTGGAGAAGAAGGCTGCCGGGCGCTAACGGCGCTGCGGCCACCTTCAGGTGCGAAAGCAGGTTTGAATCATGATCCAGATGCGCACAATGCTGAATGCCGCCGACAACAGCGGCGCGCGCACGCTGATGTGCATAAAGGTGCTCGGCGGCACGCGCCGCCGTTACGCGACCGTGGGCGATGTCATCAAGGTGAGCGTCAAGGACGCCATCCCGCGCGGCAAGGTCAAGAAGGGCGAGGTCTACGATGCGGTGGTGGTACGCACCAAGCGCGGCGTGCGCCGCGCGGATGGTTCGCTGATCCGCTTCGACGGCAATGCGGCGGTGCTGTTGACCAACAAGCTCGAGCCGATCGGCACCCGCATCTTCGGGCCGGTGACGCGCGAGCTGCGCAACGTGCGGTTCATGAAGATCATATCGCTCGCACCCGAGGTGCTCTGATATGAACAAGATACGCAAGGGCGACCAGGTGATCGTGATGTCGGGGCGCGACAAGGGCCGGCGCGGCAGCGTGCTGCAGGTGCTCGCCGACGGACGCGTGCTGGTGGAGAGCGTCAACATGGCGAAGAAGCACACCAAGCCCAACCCGCAGGCGGGCAAGCCGGGCGGCATCATCGAGAAGGAGATGCCGCTGCCGATATCGAAGGTCGCGATCTGGAACCCGGGCGTGAAGAAGGCCGATCGCATCGGCATCAAGACGCTCGCCGACGGCAAGCGCGTGCGCTTCTTCAAATCGAACGGAGAGATGCTCGAGGTCTGAAAGACCACGGGCAATCGCTAAAGATAAGGCTATGGCCAGGCTACAACAGCAATACCGCGAGCAGATCGTTCCGCGCCTGCGCGCGGATCTGAAGATCGACAACATCATGCAGGTGCCGCGCATCAAGAAGATCACGGTCAACATGGGCGTGGGCGAGGCGGCCGCCGACAAGAAGGCGATGGATGCGGCGGTGGCGGATCTGATCAAGATCACCGGCCAGAAGCCGCTCATCACCAAGTCACGTAAGGCGATCGCATCCTTCAAGATCCGTGCCGGGCTTGCCATCGGCGCCAAGGTGACGCTGCGTGGCCGGCGCATGTACGAGTTCCTCGACCGCCTGATCAACATCGCGATGCCGCGCATCCGCGATTTCCGCGGCGTCTCGCCGCGCGCCTTCGACGGCCAGGGCAACTACACCCTGGGCGTGAAGGAACAGCTGATCTTCCCCGAGATCCAGTACGACCAGGTCGATCAGGTGCGGGGCATGGACATCACCATTACTACGACGGCCAAAGATGACCGTCACGGCCGAGCGTTGCTCGAGGCATTCAACTTCCCGTTCCGGAAGTAACAGGAACCTTAAGTCTATGGCGAAGACGAGCATGGTCGAGCGCGAGAAGCGTCGCGCCGGGATCGTGAAAAAGTACGCGGTCAGGCGCGCGAAGCTCAAGGAGCTCATCCGAAGCCCCAGGACTTCGCCCGAAGCGCGCCAGGCCGCCCAGGCGGAGCTGCAGGCGCAGCCGCGCGACGCCAGTGCGTCGCGGCACCGCAATCGCTGCGCCATTACCGGGCGCACCCGGGGCGTGTACCGCAAGTTCGGCCTCTCGCGGGTGAAGATCCGCGAGGTCGCCAACCGCGGCGAGATCCCCGGCCTTACCAAGGCCAGCTGGTGAGGGGCGCCGCATGAGCATGACCGATCCGATCGCTGACCTTTTGACGCGCATCCGCAACGGCCAGACCGCGGGCAAGAGCGAAGTGCAGCTCGCCTCCTCGCGCCTGAAGACCGCCATCGTCAAGGTGCTGAAGGATGAGGGCTACATCGCCGACTTTCGCCTCGATGCGGATGGCGGCAAGCCGCGCCTGACGGTGGGGCTGAAGTATTTCGAGGGCCGCCCGGTCATCGACCGCCTCGAGCGTGTCAGCCGTCCGGGACTGCGCATCTACCGCGGCAAGGACGAGCTGCCGAAGGTGCTCGGCGGCATGGGCACGGTGATCGTGTCGACGCCCAAGGGCGTCATGACCGACCGCCAGGCGCGTGCCAGCGGGCAGGGTGGCGAAGTGCTTTGCATCGTTGCTTGAGAGTCAGGTAAAGAAGGGCCTCATGTCGAGAATTGCCAAAGCTCCGGTCGATCTGCCCCAGGGAGTGACCGCGACCATCGCCCCGGAAGGGGTGACCATCAAGGGCGCCAAGGGCTCGCTCAGCCTGCCGCTCTCGAGCGGGGTGTCGGTGGTGCAGAGCGAGAAGAAGCTCGAGATCAGCTATTCGGATCCGGGGCTGGCGCGCACGCGCGCCGGTGCCACGCGTGCGCACCTTGCCAACATGGTGCGCGGTGTGACCAGGGGTTACGAGAAGAAGCTGGAGCTGGTGGGCGTCGGCTTTCGCGCCGCGGTGCAGGGCAAGAGCCTCAACCTCACGCTCGGCTTCTCGCATCCGGTGAACGTTGCGATTCCGGAAGGCATCAGCATCGAGACCCCGAGCCAGACGGAGATCCTGGTGAAGGGCATCGACCGGCAGAAGGTCGGCCAGGTGGCCGCCGAGATCCGCGACATCCGGCCGCCGGAGCCCTACAAGGGCAAGGGCGTGCGCTACTCGAACGAGAAGATCACGTTGAAAGAGGGCAAGAAGAAGTGATCATCACCAAGAAGCAGCGGCGGCTGCGGCGTGCGCTGAAGAGCCGCGCGCACATCCGCCAGCTCGGCGTGGCGCGCCTCACGGTGCACCGCACGCCCAACCATATCTATGCGCAGGTGACGGCTGCGGATGGCGCCAAGGTGATCGCCGCGGCGTCCACCGTGCAGAAGGCGGTGCGCGAGGGTTTGAAGAGCACCGGCAACGTCGCGGCAGCCCAGGCGGTCGGGCGGGTGATCGCCGAGCGCAGCAAGGCAGCAGGCGTGGACAAGGTCGCATTCGACCGCTCCGGGTTTCAGTTCCACGGGCGCGTCAAGGCGCTCGCGGATGCGGCCCGCGCAGCGGGTCTTCAGTTCTAGCAGGACATATATATGGCGAGACCAGAGAAGGGCCAGTCGGCTGACGAGTTCGTCGAGAAGCTGGTTGCCGTCAACCGCACCGCGAAAGTCGTCAAGGGCGGCCGGCAATTCGGCTTCACCGCACTCACCGTGGTCGGGGATAACTCCGGCCGCGTCGGCTACGGCTTCGGCAAGGCGCGCGAAGTGCCGGTGGCGATCTCCAAGGCCATGACCCAGGCGCGCAAGAACCTGATCAACGTCTCGCTGCGGAACGATTCGCTGCATTACGCGATCACAGGTACGCACGGGGCGACGCGGGTGTACATGCAGCCGGCATCGGATGGTACCGGGGTCATCGCCGGTGGCGGCATGCGCGCGGTGCTCGAGTGCGCCGGCGTGCGCAACGTGCTCGCCAAGAGCTACGGCTCGCGCAACCCGATCAACGTCGTGCGCGCCACCATCAACGCGCTGGCCAAGATCCGCTCGCCCGAGGAGATCGCGGCCAAGCGCGGCAAGACACTCGAAGAGATCACGGGCTAAAATCTCATGGCGCAACCGCAACTGAAAGTGACGCTGCTGAGGAGCCTGCACGGGCAGCTGAAGAACATCGCTGCCTGCGCGCGCGGGCTGGGGCTGCGCCGCATCCGCCAGAGCGTGATCGTGGCCGATACGCGCGAGAATCGCGGCATGATCAACACGGCCGTGCACCTGCTGCGCGTCGAGAAGGACGCCTGAATCCTATGAGACTGAACACACTCAAACCCGCTGCCGGCGCCAGGCGTGCGCGCCTGCGCGTGGGACGCGGAAGCTCCGCCGGCCAGGGCAAGACCTGCGGACGCGGCACCAAGGGCCAGCGCGCGCGCAAGGGCGGCTACCACAAGGTCGGCTTCGAGGGCGGCCAGATGCCGCTGCAGCGCCGCTTGCCGAAGGTCGGCTTTCGCTCCCACATGAAGCGCACGCGCGCCGAAGTACGCCTGGCGGAGCTGGCCAAGGTGGACGCGGCGGTGGTCGACCTCGCAGCGCTCATCAAGGCGGGCGTGGTGGCCCCCGGCACCGAGCAGGCCAAGGTGGTGCTGTCGGGTGAGATCAAGAAGGCGGTGACGCTCAAGGGCGTGGCCGTGACCAAGGGCGCGCGCGCGGCGATCGAGGCTGCCGGCGGCAAGATCGAGGCGTAATGGCGAACACGATCTCAAGCAATCCGGCCGCCGCATTCGGCGAAGCTGCCCGCCATGGGGAGATTCGCGGCCGGCTCTTTTTCCTGCTCGGTGCACTGGTGGTGTATCGCATCGGCACCTTCATCCCGGTGCCGGGCGTCAATCCTGCCGAAGTGGCGCGCTTCTTCGGCGACCGCTCCAACACCATCCTCGGCATCGTCAACATGTTCTCGGGCGGTGCGCTGTCGCGCCTGTCGATCTTCGCCATGGGCGTCATGCCCTACATCTCCGCCTCCATCATCATCCAGATGATGTCGATGGTGGTGCCGACGCTGATGGAGCTGCGCAAGGAAGGCGAGTCGGGCCGCCGCAAGATCACGCAGTACACCCGCTACGGCACCGTCGCGCTGGCACTGGTGCAGTCCTTCGCCGCCGCCGGCGCCCTGGCCAAGGGCGGCATGACGCTCATCACCGGCTGGCCGTTCCTGTTCACCGCGACCGTCACCATGGCGACCGGCACCATGTTCCTCATGTGGCTCGGCGAGCAGATCACCGAGCGCGGCATCGGCAACGGCATCTCGATGATCATCCTGTCGGGAATCGTGGCGGGACTGCCCGGCGCGGTGGGCAACACCATGGAAGCGGTCAGCAACGGTGAAATGCAGGGTCCGGTCGCACTGGCGGTAGTGCTGCTGGTGCTCGGGGTCACCGCTTTCGTGGTGTACGTCGAGCGCGCGCAGCGGCGCATTCCGGTCGATTACGCCAAGCGCCAGGTCGGGCGGCGCATGTATGCAGGCCAGAGCAGCCACCTGCCGTTCAAGCTCAACATGTCGGGCGTGATCCCGCCGATCTTCGCCTCGAGCCTGCTGTTGTTCCCGGCCACGCTCGCCAGCTTCGCCGGCACCGGTTCGGAGGGCTGGTTTGCCACCGCCGCGCAGAACATCGCCGCCGCGCTCGGCTACGGTCAGCCGCTGCACCTGACGCTGTACGCGCTCTTGATCATCTTCTTCTGCTTCTTCTACACGGCTCTGGTGTTCAATGCGCGCGACACCGCCGAGAACCTCAAGAAGTCCGGCGCATTCGTGCGCGGCATCCGCCCGGGCCAGCAGACCGCCGATTACATCGACCAGGTTCTCACGCGCCTGACACTGTGGGGCGCGCTGTACGTGACCGCGGTGTGCCTGATCCCGGAAATCCTGATTTCCTGGCAGGGCGTGCCGTTTCACTTCGGCGGCACCTCGCTGCTCATCGTGGTGGTGGTGGTGATGGATTTCATGTCGCAGCTGAACGCGCACATGATGTCGCATCACTACCCGGGACTTCTCAAGAAGGCGAACCTGCTGGGCTATGGCCGCAGCGGTTCGGGTGGTTAAGGTATGAAAGTACGTCCGTCGGTCAAGAAGATCTGCAAGAACTGCAAGATCGTGCGCCGCCGTCGCGTGGTCTACGTCATTTGCACGGACCCGCGCCACAAGCAGCGTCAGGGTTGAGGTAAGACTTATGGCGCGCATAGCCGGTATCAACATCCCGATGAACAAGCACGTGTGGGTCGGGCTCACACAGATCTACGGCGTGGGCAAGTCGCGCGCGCGCATGGCCTGTGAGCTGGCCGGCGTCAAACCCACTACCAAGGTGAAGGATCTCACCGAGCCTGAGGTGAATGCGATCCGCTCGCAGATCGCCAAGTTCGCGGTCGAGGGGGATCTGCGGCGCGAAGTGTCCATGAACATCAAGCGGCTGATGGATCTGGGCAGCCATCGTGGCATCCGTCACCGTCGCGGGCTGCCGGTGCGCGGCCAGCGCACACGCACCAACGCGCGCACCCGCAAGGGCCCGCGCAAGCAGGCGGTCAAGCTGAACGCACCTCCCGGAAAGGCATAACGAATGGCTGAGCAGAAACCCCAGCAGCAAAGCAGCGCGGCTCCGGCAGCAGCGTCGGCGGCTCCCAAGAAGCCCAAGAAGGCGCGCAAGAACGTGCTCGATGCGATCGCGCACGTGCACGCGTCCTTCAACAACACGATCATCACCATCACCGATCGTCAGGGCAACACGCTGTCGTGGGCGACCGCCGGTGGCTGCGGCTTCCGTGGCTCGCGCAAGAGCACCCCGTTCGCCGCCCAGGTGGCGGCGGAGAAGGCCGGAGTGGCCGCCCAGGAGCACGGCGTGAAGAACGTCGAAGTGCGCGTGGGCGGGCCAGGCCCCGGACGCGAGTCCGCGGTGCGGGCACTGAACAACTGTGGATTGAAGATCACCAGCATCTCGGACGTGACGCCGATCCCGCACAACGGGTGCCGTCCGCCGAAGAAGCGCAGGGTCTAAGGGTTAACGAGGACAATATGGCGCGTTACATTGGTCCGACCTGCAAGCTCGCCCGCCGCGAGGGCACCGACCTGTTCCTGAAGAGCGGCACCAAGCCGCTGGAAAACAAGTGCAAGTTCAGCGTGCCGCCGGGCGGCATCAAGGGTGAGCGGCGCCAGCGCCTGTCCGACTACGGCGTGCAGCTGCGCGAGAAGCAGAAGCTGCGCCGCATGTACGGCGTGCTGGAGCGCCAGTTCGGCAACTACTACGAGGAAGCGGCCCGCAAGTCCGGCGCGACCGGTGAGAACCTGCTGAAGCTGCTCGAGTGCCGCCTGGACAACGTGGTGTACCGCATGGGCTTCGCCTCCACGCGCGCCGAGGCGCGCCAGCTGGTGAGCCACAAGTCGATCACCGTCAACCAGAAGCCGGTGACCATCGCCTCCTACCAGGTCAAGGCGGGGGACATCGTCCAGGTGCGCGAGAAGTCGCGCAAGCAGCTGCGCATCCAAAGCGCGCTCAATGTCGCCCAGCAGGTCGGGCTGCCCGACTGGGTCGAGGTGAACGACAAGGAGTTCCGCGGGCTCTTCAAGACGGCGCCGGGACGGGATGAGATCCTGCCCGACATCAACGAGAACCTGGTGGTCGAGCTTTATTCGAAGTGATCCGAGCGGCTTGCAATGGGCGGGCTTCGTCCCCATGTGGGCCGCTCCGCCCGAGTTTCTTTTGCGCCGGTCCCATGTCCGGCAAGGTGAGAGTGCAATGCAGGGTTCAGTAACCGAGTTCTTGCGACCCCGGGTTGTGAAGGTGCAGCCGGTGGCCCCGCGCCAGGCGCGCGTGGTGATCGAGCCGTTCGAGCGTGGCTTCGGCCACACTCTCGGCAACGCGCTGCGCCGCGTGCTGCTGTCGTCCATGCCAGGCAGCGCCATCACCGAGGTCGAGATCGACGGCGTGCTCCACGAGTACACCAGCATCGAGGGTGTGCAGGAGGACGTGGTCGACATCCTGCTGAACCTCAAGTCAGTGGCGCTGCGCAGCCATACGCGCGACAGCGCGGAGCTGCGCCTGCACAAGAAGGGCCCGGGGCCGGTGACGGCCGGTGACATCCAGACCGACCACGACATCGAGGTGGTGAACCCGGAGCTGGTGATCGCAAACCTGACCAAGGCCGGCGAGCTGTCGATGATCCTGCGCGTGGAGCGCGGCCGCGGTTACCGCCCGGCCGCATCGCGCGTGGCCTTCGAGGAGCAGACCCGCCCGATCGGGCGGCTGCAGCTGGATGCCTCCTTCTCGCCGGTGCGGCGCGTCACCTACTCGGTCGATGCCGCGCGCGTCGAGCAGCGCACCGACCTCGACAAGCTGGTCATCGACATCGAGACCAACGGCACCATCGACGCCGAAGAAGCCATCCGGCGTGCCGGCAGCATCCTCAAGGACCAGCTGTCGGTGTTCGTGGACCTGCAGGGCGAAGAGGAAGCGGCCACCAAGGTCTCGGAGATGCAGTTCGATCCGATCCTGCTGCGTCCGGTGGACGAGCTGGAGCTCACCGTGCGCAGTGCCAACTGCCTGAAGGCCGAGAACATCCACTACATCGGCGATCTCGTGCAGCGCACCGAAGTGGAGCTGCTGCGCACGCCCAACCTCGGCAAGAAGTCGCTCACCGAAATCAAGGAAGTGCTGCAGAGCCACGGCCTCATGCTCGGCATGCGCCTGGACGGGTGGCCGCCGGCGGGCCTCAAGCACGACGAAGAACGCGAAGTGATCTGAGGGTTTCATGCGTCACCATCTTTCCGGCCGTCAGCTGTCGCGTAACAGCTCGCATCGGCATGCGCTGATGCGCAACATGTCCGTGTCGCTGCTGCGGCACGAGACGATTCGCACCACGCTGCCGAAGGCCAAGGAATTGCGCCGGGTGGTGGAGCCCCTGATCACCCTCGGCAAGAGCGATCACGATGCCAATCGCCGCATCGCCTTCTCGCGGCTGCGCGATGCGGCCATTGTCGAGAAGCTGTTCGCAGACCTCGGCCCGCGCTTCAAGGCGCGCCCGGGCGGCTACACGCGCATCCTGCGCATGATGCCGCGCCCGGGGGATAACGCCGCCATGGCGCTGATGCAGCTGGTCGATGGACCTAAGCCTGCGGTGGCGCAAGAGCCGCCCGCAGCCAAGAAGAAGAGCGCGCGCGCCAAGAGCAAGGCCGAGCCCTCCGATGAGACGAAGGCGAAGGCCAAGACCCGCAGGAAGCCCAAGAGCGAGACGGCCCCGGCAAAGTCTGAGCCTGCCGAGGAGCCCAAGAAGCCCGTGCGCAAGAAAAAGGCCGCCAAGTAGGCTGATTTCCCGCCGTTGCGGGGCGCCCCCCTCATGCCTCGCACGCCCCCGTAGCGTGCTAGGCTTTCGCGCGTTCAGCCGGCAGTCGAACCGGTATCAGGGGAACAATCATGAGCTTTGCTTCGGAATTCAAGGAATTTGCGATGAAGGGCAGCGTCATCGACCTTGCGGTCGGTGTCGTGATCGGGGCCGCCTTCGGCAAGATCGTCGCCTCCCTGGTCGGGGATGTGATCATGCCGTCCCTCTCGCCACTGCTCGGCAGCGTCAACTTCACCGACCTCGCCGTTCAGATCGCCACCAATGCCGCCGGCAAGCCGGTGCTGCTCAAGTACGGCTCGTTCTTGCAGACCATCTTCGAGTTCATCATCATCGCGCTGTCGATCTTCGTGGTGATCAAGGGCATCAACAGGCTCAAGCGTCCGGCGCCGGTAGCCGCGCCGCCGCCGCCCAGGACAGAAGTGCTGTTGCAGGAAATCCGCGATTTGCTGGCGAAGCGCTAGTTATTGTTTCACAATCGATACAAAGGCCGCATCAGAACGGCCGGGAGAGTCTCATGCGAATTCAGTTAAGCCTTGTGGTGGCGCTGATGGCAGGCGTCACCGGGTGTGGCGGTATGGGGGGCGGTGAGCCGTCCGAAGCCCAAATGAAGGCGGCGATGCTCGAGCAGATGAACCATCCGCCCGGCATCACCGTCACCGACCCGGTCACGATCAAGTTCTTCAAGAAAGAGGCCTGCGATAAGCCGACCGGCCAGGGCTACCGCTGCACCTTCGACGTGCAGGTCGCCTCGGCCAATCTCGGCGCCAGCATGTACAACAACATCCCGTTCGCGAATTTCTATAAGGACGATTCGGGCAAGTGGCAGATGCGGCCGCCGTTCTGAAGCTTCGCCCGGTGCGAATTTACTGAACGGCGCGAAACGCCTCGCGCGTCAGGTTCTCGCAGCCCTCGCGGGTGACCGCCAGATCATCCTCGATGCGAATGCCACCGAAGGGTGACAACGCCTCGACGCGCGACCAGTTGATGTGCCGCCCGCGCGCATCGGCGCGGGCGGCCACCAGCAGCTGTGGGATGAAGTAGATCCCGGGCTCCATGGTCACGACGAACCCCTCCTCGAGGATGCGCGTCAGGCGCAGGTAGGGGTGAGCGTCCGGTCGCGGGATCTCGCCCGCCTCGGGGGACTTCAGCAGGCCCCCCACGTCGTGGACCTCGAGCCCGAGCAGATGCCCGATGCCGTGAGGCAGGAACACGCGCGTCACGCCGCTCGCGACCGCCTGCGCGGCGCTGCAGCCGATGAGATCGGCCTCGCGCAGAAGCTGTGCGGTGAGCTCATGCGCCCGCAGCTGCACTTCTTTCCAGTCGACGCCGGCGCGAATGCCGGCGCACAGGGCCTGCTGCAGGTGGTCCATGCGCTCGATGAGCGCGGCGAAGTCGCCGCCGTTGCGCGCGTAGGTGCGGGTGATATCGCTCGCGTAGCCTTGGAATTCAGCCCCCGCATCGATCAGGAGCGACAGCCGCTCGCGCGGGGCATGCTTTTCCAGCATCTGGTAGTGCAGGATCGCCCCGGCGCCGTTCAGAGCGATGATGGGGTTGTACGGCAGCTCCTGTTCGCGAAGCCCGCAGGCGCCGAGGAAGGCGAGCTCGATCTCGAACTCCGAGGCACCGGCGCTGAACGCCGCCACCGCGGCCTGGTGTCCGAGCGCCCCCAGCCGGCTCGCCTCGCGCAGGCACTCAAGCTCGTAGGGGCTCTTGGCGGCGCGGTCATAATCCAGCCGCCGCATCAGCGCAGGCGGATTCACGGCACCGAGCCTGAAGCCGGCCAGTTCCGGGAAGGCATCCCCGATGTAGGCGGCGCGCGAGAGGTCGGCCGGCAGCAGCGCTCGGGCCGCCGCACGATCGGGGGCCGTGTGCACGTCGAAGTGTCTGACCCAGTAGCCGCAAGGCCGATCGGCCGGCTTGTACCAGTAGTCCTGCGCACGCTCGACGATCAGGCGTGGGCGGGAGCCGGGCTCGAACCACACGAAACTGGCCGGGGCGTCCTGCAGCGGCACCCACACCTTGAAGGGGGCATTGGCCTCGAACGGGTAGGTGCGGTCGTCCTCGAACACGGGCAGCAGGGAGCCGGCGTACACCAGCAGGCCCGAATAGCCGCACACCTCCAGGGCGCGCGCGCAGCGTGCGCACAACGCCGCAAGATGCGGGCCGAAGCTGCGATCGAGCCTGTCGTTCAGGCTTTGTACGGATCCCACACCTGACATTCCAACCCCCTGACGCTTGCGCCTCAGTCTGTCGCTCCAAGCAGACAATAACTCACAGGAGCCCGTTTCCAATCGTACCGGGACTTCTATAGAATCCGCTTCCGCGTTCTAGGAACGGGACGCGGAACGACCCACGGCGGTCGTAGTCTCACCCAATACAACTCTTGCTTCCTTCGGGGTACCGATCGATGAACACCAAACTTGCTCTTAGCGCAATTGTTGCCGCGCTGATGCTGACGGCCTGCGCGAAGCAGGAATCCGCAGGCACTGATCAGGCTGCAACTCCTCCTGCTCCGGCCGCTCCGGCTGCCGATTCTGCGACTCCTCCTGCTCCTGCTGATCAGTCTGGAACGGCGACTCCGCCCGCCCCGGCTGGTGATGCTGCGACTGCCGCTCCGGCCACGCCGCCGCCAGCTGACAGCTCGACGCCGCCGAAGCAGTAAGCTTCGCGCTTACGGCTTGGAACACGGCCTGGACGGTTCGCGAGTGCGAACTGTCCGGGCCGTTTTTGTTTTGTGACCTGCACGATAGTCGGCGCCCGGGCCTGCGGCGCAAAGTAGCGCAAACGCCGTCCGGACGGCACTAAGGTGACGAGGGGATCGAGAGCTTTCCCATGGCGGTGGCGAGTATCAGTGTGCGTGACGCCCGGGCGGCACCGGCTGACCGGCTGTGGATCCAGAGCGTCTACCGCGATTACCTGGATGACCTGAATCCGGGTACGGGCCTGTTCCCGGCACTGGGCGAGGTCGGTCACCGTGAGCCCGACCAGATCGCCCACTGGTTCGGCGATCCGAATACCTTTCCGCTCGTCATCGCCAAGGGCCACGAGCCGGTCGGCTTCGCGCGCGTGGTGCGCACGGTCGCCTCGGCCGCGCCGCCGCGCATCGACTACCGCATGGCGGAGTTCTTCGTGGCGCGCGCCAAGCGCCGCCGCGGCATCGGCCAGACCGCGGTGCAGCTGATTCTCAGCCGCTTCGCGGGACGCTGGGAGATCACCGAGTACCTGCGCAACGCCCCGGCGGTGAGCTTCTGGCGCCGCGTGGTCAACAGCTACACCCGCGGCAGCTACCAGGAACGGATCATCAACGGCGAGGTACGCCAGGTGTTTGATTCGGCGACCCCGCGGCCCGCCTAGCGCCGCCCGCACAACCACCGCAGGCGAGCGCGCCGGCGCCGAGCGTGCGCTCGCGAAGGCGCACGAACCAGCCGGTGCGGCTGAGCAGCGGCGCTGCGCTAAGCGCATCCAGTGCGCGCAGGCGCAGGCGCACCGACGCCAGCCGCCAGGCGCTGTAGATCGCGCACGCAAGCACCAGCACACCGACCAGCAGCTGCTGCAGCAGCACGCTCACGGGGCGCCGCCGCCGAACAGCAGCGCCACGCGATAGGTGACGAGCGCGCCGAGGTAGGCGAGCGCGAACATGTAACCTGCCATGTAGAGCGGATAGCGCCAGGAGTTGGTCTCGCGCTTCACCACCGCGAGGGTGGAGAGACACTGCGGCGCGAACACGTACCAGGCGAGCAGCGAAAGTCCCGTCGCGATGCTCCAGTCGTGCGCGATGATCGGCGTGAGTGCGCCCGCCACGTCGTGGGAGCCGGACATCGCATACACCGTGCCGAGCGCGCTCACCGCGACTTCGCGCGCGGCAAGCCCCGGCACCAGCGCGATCGAGATCTGCCAGTTGAAGCCGATCGGGGCGAACAGCCACTCGAGCCCGCGTCCCAGAAGGCCCGCGATGCTGTACTGGATGGCAGGACCTGCCGCCCCGGCGGGCGGCGCCGGGAAACTCGCCAAGAACCACAGCACCACCATGAGAGTGAGGATGATGGTGCCGACGCGGGTCAGGAAGATGCGCGTGCGCTCCCACAGGCCGAGCGCAAGATTCGACAGGTGCGGCAGGCGATACTCGGGCAGCTCGAGCAGCAGCGGCCGCGACTCCCCGCGCATCATCGTGCGCTTGAGCACGAAGGCGACGGCGAGCGCGCTGGCGACTCCTGCAACGTAGAGCGCGAACAGCACCAGTCCGCGCAGGTTGAACAGTCCCACCGCGCGCTGCGGGATGAACGCGCCGATCAGCAGCGCGTACACCGGCAGCCGTGCCGAGCAGGTCATGAGCGGGGCGATCATGATGGTCGCAAGCCGATCGCGCGCGGAAGGGATGGTGCGCGCGGCCATGATGCCGGGGATCGCGCAGGCGAAGCTCGACAAGAGCGGAATGAAGGCGCGCCCGGACAGGCCGACGCGTCCCATCAGCCGATCGAGCATGAACGCGGCACGCGGCAGGTAGCCGGAATCCTCGAGCGCGAGGATGAACAGGAACAGGATCAGGATCTGCGGCAGGAACACCAGGACGCTCCCGGTGCCGGCGATCACTCCATCGAGCAGCAGTCCGCGCAAGGGGCCTGCCGGCAGCACCGAGGCGAGCGCGCCGCTCAAGGACTGAATGCCCGCGTTGATGAGGTTCTGCGGCGCCTTGGCCCAGCTGAACACCGCCTGGAACATGAGAAACAGCACGCTCGCGAGCAACAGCGGTCCTGCCACCGGGTTGAGCACCACCGCATCCAGGCGCGCCAGAGCGAGCAGGCGCGCCGGCACGCGGTAGCCGGCTTCGTTGAGCACGCGGCGCACTTCGTGCTGCGTCGCCTCGATCTCGGCGAGGCTCGCCGTGGCGGGGGCCGGCAGCGGCACACCCGCCCGGGCGAGCGAGCGGTCCGCGAACCACCCGTCGATGGCCTCCACCAGCGCCCGCTCCCCGCCGGAACGCACCGCCACGGTGGGGATCACCGGCACGCCGAGCGCGCGCTCGAGCGAGTGCCGGTCGAGCTGGTAGCCACGCTGCTCGGCGACATCGCTCATGTTGAGCGCGACGATCATCGGGCGCCCCAGGCGCTTCAGTTCCAGCACCAGGCGCAGATTCAGCCGCAGGTTGGTCGCATCGACCACGCACACCAGAAGATCGGGCGCCGGCTCACTCGCATGGCGGCCGAGCACGACATCGCGCGCGATGGCCTCATCGAGGCTGGCGGGCTCTAAGCTGTAGGCGCCCGGCAGATCGACCACGCGAAAGGTGCGCCCGCTGCGCGGGCAGAGCAGCCGTCCTTCCTTGCGCTCGACGGTGACGCCCGGGTAGTTGGCGACCTTCTGACGGCTGCCCGTCAGGCGATTGAACAGCGCGGTCTTGCCGCAGTTGGGGACGCCGATGAGGGACAGACTGAGCTGCGGCGCGGCGAAGGCCGCGGCCGCGGGGGCGTTCATGGGGGCGATCCGCTTCCGGCGCGCGAGATTTCAACCCACACGCTCTGCACCTCGTGCCGGCGCAGCGCGAGTGTCGTGTGCCCGATGCGCACCACGAACGGATCGCGCCCGGGACGGGCCTCCGCGAGGATCTCGACCTGCTCACCGTGCACGAAGCCGAACTCGAGCAGCCGGCGCTCGAGCGCCGAAGGCGGCGTCGTGCTCGAGCCCACCCCCACCACCGAACCGCGCGTGCCGGGCGGCAGGGCCGCAAGGCTCACGAAGCCCGGATCAAGGGCCAGACCTGCAGGGGCGACGACGGCGTCCATGAATACGAGTATGGATGAGAACGGTTCGCATTTGCAATCGCGTTACCACGCGAATGTGACAACCGCTCGAAAGGGTCGGTTCCGTGCCGCAGACTTGACCTGAAAAAGTAGTCAGATCAGTCCGTTACACCGGACTCCGGCCGGCAGGCATTAGTCTTCAGGCGCGCCTTCGCACGCCCGCTGGCGCAAGCAGCGGGGCCAGGAATTTGCCGGTCCAGGACCTCTCGTTGGCGGCGATCTCTTCGGGCGTGCCGCACCCCATGATCTGCCCGCCGCCTTCGCCGCCCTCAGGGCCTAAGTCGATCACCCAGTCGGCGGTCTTGATGACATCCAGGTTGTGCTCGATGACCACGATGGTGTTGCCCTCGTCGCGCAGCCGGTGCAGCACGTGCAGCAGCTGCTCCACGTCGTAGAAGTGCAGCCCGGTGGTCGGCTCATCGAGGATGTAGAGCGTGCGTCCGGTCGCGCGCTTGGCGAGCTCGCGCGCCAGCTTCACCCGCTGCGCCTCGCCTCCCGAGAGCGTGGTCGCGTTCTGGCCCAGCCGCACGTAGGAGAGGCCCACCTCGATGAGCGTGTGCAGCTTGCCGCTCGCCGCCGGCACGTTCTGGAAGAACCGCGCCGCATCCTCGACGGTCATGTCGAGCACCTCGTGGATGTTCTTGCCGCGGTAGCGGATCTCGAGCGTCTCGCGGTTGTAGCGCTGCCCCCTGCACACATCGCACGGCACGTACACGTCCGGCAGGAAGTGCATTTCCACGCGGATGACGCCGTCTCCCTGACACGCCTCGCAGCGTCCGCCCTTGATGTTGAAGCTGAAGCGCCCGGCGTCGTAGCCGCGCGCGCGCGCCTCGGGCACCGCCGCGAACAGCTCGCGCAGCGGGGCGAAAAGTCCGGTGTAGGTGGCGGGGTTGGAGCGCGGCGTGCGCCCGATCGGGCTCTGGTCGATGTCGATGACGCGATCGATCTGTTCGAGTCCCTCGATGCGCTCGACCGGGGCGGCCTCCACGCGCGCGCCGTTGAGCCGCGCCACCGTGTGGCCGAACAGGGTGTCGACGATCAGGGTGGATTTTCCCGAGCCCGACACGCCGGTCACGCAGGTGAACAGGCCAAGCGGGATATGAGCGGTGAGGTTGCGCAGGTTGTTGCCGTGCGCGCCGATGATGCGGATCTCGCGCGCCGGATCGACCCGCACGCGCAGGCCCGGCAGCTCGATGCGGCGCTTGCCCGCCAGGTACTGCCCGGTGATCGACTCGGGATTGGCCTCCAGATCGGCGGGCGTGCCCTGTGCCACCAGGTGTCCGCCGTGCACGCCGGCGCCGGGTCCGAGGTCCACGACGTGGTCGGCGGCCCGGATCGCCTCCTCGTCATGCTCGACCACGATCACCGTGTTGCCCAGATCGCGCAGCTGCTTGAGGGTGGCCAGCAGACGGCGGTTGTCGCGCTGGTGCAGGCCGATGGAGGGCTCATCGAGGATGTACATGACTCCGGTGAGCCCTGAGCCGACCTGGCTGGCCAGCCGGATGCGCTGGGATTCCCCGCCCGAGAGCGTCTCGGCGCTGCGATCGAGGGTCAGGTACTCAAGCCCCACATCGCACAGGAAACGCAGCCGCTCGATGACGCCCTTGACGATCTTGGCCGCCACTTCCCCGCGCCAGCCGGCAAGATCCAGCTGGGTGAAGAATTCCAGCGCCCGGCCGACGGTGAGGTGGGCCACTTCCGGGAGGCTGCGCTCGGCGACGAACACGAAGCGCGCGGCGCGACTCAGGCGCGTGCCGCGGCAGTCGGGGCACGGCCGCATGCCCAGATAGCGGGCCAGCTCCTCGCGCACCATCGGGGATTCGGTCTCGCGGTAGCGGCGGGTGAGATTGGGCAGGATGCCCTCGAAGGGATGACGCTTGCGCGAGCGCCGCCCGCTGGCTTCCTTGTAGCTGAACTCGATGGCTTCATCGGCGCTGCCGTTGAGCAGTACGTGCCGCACGTGCTCGGGCAGCTCGGTCCAGGGCGCCTCGATGTCGAAGCCGTAGTGCCTGGCGAGTGACTGGATGAGATGAAAGTAATGATCGTTGCGGCGGTCCCAGCCGCGCACCGCGCCGCCGGCGAGCGACAGGTGCGGGTGCACGACCACGCGCTGCGGGTCGAAGAATTCCTGCACGCCAAGTCCGTCGCAGGTGGGGCAGGCGCCGTGGGGGTTGTTGAACGAGAACAGCTTCGGTTCGAGCGCGGGCACGCTGTAGCCGCACACCGCACACGCATGACGGCTGGAAAACACCAGCGGCTCGCGCTGCTCGTCGTCGAGGAAGATCAGCCGTGCCAGCCCGCCGGACAGCCGCAACGCGGTCTCGAAGGATTCCGCCAGGCGCTGAGCGGCATCGCTGCGCACGCGCGTGCGATCGACCACCGCCTCGATCGTGTGCTTCTTCTTGGCGTCGAGCTGCGGCAGCGCCTCCATCTCGTGGATGCGCCCGTCGATGCGCATGCGCACGAATCCTTGGCTGGAAAGATCCTCGAGCAGCTGCAGGTGCTCGCCCTTGCGATCGTTCACCACCGGGGCGAGCAGCGCGATGGCGGTGCCCTCGGGCAGGCGCAGCACCTGGTCGACCATCTGGCTCACGGTCTGGGCGGTCAGATCCGTGCCGTGATCGGGGCAGCGCGGAATGCCGGCGCGCGCAAACAGGAGGCGCAGGTAGTCGTAGATCTCGGTGACCGTGCCGACGGTCGAACGCGGATTGTGCGAGGTGGCTTTCTGCTCGATGGCGATCGCAGGCGAGAGCCCCTCGATGCTGTCGACGTCCGGCTTGTCCATGGTCGAGAGGAACTGTCTGGCGTACGCCGACAAAGACTCGACGTAGCGGCGCTGCCCCTCGGCGTAAAGCGTATCGAAGGTGAGCGAGGACTTGCCCGATCCTGACAGACCGGTCACCACGATCAGCCGCTCGCGCGGCAGATCGAGGCTTAAGTTTTTCAGATTGTGGGTGCGCGCACCGCGCACGCGTATGTGCTGCATTGAACCAGAAAGTGTACGCGCCGGCGGCAGTGGGGCCCAAAGCGCTGCACGCCCTAAGACCTCCCTATATGGGGTGCGCCTCAAGGCGGGCCCTTGACTATCTTTGAATATATCGTAAGATATATCTGTCAATACAAGAGGAGTGCCTATGCACCGTCATTTTCATCATCATCATCGCGGCGGGAATCCCTTCCAGGACGACTTTGACCGCAGTTATCACTTCGGCCGGCGGCATGGCCACCACCGCTTCGGCCACTTCGAGGGCGGCTTCACCGGCGGCATGGGCATGGGAGGGCGGGCCTTCAGGGCCGGTCGCCGGCTCGCCTCCGGGGACCTGCAGCTGGTGCTGTTGGCCCTCCTGGCCGAGCGCCCGAGCCACGGCTACGAGCTGATCAAGGCCCTCGAGGAGCGCTCGGGGGGCTTTTATGCCCCAAGCCCGGGCATGGTCTACCCGGCCCTCACCTGGCTCGAGGAAGTTGGCTACGCGAGCGTGGCCGCCGAGGGCGCCAAGAAGCTCTACAGCATTACCGACGGCGGGCGCGAATTCCTGAAAGAGCACCAGGACGCCGCCGACGCCATGCTCAGCCAGCTCGAGCACATCGGCCGCAAGATGGGCCGGGTACGCGAGATCTTCGGCGACGAAGGCGAGGAGGGCGGCGACTCGAAGGAGATCCACGCCGCCCGCCGCGAGCTCAAGCGCGCGCTGCGCGACATGCATGACGCCTCTGCCGAAGAAAGAAGCCGCATCGCGGCGATCCTTCTGAACGCGGCGGCCCAGATCCGGGGCAAGGGCTGATGGCGATTCAAGATGGCGAGGGCGTGACCGAAACGCCTGCTGCGGCCGTGTGCCCGCTGCACGATGCGCGCATCGAAAAGGTGATTGCACGCCTGATCGCCGCGCGGAGCCGACCGAGCGGCGGCGGCCCCCGCGGCAGTGGCGGCAACGATCCGCATCGCTACGAGGAGTACGGTTTCTCGATCCACCCGGACCAGGGTGAGCTCATCTATCTTCTGTGCCGCGCGCTCAATGCCAGGCGGGTGGTGGATTTTGCAACCTCGGTCGGGTTTTCCACGCTCTATCTTGCCGCGGCGCTGCGTGACAACGGCGGCGGGCGGGTCATCGGCTCGGAAATCGTGCCGGCCAAGATCGCCACCGCGCGGCGCAACCTCACCGATGCGGGCCTGTCCGAGTGGGTCGAGATCCGCGCCGGGGATGCGCGCGAGAGCCTGCGCGATCTCGGTGGGCCGATCGATTTCGCGCTGATCGACGGCTGGCCGGGCGAGGGCGGCCCCTCGCTCTCGCTCGAGGTGATCAAGATCGTGGCCCCCCAGATGCGTCGCGGCGCGATCGCGCTGAACGACAACGCGGAGGAGGACTACCTCGAGTTCATCCGCGATCCTGCCAGCGGCTTTCGTTCCATGACGCTGCCGCTCAAGGGTGGCACGGAGCTGTCGGTGAAGGCGGCGCCGTTCAGCGCGTAATTCCATTGAGACGCTGCGAATGGCGCTAGCCGCGCTTCGGCCCATCCCCTATGCTCTGCGGCCCCTGATCGTTCGAATCACCTGGCAGGATCGTCACCATGGCGCGCGGCATCAACAAAGTCATTCTCATCGGCAATCTCGGCGCCGACCCCGAAACCCGCGCCATGCCCTCGGGCACCACGGTGGCGAACCTGCGCATCGCCACGAGCGAGAGCTGGCGCGACAAGCAAAGCGGTGAGCAGCAGGAGCGCACCGAGTGGCACCGGGTGGCTCTGTTCGGCCGCCTGGCCGAGATCGCGGGCGAGTACCTGCGCAAGGGCTCGCAGGTCTACATTGAAGGCAGCCTGCGCACCCGCAAGTGGCAGGACAAGCAGGGCAACGACCGCTACTCGACCGAAATCGTCGGCAACGAGCTGCAGATGCTCGGCGGCCGCGGCGGCGCTTCCGGCGCTGCCCCTGTCGCGGGCGGCGCTGCGGACGTGGGGGGACGCAGCCGCGGGGGTGGGGCGGAATCGGCGGCGGCCCATGCCGAAGAGTCCGGCGGCACCGCCCGGGGCGAGGACTTCGACGACGACATCCCGTTCTGAGGCCGCTCGCCTCGCGTTCGCTGCCGGCGCTGGCCCTATCAGTAGCCCGGCTGCCTGAGCGGGTAGGCGCGCACCGTCCCGACCCGTGCGATGGCCTCGCGCACGTCGCCGCGCTCGATGAGCGCGCGCCACAGGCGATCCTCCTCAAGCATCCAGGGCGATTGGGCGCCGGCGCTGTATTGCTGAACGGCCACGAGCGCTGCGCAGCGCAGTCGCGGATCGGCGAGCCGGGATATCAGTAACGCGGCGCCCTCATCGTTGTGCTGCGCGATCAACAGCGCCTCCTGATAGGTACCGAGCGCCTCGTCGCGGTGTTCGCCCAGGACTCTGAGCGACTCGGCGGAGGACTTCCTGTCGTGCAGCTGCACGAGCGCAGACAGCTTCACCAACTCAGCCTGCAGGTCGGCGCCGTCGGCGGGCGTGAGCTTCTTAAGCGTCGCCAGCGCCTCCTGCGGCCGCCCGAGCTGGGAGTAGGTGCCGGCCAGATCGATCAGCTGGTCCAAGGCTGTGCCCGGGGGCGCCGGAGCGCTCGCGCTCTTCAGCTGCTCGATCGCCGCATCGAAACGTCCCAGGCTGAACAGGGCCTCGGCGCGATAATCGAGGAGAGTGGCGTACAGCGCATCGGAGTCCGCGTAGGCCGTCTGACCCTGCGCCTCCTGCCGGTCGATCGCCGACTCCACCACGCGCAGGGATTCCTCGAAGCGCAGTGAATCGGCCAAAAGATCCGCCAGACGGATCAGCGGCAGCAGCCGGTCGGGGTTGCGCCGCACGCGGTGCGCGGCGGACTCGATGGACCAGCGGGCAATCTCCGCGACGTTGAGGCGGCTCTCGAGCTCGCCGCGGATGCGCTCGAAGCGCTTGTCGGCTTCGATGCTGATCACGACGTAGGGATCGGTGACCCGGCCGAGGGTGGCCACGGCGGCGGCCTGCTCGCTGCGCCCCAGCTGCACCAGCGCCAGGTCTCGCCACCAACCGCTCGAGCTGTCGGGCTCGGTGGCGAAGTAGACCGTGAACAGTGCGCTCAGGACGATGTCGCGATCGGCATCGGAGCCGTACTTGTCCAGGGCGCGCATGGCAGGATCGAGCGCGCCGCGCTCCTGCAGGCGCGACAGCGTATCCGGCCAGCGCTGCGCGAGCACGGTCAGCGCCTGGGCGGCGTCGCGCGGCTCGTGCGCGGAATTTGCGGCCCATACCCGTAACGTCCAGTCCTCCCCGGCGGATTCCGGCATGTCGCAGGCGCGCCGGATGAGGCTGAGGCTTCTTTGCGGCGCCCGCAGCTGCAGCGCCGTCAGTGAGCCGAGCCGTAACGCCAACAGGCGCTGTGCGCCATCCAGCGCATGAAACTCATCCGGGGCCAGCAGGCTCCTGAGAATGTCGTCGGCCTGCGCATACTGCTTCTGGCCGACCAGGTCCCTGGCGCGCCCGAGCGGTGGCGCAAGGCCGCCGGCGGGGCCTGTCGCTGCCTCGCCGCCGCCGCTGTGCGGTGCGGGTTCGGCCGCCGGCGTACTGTCGGGAGCGTGTGGCGCAGTTTGGGGTGGGTGCTGCCCCGCGCAGGCGCCGAGTCCGAGCACGAAGAGGTACAGGAAGATTCTCATCCGCGGTCCCCGCCCCCGAAGGCTGCGATGGCCATTGTAGCCACACGGCCGCTCGCAAGCTCCTGAAGTGGCTGGATTTATTAATATTCCCCGCGTGCCCGTGCGCCCCCCCTGCCGAGCCCGTAAAATTCGCCTCTCTCTGCAAGCTATGCCACGTCACTATTTCATCAAGACCTTCGGCTGCCAGATGAACGAGTACGACTCCGCGCGGATGGCGGACGTGCTGCGTACTGGCGCGGGCCTGGTGGCCACGCACGACCCGGCCGCGGCCGACGTGCTCATCATGAATACCTGCTCGGTGCGCGAGAAGGCACAGGAGAAAGTGTTCTCGCTGCTCGGCGAGTGGCGCGCGCTCAAAACGCGCCGGCCGCAGGTCATCATCGGCGTCGGCGGTTGTGTGGCGAGCCAGGAGGGCGAGGCCATCACCGAGCGCGCACCGTACGTGGACCTGGTGTTCGGACCGCAGACCCTGCACCGCCTGCCCGCGATGATCACCGAGCTGCGCCGCACCGGGCGAGCGGTGGTCGATGTGAGTTTTGCGGAGATCGAGAAATTCGACCACCTGCCGCAGCCGCGCGCGCAAGGACCGCGCGCCTACGTGTCGGTGATGGAAGGCTGCAGCAAGTACTGCAGCTTCTGCATCGTTCCCTACACCCGCGGCGAGGAAGTCAGCCGCCCGTTCGACTCGGTGCTCGAGGAGGTGCGTCAGCTCGCCGCGCAGGGCGTCATGGAGGTCACGCTGCTCGGCCAGAACGTCAACGCCTATCGCGGGCCGATGGCCGATGGCGCGAAGGTCGATCTCGCCACGCTCATCCATCACGTGGCGCGCGTGCCGGGCATCGAGCGCATCCGCTTCACCACCTCGCACCCGCTCGAGTTCAACGACAGCCTGATCGAGGCGTTCGCCAGCGTCGGCAAGCTCGCCAACCACCTGCACCTGGCCGTGCAGAGCGGCTCGGACCGCGTGCTCGCGCTCATGAAGCGCGGCTACACCTCGCTCGAGTTCAAGGACAAGGTGCGCCGACTGCGCGCGGTGCGGCCGGACATCGCGATCTCCTCGGACTTCATCGTCGGCTTTCCCGGCGAGAGCGAGCGCGACTTCGAGGCCACCCTCGCGCTGGTGCGCGAGGTGGGCTTCGATCAGTCCTTCAGCTTCCTCTACAGCCGCCGCCCGGGGACGCCGGCGGCCGCGCTGCCCGATGAGGTCGAGCCGGCCGTCAAGAGCGAGCGTCTGGCGCGCCTGCAGGCGCAGCTCGAGGCGCAGGCGCACGCCATCAGCGCTCGCATGGTCGGCTCGGTGCAGAAGGTGCTCATCGAGCGGCCCGCCAGGAAGAATGCCCGCGAGCTGGCCGGTCGCACCGCCAACAACCGCTGGGTGAACTTGGCAGGTCCGGCCTCCCTCATCGGCCGCTTCGCCGACGTGTCGGTGACGGCAGCTCTTGCGCACAGCCTGCGCGGACGCCTCGCCGGTGCGCACAGCGGGCCGGCGGCGCCGCGGCTCGCCACGGGCGGCCCCTGAATGGTCGCTTCCGCTGCTGAGCCGCGCCGCGAATTCGAACTCGGCCCTTCCGACAACGCGCGGCTTGCGAACCTGTGCGGGCCGCTCGATGAGAACCTGCGTCTGCTGGAGACACGCCTCGAGGTGCGCATCCAGCGCCGTGGTGACACGTTCCGCGTGAGCGGCGCGCAGGCGGTCGGCGCGGAGGACCTGCTGCGCGAGCTGTTCGCGCTGACGCAGAAGGAGGAGATCACGCCCGAGCGCGTGCACCTGGCGCTGCACGAGCGCGAATCGGGGCCGCCCGCGCACGAGGACGTGCGTGAGAACGGCGTGCGCGTGCCGCGCGGCGGGATCCGCGCGCGCGGCGCCCACCAGCGCGACTACCTTGAGCACATCCGCACGCGCGACCTGACCTTCGGCATCGGTCCGGCCGGCACCGGCAAGACCTATCTTGCGGTGGCCTGCGCGGTCGAGTCGCTGCAGGCCGACCGGGTGCGCCGGCTGATCCTGGTGCGCCCGGCGGTGGAAGCGGGCGAGCGGCTCGGGTTTCTGCCCGGCGACCTCACGCAGAAGGTCGATCCGTACCTGCGGCCCATGTACGACGCACTCTACGAGATGATGGGTTTCGATCGGGTGGCGCGCTTCATCGAGCGCAACGTCATCGAAGTGGCGCCGCTCGCCTTCATGCGCGGCCGCTCGCTCAATGACTCCTTCATCATCCTCGATGAGGCGCAGAACACCACCATCGAGCAGATGAAGATGTTCCTGACGCGCATCGGCTTTGGCTCCAAGGCGGTGGTGACCGGGGATATCACGCAGACCGACCTGCCGGCCGGCCGCCGCTCGGGCCTGAGCCACGTCGTCGACGTGCTGCGCGAAGTGGAGGGGGTCGCCTTCACCTTCTTCGACGCCCACGACGTGGTGCGCCATCCGCTGGTGCAGCGCATCGTGCAGGCCTACGAATCGCGCGGCGGCTCCTCGTGAGCGCGCCGGTGCGCATCGAGGTGCAGCGGCGCGTACGCAACTGGTCGCCGGCGCGCGCCGAGCTCACCCGCTGGAGCCGTGCGGCGCTCGGGCGCAAGTCCTGCGGACGCGAGCTCGGCATCGCCATGGTGGGGCCGGCCGAGAGCGCTCGTCTCAATGCGCGCTTTCGCGGCAAGAACCACCCGACCAACGTGCTGTCGTTTCCGGCCGCGCTGCTGCCGCGACCCTCCGCGCGCGAGCGCCAGCCGCTCGGCGAGCTGGTGATCTGCCCGCTGCTGCTGCGCCAGGAGGCGCGCGCGCAAGACAAGACGCTGCGCGCGCACTGGGCGCACCTGGTGGTGCACGGCGCCCTGCATCTGCTCGGCTACGACCATGAGCGTGCGGCCGATGCGCGGCGCATGGAGCGCCGCGAGATCGCCGTGCTGCGCCGGCTCGGCTTCGCCAACCCCTACCGGAGCTGACTAAAGGCATGGCGAAAGATCTCAACACCACCGGACGCTGGCTGAGGCGCCTGCGCCAGGGGCCGGAGCCGCAGGACCGCGAGGAGCTGCTGGTGGTGTTGCGCGATGCCGCCGAGCGCGGCCTCATCGACGCCGATGCCCTCACCATGCTCGAGGGCGTGCTCGAGGTGGGCGATCTTCAGGTGCGCGACATCATGGTGCCGCGCGTGCAGATGGTGTCGGTGCGGCGCCATGAGTCCTCGACGCGCATTCTGTCGGTGGTGGTGGAGTCGGGGCACTCGCGCTTCCCGGTGATGGACGAGGATCGCGACAACATCGTCGGCATCCTCCTGGCCAAGGACCTGCTGCGCCTGACGACGACACAGGCGCGCGAGCGCTTCGACATCCGCGAGTTCATGCGCCCGGCGGTGTTCGTGCCGGAGTCCAAGCGCCTGAACGTGCTCTTGAAGGAGTTCCGCCGCAACCGCAACCACATGGCGATCGTGGTGGATGAGTACGGCGGCGTGTCGGGCCTTTGCACCATCGAGGACGTGATCGAGCAGATCGTGGGCGAGATCGACGATGAGTTCGACGTCGAGGACGACCAGAACATCCGCCGCGATGCCGAGCGACAGTTCACCGTGCGCGGCGTGACGCGCATCGGGGAATTCAACGAGTTCTTCGGCGCGCGGCTGTCGGAGGCGGAGGGCTTCGACACCATCGCGGGACTTTTGATGAAGCAGCTCGGGCATCTGCCGCGGCGCGGTGAGAGTGCCAACATCGAGGGCTTCGAGTTTCGCGTGCTGCGCGCCGATCGGCGCCGCATCGATACGCTGCGCGTGGTGGCCCCGCGCGACGTGCTGCCGCCGCCGGACGAACGGCCCGCGGGCGGCGAGTCCTAAAACATGAACGCAGCCGCGGAGACCGCCGGCGCCAGCGCGGCGGGTGTGCGCTACGCCCTGGCCCGCCCCGCATCGGCTCGCCTGCGCGTGCTGCTCGCGCTCATCGCAGGCGCCCTGCTGGCCGCCTCGTTCGCACCCCTGAACTGGTGGCCGCTCGCCGTGCTCGCGCCCGCGCTGCTGATGTGGCTGTGGCAGGACGCCAGCCCGCGCGAGGCGGCGCGGCTGGGGTTCTGGTTCAGCTTCGCCACCTTCGCCGCCGGCACCTACTGGCTCTACACCAGCATCCACGGCTTCGGCGGCGCACCCATCTGGCTCGCCTTCGCGCTGATGCTCGGGCTGGTGGGCATCATGGGCCTCTACCACGCCGCCCTCGGCTACGGCGCGGCACGCTGGCTGCCGCGCACCGGCGCGCTGCGCTGGCTCCTCGCGCTGCCCTCGGCGTGGCTGCTGATCGAGTGGTGGCGCGGCTGGTTCCTGTCCGGATTTTCCTGGCTGTCGATCGGGTACTCGCAGACGGACACGTGGCTTGCCGGCTTTGCGCCCGTGGCCGGAGTGTACGGCGTCAGCGCCGTGGTGCTGGTGTGCGCCGGCGCCCTGACGGCGCTCGCCTGCGGCACCGTGCGGGTTCGCCTCATCGCGCTGGTCACGCTTGCGATCGCCTGGGGGACGGGCGCGGCGCTCTATCAGCGCTCCTGGACGCATCCGTCCGGGGCTGCCGTGTCTGTCGCGGTGGTTCAGGGGGCGATTCCGCAGGACGAGAAGTGGCAGGAGAGCAACCACGACACCACCCTGCAGCTCTATCAAACCCTCACCGAGCAGGTGCTCGGCACGCAGCTGATCGTGTGGCCGGAGTCGGCCCCGGCCGACATCGCCAACGACATCATGCCCTACATCAGCAACCTCTACGGCGAAGCACGCGCCCACGGCTCTTCCCTGGTCATGGGTGTGCTGCGCGCGGAGGAGGATCCGGGGCAGCCCGCGAGCGCCCGCTACTACAATTCGGTGCTGGCGCTGGGTGATAAGACCGGCTGGTACGACAAGAGCCACCTGGTGCCGTTCGCCGAGTTCTTCCCGGTGCCGCGCTTCGTGCGCTCGTGGCTGCGCCTGATGAGCCTGCCCTACGCCGACTTCACCCGCGGCAAGGAGGATCAGCCCCCGCTGCCGGCCGCAGGCCTACTGCTGGGTACCACGGTGTGCTACGAGGACGCCTACGGCAGCTCCATGCTGAGCGTGCTGCGCACGGCCGACGCGCTGGTGAACGTCACCAACGACGCCTGGTTCGGCCATTCCAGCGCCCGCTATCAGCATTTTCAGATCGCGCGCATGCGCGCGATCGAGGCCGGCCGCTACATGGTGCGCGCCGCCAATGACGGGGTGTCCGGGGTGATCGGGCCGCACGGTGAAGTCATCGCCCAGGCCCCGGAATTCGTCGCCGTGGCGCTGGTCTCAAGGATTGTCCCCTATACCGGCTTATCGCCGTACGCCCATGTTGGCAACTGGCTGGTGGTGAGCCTTGCGACGCTGGCGCTGGCATACGGGCTGTGGGTGCGGAATTATAGGGGCCGGAGACCAGTATCCCCATGAATGCCAATTTGAGCTCCCCTAGCCCCCCGCACCTTCGGCGGGTGATGGCGCTCGCCGCGATGGCGCTCGTGCTGGCGGCCTGTTCGCGGGGCTGGTCCGCACAGTCCGCGCACGCCGCAGCGCCGCAGGCGCCGGCCAGCGCCGCCCCGGCGCTGAGTCCCGCCCTCGCCAGCGCCGCGGCGCAGCCGGCCGAGGGTGCGCCCCAGGCGGCCGAGCCGCTGGTGCGGGGACTGCCGGATTTCTCGACGCTGGTGGACCGCTATGGGGCGGCCGTGGTCAATGTCGAGGTCGTGGAGAAGATGCCCGCGGGGGGCATCCAGGGGCTCTCCCCGAACGATCCCTTCTACGACTTCTTCCGCCGCTTCGGCATCCCGCCGCCGGATCAGGGCCACGAGCACCAGGCGCCGGTGCGCGGCGCCGGCTCCGGCTTTATCGTCAACTCCGAGGGCTATATCCTCACCAACACGCACGTGGTCGCCAACGCCGATGAGGTGACCGTGCGCCTCACCGACCGGCGCGAATTCGCCGCCAAGGTGATCGGGGCGGATGAGCGCACCGACGTGGCGGTGATCAAGATCAACGCCAGCAACCTGCCGACCGTCAAGCTCGGTGATCCCTCGCGCATCAAGCCGGGCCAATGGGTGCTCGCCATCGGCTCGCCGTTCGGCTTCGAGAACACCGCTACCGCGGGCATCATCAGCGCCACCTCGCGCGCGGTGCCGGGCGAGAGCTACGTGCCGTTCATCCAGACCGACGTACCGGTGAATCCCGGCAACTCCGGCGGCCCGCTGTTCAACATGGCCGGCGAAGTAATCGGCATCAACTCGCAGATCTTCAGCCGCACCGGCGGCTTCATGGGCGTCTCGTTCGCGATCCCGATCGATGTTGCGCGCAACGTCGAGGAGCAGCTGATCAAGACCGGCCGGGTCGTGCGCGGGCGCATCGGCGTGACCATCCAGGACGTGAATGCACAGCTCGCCGAGTCCTTCGGACTCGACCGGCCGCGCGGTGCGCTGGTGTCTTCGGTGGAGAAGGATGGTCCGGCCGCGCAGGCCGGCATCGCCGCAGGCGACGTCATCCTCGGTGTCGGCGGTCATCCGGTCGAGCGCTTCGGGGAACTCTCGAGCACGATCGCCGCGATGAGGCCCGGCTCGGATGCGGCGCTGTCGGTGTGGCGTGGCGGCCGCGAGCAGAACATCAGCGTCAAGGTGGTCGAGCTCAAGGAGCAGGAGCAGACCGCGGCCAACCACGGCGGCAAGCCCAAGGAGCACGCCGGCGATGTGGCGAGCGCCTTCGGGCTGACCGTGCGTCCGCTCGAACCGCGCGAGAAGGAGCAGGCGGGCACGCAGGGGAGCCTGTTGGTCGAGGAGGTGACGGGGCCTGCGCAGGCGGCCGACGTGCAACCCGGCGACATCGTGCTCGGCATCAACGGCAAGCGCGTGCACTCGGTGAAGGAACTGCAGGATGCCGCCCGCAACCCGGGCAAGAATGTGGCGCTGCTCATTCAGCGTGAGGAAGCCCAGATCTTCGTACCGCTGCGCCTGCCGTAATCACGATGCAAGAAGCCTACGATCCTGCGGCCGTCGAGCGCGCCGCGCAGAAGTATTGGGACGAGCGGCGTGCCTTCGAGGTGGACGAGGACCCGGCGCGGCCGAAGTACTACTGCCTGTCGATGCTGCCGTACCCGTCCGGCAAGCTGCACATGGGTCACGTGCGCAACTACACCATCGGCGATGTGCTGGCGCGCTACCTGCGCATGCAGGGCTACAACGTGCTGCAGCCCATGGGCTGGGATGCGTTCGGTCTGCCGGCGGAGAACGCCGCCATCAGCAACGGCGTGCCGCCGGCCAAGTGGACCCGCCAGAACATCGCGCACATGCGCGCGCAGTTCAAGTCTCTCGGCTTCGCGATCGACTGGAGCCGCGAAGTGGCGACCTGCGATCCGGCCTATTACCACTGGAACCAGTGGCTGTTCCTGCGCATGCTGGAAAAGGGTCTCGCCTACCGCAAGACCGGCAGTGTGAACTGGGATCCGGTCGATCAGACCGTGCTCGCCAACGAGCAGGTCATCGACGGGCGCGGCTGGCGCACCGGCGCGCCGGTCGAGAAGCGCGAGATCCCCATGTACTACCTCGCGATCACGCGCTACGCCGATGAACTGCTGGCCGCTCTCGACACGCTGGACAGCTGGCCCGAGCGCGTGCGCGTCATGCAGGCGAACTGGATCGGCAGAAGCGAAGGCTGCGACATCGCCTTTCCCTACGCGACCGACACGGTCGGGGTGACCGGCAGCGAGGGAGCGCTGCGGGTGTTCACCACTCGTGCCGACACGCTGTTCGGCGTCACTTTCATGGCGATCGCGGCCGAGCACCCGGTGGCGCTGGCCGCCGCGCGCACCAATCCCGCGCTCGCGGCATTCCTCGCGCAATGCCGGCACGGCACCGTGATCGAAGCGGAGCTGGCGACGCAGGAGAAGAAGGGCATGCCGACCGGGCTGCACGTGCTGCATCCCTTCACCGGCGCGCCGCTCGAGATCTGGGTCGCCAACTACGTGCTCATGGCCTACGGCGAGGGCGCCGTCATGGGCGTGCCGGCACACGATGAGCGCGATTTCGAGTTTGCCGGGAAGAACGGCCTTGCGGTGAGCACCGTGGTGCGTTCCGCGAGCGGTGCCTACCAGGAGGTGCGCGCGCCGTGGATTGCGGCGTACTCGGAGCACGGTGTGACGGTGAACTCGGCACAGTTTTCCGGGCTGACCTCCGCGGCGGCGGCGGATGCCATTGCGCTGGCGCTTGAGGCGAAGGGGCTCGGGGCCAAGCGCGTGCGCTACCGGCTGCGCGACTGGGGCATCTCGCGCCAGCGCTACTGGGGCTGCCCGATCCCGATCATCCACTGTGGTTCATGCGGTGCGGTGCCGGTGCCGGATCAGGAGCTGCCGGTGCTCTTGCCCGAGGACCTGGTGCCCGACGGCAGCGGCAATCCGCTGGCGAAGTCGGCCGCCTTCTACGAATGCCGCTGTCCCAGGTGCGGCGGGGCTGCGCGCCGTGAAACCGACACCATGGACACCTTCGTCGACTCTTCGTGGTACTTCATGCGTTACGCGTGCGCGGACGATGCGCGCGCGATGGTCGATCAGCGCGTGGATTACTGGCTGCCGGTCGATCAGTACATCGGCGGAATCGAGCACGCGATCCTGCACCTGCTGTATTCGCGCTTCTGGACCCGCGTGATGCGCGATTTCGGCATGCTGAAGTTCGGCGAACCGTTCACGCGGCTGCTCACCCAGGGCATGGTGCTGAACGACATCTATTCCTACCAGCCCCCCGGCGGGCGCAAGCGCTACTTCAACCCGGCCGATGTCGAGACGCGTCGCGCGAGCGACGGGACTGCCGTGCACGAGGTGCTCACCCAGGATATGGGCCCGCTGCGGGTCGAGCACGAGGGCTTGGGCAAGATGTCCAAGTCCGAGGGCAACGGGGTCGACCCGGAAGGGCTGGTGGAGCGCTTCGGCGCCGATACCGCACGCCTGTTCGTCATGTTCGCATCCCCGCCGGAGCAGACCCTGGCCTGGTCGGATGAGGGCGTGCAGGGCGCCTCGCGCTTCCTGCGGCGCCTTTGGGCCGCCGTCTACGAGCACGTCGCTGCGGGCGCGGCTGCCGCGCTCGAGCCCGCAGCGCTCACCCCCGCGCAGCGCGATCTGCGCCGCGCCACTCACCAGGCGCTCGCCAAGGCGACCGATGACATCGGCCGGCGCCGCAACTTCAACACCGCCATCGCAGCCGTGATGGAGCTCTTGAACTCGGTCGGCCGCTTCAGCGATCCGAGCCCGCAGGGGCGGGCGGTGCGCGACGAGGCACTGCGCACCGCGGTGGTGATCCTCTCGCCCATCACCCCGCACGTGTGCCATGCGCTGTGGCAGGCGCTGGGCTCGGGCACGGCGCTGATCGATGAACCCTGGCCGGCGGTCGATGCGGCAGCGCTGGCGCAGGACACACACTCCATCGTCGTGCAGGTGAACGGCAAGCTGCGCAGCCAGATCGTCGTGCCGGTGCAGGCCGACGAGGCGGCGGTGCGTGCCGCAGCGCTCTCGGATGAGCGCATCGTGAAGTTCATCTGCGGCAAGCCGGTGCGGCGGGTCATCATCGTGCCGGGCAAGCTGGTCAACGTGGTCGTATGAGGGCGTTGCGCTGCGCAGTGAGTGGCGCCGGCGCGGCGCTGGCCGGCGCGCTGCTGTTGTCGGGCTGTGGCTTTCACCTGCAGGGCCACACGCCGCTCCCGGCGGTGGTGAAAACGCCTTACGTGGAGGCGCCCGACCGGCAGAGCGATTTCGTGCAGAACCTGCGGCACGCGCTGCTCTTGAACGGTGCGAAGCTCATGCAGGAGAAGTCCAAGGCCTCCGCGGTCGTCAGCATCCTCAAGGACGGGGTCGCGCGGCGGGTGCTGTCGGTGTCGGCACTGAACCAGCCCAACGAATACGAAGTGACCTACACGGTCGCCTTCTCGGTGACCGCGGGAGACAAGGAGCTGTTGCCCGCACAGGAACTCACCGCCACCCGCACCTACAGCTTCGATGAGCGCCTGCTGCTCGCCAAGGATCACGAGGAAGACATCCTCAGGGAGGACATGGCGCGGGATCTTGCCGACATGGTCATGCGACGCCTGTCGAGCCTGTAACGGTGCTGCGCCTTCAGGCGATCGATCGCATGACGGTGGCGCGGCTGCTTCAGCGGTATGGACTCAAGCTCACCCTGGTCGGCGCGGGCGAGCGCATCCCCGGCTCCTACTGGGGTGACAGCGAGGCGGGACTTCGCGGCGAGCATCTCTATGCCCGCGCCGATTCGCCGCTGCACTCGGTCCTGCACGAGGCGAGTCACTACGTGTGCATGGACCCCGCGCGGCGCGCGCGGCTCGACCGTGACGCGGGCGGCAGCGACCTGGAAGAGGCGGCGGTGTGCTACCTGCAGGTGCTGCTCGCGCACGAGCTGCCGGGAGTTGGCCGCGAGCGCCTGTTCAGCGACATGGACGAGTGGGGCTACAGCTTCAGGCTCGGCAACACGCGCGCGTGGTTCGAGGAGGATGCGCAGGACGCGCGCGAGTGGCTACAGCGCCAGGGCATCACCGACTGTGCGGGCAGCCTCAGCGGCGCGGTGCGCGGATGATGTGCCGGCGGCCGGCGGTGTGGCCTTGATTCGCGTGCTGCTCGCGGATGGCGCGCTGGCGAGCCGGCTGAGGTGCGAAGCTGACCTCGAGGTGCACGGCGGCTGCGCCGACGGGCTTGCAGCCTTCGCTCAGGCGGTAAGCCTGCGCCCCGACGTGATCGTTGCCGATGAGGAGATGCCCCAGCTCAGCGGGCTCGAGCTGGCACAGCGCGTGCGCGAGGGTGGCCTTGAGTGCCGCGTCCTCATCGTGACGAGCTGCGCGCGCGCCGGCTACCTGCGGCGCGCGCTGGATGCCGGCGTGGCAGGCTACCTCATGAAGGATGCGCCGGCCGGGCAGCTCGCCGACGCGGTGCGCAAGGTGCACGCGGGCGGTCGCGCGTTCGACCCGCAGCTTGCGGTCGGGGCATGGACCGAGGCGGATTCGCTCAACGAGCGCGAGCGGCAGGTGCTCAGCCTCGCGGGCGAGGGCGTTT
>DATBYD010000055.1:0-3759 GCA_036513855.1 Steroidobacteraceae bacterium | reverse complement strand
CCCACGATGACGATGACGTCGGCATCGGCGAAGGCATTGCCGCGCGTACGGTCGAAGTGGTGCGGATCCCCGGGCGGCAGCAGGCCGCGGCTGCCGCCGTTGAAGTAGCCGGGAATGTCCAGCCCGCGCAGCAGCGCGATCGCCTCCTCGTGGCCGCGTGCCGCCCACACCTGCTGACCGTAGAGAATCGCCGGCCGCTCCGCATTCACCAGCAGGTCGGCGAGACGCTCGATGTCGCGCACGTCCCCGAGCGAGCGCGTCGAGGCACGATAGTGTCCGGGCTGCGGCACGACGGCCTTGGTTAGATCCACCTCGCGATCGAGCACGTCGCGCGGGATCTCGAGGTATACCGGGCCAGGGGCGCCGCTGAACGCCTCGCGCGCCGCCATCGACACCATGTCGGCGACCCGCTCGGTGGCCGGCACGGTGGCGGCGAACTTGGTGATCGGCGACATCATGTCGACGTGCGGCAGGTCCTGCAGCGAGCCCATCTTGTGCTGGCTGAGCGCGCCCTGGCCGCCGATGTGCAGCACCGGACTCTCGGAGCGAAACGCGGTGGCGATGCCGGTGACCGCGTTCGTGCAACCCGGACCCGCGGTGGTCACCACGCACCCCAGGCGGCCGGTCTGGCGTGCGTAGCCGTCGGCAGCGTGCGCGGCGACCTGCTCGTGGCGCACGTCGATAATGCGGATGCCCTCATCGATGCAGCCGTCGTAGATGTCGATGATGTGCCCGCCGCACAGTGTGAAGATCGTGTCGACACCCTCGTTCTTCAGCGCCTTGGCGACCAGGTGCCCGCCCGAGACCACGCCGGCCTCGCGGCTCTTCCGCTGCAGTGTGTCCTCGGCGGTGGTCTTGGTTGGGGTGGGTACAGGATTTGCGGTTGCCATGGCTCCTCCAGCCTCCTTCAATCTGTTCTGCCCCCCGGCCACGCTGCGCAGCGTGGCCGGGGCACGTCCCTGCTCAATCGCTCCGGCCGCACCTACGCGGTCACCGCTTTGGCTGGCGCATCGGCCGGGGGACCCGCGGCGAAGTGCCGAGCCCGCATCGGCTTGAGCACGAACAGGGCCAGCAACGCCGCGACGATGTTGAATGTCACGAAGATGGTGAACATCGAGCCATAGCCGTGCGCCTTGCTCAGGGCCGCCATGATCGGTACCAGCAGTGCGCCGGTGCCCTTCGCCGTGTACAGCATGCCGGCATTGGCTGCCGCGAACTTCGAGCCGAAGGTATCTCCCTGGGTCGCAGGGAAGAGGCTGAAGATCTCGCCGTACACCCCGAAATAGAGTGCGGTCACCAGCACGAAGCCCACTGGATTGGTCCCACCGATCTGATTCAGGGTGAACAATGCCGCGGCGCCGATGAGGAACGCGAGTGCCATGGTGTGCTCGCGGCCGATCCGGTCTGATAGCCAGCCAAAGAACGGCCGGCCGACGCCGTCAAAGATGCGGCTCAACGACACGGCGAAGACCCCCGCCGCAAGCGTGATCCCGAAAAGACTGACCGGGATCTTGTCGACCTTGAAATCGGCGGCCATGGGTTTCACGGCCGCCGTCATGGTGAGCCCGCCAGCGGCAATCAGCACGAACATCACATAGAGCACGTAGAACACCGGGCTGCGCAGCACCTGTTGAGGTGTGTAGCCATAAGCCGTCGTGCTTGGTTTGACCGTGGCGGTCAGGATCTGTCGCGGCGGGGCCATCAGCGCCAGCCCCATGATGAATACGATGGCGCCCTGCAGAAGGCCGAAGACGAAGAATGCGTGTTGATAGCCATCGGAACTGATCATGTGCGAGATCGGTACGATGGTGAGCGCGGCGCCCGCACCGAAGCCGGCGGCGGTGAAGCCGGCGGCGAGCCCACGGCGCCCGGGAAACCACTTGAGGGCGTTGCCGACGCAGGTGCCATAGACGCACCCTGTGCCGACCCCGCCGACTGCCGCGGCAAAGTACAGCAGCGGCAGAGAGTCGGCGGAGGAGTTCAGAACCCACGCAATTGCCACCAGGACGCCGCCCGCGATCACCACCGGGCGCGGCCCGAAGCGATCGACGAGGTAGCCTTCCACAGGGACCAGCCAGGTCTCGATCAGCACGAACATGGTGAACGCCACCTGGATGGCGGCCTTGCCCCAGTGGTACTTGTCGTCGATCGGGTTGACGAACAGCGTCCAGCCGTACTGCAGATTCGCGACTGCCGCCATGCAGATGATGCCGAGCACCAACTGGATCCATGGCCGGCCGAACAGTGAAGCACTCTCGGATTTCGCGTCGGTGATCATTTGCCGCTCCCCCTCAGTTGATACAGACGTCAGAGACGAGGTCGGAAAGACACGTATGACTTGTGAGCAAATGTGAAGTCAGCGCCGATGAGCGCGGTGGTGCTGCACCGGTACGCAGCCGGTGGAGGTCTTGCGTCCCATGGCACACTCGGGCGCTGCCTTTTTGTTGTGCATAACCATGGCCGATAACAGCCACCGGCGACCATATGTGATATATCTTCCGGTTGTCAATCCACTGACTTCTGCACCACGGTGGGATAACGGCCCGCCCGTTTGCACCGCAACAGGGCGCAGAAGCTGCCTGTACAGAATCCATCCACCAGGGATGGAGATCTTAGCGACGACCGGTGAAATTTAGTATCTGATATATTGACGCAGATCCTTATGCCGTAAGGAAAATGCCGCAGCGGGCCGCGCGGACGGGCTCTGGTCCAAGGTATATTTCACGAGCATGCGCAAAGAGCGTGAGCGCCAGCGAAGGCATGCCCGATCTGCGGACCGCGAGGGTCGTGCAGGCCATGGGGAATTAATGAACGCGATCATCAAGCCCGGAGCCGGCAGCACCGGACAGCTGGCGCTCGCGCCGCTGAACGCGATGAGCCTGCGCGACCAGGCTTACGCGCTGCTCAAAGAGGCGATCACCGGCGCGGACATCTACGGCGAGCAGCCGGCGCTGCGGCTCGATGAGCGCGAGCTGACGCAGGCGCTGGGCGTGAGCCGCACGCCGGTGCGCGAGGCGCTGTCGATTCTGGAGCAGGAAGGTTTCGTGCGCACGCTACCGCGCCGCGGCATCTTCATCGTGCGCAAGTCCAAGCGCGAGATCATCGAGATGATCCAGATGTGGGCGGCGCTCGAGAGCATGTCGGCACGCCTCGCGACGCTGCATGCGCCCGACGCGGAGATCGGCAAGCTGCGCCATCTATTCGACGAATTCCAGAACTCCCCGCCCGCGGAGCACATCGGCGAGTATTCCGACGCCAACATCGCCTTTCACCAGATGATCATCCGCCTCGGTGGCTCGCAGCTGATCGCCGATGCGACCAGGAACCTGTTCATCCATGTGCGCGCCATCCGCAAGGCGACGATTTCCCAGGACGGCCGGGCCGCCCGCTCGATCATCGATCACCTGAAGATCATCGAAGCCCTCGAGCGGCGCGATACCGAGCTCTCCGAGCGCCTCACCCGGCAGCACACGCTCGATCTCGCCGCGCACGTCGAGCGCTACTGCGACTTTCTCGACTGAGGTTGCCGCGCGCGCGAGCGGCCGGGCGCGGCGCGCGGCGCCGCGCGGTTCGGCCCGCCGGCGTACAGCTCGAAGCGCACCAGCCGCTCGATGAGCGGCGCACCTTCGCTCACCAGGAATTCCTTGAAGGCGAGCGCCACCGGAGGCAGCCGCTTGCTGCGGTTGTGCACCAGGTACCAGTTGAGCATGGCGGGAAATCCCTGCACGTCGAGCACCACCAGGTTGCCGGCGAGCAGGT
>DATBYD010000054.1:0-7923 GCA_036513855.1 Steroidobacteraceae bacterium | reverse complement strand
CCCCCCGGCCGCGCCCCGTAGGCAAGCTCGAACGCGCGTGCACCGTCGATCGGTGGCCCCCACTCGAAGACCTCCCGGAAGCGCGAGCCATCGACCAGCAGCGATCCGACCAGGCTGTCGATCGTATGGGAGTCGACGGCGGTCCTGATGCCAAGAGCGCGGCCGGCAAAATCCCCGAAGCGCCCGAGCAGTCTGAGTACCGGCACCGGGACGTTCAGCAGTCGAACGCGCTGCCGACTGCCGAGCGCGAATGCGCGCACGATCGCCGGCGTCGCAAAATCGCTGCCATCGCTGACGACGAAGGCCGCCCGGATGCTTCGCGGATACCGCAGTACGGTGAGGATGGCGTCGACTAGGTTGTCCACCGAGATGAAACTGCGGGTGTTGCGAATCGCTCCGCAGGGCAACGGCACACCGCTGGCAACCAGCGCCTGCAGCCGCGACATGTTGCCCGGGCTGCCGGGCCCATATACCGCCGGGAGCCGCAGAATGCACCAGTCCGTCTCGCTGCCCGACAACTCCGCCCGCAGCGCATCCTCTGCCGCCAGCTTGCTGCGTCCATAATTGTCCTCGGGTCGGGTAGCCGCGTGCTCGTCGACCCGGCCCGCTGCGCGGCCGTAGACAGCGATCGAACTCACGAACACAAACCTGCGCACGCCTGCCCGTCTGCAGGCGCGCGCCAGAACCAGGGTGCCATCGACGTTAACGCGCTGATATTCCGGCCAGCGGTCTTTGACGGCGCGGCCGGCTTCGTGCACCAGCGCGGCCAGATGGACCACGACGTCCGTGTCAGTTATCAGATCCTGCCATTGCTCCGGGGCCTCGAGCTGCCTCACGGGATACCAGGCAACGCCGGGCAATGCTGGCGCCTTCTGCCGGTACGTCCCGCGCACGGTGATCCCGTGAGCGAGCATTCCCTGCACGAGTCGGGTTCCTATGAATCCAGACGCACCGGTGACGAGAGCTCTCACGGCAGCCCTGCGAGGCGACCGCAATGCGGCGCGCATCTGTGTCCATCCCGATCACACGGGTGACGGCTCATACCAGCGGGAGCTATCGAGCTCCCGGCACAGCGCCGCCATCTTCTCATCGTCCGGCAAACGAGCAACAAAACGCAGCCGTCCTCCCGCAAATCCCCAAGAGTGTCACCTATGTCTCTCGAATACGCTATTGCCCTTCGATCCGAATGGTCTTCCGCCACTCAACCGAGAGGAGTACCGCGGCTTACGCATACCGGCAGGCTCCGGCCGGCCGTCCCACGGGAGCATGAGGATCAAGCAGAATGCGGACGATGTTGCGTATCATCGGCGGGCAGGCAGCAGCGCTGGCAACCCGCTTGCATTTTCGAGGAGGGCAAGTGTGACGAACCAGGCGAAGGCGATCCTCAAGCGTGCGGCCAGAGGATTCGGCGTGGAGATATCAAGGGTCCCTCGCCTGTTCGATGGTTCCGCTTACCAGCCCGTTCGCCCACTTGCCTCCTATAGTCCATGGAACACGGACACCGCCTTCCGGTCGGCGTATGCATCCGTGGGGGCCTTCACCCTCGTCGACGCCTATCGGTGCTTCGAGCTGTGGAAGCTCGTGGAGCAGGCTGCCAAGCTCGAGAGGGGCAGCTTCATCGAGATCGGCGTGTGGCGCGGCGGCACCGGCGCGCTGATCGCGACGCAGGCGAAACGTTGCGGCAACCGCGATAAGGTCTTTCTCTGCGACACTTTCACAGGGGTGGTCAAGGCCGGCGCAAAGGACTCGCAATACCGCGGCGGCGAGCACGCCGATACCGACCGGCAGACGGTCGAGCGGCTGATCGCGGAGATGGGTCTCGACAATGTAGAGATTCTGCAAGGTGTCTTCCCGGAAGATACCGGCCCTCGCGTGCAGGACGTGCAGTTCAGGTTCTGCCACATTGACGTGGACGTTTATCAATCCGCGAAGGACATCGTCGACTGGATCTGGCACAAGCTGGTTCCGGGCGGGATCGTCGTCTACGACGACTACGGCTTCCCCGGCTGCGTCGGCATCACCAGGTACGTCGAGGAACAGACGCTGTGCGGCGACAGGATTCTCATTCACAACCTGAATGGCCACGCCGTCGTCATCAAGCGATAACCGTGCGCGGGCGACCTCGCGATCGACCCCAGGCGCACACGCGAGGGACGAGGCGTCGCCCGTGAATAATCTCCCCGGGGATGTGAGCTTCCGGAAGCTCCCGACGAGGCCAGAGGCGGGCCGGATGAAGGATCTGGTCGAGGAGTTTTGGGATCTGCCGCTGGTTGAGACCCTGCATCAACAGGGTTTGCGCAAGTCACCAGATGACTTCCGCGATGCACTGCATCAGTTCCTTGGGCGTCGCGGTCGGCTGCTGCTGACCGGGAGCGCCCGGCAGGCACTACGGATCGTGCTGACACGCGCAGCGGCTGGATCGCCGAAACGCAGGGTGTTGCTTGCGAGTTTCAATTGCCGTGTGGTCAGGGAAGCGGTCCGCAGAGCCCGACTCGTGGCCGACACGTTCGACTTTGCAACGCCGAACGGACGAATTGACTGGGAGGCTGTCGCCAGCCGTCTCACCAGCGAACACCTGGCGATCGTGGTCCCGCATTTCTTTGGAATCCCCACGGACTTTACCGCCTTGCTGCCCGGCGCCCGACGCAACGGTGTGATGATCATTGAAGACTGCGCGCATGCGCTCTGCGCTTCCATTGCCGGCACAACCGCAGGTCTCCTGGGCGATGCGGCAGTTTTCAGCTTCAACTACGACAAGCCGATCTCGCTGGCCGGGGGTGGTGCGCTGCTGCTCAATCATCCCGCCATCGACATCGACCGGGACACTCTCGAGGTGCCTCCCCCGGATCAAGTGGAGCTGCGTCAGTTCCGGCAGATGGCGGCGATGCTGCGCTATAGCCGCACCTGGCGCGAGCGCCGGCCGCTCGCGGCACGCGTCGGCGCCCGGCTGCACATACTTCCATATGCGCCGCCGCGGCTTCCGACCGGGGTGGGTTCCCTGCGTGCGGCTGTCGGGATCTGGCAGCTCGAGCGCTACCATGAGGTTCGCGATCACCGCAACCGCAATGCCCGGTTTCTCCAAGATTCGCTGGGGCGCATCTCCTGGCACGTTGCCGGCACGGTCAAGCCCGCGCACCTGAAACTGAGAGTGGTCGTGTCCCAGGAGGACGGCGCCCGGGCCGTGCAGCACTGCAGGCAGCACGGCATAACGATCGCGAATTCCAACTGGGCGAGACTGATCGAGCCGGATGAACCGGGGAGCGAGCCGCTCAACGCCGCGCGCGCCGCAGCTTTCGGCCTGGAGGTTCCGGTCCATCAGAATCTCTCGCGCGCGGACCTCGAGGTCATCGCGTCCGCGTTCGTGAACGCGCAAGCACCCGACTGAACCCTCAGGGAGTCGAGTGTTACAACCCCTGACCGCCGGCGGTGCGCGCGAGATCCACATACTGACGCACGGCGAGCTCGCGACTCAAGTGGCGCGCGTAGAAGGATCGGGCGTTCTCGGACCAGCGCTGCAGCTGTTCTGCGGACTCCATCGCCCGGCACAGAATCTCGGCAACGGCGCCCGCCTCTCCCGCGCGGCAGCATGCCCCGCAGTCCGCAGTCGCAATCGCTTCCATGACCTCGCTCGGCGGCCCCACGTACAGTGTCGGGATGCCGCGCGCCATGTAACCAAACAGTTTGCTCGGCACGATCACACCCTCGAATCCCTCGCGCAGCGTCACCAGCGCCAGGTCGGCTATCCCCATGCTGAGCGGCAGGGCGTCCGCGGCGACAAAATCGCGAAACATCACCCGCCGCTCGATCCCGATCGAGCGGACCTGAGCGCGCACCTCATCGAGGCGCGAGCCTGCGCCGATGAACACCACCGACAGCTCGTCATGGGTGAGCGCTGCGCGCCTGACGCCTTCGAGGAAAGTGTCGAACTCGTGGCCAACGCCGATGTTCCCCGAGTAGAGAACCACGAACCGCTGCGTCAGTCCCCACTCGACGCGCAACGGATTGTCGGCACCGTGCTCGCGGCGCAGCGCGCCGGTCGCCCAGTTTGAGATGGTGACGATGCGCTCGGAGCGCACACCTTTGCGCAGCATGCGCGCTCGCATGAACGACCCCAGCACGACGACCCGCGTCGCGCGCCGGTATGCCCACGCAAACAGCCTCGCCAGGGTTCGCCCGGCGAGCGAATCGGGCCCGGTGACGCCGGAGGCGAACAGCACTTCCGGGTAAACGTCCTGGGCGATGATGACGAACGGCGTGCGGCCCAGCGCCGCGACCAGCGCAACCGTCGGCACGATCAGCGGCGGGTTGGTCTGCGTCATGAAGAGCGCGCTCTGGCGCCGCCGCAGCAGCAGCGGCACCGCCCACAGGCAGAACCACAGCACCCGCAGCATCCGCAGCCGACGTACCCCTCCCGGAAGGATGCGCGGAATCCGTACGATCCTCACACCGTGCGTGGTTGGGTCCAGCGCAGATCCCGGAAGCATGGGTGCATACTGGTCCGTGCCGCACACCACCTCGACCCCGATCCCGGCCTCCGTCAGTCCGATCGCGATGTCGCGTGGTATCTCCGCCCCGCCCCACCCATCCGGATAGAAATATTGCTCGATCAGAACCACGCGCGTCATGACCGGTACCCGCAGCGGTGATGGCTGGCCCGGGACACGCTGAACATGACCCTCACCGACGATTGGGCGTTCCAGCCCTCGGCAGCGTGCGGCTCATTTGGTGGCGAGCAGCGCAACCCCGCTGCCGAAGCGACGCAAGCCGAGCACGGAGCACACGCGGTCATCGGTCCGCCCGACCCACCACGCCCGCCGCAGCGGCGTGAATACGCCGAATTTCTGCAGGCCGAGCATCGCGTAGCGGGTGAATGTCCCGTGAAGCTCGTAGCGTGCTTCGCGGAATGCCGCGAACAGCGGGGCAACTCGCGCCCGGGTGATCGGACGGCAGAATGCGTTGGGTTCGCGTTTGCCAAGCAGCCGGGTCCCCACGCCATAGAGGGGTGCCCGCCAGGGCTCTATCGCCGCAAACCGTCCACCCGGGCGCAGTACCCTGGCAATCTCCGGAAAAGCAACCTCGGTGCGCATGTGGTGGACACAGCCACCGGAGAACGCGGCGTCGACGTATTCGCTGGCGAGTGGGATCTCTTCAGCCACTGCGACCAGACAGCGAAACCGATCGGCGACACCGAGAATCTTCGCGGCCGCGATCGCCGCCTCGGCTTCGCCGAGCATCGGCGTGAGCAGCAGCCCCTCTGCCGCCCCGGCCAGCAGAAACACCAGCAACACGTGGCCGGATCCACCGAGTTGCAGCACGCGCTGTCCCTTGACCGAGCCAATGTGACTGTAGCAGTCCCACTGACTCTGCAGGTCCATGCGCGCATGCAGCCAGACATCGTATGGCTGCGGGAAGCTGTCGCGAAACACGCCGGAGCGCTGTCGCAGCCGTTCGAGATGTTGCAGGGATTCACTGCTCGCGACGGCGAGCAGCGATCCTGCCTTGCGCAAAGCGTCGGCTTCCCGGTAACCGCTGGCGTTGTAGAACTCCATCTCGAGATACGCCTCGGCATATTGCGGAGCGGCGAGGTCGAAGCGGGCGGCAACTCCGGGCGCGCACAGCACCTCGGGGGCGAGCAGCACCGGGATCCCGGCGACGATCGGGTATGCCGCCTGCGCGTCCTCACGCAGCAGCACCGGATCGGTCTCGCCGGTGACCGCAGCTCCCGGCGCCGCAGCTCGCACCTGCAGCGCTCGCCCGCCGGCGATGTGGGCACGCGCTTCCTGGAGCGATACCCGCCTCAGGCGCTGCCGGGTGACCGGACATACCAGACCGTCGGTGCTGGTGGAGATATCAGTGCTCAGCGGCACATCGCTCTCGCACACGTTATTCACGACCGCGCACCTCGTCGTAGTGATCGACGAACCAGCGGTACGTGTGGCGCAGGCCCTCCTCCAGACCGATGCGCGCCGTCCAGCCCAGTTGCGTGAGCCGCGATACGTCGAGCAGCTTCTGCGGCGTGCCATCCGGGCGCGTCGCATCGAAGCGCTCCGCTCCGGTGTATCCCACGGTATGGCGGACGAGTGCCGCGAGCTGCGCGATTGTGACGTCGCTGCCGATCCCCACGTTGACGAGATCGCCGACATTCTCCTGCTGTGCCAGAAACACCGCCGCGTCGGCCAGATCGTCGACGTGCAGAAATTCCCGCCGCGGCTTGCCCGAGCCCCACAGCACCACCTCGCGCGCCAGGCCCATCCTCGCCTCGTGGTACTTGCGCATCAGGGCGGGCAGCACGTGCGCGTTGTCCAGGTCGAAGTTGTCGTTGGGCCCGTAGAGATTAGACGGCATCAGACAGATCGAGTTGAAGCCGTACTGGCGCGCGAAGGCCCTGCAGGTCTGGATGCCGGCAATCTTGGCGACCGCGTACCACTCGTTGGTCGGCTCGAGCGGACCGCTCAGCAGGTACTCCTCGCGGATCGGCTGCGGCGCCAGGCGCGGATACACGCAACTCGAGCCGAGAAACACGAAGCGCTGCGTACCGTGCCGCTGCGCAGCGTCGATCACGTGCGTCTGGATGAGCAGATTGTCGCGGATGAAGTCGCCGCCATAGGTATCGTTCGCGTGGATGCCGCCGACGCGCGCGGCGGCGAGAAAGACCACCTGCGGTCGCTCCTCGCGGAAGAAGCGCTCGACCGCCGGCTGCGCGGTCAGATCGAGATCCGCGTGGCTACGGGTGATGAGGTTGCGATAGCCCGCGGCGGCCAGCCGCCGGCAGATGGCCGATCCGGCGAGCCCGGAGTGGCCAGCCACGTAGATGCGGTCCGACTCATTCACGGGGGCTGGCGACCTTGTACCCGTGCCGGGCGACCAGCGCATCGCGCTTGGCGTGCTGCAGGTCTGCGGCCACCATCTCGCGCACCAGCTCGGGGAAAGCAACGCGCGGGGCCCAGCCGAGCTTATCGCGTGCCTTAGCAGCGTCCCCGAGCAGCGAATCGACCTCGGTCGGCCGGAAATACCGCGGGTCGACTCTCACCACCACGCGCCCGGAACCCTGTTCCACGCCACACTCATCGAGACCGGCGCCTTCCCAGCGGATGCCCTGCCCCAGCTCGCGTGCCACTGCTTCGACAAATTCGCGCACGGAGTGCTGGGTGCCGCTCGCGATCACGAAGTCATCGGGCTCGGGCTGCTGCAGCATGAGCCATTGCGCCTGCACGTAGTCGCGTGCGTGCCCCCAGTCGCGCCGGGCCTCCAGGTTGCCGAGGTACAGGCAGTTCTCCAGTCCCACGGCAATGCGCGTCAGTGCGCGGGTGATCTTGCGCGAGACGAACGTTTCACCCCGCACGGGCGACTCGTGATTGAAGAGGATGCCGTTGCAGGCATACAGCCCGTACGCCTCGCGGTAGTTGACCGTGATCCAGTAGGCATAGAGCTTGGCCACCCCGTAGGGCGAGCGCGGATAAAACGGCGTCGCCTCGTTCTGCGGCGTGTGCGCGGCGTTGCCGTACAGCTCCGAGGTCGAGGCCTGGTAGAAGCGCGTCCTGCGCTCCAGCCCGAGCAGCCGTATGGCCTCCAGCAGCCGCAGCGTGCCGATGGCATCCGCGTTCGCGGTGTACTCGGGCGTCTCGAACGACACCGCCACGTGGCTCTGCGCGGCGAGATTGTAGATCTCGTCGGGCTGAACCTGCTGCACGATGCGCACCAGGTTGGTCGCATCCGTGAGGTCACCGTAATGCAGCGTCATGCGCACGTCTGCTTCGTGCAGGTCACGATACAGGTGATCGATGCGCTCGGTGTTGAACAGCGAGGCGCGGCGCTTGATGCCGTGCACCTCGTAGCCTTTTTCCAGCAGCAGCTCGGCGAGATAGGCGCCATCCTGGCCGGTGATGCCCGTGATCAAAGCGCGCTTGCTCAAGGTCCCACCTG
>DATBYD010000053.1:0-27584 GCA_036513855.1 Steroidobacteraceae bacterium | reverse complement strand
CAAGCGCGTAATCGTGCCGCACGCGCGGCAACACATCGGCGGCAGCGCCACCGGCCCTGCTTAGCGGAATATGGCCACAACGGCGAGCAGGGGATCAATGGAAAGGGAGGGACTCGAACCCTCGACCCCGGCATTATGAGTGCCGTGCTCTAACCAGCTGAGCTACCTTTCCACGGCGGGGCGCGCATTGTCGTAATCCCGGCCCCGGGGTGTCAAACCCCTGCCGAGACGGCCTCAAACGTTGAACCTGAAGTGCATGACGTCTGCCTCCTGGACGACGTACTCCTTGCCTTCCAGCCGCAGCTTGCCTGCATCCCGGGCTCCGGCTTCGCCCTTGCCGGCGAGGTAGTCCGCCAAGGCGATCACTTCGGCCCGGATGAAGCCGCGTTCGAAATCCGTATGGATCACCCCTGCCGCCTGGGGGGCGGTGGAGCCAGTGCGCACGGTCCATGCCCGTACCTCTTTTGGACCCGCAGTAAAGAAAGTCTGCAGGCCGAGCAGCCGGTAGGCGGCGCGGATCACGCGGTTCAGCCCCGGCTCCTTAACTCCAAGCTCGGCGAGGAACTCCTCACGCTCGCCCTCATCGAGCTGCGAGATCTCCGCCTCGATGGCCGCGCACACCGGCACGACCACGGCGCCTTCCGTGGCGGCGTGCTGTTCCAGCGCGGTGAGCAGCGGGTTGTCGGTGAAGCCTTTCTCGTCGACGTTCGCCACATACATCACAGGCTTTGCGGTGAGCAGCTGCAGCTCGCGCAGGTCGCGGCGCTCCTCCTCGGTGAGCTTCAACGCACGCACGGGCTTCACCGAGTCGAGCTGCACCTTCACCCGCTCAAACAGAATCCGGCGACGTATCGCGTCCTTGTCGCCACCCTTGGCCGCCTTGTTTGCACGTTCGAGCCCCTTCTCCAGGGTCGCCAGATCCGCCAGAGCCAGCTCCGTGTCGATGACCTCGACATCCGAGCGCGGATCGATGCGGCCGGCGACATGGATCACATCCGAGCTCTCGAAGCAGCGCACCACGTGCGCGATGGCATCGACCTCGCGGATATGCGAGAGGAACTGATTCCCCAGGCCCTCTCCCTGCGAGGCTCCGGCGACAAGTCCCGCGATATCGACGAACTCGACCGTGGTCGGGACGATCTTTTCGGGCTTGGCGATTGCGGCGAGCTGCTGCAGACGCGGGTCGGGTACCGGCACCACGCCGACGTTCGGATCGATGGTGCAGAAAGGATAATTCTCGGCGGCGATCTGTGCGCGGGTGAGCGCGTTGAACAGCGTCGACTTGCCGACGTTGGGCAGACCCACGATGCCACAGCGGATAGGCATTGCTTTAAAGATCCTGGCTAGGAATTGGCCGGCGGCGCCGCAGGGCCTGGAGCGGACTCGCGGCTGTGCAGGCGGTTCATCGCAATCTGGGCGCCTTCGGTGAGCAACACCGGTATCACGTCCGCGGCTGCGGCCAGGGCCTCATGAATGAGCCGCGCGTCCGCCGCCCCCGGCCGCCCGAGCACGTAGTCGAGCACCTGCGAACGATCACCCGGGTGCCCGATGCCGATGCGCACCCGCCAGAACGCATCGCCCAGCTGCGCGATCACGTCACGCATGCCGTTATGGCCCGCAGCTCCGCCGCCCTGCTTCATGCGCACCACGCCGGCCGGGAAGTCCAGCTCGTCATAGGCGACCAGGATCGCCTCGGGCGGCACCTTATAAAAGGAGGCGAGGCTTTGCACCGGATCGCCGCTGTGATTCATGTAGCTCATGGGTTTCAGCAGCCAGCGATCCGCATCGGCGATGCGCGCGCGGGCAACCTCCGCACGATGACGCGGCTCACTGCGAAACTCGGCCGCATGACGCCGCGCCAGTTCCTCGACGAACTGGAAGCCCGCGTTGTGGCGCGTGCGTGCGTATTCGGTGCCCGGATTACCGAGCCCGACGATCAGCTTGATAGGCTCGCCTGCCATGTAGGTTCGCTTGCGCCGGAAACGCCGCCGGCCGCCTTCGGCGAACCCGAAGCGGCCGGCGGACGATTCAGCCCGTCGCTGTTGTGGCGGCTATTTCTTGCCGCCCTCCTTCTTGGCAGGGGCCGCGTCCTTCTTGCCGCCACCCGCCTCCTTCTTGTCCTCGCCCTTCTTGGCGTCGGCCCCGGCAGCGGCGGCCGGCACGCCCGGAGCAGCTCCTGCAGGAGGTGCAGCTCCCGGGGCACCCGGCACCGCAGCTGCAGCACCCTCGGCGGCCGCGACGACGGCCTCGGCGGCAACCGGCTCGGGCTCCTCGGCGCGCGGCGCGTGGATCGACACCACGGGCGCATTGCGCTGAGTGAGTTCGGGAATCGTCACCCCGCCCGGCAACGGAATGTCCGACAGGAACTTGGTCTCGTTCAGGTTCATGCCAGAAAGGTCCAGCTCCAGGAACTCGGGCAGATCCTTGGGCAGACAGCTTATTTCGACATCCGCGCGCATGTGCGACACGACGCCGCCCTGGCTCTTGACGCCAGGAGACACGCTCTCGTTCCTGAAATGGATCGGCAGGCGGATGCGGATCCTCTCGTTCTCGACCACGCGCTGCAGATCAACGTGCACCACAAGGTTCTTCGCAGGATGCATCTGCACATCCTTGATGATCGCCTCGTGCGTGCTCTCGCCGATCTTCAGTCGCACGATCGAGGAATAGAAGCGCTCGTCGGCGATCATGGTGAGCAGGTTCTGCTGATCGAGGATCAAAGCCTGGGCGTCCTTGTGAGCGCCGTACAGGATGGCGGGGACCTTGCCCGTGTGACGCAGGCGGCGGCTCGCACCTTTGCCTTGCGCTGCACGGACGTCCGCGCCGAAGGTGAATGAAATACGCATTAGTGACTCCAGTAGTTACATCATCAAAGCGCCGGTCCGCGACCAAACCGACGCACCCAGAAATCTTCAGTCAACGTACAGCGAACTCACCGAACCCTCATCGAGGATGCGGCGGATAGTCTCGGCGAGCAGCTCCGCCACCGACAGCTGGCGGATGCGGCCCACGCTCCTGGCCTCGGCACTCAAGGGGATCGTGTCCGTCACGATCAGCTCATCGAGCGCCGACTTCGATAGTCTCTCGACTGCACCGCCCGACAACACCGGATGCGTGATGTAGGCCACCACTTTCTCGGCCTGCTGGTCTTTGAGCGCCTGCGCCGCCTGGCACAACGTGCCGGCCGTGTCGACCATGTCATCCACCAGCAGGCAGGTCTTGCCCTCGACCTCGCCGATGATGTTCATCACCTTCGACTCGTTCGGCCGCGGCCGCCGCTTGTCGATGATCGCCAGTTCCGCATCGTCCAGGCGCTTGGCGAAGGCGCGCGCACGCGCCACGCCACCCACATCCGGTGACACGACGATCACGTTGCTGTAGGCCTGCTTCCACGCATCGCCCAGCAGCACCGGCGAGGCGTACACGTTGTCCACCGGGATGTCGAAGAACCCCTGGATCTGATCCGAATGCAGGTCGATCGTCAGCAGCCGGTTCACTCCCGCACTCGAGAGCATGTTGGCAATGAGCTTCGCGGTGATCGCCGAGCGTGTGGCGCGTGGTCGGCGATCCTGGCGCGAGTAGCCGAAGTACGGCACCACCGCCGTGATGCGCGAAGCGGATGCCCGCCGCGCCGCGTCCACCATCACCAGAAGTTCCATCAGGCTGTCGTTCGCCGGAGGACACGTCGACTGCACGATGAAGACGTCGCGCCCACGCACGTTCTCCATCAGCTCGACGTTGATCTCACCGTCGCTGAAGCGCCCCACGTAGGCGCGCCCGAGCGGAATCTGCAGGCTGCGCGCCATTTCCTGCGACAACGCCGGGTTAGCGTTGCCGGTAAACAGCGCCAGTGTGTCGCTCGTACTCATAACCGTATGCCGTCTGCCCCCACCGCGCCGGCGCTGTGCGAACTGGCTGGGGTGGGAGGATTCGAACCTCCGTATGGCGGGATCAAAACCCGCTGCCTTACCACTTGGCGACACCCCAGCTGCCGCCTCAGCGGAACGCTGGCGCGGGCGCGCATCTTACAGCCGCCCTAGCTCCGATGCCCGTGCCGCAGCTGCTCGTGCAGGGGCGAGCTGTTGAGGCCTCGCGCGACGAAGCTCGTCCAGCGCTCGGGTACGCCTGCGGCCACCCGCTCGGCATCGGCGGCGCTTGTGCACACCCCGAATACACACGAACCGGTGCCGGTCAGCCGCGCCGGCACCTTGCGCGCCAGCCAATCCAGAGCCTCCGCCACCTCGGTCGAGCGTGCACGCACCACCGGCTCGCAGTCGTTACGTCCGCCCGACTCAAAAAAGGCGCGTATTGTGATGAGGGGGGAATTTCGTGTCAAATCAGGACTCTGGAAGACTTCCCGGGTACTGACGCCCACGCCCGGGTAGATCAGCACATACCAGCGCTCAGGTAGGGTGACCGCCGTCAGCCGCTCGCCCACCCCTTCCGCCCAGGCCGAGGAACCCTGAATAAAAACAGGCACATCCGCCCCCAGCGGCAACCCCAGCTGCCCAAGCTCAGATAAGGACAGCCGACAGTCCCACAGCTCGTTGAGCGCCAGAAGCACCGTCGCCGCATCGGAGCTGCCCCCACCCAGACCGCCCCCCTGCGGAATGCGCTTGTGCACCCTGATGCTGGCCCCCCTGCCGGTCCCGGTCGCCTCTTTGAGTGCCCGGGCGGCGCGCAGGGTCAGATCCGATTCCGGATCCACCCCGGCAGGCCCGACCGGCCGCTCAAGAGCCCCGTTCTCGTTGACGCAGATCGTGATCGTGTCGGTGAGGTCGATGAGCTGAAAGAGGGTCTGCAGCTCGTGATAGCCATCCGCCCGGCGGCCGGTGACGTGAAGAAACAGGTTCAGTTTTGCGGGGGCCGGCCAGCGGGTCACCGCTGCCTCAGACAGCCTCTCTCCCCCGGGCGTCACAACTGCCAGGCGTCCACCAGCACTCGCACGCGCACCGCATCGCGCTGCAGGCTCAAGCGCGTCGGCAGGGCTTCAGCGCCTGAGGCGTCATAACTCGAGTAACTGATGTGCCACCCGGCCTGCGTCAGTCCCGACAGGCGCTGCTGGCCCTGGTCGAGCTCCTCGGTGGCAGGCTGCGCCGGATCCGGTACCCCGAGCATCCAGTAGCGCAGCGAAGACAGCGGCGGGTCAAAGCCCAGGCGTTGGGCGAGCTGCGCACGCGCGGCATCGCTGTCCAGGTGCTCGCCGCGGGAAGTGACCAGAGTCAGATCGTTGCCGGAGCTGCTGATCTGCGCGCCGCCGACCCCGAGCGGTCCCTCGAGCGTCAGCTGCGATCGCGTGCCGTCCTGAATCCAGTGCAGGCTCGCGTTGAAACCCTCGCCAGCTGCCGCGACAGCGACCCGGCCCTTGAACTCGAAATGCTCGCGGGCCTGAAGCTGCGCACGCCGCACTTGCCATGATTCGCCGGCCGGAACAAGCGGCGGCGCGCTCCGGCAACCACCGAGCGCGACGAGCGCGGCAGCGGCGCCAAGCCGCAGCCACTTATTTACCATCGGGCAGGAGCCGTTTGATCGTGACCTTGAGAGGTTTTGAATCCGGCTCGCGGGCCAGCGCCTCCGCAAACACCTTGCGGGCTTCGCCGCGCTCACCGCTCACCCACAGCACCTCTGCCCAGTGCGCGGCAATCTCACCGTCGTGATCGAGCGAGTAGGCCCGCTCGAGCGTGCTCACCGCGTTTTTGGTGTCGCCCTGGCGATAGCGCACCCAGCCGAGACTGTCGAGAGCTGCCGGATTGTCAGGCATGAGTACCAGCGCGCGGCGGATCAGCGCCTCCGCGTGTGCAAGCTCGAGGTTGTGGTCGGCCAGCGTATAGCCGAGTGCATTGAGCAAAGTAGGATCGTCGGGCCGATTGACCAGCATGTGCTCGAGTGCCTCGACCGACTCGTGCACGTGGCCGGCCTGCTCGAGGATCACGGCACGGTCATATTCGATCGAGGGGTGCTGCGGGTGGCGCTCGAGAGCCTCGGACAAGAGCGCGAGACCGGAGTCCGCTTCGCCATGGTCGGCCAGCAGCCGTGCCTTGGCGAGCGTCAGGTCGAGTTCATCTTCGGGATGTTCGGTCGCGTAGTCATCGAGCAGCGCCAGCGCTTCGGTGCGCTTGGATTTGTCCAGCAGCAGCGCGGCGGCGCGCGAGCGCGCCGACAGCGCGACCGATGAGTCATAGAGCCGCCGATAGCCTGCGATCGCCGCATCCGGATCGCCATCGCGGGCCGAGATGTCGGCAAGGTACAGCTGTGCCGCATCATTACCCTCACCGCTCGACAACAGATCCTGAAAGCGCTGCCTGGCTTCCTTCATGTCGCCCGAGTCGAACGCCAGCAGCGCGAGCCGCCGATCGATCTCGCCCTGCGGCGCACCACCGGCGCGCAGATGCTCGAGCTGCTGGTGCGCCTCCTCGCTGCGATCAAGCGAGGCGTAGATCTCGGCGAGCTCAAAGCCGCCACGCGTGGCATCGTCCGCCTCGGCGCGCCGCGCCGTGGCGACCGCCTGCGGGGCATCGCCGCGCATGACATAGGCGCGCGCCAGGACGCGCAGCGCCGCGGCATCCTTCGGGTCGTGCTGCAGGGCGCGCTGCGCATAGTTCTGCGCGCGCTGGCCGTCGTAGGCGGCCAATGCCAGCTCGCCGAGCAGCGTCAGTGTCTCGGGAGAATTGGCCGTCGGCTCGAGTGCACCGCTCATGGCGATCAACACCGCGGGTGCGTCGGATTCCTCGAGCAGCAGCGCCGTCAACTCGCTCATGCTCTTGCTCGCGCGCGCAGCGCCGCGGGGCGGCGCTGCTGCATCAGGTGCCGCCGGCGCCGGCGCGGCCGGCGCCGCATCCTGTTGCTCCTCGAGGTGCCAGAAATCGTGGATGGCCGAACGTGCCTCCGCGGTGCGGTAGAGTTTCAGTGCCACGGCCGCGTACAGCGCATCGGCTTCGCGGTCCCCGGGAGCCAGTGCGCGCCAGCGAGTCGCCGCCTGCCAGGCCGCCGGCAGATGCTCGCAGGCCATCGCGACCTGGGTGGCGCGGCGGGCAAGCTTTGCATCCCCGACCGCCGCAGCCTTGGCGTAGGTCTCGGACGCCCCCCGGCAGTCGCCGCGCTTGAGGTCGGCTTCCGCCACCACCGTCAGGGCCGTGGCGTCCGCTTGCGGGGTGGCCGGCGCCTGGGCGGCTTTCTGGGGATGCACGCTGGCGCAGGCGCTCAAGAGGACCGCCAGCAACGATACGCCCAGGGTTGGGGTCAAGTCGGACACACGATGGATCATACTCACACGGTAACTATAGAGCCTCCGCAAGGTGTGCGCATTGCGCAACTTGTCACAAAGTGCAGACATCCCGGAGAATGCCGCGCCTCACATAACCCCATGAAAGAATTCATCAGACAACGCCTGCAGAAAATCGCCGACCGCTTCGAGGAGGTCGGACGGATTCTGGCCAGCACGGATATTTCGGGGGGCTCGCAGCAGTTCCGGGAACTTTCCATGGAATACGCTCGCCTGCAGCCTCTCGCCGAGCGCATCGGGCACTACCACGCCCTGGAGAGCGACCTGAGGGCCGCGCGCGAGCTGCAGGCGGATGCGGACCCCGGCATGCGTGCCCTGGGCGAGGAGGAAGTGGCGCGGGTCGGGCGTGAGATCGAGGCGGGCGAGGTTGAGCTGCGCAAGCTCCTGTTGCCGACCGATCCGCGCGACGAGAAGAACATCTTCCTCGAAGTGCGCGCCGGCACCGGCGGCGATGAGGCGGCGATTTTCGCCGGCGAGCTGTACCGGATGTACGCACGCTACGCCGAAGCAAAAGGACTCGCCGCCGAGGTCCTGAGCGAAAGTCCCGGCGAACACGGCGGCTACAAGGAGATCATCAGCCGCATCGCCGGCAAGGGCGCCTTCTCGCGCCTGAAGTTCGAATCGGGCACCCATCGCGTGCAGCGCGTACCCGCGACCGAGGCGCAGGGACGCATCCACACTTCGGCGTGCACGGTCGCCATCCTGCCCGAGCTCGATGAAGTCGACGAGATCGAGATCAACCCGGCGGACCTGCGCATCGATACCTACCGCTCCTCGGGAGCCGGCGGCCAGCACGTCAACAAGACCGACTCCGCCGTGCGCATCACGCATCTGCCGAGCGGCATCGTGGTGGAATGTCAGGATGAGCGCTCGCAGCACAAGAACCGCTCGCGCGCGATGGCGCTCATGAAGGCACGCCTGCTGGCCGCCGAGCAGGAGAAGCAGCAGAGCGCACAGGCGCAGTCGCGGCGCCTGCAGGTGGGCAGCGGCGATCGCTCCGAGCGCATCCGTACCTATAACTTTCCGCAGGGGCGCGTGACCGACCATCGCATCAACCTGACACTCTACAAGCTGCAGAAAGTCATGGACGGTGAGCTCGACGAGCTGATCGAGCCGCTGCAGCAGGAATACCAGGCGGAACTGCTCGCGGAGGAGGGATGAGCAGCGTGCCCCCGGGCCTTCGCGTCGAAAGTGTCACGGGGATCGATGTGTCTTTGCCGGTGGCGGGCCCTGGCGCGCGAGCGTTGGGATTCCTGGCCGACTGGCATATCCGAGTGATCCTGGCGCTCGGCTGGTTCTGCGTCGCGGCACTCATCTATAACGGGCGTCTGAGGCTTGTCTCTCCGCAGACGAACGGCGCCTCCTGGTTCGGCGTGGTCGTCGCCCCGGCGCTCGCCATCTACTTTCTCTATCACTACGTCGTCGAGCTTGCGATGCATGGCCGCACTCCGGGCAAACGCATGGCCGGCGTGCGCATCGTGAGCCGCGATGGCGGCACTCCAGGTGCCGGCGCGCTGCTGGTGCGCAATGTCTTTCGTCTCATCGACAGCCTGCCGTTCTATGGCGTCGGGCTCATCGCGACGATGGTGACCCGCGAGCACGTGCGCATCGGCGACATGGCCGCCGGTACGCTGCTGGTGTATGAGCGAGCCGATGCGCTCGCGCCGATCCTGCTGCAGTCGGCGGGCGCAGCGGCTCGGCTCGATCCGGTCGGCGCGGAACTCGTCGCCGAGCTGCTCGAGCGCTGGAGCACTCTGACAGCGCCGGCGCGCACGCAACTCGCCCGACAAGTGCTCGCGCGCTACAAGCTTGACATCACCGGCGCGGATGAGGCCACGCTGCACGCACGGCTCGCGGGGCTGCTCCAGCCTGCGCAGGGACGCGGGCCATGAGCGGCACCGCCCGCCAACACGCACTCGCGGTCAGCCTGTTGCAGCGCGCGGGACTTTGGCGTGAGGCGGACGCGCGCGCCCGGCGCCTCGCTCGCGGCCACACCGATGATGCAGCCGATGCCACGCGCCTGGCAGATGACTACCGGCTGCTGGCGCATGACCTGGCGCGGGTGCGCTCGCTCATGCCCGATACCCGCACGCGTGAGTACCTTGAGACGACCTACACGCGTGCGCACGCGACGCTGCACCACGGCGCCTGGCACGCCGGCAGTGCGCTGCTCAGATTGTTCCGCGACGAGATTCCGGGGGTGGTGCGCTGGCTGCGACCTTACATTTTCTGGTCGAGCGTGATCTTCCTGCTCGCCGCGACCGGCGGCTACTCGCTGGTGCACCGCTACCCGGAGCTCATCGCACTGTTCGCCTCCCCGGAGCTCATCGCTACCGTGGAGCGCGGGCAGCTGTGGACGGAAGGGTTGCTGAACATCGTGCCCTCCTCGGTGCTCTCGGTGCAGATCCTGACCAACAATATCGTCGTGAGCCTGCTTGCCTACTGCGCGGGATTCCTGTTCGGCCTGGGCACGCTGTATATCCTCGGGCTGAACGGGCTGATGCTGGGCGCAGTGTTCGCGTTCGTGATCCGCCACGGCCTGGGCGATCAGTTGTTCTCCTTCATCGTCGCACACGGCTGCGTCGAACTGTCGGTCATGTGCCTGTCGGGGGCGGCCGGGGCGGCCGTGGGCGAGGCCCTCATTCGCCCCGGAGCGGGCGGACGGATCGAGTCGTTTCGGCTCGCCGCGCTGCGCTCCGGAAAGCTCCTGATCGCCTGCGCGCTGCTGCTGGTGGGCGCAGGTTTGCTGGAAGGCTATGTGTCGCCCGACCCGCGCTTCGGACTTGCCGTGCGCATCAGCTTAGGCGTCGGCTACTGGTTTTTCATGGTGCTTCTGCTCAGCGGGCGGTTGTTCCGCCGGCGCATGCCCTAAGCAGTGCGACAAATCCTGCGCTTACACGCGCCGCGAGCGCCGCAACGCTTCATAGCGTGCGAACACCGCCTGCTCGAGATGCTCGACAGGCGCTGCAACCACCGGGGCACCGAGCCGCTGCAGCAGCCGCCGCTGTGAGGCGGCGCGCTCCTGGTGCTCCGCAGCTGCCAGAGCGTTCCACGCGTCCTGCCAGTCACGCCCTTCGTGCCGCGCGAGCGCACTGATCTCGCCCCCCTCCACTCCCGCCACCACGACCAGGTGCGGAGGCGCGAGCAGCCGCACGGCGCGCGCCAGCTGGATCGCGACGTTTGGATCGTCGAGGTCGGTCAGCATCACGATGAGTGCGCGGTGCTGCAGCAGCCCGCGGATGCTCACCGCGGCCGCCGTCGGATCCGACTCGGCGCCCTGCACCGACAATTCCTCGAGTGTGTGGCGCAGGCGGATCACGGCGGGCAACCCGCGTGCCGGCGGCCACATTGCCAGCGGCCGATCGGCATAGACCACAAGGCCGATGCGGTCATCGTGGTGCGTGACGATTTCCGCAAAGCGCGCCGCCAGATTGGCGTACACCCCGAAGCGATCGAGAGCACCGGCGCGCACCCGGCTCAGGCGGCCCGCGTCGATGGCAATGAGCACATCGAGGTGCTGATCCTCGCTGAACTCGCGCGTGACCAGCGATCCGCTGCGGGCCGTCGCCTTCCAGTCAACCCTGGCGAGCGGATCGCCGCGAACGTAGTCGCGCAGCTGGTGCAGTTCGGAGCCGGCGCCGGTGACGCGCCGCGGCCGGCCGCCGCCGATCCAACCGCTGCTCTTCACCGGCGCGCGCAGTGAATCGGGGGCGACCACGGTGCGCTGCTGCGGCTCGAGCTCACACCCCCACCAGGCCAGTTGCAGCGGTCCGAGCAGGCGGGCCGGCACGCTCGGCCAGGCCTGCGGCCCCAGGCGCACCGGCAGGAGCATGATCGGGTCCTGTGCCGTGCCGCGCGCCGGCACACGCACGCGACGCAATTCGGATGAGGTCTCGAAGCTCACCGGCGTGGCAGGTGCATACTGCAGTTCGAGCGGCCGGCCGGAATGATTGGCGAACACGAACGCTGCCGGATGCGGTCGGCCCAGGAATGCCCGCGCGACTGTGGCCAGCCGTGCCTCGATGCGCGGGCGGCGCATGAAGGCTCCTTCGAGCGCGAGGCCGGACAGCAACAGCAGCGCCGGGATGCGCCACAGCTGCGCAAGACTGGCCTCGCTCGACCAGATCGCCGCGATCGCCAGCACCGCCGTCAGGAACACCAGAAAATAGGCGCGAGCGGCCAGATGCATCGTCGGACCCTCAGCGCGGGACGGGAGTCTCGGCGAGCACGCTCTTAACCAGCTCGAAGTCGCTGATTCCCTCGAGAGCCGCTTCGGGCGTCAGCACCAGGCGGTGCGGCATCACCCAGGGCGCTACCTCCTTCACATCGTCAGGCGTGACGAAGTCCGCGCCGCGCAGGCCAGCGGCAATGCGCGCCGACTTAAGCAGCGCGAGCGCGCCGCGTGTCGAGAGCCCAAGGCTCAGGCGCGCGTTCTCGCGCGAGGCGCGGGCCAGGTCGAGTACGTAGGCGAGCAGTGCCTCGGCGACATGAATGCCCTCCACTTCGACGCGCGCCGCGGCCAGCAGCTGCCGCTCCACCACCGTGACCTGCGCCAGCACACTCTGCGCTGCCGTCAGCATGCCGCCGTAACGCGCCAGCACCTGCGCCTCCGCCGAGCGCTCCGGGTAATTCATGTCGATGCGCAGCATGAAGCGGTCGAGCTGAGACTCCGGCAGCGGGTAGGTGCCCTCGAACTCGCGCGGGTTCTGTGTGGCGATGACCAGAAACTCCGGCGGCAGCTGAAAGACAGCCCGCTCGACACTCACCTGGCGTTCCTCCATCGCCTCGAGCAGCGCCGACTGGGTCTTGGGTCCGGCGCGGTTGATCTCATCGACCAGCACCACCTCGGCGAACAGCGGGCCGGGGCGGAACACGAAGGTGCGCTGGGCCTCATCGAAAACGTGCACCCCGATGATGTCGCTCGGCATGAGGTCCGCGGTGCCCTGAATGCGCTTGAACTCGCCGCCGAGCGCGCGCGCCAGCGACTTGGCGAGCAGCGTCTTGCCGAGTCCCGGCACGCCCTGTATCAGTACGTGCCCGCGTGCCACCAGGGCTGTCAGCAGCGCGCGCACCGTCGTTTGCGCGCCGATGACCACGCGCCCCAACTCCCGCGTCAGGGAGTCTTCGAGCTGTCGGATCGATGAGCTCATGCGGCAAGATTCCTTTCGGTGCGGACGATGAGGTTGTGCAGACGGGTCAGCGACACCCGGCGGTCCGAGTAGGCGTCCGCGTACCACTCACGAAGTTGTGCCACATCCGCGCGCTTCAGTCGCGGGTGGTGCTCGAGCCAATCCCAGGGTGCTCCGTCACGCGGGCCGCCGCCGCGCCTGTGCGACAGGCGGCGGAAGAAGTGCTCGAACAGGCGGCGCGCCGCGGCGGCCGGCCGCAGCACGCGCGCAAGAAATCCGCCCGTGGCCCGCACCAGTTCCGCCTCGCGCGGCGCAGGCACCCGGTTGTCCGGCAGGCGTAGCCGCGTGGCACCGAGCACCCAGGCGAACCATACGGCCGTCACCACCCCGAGCGTCTGGTAGAGGCGCGGATCGCGGTAGAACCTGGCCGCATCGTAGGCCACGCCCAATCCCTGGTGTTCATCGTCAAACAACACCGCGCCGCCGGGACCGACACTGGCGCCGACGATATTCGCGAGCAGCCGCGCGTTATCCTTCAAGCCCAGGGCGCGGTTGGTGAACAGCGATCCGAAGGCGCTGACGATGATCGTGCCCGAGCCCGCCGGGCGCAGCCACAGCGCGCCTTTCCCCGTGTCGCGTTCATGGGCGAGAGACAGCACAAATCCCGCGCGCGGCACCTTGACGTCCCAGCTCTGCGGCAGGTAGTCCGAGAGCGCCACCGCCATGCCGACGCCATCGAAATACGGATGCGGGCTGTTGGGAACGAGATTGGCGGCAAGAGGCTTCTCGAGTTGCACGAAGCGCGCCAGCTGCCCCGCGTCCACCCCGTGGGGGTTGCGGGCGGGTACGTCATGCGCTGTGCCCGGGGCATCCTCGGTTCGTTGCTGCGCGCTCAGTACAAAGTCGAGTCCGCTCAGGAGGCTTAAGTCCCCGCGCACGAACCCGCCGGCGGCCCAGGCGGGCCGATCCGACAGCGCGGCCAGCACCAGCAGCGTGTTGCCGTCACGCACCCAGCGATCGAGCGCCTTGGTCTCGGAAACTCTGAATGCGGTGACGACCGGCGTGGTCACGATCAGAAGGTTGCCCGCCGGCGGCAGATCGCGCCGCCGCGCCAGGGTGTCGAAGCGCTCGCGCAGGGAAACCGTGCGAATGCCCTCGCCCTCGAGCCAGCTCATGGCTCCGAGCAGTCCATTGTCGGAGTGCTCGAGTGTGGTCGGCGGAGCGACGCGCTCGCGTTCAAGATCGCCACCGCGCACGAACAGCGTGGCAAAAACCACCAGCGCGCCGAGCGCGCAGGCAAGTGTGGTCAGCCGCTCGCGCATGCGCTATCTCACGGCCGCAAGCTGGCCGGCGGGTGCCTCGAGCGCGCTAAGCAGCTCCCGGCCACGTGCCACGGCAGCGGCGAGGCTTTGTGGCGGGACTTCACGCGCGGCAAAGCGCACCTGCTCGCACGTTGCGCTCAGCACCGCGAGACGCTCGCGATCCGCCTCGCCCGGCAGCCGCGCGGCGCGCTCCAGTTCGTGCAGCGTAAGGGCGCGCGCAGGCGGCAGCCGCTCCTGCTCGCGCAGTCGCGCGATGATCAGCTCGAGCAACAGGCGCGGCTGCTGCGCGGGGCCTGCCGCCAGCACCTGCTCGAGCGTCGCCCGCCCGCTGGCTCCCGTCCCGGGGGCCGGCACTTGCCCGGACCGACGCCGTCCGGCGCCGAGCCGCCCGGCCACTCGCAGTTCATTCACGAGGATCGTGCCGGCGAGCAGGATCACCACGGCCGTCGCCATCCAGGCGATGATGTCCAGAACGCTCTGCGCTGGAGCAAGCTCGGCGAACAGGCGCCGCAGCCAGCTGTCGTCCGGGTTGGCAGGCCGTGGCGTGAGGAGTGCGCGCAGCCATCGCTTGAGGCGTGCCCACCAGCCCTCCTGCACGTGATCGTTCACCTTGATCCCTGCCAGCACCGCTGCAACTCGCTGCACGCGTGGCGCGCGTACGCTCGCGGCGGTCGGCGGCCGGGTCATGAGCGTGCGAAGCTCCGCCAGACCCCCCGCGGATAACTCGTTGCCCGGCTCGTTCCAGTCCGGCGGCAACCGTGCCGCCCAGGCACTTGCCGCCAGGGCCGGCGCAAGATCCGGACAGCGCTGCACGATTCGTGCGTAGCCGACATCCAGAGTGGGATCGAGCTGGCGGATGCACTCGTCGAGGGCTGCCACCGGCTCGCGCGCCGGGGCACCCGGCGCTCCGGCCGCCGCCAGGAGAAGCGCCAGCAGCCACGTACTCATCCGTTACGGGGTGGCGGGAGAGGAAATCCGCTCTGCAAGATCGCTGCCTTCCTTGCGGACCGACAGGTCCCCGAGCACGGCAAGCGCCAACGCCACGTAGAACGGCGTGGAGATGGCGCCCAGCAGGACGGCTACCGCGGTTATCACTCCCATCATGAAGACGATGTCGCCGCGGGCGAATATCGCCGCCAGCATTCCGCTCAACATGCCGGTGATGCCCGACAGCACCACGATCACGACGATGCCGACGGTATAGATGAGGCTCAGCCGCCAGAAGCTTCCCTCGGTGAGATGCCAGCTGTGAGCCATGCTCGCCACCGCACCGCGATCCGTGAGCAGGTATACGGTGCCCGAGCAGGACCACCGCAACGCAAGCCAGCTGGCGGGAATCAGCAGTACGACCCCCGCGACGACGGCCATGGCCGTCCCGGCGAAGCCGGAACCAGCCAGCAGGAACAGCGCCGCCGGAGCCAGACACGCGACCATCCCCAGCACCACCAGGATCCAGATCAGCAGCATGCCCGGAAAGCGCCGCAGGCTGCTCGTGAGCTCCACGCCGCTCGCCACCGGATGTCCGGTCACCAGTGCATAGGCACGCAGGATCACCGCGCTGTACAAAAGCACGATGCCGCATCCCGCCACGAGCTCCATGAACAGCCAGCTCGGATCGTGAAGCCTGCGGATCTGCGCGTCGGGCTGCATCAGCAGGGCGTTCTGCCCGTGCAAAAGGTCGCGAAGGTTCGGCAGCTGGCCGATGATGACGGCGGCGAATGAGTACGGCAGACACTTCACCAGCGTCGCGCCGAACATGCGGAACGCCAGATCGAGGACCTCGCCGACGGACAGCGGCCGGGCGGGCGGATACAGTATGTTTGCCATCCCGGCATCTTACCCGGCCACGATAAGCTTGACTGCATGACGGTGAACCCGACGGTGGCGATGTTGTTGGCCGAGGGCGTGCAGCAGCTGAAGAGCTCTGCCACGGGCGGCGAGCCGGGCGCCAACCCCGAGCTGGACGCCCAGCTGCTGCTGGCGCACGCCCTGGGAATCGAGCGCACGCGGCTGAAATCCCACCCCGAAGCCTGCGCCGAGCCGGGCCAGGCCGAGCAGTTCCGGGAGCTGCTCGGGCGGCGTGCCGGCGGCGTGCCGCTGGCCTACCTCACCGGCTGGCGGGAGTTCTGGTCGCTGCGCCTGAGCGTCTCGCCTGCCGTGTTGGTGCCGCGCCCGGAAACTGAGCTGCTCGTGGAGCGCGCCCTGGCGCTGCACCCGGGGCACACGGCGCGCGTGGCGGACCTCGGTACCGGCTGCGGAGCGCTCGCGCTGGCGCTCGCCAGCGAGCGGCCGCGCTGGCGGATCGTGGCGACGGATGTGTCGGCGCCGGCGCTTGAGCTGGCGCGCGCCAACGCGGAACGACTGGGCCTGGCGATCGATTGGCGCCACGGCAGCTGGTTCGAACCGCTCGCGGGGCAGCGCTTCGATCTGATCCTGAGCAACCCCCCCTACGTCGCCGCGGACGACGCGGTCATGGCCTCAGGCCCGCTCAGCCACGAGCCGCGCGCCGCGCTCAGCCCCGGCGCCGATGCCCGCGAGTGTCTGCGCATCCTGGCGCGGGGTGCACCACAGTACCTGTCGCGCGGCGGCTGGCTCTTGCTCGAGCACGGCGCCAGCCAGGCAGCACAGGTGAGAAACGAGCTTGTCCTCGCCCGCTTTGCTCACGTACGCTCGCACCGCGATCTGGCCGGACACGAGCGCATGACGGAAGGACACTATGATCAGATTTGAAACCTCTCACGGCGCCTTCACGATTGAGCTGTTTCCCAAGGAGGCCCCCATCACGGTCGAGAATTTCCTGCGCTATGTCGATGACGGCCACTTCGACGGCACCATCTTTCATCGCATCGTGCCGGGCTTCGTCATCCAGGGCGGCGGCCTTACCGCCGACTTCGGCAGCAAGAAGACGCGCGCGGCCATCAGCAACGAAGCCAAGAACGGGCTGAAGAACAAACGCGGCAGCCTCTCGATGGCGCGCACCAGCGACATCAACAGCGCCACCTCGCAGTTCTTCGTGAACCTTTCCGACAACGCCTTTCTCGACCATGGTCCGCGTGACTACGGCTACGCGGTCTTCGCGCGCGTCAGCGACGGCATGGATGTCGTCGACAAGATCGCGCGCGTGAGCACCGGCACGCGCAAGGGTTACCAGGACGCCCCGCTCGAGGATGTCGTGATCGTGTCGGCGCGCCGCGTGCAGCCGGCGTAAGCGCGCGCCGGCACGCTCGCTTAAGGCTCGTGGCCACGGGCTGCCTGGTGCCTGCGGGGAAGCGCGACTGGCGGGGCGGCCGCCTGCGCAACGCCTGCGCGCAGCGCGGCGGCGCTGCCGGCTCCCTGCTAAGATGGTTTGCAATCGCGCTGCTTGTGTGGTTGCTCGCCACGGCGACACCCGTGCTGCTGATGCGCTGGCTGCATCCGTTGACCAGCGCGTTCATGCTCGAGGCGCGCCTGGCGGCCTGGCAGGCCCGTGACGACAACTATCGCACCGATTTTCGCTGGGTAAGCCTCGAGCAGATCTCCCCGCATGCGGCGATCGCGGTGATCGCCTCGGAGGATCAGCAGTTTCCCTTCCACGCCGGCTTCGATTTCAACTCGATCCGCGAGGCGATACGCGCCAGCGAGCATGGCAAACGGCTGCGCGGCGCGAGCACCATCTCGCAGCAGGTGGCGAAGAACCTGTTTCTGTGGTCCGGGCACAGCCTCGTCCGCAAGGGGCTCGAGGCGTACTTCACCGTACTCATCGAGACCTTGTGGCCCAAGGAGCGCATCCTGGAGGTCTACCTGAACATCGCCCAGTTCGGCGACGGCATCTACGGGGTGCAGGCGGCGGCACAGCGCTTCTGGCACACCCCGGCGCTGCACCTGAGCACCTCGCAGGCGGCGCTGCTCGCGGCCGTGCTGCCGAACCCGCACCTGCTTCACGCGGATCGGCCCTCGCATTACCTGCTCGAGAGGCACGAGGAGATCCTGGCGCAGATGCGCGCGCTGGGCGGTGCCGCCTATCTGCGCGCCCTCGAGAGCGAGCGACGCACGACGCGCTGAAGGCCCCCAGGAACGCCCGCGAGCGACGCCGGGATTTTCCTGCGGTAGCATGTACCCATGAACCGGGTACGGCAGCATGGCTGAGCGCGAACTCTCGGCGAGCGCCTGGCGCGGCTACGGCACGCAGCAGTTTCCTGAAGGCGCCTGGAGCGTGGATGGCAACGTGCTGCACGCGATGGCTTCGGGCGAGCGCGTCGACCTGATCTCGCGCGACAGCTTCGCTGATTTCACGCTGCTGTTCGGCTGGCGGCTGCCGCGCGGCGGCAGTTCCGCGGTCCTCACGCGCGTGAGCGAGTCACAAGGCCCGGCCTCCCAAACCGGGCCGGCCCTGCAGCTGCTCGATGATGAGCACCACGCGGAGGGCGCCGAAGCGGTCGCCTCGTGCGGTGCCCTGTACGGGCTGATTGCGCCGTGGCGCGACTGCCGCAACAGCGCCAATACCTATCACACCGCCCGCATCGTGATGCGCGGCACGCTGCTCGAGTACTGGATCGACGATCACCAGGTGCTCGGCTGCGATCTTGCGAGCGAGGAACTCAGCAAGCGCATTGCGCGCAGCCGCTTCCGCGACTTCCCGCAGTTCGGCCGCCTGCCGCAGGGTCACATCGTGCTGCAGCACCGCGGCACCGAAGCGTGGTATCGCGGACTGCGCATCGAGGTGGATTGAGCCTCGGGCAGCGCACGGCGCGCGAGCCTTACGGTTCGTAGCCGAGATTCGGCGACAGCCAGCGCTCGACCTGCGCAAGCTCCATGGCCTTGCGGCGGGAATAGTCTTCGACCTGGTCGCGATCGATCTTGCCGATCGCAAAGTAGCGCGCCTGCGGATGCGCAACGTACCAGCCGCTCACCGCTGCGGTCGGGTACATCGCAAAGGACTCGGTGAGGCGAATGCCGGCGTTCTTCTCCACCTCGAGCAGTGTCCACAGCTTGGCCTTTTCGGTGTGATCGGGACAGGCCGGATAGCCGGGCGCCGGGCGGATCCCCTGGTAGGCCTCGTGCACGAGTTGCTCGTTGGTGAGCGTCTCGCCGGCGGCGTAACCCCACAACTCACGCCGCACCCGCTCATGGAAGTGCTCGGCGGCGGCCTCGGCCAGTCGATCAGCGAGCGCCTTCAGCATGATGGCCGAGTAGTCATCGTGGGCACGTTCAAAGCGTGCGACGTGCTGCTCGATGCCGATGCCGGCGGTCACGGCGAATGCGCCGAAGTAGTCGCGCACCCCGCTTGCCTTGGGCGCCACGTAATCGGCGAGACATTCGTGCGGCTGCCCGTCGGGCTTGTTCTTCTGTTGTCTGAGGAAGTTCAGCGTGAGCAGCGGCCGCTCGCGCGCCTCGCTCGCGTAAATCTCCACGTCATCGCCGACCGAGTTGGCCGCAAACAGCCCCACCACCGCGCGCACCGTCAGCCAGCGCTCGGCGATCAGTGTCTTGAGCAGGCGCCGCGCGTCCGCGTACAGATTACTGGCGGCCTCACCCACCACCGGATCGGAAAGCAGGTCCGGAAACTTCCCGGCGAACTCCCAGGCGTTGAAGAACGGCATCCAGTCGATGTAGCCGAGCAACTCGGTCAGCGGATAGTCATCGAAGCGCTGCACGCCGGGCACGCGTGGCGCCAGCACCGAGTAGGCCGGCCAGTCGATGACGCGCCGGTTGGCGCGCGCGGCGGCGAGCGAGGCCTCCGGCGCCTTGACCTTCTTGGCGGCGTGCTGCTCGCGGCGCCGCACGTGGTCCTCGGCCACCTTGGCGATGAAGGCGACCCGCTCCACCGGCTGCGTGAGGGTCTGGCAGACCCCCACCGCACGCGAGGCATCCTTCACGTACACCACCGGCGACTCGTACTGCAGTGCGATCTTCACCGAGGTGTGGGCGGGTGAGGTAGTGGCGCCGCCGATCAGCAGCGGCACCGAGAAGTTCTGGCGCTTCATTTCCTTCGCCACGTGCACCATCTCATCGAGCGAGGGGGTGATGAGCCCCGACAGGCCGATGAAGTCCGCCTGCTCGCGCCGCGCGGTCTCGAGTATCTTCTCGCACGGCACCATCACGCCAAGATCGATGACCTCGAAGTTGTTACATTGCAGCACCACGCCGACGATGTTCTTGCCGATGTCGTGCACATCCCCCTTGACCGTGGCCATCACGATGCGGCCGTTGTTGCGCCGTGCGCCGGGGTCCTTGCTCTTCTCGATGAACGGCACCAGGTGGGCGACCGAGCGCTTCATCACCCGCGCACTCTTGACCACCTGCGGCAGGAACATCTTGCCCGAGCCGAACAGGTCGCCGACGACATTCATGCCGTCCATGAGCGGGCCCTCGATGACCTCCAGCGGCCGTGCCGCTGCCAGGCGCGCCTCCTCGGTATCCTCGATGATGTAGTCGTCGATCCCCTTGATGAGCGCATGCTCCAGGCGCTTGTTCACCGGCAGCTTGCGCCACTCCAGATCTTCGGTGCGGCGCGCAGCGCCGCCACCCTTGAAGCGCGCCGCGATTTCCAGCAGCCGCTCGGTGGCATCGGCGCGCCGGTTGAGCACCACATCCTCGCACGCCTCGCGCAGCGCCAGATCGATCTGCTCGTAGACGCCCAGCTGCCCGGCGTTGACGATCCCCATGTCCATGCCCGCCTCGATGGCGTGGTAGAGGAACACCGAGTGCATCGCCTCGCGCACCGCATCGTTGCCGCGAAACGAGAACGAGACGTTGCTGACCCCACCGCTTACCAGGGTGTGTGGCAGTTCGCTCTTGATGCGGCGGGTCGCCTCGATGAAGGCAAGTCCGTAGCCGTTGTGCTCCTCGATGCCGGTGGCGATCGCGAAGATGTTGGGATCGAAAATGATGTCCTCGGCTGCAAAGCCGATCTGCTCGGTGAGGATGCGGTAGGCGCGCGCGCAGATACTCAGCTTGCGCTCGACCGAATCGGCCTGGCCCTGCTCATCGAAGGCCATGACCACGACCGCCGCGCCGTAGCGGCGCACCTTGCGGGCGTGCTCCATGAACACCTGCTCGCCCTCCTTCATGCTGATGGAGTTGACGATGGCCTTGCCCTGCACGCATTTCAGCCCCGCCTCGAGCACCGACCACTTCGAGGAGTCGATCATCACCGGCACGCGCGCGATGTCCGGCTCCGCCGCCACCAGGTTGAGGAAGCGCGTCATGGCCTGTTCCGAGTCCAGCATGCCCTCGTCCATGTTGACGTCGATCACCTGGGCGCCGCTTGCCACCTGCTGGCGCGCCACCTCGAGTGCGGCGCCGTAGTCGTTGGCCTCGATGAGCTTGCGGAACTTGGCCGAGCCGGTGACGTTCGTGCGCTCACCGACGTTGACGAACAGGCTGCTCTCGTCGATGTTGAGTGGTTCGAGCCCCGCCAGACGGCACTTCGAGGGCGCTATCGTCAGGGCTCGCCGCGTGTACTTCTCAAGACCCTTGCGCACCAGGCGGATGTGTTCGGGGGTGGTGCCGCAGCAGCCGCCGGCGACGTTCAGCAGGCCGAGCTCACCGTACTCGCGCAGGATCTCGGCGGTCTCGGCGGCGCTCTCGTCGTACTCACCGAAGGCATTCGGCAGGCCGGCATTCGGATAGGCACATACGTAGGTATCAGCCGCGGCCAGCGCCAGCTCCTCGATGTAGGGCCGCAGCTGCCGGCCGCCGAGCGCGCAGTTGAGGCCGACGAACAAAGGCTGCGCATGACGGATGGAGTTCCAGAACGCTTCCGTAGTCTGCCCGGACAGCACCCGGCCCGACGCATCGGTGATGGTGCCGGATATCGCAATCGGCAGCGTGACCCCGGTTTCCTCGAACAGCGTCAGCAGTGCGTAAATCGCAGCCTTCGCGTTGAGCGTGTCGATGATGGTCTCGATGAGCAGGAAATCCGCGCCTCCCAGCATCAGCCCGCGGGCGGCTTCCTGGTAGGAAACGACCAGCTGATCGAAGGTCACGCTGCGATAGCCCGGGTCATTGACGTCGGGCGACAGCGAAGTCATGCGGTTGGTGGGACCGAGCGCGCCGGCGACGAAGCGCGTCGTACCGTCGCGGGCGGCAAACTCATCCGCCGCCAGGCGCGCCAGACGCGCCGCGCGATAGTTGAGTTCGGGCACCAGTGCGGTAGTTGCGTAGTCCGCCTGCGAAATGCTGTTGGAATTGAATGTGTTGGTTTCGATGATGTCAGCACCGGCCGACAGATAGGCGCGGTGGATGTCGGTAATCACCTCCGGCCGCGTCAGTGTCAGGATGTCGTTATTGCCCCTGAGGTCGTGGCCGTGCCCGCGCAGGCGCTCGCCGCGATAGCCGGCCTCATCGAATTTGTGCAGCTGGATCATGGTGCCCATCGCACCGTCGAGGTAAACGATGCGCTCGGCGAGTAGTTGCCTGAGCCGCTCGATGCGCGTGCGGCGTTCGGTTTCATCGCAGGACTCGATCGCGAACGGCACCGCCGCAGCGCGCGCCGCGTCGCGGCTTTCGCGCTCGCGGTCGGCGCGCGCGGGCGTGTGGGCACAGCCGCTCATGCGCGCGCTCCCCCGGGGGTGGCGCGCAGCGGCTGCGGCACGGGCCGCAATCCGAGCGCATGGCAGATCGCGTAGGTGAGCTCTGCGCGATTGAGGGTGTAGAAATGAAACTCGCGCACGCCGTGACGCGTGAGCTGCTGCACCTGCTCGATCGCCACGCTTGCCGCGATCAGCCGGCGCGTGTCCGGATCATCCTCAAGGCCGGCAAAGCGCTCGTGCAGCCACTGCGGGATAGTCGCGCCGCACACCCGCGCGAAGCGCAGCACCTGCGGGAAGCGCGTGATGGGCAGGATGCCCGGCACGATCGGCGCGTGAATCCCCGCGGCCACGCAGCGGTCGCGAAAGCGCAGGAACACCTCGGTGTCGTAGAAGAACTGGGTGATGGCGCGCGATGCCCCCGCGTCGATCTTGCGTCGCAGGTTGTCCAGGTCCGCCTGCGCCGAGGAGGCCTCGGGATGGACCTCCGGATAGGCCGCGACCGAGATGTCGAACGGGGCGAGCGCGACAAGGCCCGCGACCAGATCGCAGGCATAGGCAAAGCCCTGCGCGTGCGCGCGGTACGGCCCCTGCCCCTGCGGCGCATCGCCACGCAGCACGACCAGGTGCCGTACACCTTCATCCCAGTAGCCACGGGCGATGTCGAGGATCTCCCCGCGCGAGGCGCCGATGCAGGTCAGGTGCGGCGCGCCGGTCAGCGCAGTGCCCTTCTGGATGTGCGTCACCACGTTGTGGGTGCGCTCGCGGGTCGAGCCGTCCGCTCCATAGGTCACCGACACGAACGACGGTGACAGCGGGGCCAGACGCTCGAGCGAGCTCCACAGCGTGGCCTCCATCGCCGCATCCGCCGGCGGGAAGAACTCAAACGACACCCGTATCGGTGTACCGCCCGGAGCGCTCACGGCCTCATCCCTGCGGCGTTGATCGATTGCGGCGCATCGGCCGCTGCGGCCCGCGCGACGGCGGCCAGCACGTGCTCGCCGTCGGCCTCGACCGGACTTAAGCGCTCGCAGACCAGGCCCGCGGCGCCAAGCAGCCGGCGCAGCCGCGCGAGCGGGTGCTCCACGATTCGGCCCCGTCCGCTCTCAAGTGAGTCATAGGGCTCGAAGATCCACACCCGTCCGGCGGGCGCAACGACGCGCCGCGCGTGGGCGAGCACCTGCGCGAGGGCAGCCCCGCTGGCCGCCGGGTGATCGAGCACGATGACATCGAACGACGATCCGGCGCGTGCCAGGTCCGACGCGCTCGCCGCCTCGGGACTGGATGCCTTGATGACCCGGCAGGAAAATCCGCGCCGCTCCGCAAAGGCCCGCGCGCCCTGAGCGGCCCGCCGCGAGCTCGCCAGCGCGACGCAGTGGCGCGAGCCGCGCGCTGCGCTCTCCAGCAGCTCCGGGTGCGTCACGCCCACGACCAGCGCCGTGCCGGGCGCTGCGCCGGGATCTGCGGCGGTGACGAAGCCGGCCAGCGCCCGGCCGAGGCGCGATTCGGCGCCGTGACTCGTGCCGGGCGTCTCGGGCGCGGCCGCCGCGCGCACGGCGATGCGATCGAGGGTGAGCTGCGGGTCGCGCCGGTCGGCCTGCGCCAGAAGCCCACGCACGAAGCTCGCGGCCGCCGCATCGTCCGCGACCCGGTAGTGAACCCACTGCCCCTGGCGCAGCCGCTCGGTCAGTCCGGCCTCGCACAGGATCTTCAGATGCCGCGAGACGCGCGGCTCGCTCTGCTTCAGCGCCTGCGCGAGATCGGAGACGCTCAGGGCTCCCTCGGCACACAGCGTGAGCAGCCGCAGCCGGCTGGATTCCCCGGCTGCCCGCAGCCATCTCACCAGAAGAGGGACCGGCACGCAGATCATATGAAGGATTCTACAATCCTTTAATTGCCGGAATTACGCTACCTTTCACAGAATCGCGGTGAAGGTTGGAGAGGCCGGAGGGCGATGCCTGCGGCCATTATTGTTTCTTTAATGAGACAGTATGGCGCTAATGGATGGCCAGTGATCCGCCCGCAGCGCCATCGCAGAACAACGCCTCCACGTCCACCATATCGAACCGGTAGGGTCGATGGCAGAACTCGCACATGACCGTCACGGCCCCCTGCTCCTTCAGGACGCCTCGCACTTCATCGGCCCCGAGTCCCCGCAGAAGCCCCGCCACCCGTCCCTGGCTGCAGCCGCATTCGAAATGGACCGGTGTGCTGCCGAACAGCCGCAGGTCGTGACCCGGGAAGGCGCTGGCCAGTACCTCCTCGATGTCCCCCTGCAGCACCTCGGCGGGGGTCAGGCGCGCGATTCCCTGCTGTGCCCCGGCCCAGGTCTCCTCGGTCTCTTGCGAATCGTCCGCACCGGGCAGCTTCTGCACCAGCATTCCGGCGGCGTGACCCTCGTCCGATGCGAGCAGCACGCGGGTCGGCAGCTGTTCGGAGGAGGCAAAGTAGGCCTCGAGCGATTCGGACAGCGAGGCACCGGAAAGCGGCACCACACCCTGGTAGCGCGTGCCCCTCTCGTCCGCCTCGACCGTGACGGCAAAGCGCCCCTCGGCTCCCGCCAGCTGCCGGAACGAGGCCTGCCCGGGGGCAGCGTCCGTGAGCTTGCGCAGCGCGGCCGCCTCACAGCGCGCCATCGCCCGCAGCCGAAAATCGTGCGTGCACTGCGCGACGAGCAGGCCGACCGCCCCGTCCCCCTGCAGCTGCAGCGTGAGCGTGCCCTGAAACTTCAGGGTGGCCGCGAGCAGCGCCGAGGCCGCGACGGCCTCACCCAGCAGCGCGGTCACGGCAGGAGGGTGGTTGGTATGGGCGCGCAGCTCGCGCCAGGCGCCTTCCAGGTTCACCCGGTGGCCGCGCACGGGGCGATTCTCGAAAATGAAACGTCGTAGCTGATCCATCGGCAGACAATGGGGCAGCTGAGCGAGCAACTCAACCCCGCGCGAGCGCGCCTCAGCCGCTGAGCTTCTTCTTCAGCAACTCGTTGAGCTGGGCCGGGTTGGCCTTGCCGCCGGTCGCCTTCATCACCTGGCCGACGAAGAATCCGAAGAGCTTGTCCTTGCCCGAGCGATAGTCCGCCAGCTGCGCCGGATTTTTCGTCATCACCTCGTCGATGGCGCGCTCGATCGCGCCGCTGTCGGTAATCTGCCGCAGGCCCTTCGACTCGATCACCTGATCGGCACTCGCCCCCTCCGACCACATCGACTCGAACACCTCCTTGGCGATCTTGCCGGAGATGGTCTGATCGAAGATGCGAGTGATGAGCTGCGCCAGGCGTGCGGCGGGCAGCCTGCCGCTGCCGATCTCGAGGTTATCCTTGTTGAGCGCGGCGGCAAGCTCGCCCATGACCCAGTTGGCAGCCAGCTTCGGGTCCTGCGGCGCAGCCTTCACCACCTCTTCGTAGTAGGCGGCCAGCTCACGGCTGGCGGTCAGCACGCCGGCATCGTAGGGGGTGAGTCCGTACTGCGAGGCAAAGCGTGCCGCCTTCTGGTCGGGCAGTTCGGGGAGCGTTCGACGCACCGAGTCGATGAAGGCGGCATCAAGTTCTACCGGCAAAAGATCCGGATCCGGAAAATAGCGGTAGTCGTTGGCTTCCTCCTTGGAGCGCATGGGGCGCGTCTCGCCCTTATCGGGGTCGTAGAGGCGCGTCTCCTGCACCACCTGGCCGCCGGACTCGATGAGCTCGATCTGCCGGGCGACCTCGTAGTTGATGGCGCGCTCGACGAAGCGGAAGGAGTTGAGGTTCTTGATTTCCGCGCGGGTACCGAACTTGTGCGTGCCCGCCTTGCGCACCGAGACGTTGGCATCGCAGCGGAACGAGCCTTCCTGCATGTTGCCGTCGCAGATCTCAAGATAGCGCACCAGCGTGTGCACCTTCTTCATGTACACGACCGCCTCCTTGGCCGAGCGCATGTCCGGCTCCGAGACGATCTCGACCAGCGGCGTGCCGGCGCGGTTGAGGTCGATGCCGCTCACCCCCGGCAATCCCTCGTGCAGGGACTTGCCGGCGTCCTCCTCGAGGTGCGCCCGCGTGACGCCGATGCGCTTGGACTGTCCGTCCTCGAGCACGATGTCGATCGCGCCGTTGGCCACGATCGGCAGCTCGTACTGGCTGATCTGATAGCCCTTCGGCAGATCCGGGTAGAAGTAGTTCTTGCGCGCGAATACCGAATGGGTGGCGACGCGGGCATTGATGGCAAGCCCGAGTTTCACGGCCATGCGCACCGCCTCGCCGTTGAGCACCGGCAGCACGCCCGGGTAGCCAAGATCGACGAGGTTCGCCTGCGCGTTGGGCGGGGCGCCATAGGCGGTCGCTGAGCCGGAGAAGATCTTCGAGCGCGTCGCGAGTTGCGCGTGGATCTCAAGGCCGATGACGGTCTGCCAGCCGCTCACGCGTAACTCCCGGGAATGCGCGAGTGCCAGTCCGTCACCTGCTGGAAGGCGTGCGCAACGCTGAGCACCCGTGCCTCGCTGAAATGCGGGCCGACGATCTGCAGCCCGACCGGCAGGTCGCGCACAAAACCGCACGGCACGGAGATGGCGGGCAGCCCGGCAAGATTCGCCCCGATCGTATAGATGTCGTTCAGGTACATGGTGATCGGGTCGGAGGTCTTGGCGCCCAGGGCAAACGCCGGCGTCGGTGTCGTCGGGCCGATGAGCACGTCCACGCTCTGGAACGCACGGTTGAAATCCGCGTTGATGAGCGAGCGCACGCGCTGCGCCTTAAGGTAATAGGCGTCGTAATAGCCTGCCGACAGTACATAGGTGCCGGTCATGATGCGCCGCTTCACTTCGGCGCCGAATCCCTCGCCGCGCGAGCGGCGGTACAGGTCATTGAGGTCGCGCGGATTCTCGCAGCGATGACCGAAACGCACGCCATCGAAGCGCGACAGGTTCGAGGAGCATTCCGCCGGAGCCACCACGTAGTAGACCGGCACCGAAAGGGGCAGGTGCGGCAGGCTCACCTCGGTGAGCTTAGCGCCCAGGCCCTCGTACACCCTGAGCGCCTCGCGCACACGGCGTTCGTTGTCCGCATCGAGGCCCTTCTCGAAGAACTCCCGGAGCAGGCCAATCTTGAGCCCCCCGAGCGGCTCGCCGAGCGCGGCGACGTAGTCGGGGACCTGCCGATCGACGCTGGTGGAGTCGTTCGCATCGAAACCGGCCATCTCGCGCAGCATGAGCGCGGCGTCAGCGGCGCTGGCGGTGAGCGTACCGGCCTGATCGAGGCTCGAGGCGAACGCGACCATGCCGTAGCGGGACACGCGGCCATAGGTGGGCTTGAGCCCCGTCACCCCACACAGCGCCGCCGGCTGACGGATCGAACCGCCGGTATCGGTGGCAGTGG
>DATBYD010000052.1:0-155146 GCA_036513855.1 Steroidobacteraceae bacterium | reverse complement strand
CTCGCGGCGCTGATCAGCGCGGCCGGCGGCGCGCCTGAGCGCGCCCTCGAGCCACGCATCTGGCGCGAGGTGGCGCTGCCGCCGCCGACGCGCGCTTTCCTGGCAGCCTGCGATGAGGCCACGATCGATGCCGACCTCGCCTGGCTAAAGGACAGCGCCACACGCATTCTGCTGTGCACCGATCCTGACTATCCGCCGCTGCTGCGGCAGTTTGCCGGCGCGCCGCCGGTGCTTTACCTGCAAGGCTCGCTCGCAGCGGTCAGCTCTGCGCAGCTCGCCATGGTCGGTTCACGCAATCCGACGCCGTCCGGGTCGGCCATGGCGCGCGAATTTGCCGCCTGGTTCGCGCGCGCCGGTCTCACCGTCACCAGCGGACTGAACTTTGGCATCGATGCGGCGAGCCACGAGGGCGCGCTGTCAGGCGGCGGGCAGACGGTCGCGGTGTGCGGCGGCGGCCTTGACCGCCTCTACCCGGCCGAACACTCAAGCCTCGCCGCACGCATCCGCGCCGAGGGTGCGCTGATATCTGAAGTTCCCCCGCGCAGCGTGCCGCAGCGCCGGCACTTCGAGCGCCGCAACCGCATCATCGGCGGCCTGTGCCTCGGTGTGCTCGTGGTCGAGGCGGCGCGCTACGGTGCGGCGCTGATCAGCGCGCGCGCCGCGGCAGAGTCCGGACGCGAGGTGTTTGCCATCCCGGGCTCCATTCACAGCCCGCTGTCACGTGGCTGCCACCAACTCATCAAGCAGGGCGCCAAGCTCGTCGAGGAGGCGGCAGACGTAGTTTCGGAACTCAGAATTCTGGTTTCGAAAGATGAACTTACGGTGCGGCAGAGCGTCACGGAAAAGCCCCCGGCATTGGACAAGGAGTATGAAATGCTGTTAGATGCCCTCGCATTTGAACCCGCGACCACTGATGTTCTCGTCGCCCGCACGCACCTGCCGAGCCAGTCAGTTGCCTCGATGCTGCTGATACTCGAGCTCGAAGGACGTGTGGCGGCTCTCCCGGGCGGCCGCTATGGCCGATTACCTTGAAATGATGACTGGCAGCGTTCTCGACATCCTGATCTACGTCTTCGACCGCTACATGCTGGATGAGACGCCAGAGGTGCCGCAGCGCGAGAGCCTGGCGCGCGATCTGGAGCACGCCGGTTTCGCGCCGGCCAACGTGGAGCGGGCGCTCGACTGGCTCACCGATCTTGCCTTCGGGCACCAGCGCACGCCGGCGCTGCCCGGCGATGCGCAGTGTCCGGGGCTACGCGTGTTCAGCGACAGCGAGCTGTCGCGCCTGTCGACCGAGTGCCGCGGGCTTCTGCTGAGACTGGAGCGAGCGCGCGTACTGACGGTGCAGCAGCGCGAGCTGGTGATCGAGCGCATGCTGGCGCTAGACACGGACGAGCCCGATACGGAACAGCTCAAGTGGGTCGTGCTGATGGTGCTGTCCAGCCAGCCAGGGCTGGATCTGTCGGTCGAGCGGCTCGGCAGCCTGGTAGCGGAAGTGCGGGTCAATGCTCCACATTGAGTCGACGCACAGTGTGTCGGCTTCAGTCAGGTCCGCGGCTCGTCCGCGGTTTTTCGTTTTAGGCGCGAGCTCTTTTCCGTAATGGCAGACAACCTGGTCATCGTCGAGTCGCCCGCCAAGGCCAAGACCATCAAGAAGTACCTGGGACGGGACTTCGAGGTGCTCGCCTCCTATGGGCACGTGCGCGACCTCGTACCCAAGGAAGGCGCGGTCGATCCGGACAACGGCTACGCCATGAAGTACCAGGTGCTCGAGAAAAACGAGCGGCACGTGGCGGCCATCGCGCGTGCGCTCGGGCGTGCCAAGGCGCTCTACCTTGCGACCGACCCGGATCGCGAGGGCGAGGCGATCGCCTGGCACCTGAAGGAAATCCTCATGTCGCGCGGCGACCTTGCCGGCAAGGACGTGCATCGCGTGGTGTTCTACGAAATCACGCGCAACGCCATTCGCGCAGCGGTCGGTCAGCCGCGCGGCCTGTCGCTGGAACTGGTCAATGCACAGCAGGCGCGGCGCGCCCTCGACTACCTGGTCGGCTTCAATCTCTCGCCGCTGTTGTGGAAGAAGGTGCGACGCGGTCTGTCGGCGGGGCGCGTGCAGAGTCCGGCGCTGCGCATGATCTGCGAACGCGAGGAGGAGATCGCAGCCTTCGTCGCCCAGGAGTACTGGACCATCGAGGGCGAGGGCGCGCACACCGAGCAGTCCTTCCCGCTCAAGCTGCTCGAGTATCGCGGCCAGAAGGTCGAGCAGTTCAGCTTCACCAGCGAAGCGCAGGCGCGTGAGGTCGAGCACACACTGCAGGCGGCCGCCGGCGCGAGCGCGGAGCGCCCGGGCGTACTTTCGGTGCTCGCCATCGAGCGCAAGCAGCGGCGGCGCAACCCGGCGCCGCCCTTCACCACCTCGACCCTGCAGCAGGAGGCCGCGCGCAAGCTCGGCTTCAACGCCCGGCGCACCATGCGCCTCGCGCAGCAGCTCTACGAGGGCCTCGACATCGGCGAGGGCAGCGTCGGCCTGATCACCTACATGCGTACCGACTCGGTGTCGCTCGCGGCGGAGGCGGTGCAGGAGATTCGCGAAGTGGCAGCGCGCCTGTATGGCCAGGCGGAAGTCGCCGACGAGCCGCGCATCTACAAGACCAAGTCGAAGAATGCCCAGGAGGCCCACGAGGCCATCCGCCCGACCTCGGCGGCCATCACGCCCGCCGATGTCGAGGGCAAGATAGAGGAGGACCTGTTTCGCCTGTATTCGCTGATCTGGAAGCGCGCGGTCGCCTCGCAGATGAGTCATGCCGTCTACGACACCGTCGCGGTGGACCTGCTGGCCGGCCCGGACGGTGCGCAGCGCCACCTCATGCGCGCCAATGGCTCGACCATGGTGAAGCCGGGCTACATCGCCGTGTACCAGGAGGGCAGCGATGATGCCAAGGTGGACGAGACCGATCACGTGCTGCCGCCGATGAAGGAAGGCGACACCGTCAGCCTCACAGCGCTTGGCGCCAATCAGCACTTCACCGAACCGCCGCCGCGTTACAGCGAGGCATCGCTGGTGAAGGCGCTCGAAGAACACGGCATCGGACGGCCTTCGACCTACGCCTCCATCATCTCAACTCTGCAGGACCGCGAGTACGTGGAGATGGACAGCCGGCGCTTCGTGCCCACCGACATCGGCAAGATCGTCTGCCGCTTCCTGACGCATCACTTCCACCGTTACGTGGAGTACGGCTTTACCGCGGCGATGGAGGATGAACTCGACGCCGTGTCGCGCGGCGAGGAGGAATGGACGACACCGCTGGAGAAATTCTGGAAGCCGTTCATCCAGCAGGTCGAGAAGATCGAGCGCACCGTCACGCGCGAACAGGTCGCGCAGGCGCGCGAGCTCGGCAAGGATCCGGCCACCGGCAAGCCCATCACGGTACGCATGGGCCGCTTCGGCCCGTTCGTGCAGATCGGCACCAAGGACGACGCGGAGAAACCACGCTTCGCAGGATTGCGACCCGGACAGAAGATGGATGCCGTGACGCTCGAGGACGCCTGGGAGCTGTTCAAGCTGCCACGCACGCTCGGGCAGACCCCGGAAGGCGAGACCATCGTCGCGAACGTAGGGCGCTTCGGACCGTACGTGAAGTACGACAGCAAGTACGCCTCGCTGAAGGAAGACGATCCCTACACCGTGACACTGGAGCGCGCGCTCGAGGTCATCCGGCTGAAGAAGGAGGCCGACGCCAATCGCCTCATTCAGGATTTCCCGGACCACGGCATCCAGGTCCTGAACGGCCGCTATGGACCGTACATCACGGACAAGAAGAAGAACGCCAAGATCCCCAAGGACCACGACCCCAAGTCAGTCACGCTCGAGGAGTGCCGCGCGCTGCTCGCGGCGGCCCCGGAGCGCGGCGGGCGCTTCGGCCGCTGGGGCCGGGGCAAGCGTGCCGCGGCGAGCCCCGCCGCGGCGGGCGCGAGTGCCGAGGTCGCACCGGCCGCCGGCGCGCCGGGAAAGACCGCGAAGACACCAAAGGTCTCAAGAGCGGCGGCAGCCGCGGCGGCCGCGCGCGCGGCAGCCCCGACGCCAACGCCTGCGCGCAGCGGCCCGACACGCGCTCGCGCGGCCAACGGCAAGCCGGCGCCGAGCACTCAGGCCGCCGCCGCCGCGCACGTCAGACCGAAAGTCTCGGCGCGCGCGAGCCGCAAGGCGCACGGAGCCAAGGTCGCGGCAAGAAAAGGCGCCGCCGCCAAGGCACGCACGAGAAGCTCTGGCACCAGCACCAACCGTGCGCGCGGCGTGAAGTAGGTTTTCCGCTTTCCGAAGCGTGCTGCCTCGACCCGGCGCTCCAAGCGGCAGCCGAGGCTGTCGCTCAGGCCTTTAGAAATTCATCGATCGCCGCCAGGCACTCGGGCTCATCGAGCAGCGGTACGTGACCGCGATTGGCAACCTCGAGCACCTTAAGATCGGGCTTCTCGCGTTGCATTCGCGCCAGCGTCTCGCTGCTGAGAATGTCCGAGTGAGCCCCGCGCAGCGTGAGTACCGGCAGCCTCGCCAGGGCCCGCCACATGGGCCACAGGTCCAGCGCCATGCGGCTCTTGGCGAGTGGCTCGGCAATGCGCGGATCCGCATCTTCCACCGGCACCCCATGGGCGTCGGCCCGGTAGGTCAGGTGAGCGATCTCTTCCCAGCGCGACTCACTCAGTCCCGGCCACGCCGCACCGTAAACGCTGCGCACCCGCGCAATGGCCTCGGGCCAGCTGCGAACGCCGCTCGATTTGCCGGCATAGCCGCGGATGCGCTCGACCCCGCGCGGGTCGAGTTCCGGGCCGACATCGTTCAGCACCACGCGTTGGATGAGCTCAGGCATCATCACGGCGAGCACCATCGCCATGAGGCCGCCCATGGAGGTGCCGATGAGCGCCACCCGCGAGGCTCCCAGGCCCGCCAGCAGCGCGAGGCAGTCCCGCACGTAGACCGGGATCTGATAGTTGTTGGAATCCGGGTCGTAAGCGGAGAGGCCGCGACCGCGCATGTCCGGAGCAATGACCCGGTAGCGCGCCGACAGATGTTGCGCAAGATCGGCAAAGTCGCGGCTGTTGCGCATCAGTCCGTGCAGACACAGGACGACCGGCGCATCGGCGCCGGGACCCGGGTAGACGCGGCTGAACAGCCGCAGGCCGTCGGAACTGTCGAACCAGTAGTCTGGGGATTTTATATAGTTAACTCCCGCGCGCGAGTCGGTATATGTTTCCGGGCGCACGCTCATCGCAACCGCTCACGTTAAGCGCCCCCGCGCCAATCCCGGCGCGCAGAATGTTGAGACTGGCGTTGTAGTTCCGGTCGATTGCCAGCCCACAAGACGGACACGCATGTGTCCGCACGGCCAGAGCCTTCCGAACCACTTGCCGGTCTTGCGATAGCAGTCGATGCGCTCCTCAGGCGCTGCGTTGTACAACTCACGCTGCGCTGCGCAGATCCGCTCCAATGCGCGATGCTGGCCCTTGAGCGGCAGCAAACGGTAGCGGTACGTCAGGATCACGGCTTAGTCTCACTCATGGGACTCAAGTATATAAGTCCCGTAATTTGCCACATCATGAAGTACCGCCATAGCTTCCACGCCGGCAACTTCGCGGACGTGCACAAGCACGTGGTGCTGCTCGCACTGCTTCGCGCGCTGAAGAAGAAGGACAAGGGCTTTCTGTACCTCGACACCCACGCGGGGCGCGGCAGTTACGACCTGTCGAGTCCGTCGACCGAGGCGGCCTCGGGCATCGGACGCTTCGGGCAGGCGCACCCTGAGGCGCAGGAGCTGCGCGACTACGCCCAACTGCTCGGAGAGTTCCGCGCCGGCCCCGGCCGGGCACACCTGTATCCGGGCTCACCGCTCATCGCCGCGAGCGAACTGCGCGCACAGGATCGGGCGCTGTTCGTCGAGCAGCAGGGTCCGGAGGCGCATGCCCTGGAGCAGGCGCTCGCTGAGCGCGATCGCGCGTACCGGGCGCGCATGTCGGTGGAGCGCGGCGATGGCTTCGAGCGGTTGGGGGCAGCGCTGCCGCCCCGGGAACGGCGTGGGCTTAGCTTCCTCGATCCGCCCTATGAGAATACGCAGCAGGACTTCGGGCATGTCACCCGCGCACTCGCGGAAGCCCTGCGGCGCTTCCCGACCGGCGTGCTCGTCGCCTGGTACCCCATCAAAGACCAGCGCAGCACCGACAGTTGGCTTTCCGGATGCGCGGCGGCTCTTTGCGCCCCTGTCCTGGTCAGCGAGCTGTGGTTGTACCCGCGCGACGCACGGGTGGCACTGAACGGTTCGGGACTGCTGATCGTCAACCCGCCTTGGCTCACGCTCGAGCGCATGCAGGTGTGGCTGCCGCAGCTGCAGGCTTGCCTTGAGGTGGGTGATAGCGCAGGCAACAGTGCGCGGATGGTGTCAGAATCCGCACCATGAGCCCCGATCCGGACCAATATGGTGTCTTCGGCCACCCGGTGAGCCACAGTCTCTCGCCGTTCATTCACGGCATCTTCGCGCGCGAGACCGCCCAGGAGATGAGCTACCGGCTCTACGACGTTTCGCCGGACGAGTTTACCGAGCGAGCCCGCGTATTCTTCGAGCAGGGTGGACGCGGGCTGAACATCACGGTGCCCCACAAGCTTGCGGCGGTCGAGGCCGCGCATGACCTGACCGACCGCGCCGCGCACGCCGCGGCGGTCAACACCCTCGCGCTCAAGGGCAATCGACTGCTGGGCGACAACACCGACGGGGTGGGCCTGGTCAACGACCTGTGCCAGAACGAGCGGCTCACCATTACCAACCGGCGGCTGCTCATCCTCGGCGCCGGTGGAGCGACCCGCGGGGTGCTGGCGCCACTTCTGGAGCTCGAGCCGGCGGTGGTGGTGATCGCCAATCGCACCGCGCAGCGCGCCGAGGCGCTAGCCGCCGCATTCGCCGATCTGGGCACCACCCGGGGGGTCGCATTCGAGCACATCGAAGCCGCCCCGTTCGACCTGGTCATCAATGCCACCTCCGCGAGCCTGTCCGGGGAGATCCCGCCCATCACCGCGGCGGCGATCGGCCCAAAGACGGTCTGCTACGACCTCGCCTACGGCAAGGCGGCGACCCCGTTCGCGCAGTGGGCAAAGGGATGCGGCTGCGCACGCGCGCTGCAGGGCCTGGGCATGCTGGTCGAGCAGGCCGCGGAGTCCTTCTTCCTGTGGCGCGGCGTGCGGCCGCCCACCGCCCAGGTGCTGGGCGCACTCAGACAGCGGGCCGCCCACAGCTAACGCATCGTGACGAATTCCTCCGCGCTGGTCGGATGAATCGCCACCGTGTCATCGAAGTCCTTCTTGGTCGCGCCCATGCGCAGCGCAACCGCAAAGCCCTGCAGCATCTCATCGGCGCCCTGCCCGACGACGTGCAGCCCCACGATGCGTTGCTCGGCACCGGTGGTCACCAGTTTCATCTCCGAGCGCGGCTTCGCGCTGGTCATGGCGTAATAGAGCGAAACGAAGCCTGAGCGGAACACCGCCACGTTGGCCGCACCATAGCGCTCACGAGCCTGCGGCTCGCTCAGTCCCACGGTGCCGATGGGCGGCCGGCCGAAGATCACCGTCGGAATGCTCTCGTAGTCGAGGTGCCGGTCGGTCTGGCCGCCGAACAGCCGGTCCGAGAGGCGCCGTCCGGCGGCAATCGCCACCGGCGTAAGCGCCGCACGGCCGGTGACGTCGCCGACCGCATAGATGCCGGGCACGCTGGTCGCCTGGTAGAGGTCGCTCGCGATGAAGCCGTGCCCGTCAAGCTGTACCCCGGCCCGCGTCAGCGCCAGATCCTCCACCGCCGGTGCGCGCCCGATCGCCCACAGCACGCAGTCGAACGGACCCAGGCGTCGCCCGTCGCGCGCCTCGATCTCAAGCGCGCCCTGGGCGTCGCGCGTCAGGGCGGCAGGAGCTGCGCCCGTCACGAGTTCAACGCCCTCCTCGCGCAGGATCTTCAGGATCGTCTGCCCCAGCATCGGGTCGAAAGCGCGCAAGGCCACATCGCCCCTGAGCACCAGGGTGGTGTGGGTGCCGAGGCCGGCGAAGATGCCGGCGAGCTCGATGCCGATGTAGCTGCCGCCCACGACCGCAACACGCTGCGGGCGCGCCTGAAGCTGGAAGAACCCATCGGAAGTGATGCCCAGCTGCGCACCGGGAATCTGCGGCAGCAGCGGCCGTCCGCCGGTGGCGATCAGGATGTGATCGGCACTGAGGGCGCGCTCCCCGGCGCTGACGGTGTGCGCATCAAGCAAGGAGGCGCGCGCGCGCACCACCTCGACGCTGCGCTTGGCCAGGTTCGCCGCATAGATGCCGTTCAGGCGCTCGATGTACACGTCGCGCTGGTGCTTCAACACGGCCCAGTCGACCGGGGCGGAGGAGACGTTGAAGCCGTAATCCACGGCATCGTGCAGTGCGCCGCCGAGCTCGGCGGCGTTCCACATGACCTTTTTGGGCACGCAGCCGACGTTTACGCAGGTGCCACCGAGCGGGCCAGGCTCGGCGAGGACCACCCGCGCGCCATATTCCGCGGCGCGCTGGGCCGCCGCCAGCCCGCCGCTGCCGCCGCCGATCACCACCAGGTCGAATCTTTCCGCCATGGCAACCCCGAATCTGTCGACTGACCCATGTTATCCGGTTATCTGGAGGACGCACCTCGCCGCTACAATGGCCCGTTCGTCAGATGAGGCCTGGATGGACAATCCCTTACTTGGCCAGGAAGCGCTGCCCGCCTTCGTGAGCATCCGTCCTGAGCACGTTGAACCGGCGGTGCGCGAGCTGCTGACGCAGAATCGTGCCCGCATCGGGGAGCTCGCGACACTCGGCGAGCCCACTTTCGCCACGGTGATCGAGCCGCTCGAGGAGCTGCATCACAAGATCTCGCGCACCTGGTCACCGGTGAGCCATCTGAACGCGGTGCTCAACTCCGAGGCGCTGCGCGCCGGCTACAACGCCTGCCTGCCGCTGTTGTCGGCCTACCAGACCGACCTCGGCCAGAGCGAGCCGCTGTACCGGGCCTACCGCACCATCGCCGCGCGCCAGGGTGCGACGCTGTCAGCGGTGCAGCGCCAGCTGATCGAGCACGCGGTGCGGGACTTTCGCCTCGCGGGCGTGGGCCTGCCCGAGGAGCGCAAGGAGCGCTTCAAGACCTCGATGCTCGAGCTTGCGAAACTGCAGGCGAAGTTCGAGGAAAACGTGCTCGATGCCACCAACAACTGGAGCTGGCACGTCACCGAGGAGTCCGAACTCACCGGGCTGAACGAGATGCTCATCGAACAGGCCAGGCGTCGCGCCCAGGAGCGCAATGCCGCAGGCTGGATCCTCGCCCTCGACCAGCCGACCTACGTGGCCGTGCTGACCGATGCCCAGTCCGAGAGCCTGCGCCGCGCGTTCTACGAGGCCTGGAGCACGCGCGCCTCGGAGCAGGGGCCGAATGCGGGCCGCTGGAACAATTCCGCGGTGATGGAGGAAATTCTCAGGCGCCGGCACGAGGCCGCGCAGCTGCTTGATTTCCCGAACTATGCGCAATACGCGCTCGCGACGCGCATGGCGCACACGGTCGAGGAAGTGCTCAGCTTCCTTCACGAGCTCGCCGCCCACGCGCGCGGCGCGGCGCAGGCCGAGTTCGCCGAGCTCGAGGCCTTCGCCGGCCGCAAGCTCGCCGCCTGGGACGTGGGGTTCTACGCCGAGCGGCTGCAACGCGAGCGCTTCCAGGTCTCCCAGGAGGAACTGCGGCCGTACTTTCCGCTGCCGCGGGTACTCGCCGGCCTGTTCGAGGTCGCCGAACGGCTGTTTGACGTGCGCATCCGCGAGCGCAGCAGCGCGCCGGTGTGGCATCCGGACGTGCGCTTTTTCGACCTCAGCACTGCAAATGGCGAGCCGATCGGCAGCTTTTATCTTGACGCCTATGCCCGGCCGAAAAAGCGCAGCGGCGCGTGGATGGACGAGTGCGTCGGCCGAAAGCGCCTTGCCTCGGGCGAGGCCCTGCCGGTGGCCTACCTGGTGTGCAATTTCCTGCCGCCGGGCGCGGACCGGCCGGCATTGCTGACGCACGATGACGTGGTGACGCTGTTCCACGAGTTCGGCCACGGCCTGCACCACCTGCTGACCCGGGTCGACTATCCGAGCATCGCCGGCATCAACGGCGTGGCCTGGGACGCGGTGGAGCTGCCGAGCCAGTTCCTGGAGAACTACGCCTGGCACCCGGACGTCCTGCAGCGTATCTCGGGACATTTCCAGAATGGCTCACCGCTGCCGGCCGACAGCCGCGCGCGCCTGATCGCGACGCGCAGTTTCCACGCAGGACTTGCCATGATGCGGCAGCTCGAGTTCGCGCTGTTTGATTTTCGCATCCACGCCGAGTACTCGAGCGAGCGTGGCGGGCGCATCAGCGAGATCCTGGGCGAGGTCCGCGACACCGTGGCGGTCATACCGGTGCCGCAGTGGAATCGCTTCCCGAACAGCTTCGGGCACATTTTCGCGGGCGGCTACGCGGCCGGCTACTACAGCTACAAATGGGCCGAAGTGCTGGCGGCGGACGCCTTTGCAGCCTTCGAGGAAAGCGGTGTGTTCGACCGTGCCACCGCGCAGCGCTTCCTCGAGGCCATCCTCAGTCGCGGCGGCAGCCGCGATGCGCTCGAGGCATTCATCGAGTTCCGCGGCCGCCGCCCCGACGTGCGGGCGCTGCTCAGGCAGCACGGCATCGCCGCAACCGCCGGGCGCGCCGCGTGAGTCGCCGCTGCGCGCGGCGGCCGGGCGTGGCTTTGCTGCTGGCGGGCATGCTCGCCAGCTCCTGGGCGCATGCCGATGTGCTCTACGTCGTCGAACAGCTCGTGGTCAACGTCAACAGCGCCCCCGATGCCAGCGGCGAGCGGATCGCCACCGTCAAAAGCGGCGACAGCGTGGAGGTTCTCGAGCGCCAGGGCGATCAGATCCACGTTCGACTGGCGAACGGCAAGGACGGCTGGGTCCGCGCCAGTTACCTCTCGAGCGAGGAGCCCTCCAAGGTGCGGCTCGCGCAACGCGATGCGCAGCTGGCCCAGCTCAAGGAGGACGCGAGCCGCCTGCAGGCGCAGCTCACCGCGCCCCGCTCCAGCGCGGCGCCAGCCGTGCCGCCCGCTGCGGTTGCAGGCGGCGAAGACCCCGCTGGCGCCGCCGCGGCCGGTCTGTTCGCGGCCGCTGACGAGCGCCCGCGCCGTTTGTGGCCCTGGGTGCTCGGCGCGGCACTCATCGGGCTCGGCGCAGGCTTTGCGCTCGGCCTGGTGGTGCTTGACCGGCATATCCGCCGCAAGTACGGCGGGCTGCGAATCTACTGAAGAGGCGCCGGGCCGCGTGCAATGTCAAACCGGTGTGCAGCATGAGCCTGGCAGGGCAAAATGTGCGCCGTGTCGCGGCGCCAGACCGGTGGAACTACCTACACTGAAGATTAAGCTAGGCAAGGCGGCTCCCAAGGGAAGGAGCGCGGCGCGGATGCCCATCGATCAACAATGACCAACACACGGCGCAGCGATTTCGACGTCACCAACAGCGTTCAGGTGAGCTCGCCCCAGGCCGTGCTCGCCGCTGTGGAAACGCTGTACCGGCCGACCTGGCCCGCACTGTCGCTCGATCCTTTGAACCAGGCGTTCGCGCATTTCGAGCGCCTGTTCGCCGGTGAGGTCCCCGGCTGGCACGGTGTTGACACCGTGTACCACGATCGCCAGCACACCCTCGATATCACACTCGCGCTGGCGCGCCTGCTGGTCGGCTACGAGCGCCAGCAGGAGGAGCCTGATCGTCTGGGCGGGACACGCGCGATGATCGGCGTGATCACCGGGCTGTTCCACGACGTAGGGTATCTGCGGCGCGCCGATGACCGCGAATGCAACGGCGCGGAATTCACCCGCACCCACGTGTCACGCGGCGCGCGCTTTCTCGAGGAATACCTGCCGGTGATCGGTCTGGGCGCCTGGGTACCGGTCGCGCGCGAAATCATCCACTTCACCGGTTATGAGGTCCCGTTCGCCAACATCGAGGCGAAGGTGTCCGATCCGCGCGACATCGTCGTCGGTCACCTGCTCGGCACCGCCGACATGATCGCCCAGATGGCCGACCGCTGTTATCTTGAGAAATGCCGCGACCGTCTGTACGCGGAATTTGTGCTCGGCGGCGTGGCGCTGCCCTTCAGTGAGGGCTACCCGCAGGTCAAGTACGCCTCGGGACTGGATCTGCTGCGTCAGACGCCGGAGTTCGTGAGCGATGTGCGCGCCAAGCGCCTCGACCGCGATTTCCGCGCCGCCTACCGCTACCTCGAGATCCTGTATGGCGGCAGCAACCCCTACATGGAGGCGATCGACCGCAACATCGAGTTCCTGCGCCAGGTGCTACGCAGTGAAAACTGGCAATTGCTGCGGCGCCGGCCACCCATTTTCGCCGCCACGGACGATCCCATGTCGACCATGCGCGGGCTGATGCTCGGCCACATCAAGAAGGTCTGGTCCGGCGGCTGAGCGCGCGGGCGCGTTTGAGGCCGTTGTAGCCTTAACCGCTCAGCGGCGGTTAATATGAATCCCCATATATAAAGGGGATCACCCGCCAGGGCACGCGCGGCCCCCGCGGCGTAACCGTGACCGCCAGCAGCTTTAAGTTAAAATACGCAGGAGCAACCTTCATCGTGGTGCTGCTCGCAGCAGCCACGGTCGCGCTCTTGCTTTTCGCGCGCCACGCCGCCGACACCCGCTCGCTCGCGACGCTGGCCGAGCGGGCCGCGCGTGAGCGAGTCGATCCGGAGCTGCAGGCCCGCGCCCGCAGCGTCGCCGCGCACGCCGCCGATTCAATCGCCGGTGCCGTGCGCGCCAATGACGTGAGCGGCCTGACACGGCGGCTGCAGCCGTTCATCGACGACGACACCGTGGCGGCGATCAGCGTGACCTCTCGTACGGGGCAGAGCCTGTTCAGCTGGCACACCGGTACGGCGGCGGCCCCCGGCGCGCTCACCACCCAGGCACGCGCCCCGGTGCGCAGCTTGGTCGAGAACATCCCGGGCGCGGTGACCCCCGAGACGCTGGCGAACCTCACGGTGGTGCTGCGCCAGGCGGCGGCGGTGCCCGGAGTGGGCATAGCCGGCCGGCTCGACGCCGACACCCTGGTACGCACGCGCTTCACCTGGTGGCTGGCGCTGGTTGCTGCGGCCGCGGGCGCCCTGGGCGCCGCGCTGCTGGTGTGGCGGGCGGTGAATCGACTGCAGCGCCCGGTGGACTCGCTCATCAAGAGCGCCGATCGCGTCGGCCTGGGCGATTACACCCGCCCGTTCGAAGTGCAACGGCGCGAGGCGCTGAGCGATCTGAGCCAGGCACTCGAGCGCATGCGTGCGCGCTTGCGCTACTCCACCGTCAACAAGGACTACCTGCACAGCGTGCTCAACAGCATGACCGATGCGGTGTTCGTCACCTCTCCGGACGGGGTCATCAAGCTTGCCAACAGCGCGGCCTGCAAGCTGCTCGGCTACAGCGAGGAGGAGCTGCTCGGCCGCGGCATCCTCGCGGTGCTCGAGGAGCAGGAGCGCGCCGAATTCGACCTGCTGCAGGCAGCGCAGGAAACGCGTGAGACGGTGGTGCGCACGCGCAGCGGTCAGACCATCCCGGTGTCCTTCACCGGCTCGCGCATCGACAGCGACGACCCGCAGTTCCAGGGCAACATCTTCGTGGCGCGCAACATCACGGACCGCAAGCGCGCCGAGCGCCGCATCCGTTATCTCGCCCGCTACGATGCGCTGACCAAGATCCCCAACCGAATGCAGTTCCACCACGTGCTGCAGCAGACCATCGCGCGCGCCCTGCGCAGCGGCCAGGTCGTGGCGGTGCTGTACCTGGACATGGACCGCTTCAAGGAAGTGAACGACACCTTCGGCCACGGCGCCGGCGATCGCGTGCTGGAGGTGCTGGCCGAGCGGCTGACCCGCTCGGTGCCCAAGGAGACCGTGGTCGGGCGCCTCGCCGGGGATGAGTTCGCGCTGTTCGTCGATGGACTGGCGGCGGATGCCGACAACCGCGGTCCGATCGCGCAGCTGGCGCGCGGGGTTCTGACCGACATATGCCGACCGTTCCAGCTGAACCAGCACGAGGTGTTCCTCACCGCCAGCATCGGCATCGCCTTCTGTCCGCGCGATGCCGAGAACGTCATCGACCTGATCCGAAACGCCGATGCGGCGATGTACTACTCCAAGCAGAACGGCGGCAACACCTTCGCCTTCTATTCTCCGGAGATGAACGCGGCCGCGGTCGAGCGGCTGATGCTCAAGAGCAAGCTGCGGCGCGCGCTCGAGCGCGACGAGCTGGAGATCAAGTATCAGCCCAAGGTCGACCTGCGCACCGGCCGCATCATCGGCGCAGAGGCACTGCTGCGCTGGCGCCTGCCCGGGCACGGCGACATCCCGCCCTCGCACTTCATACCGCTCGCCGAGGAAACCAACCTCATCCTCGATATCGGTGAGTGGGTACTGAACCGCGTGTGCCTCGATTACCGTCACATGCAGAGCCGCGGTGGCGATCCGGGCCGCATCTCACTCAACCTGTCGCTGAAGCAGCTGCGCCAGGCGAGCTTCATTCTGCGCTGCCGCTCCGTGTTCCGCCGCCATCACGTCTCCCCGACCGCCTTTGAGCTCGAGATCACCGAAACGACGCTGATGGCCGATCCGCAGCGCACGGTGCGCCTGCTCGATGAGCTGTATGCGATGGGCCTGCACCTTTCGATCGACGATTTCGGCACCGGCTACTCATCGCTGTCTGCCCTGCAGCAGTTTCCGATCGGCACCCTGAAGATCGACCAGTCCTTCGTGCGCGATGCGACCGACGATGCCGGCGATGCCACCATCGTGCGCACCATCATCGAGATGGGACGCAGCCTCGGGATGGAAGTCATCGCCGAGGGCGTCGAGTCGCGGCGTCAGCTGCAGTTCCTGCGCGACAACGGCTGCCACTATGGACAGGGACGCCTGTTCGGCGAGCCGTGCACCGCCGAGGATCTGCTGGCGCTGCTCGGTACGCAGGGCGGCGGCGCCGCCCCCTTCGCGCATCTGCTGCGCGACGCCGACGAGGCCGCCTCCCGCTCGGCCTGAACGGCCCGCTGAGCCGGCCTCATGAAGGTGCGCTGGCGGCGGATCCTGGTGCTGTGTCTGCTCGCCGCCTGGATCGGGACGGCTTGGCGGCAGGCCCACAGGCCCCTGCCCGCCGGCCTGCACGTGGCCTCCCCCGTGTGCGCGCTGGCCGCGGACGAGGTGACATTCATCGCCGACATCAGCGCTGCGGATGCGTTCGGCCGCGCGACGGTGAGCCAGGGCATTTTCGACAGCGTGCTGGAACTGGTGCGCGGCGCACGCCGCTTCATCGTGCTCGACTACGCCGCCTTTGGCGGCGCGGCAGTCGCGGCCGAGCCGCAACGGCGCATCGCTGCCGAGCTGACGCAGGCGCTGCTCGAGCAGCGCCGCACCCGGCCTGATCTTAACATCCTGTTCATCAGCGATGCGGCCAGCGCCGGCGGCGAGTCCGCGCCTGCGCCGGAACTGCAGCAGTTGCGCGCGGCGGGCGTCGAGCTCGTGGCCACCGACCTTGACAGCCTGCGCGACTCCAACCTCCTCTACTCGAGCCTTTGGCGGCTGAGCGGCCGCACCGCCCCGCGGCGTCTGAATTTCAAGGCCAACGCCCGCAAGCTCATCATCGCGGACGACGGGCGCGGCGGCCTGGCCGCGGTCATCGGCTCGGCGAGCCCTCTAGACAGCCAGAGCGCCTGGTCGAATCTCGCGGCGCGCGTCGGCGGGGGCGCGCTGCAGTCCCTGCTGGCAAGCGAGCTGGCGGTAGCACGGTTCTCCGGCTGGCAGGGATCGAGTGAGGCGTACGGCGCGCACGCGGACTGCGCGCCGGCCGCCGCCGCGAGCGCGGCGCAGTCGGCCACCACGGTGCAGGTACTGACCGAGGGCGCCATCGGCGCGCAGCTCATCGCGCAGCTGGATGCGGCAACCGCGACCGACGCGATCGATGTTGCGATGTACCGGATTGCCGACCGCGCCGTGATCGAAGCGCTGCTGGCGGCGGCGCGGCGCGGTATCGGTGTGCGGGTGATTCTCGATCCGAACGAGGCGCAGATGAGCGGCGGGGCGGCCGGCATTCCCAACCAGGTGGTGGCGAGCGAGCTGATGTCGCGCAGCGGCGGCGCCATCCACGTGCGCTGGTACCGCACCCACGGCGAGCGCTTCCACGATGGGCTGGTCATGATCTACGGGCCGCAGCGCGCCTGGCTGCTGCTCGGTTCGGCGCAGCTCACGCGCCGCAGCCTCGGCGACTACAACCTCGAGGCGGACGCGGCCATCGAAGCTGCGCGCGCGGCCCCGCTGGCACAGCAGGCGCTCGGGTATTTCGAGACACTGTGGGGAAACCGCGCGGGTCTGGGCATCGAGTACACGGCCGACTTCGCCGTGTTCGCCAATCCGGCCCAGTCGGATTACTGGCTCTACCGCCTGATGGAGGCGTCCGGGTTCGCGGCGTTCTGAGCAGAACGCTGCTGCGCGTCGGCGTGTGCCGCCTGCGAGGACTGCTGCGCCAGCTGCGCGAGCGCGGTGGTGGTGGCCTGCTCGAAGGCGGCTACCACCTCGGTGAGGCGATTGGCCGCAGCCGGTGCACTGGCAGAGGCGATGAAAGTGGCGAGCACCTCGCGCCCCTCGCGTCGGCCGATGATGCAGTCGAGCACCACCTGCACGACCGGCGCTGCGGCCGCCCCGCCGGTGTAGTCGGCCTCGAAGCGCCGCAGCGTGACCTGCAGCAGGTACTCGGATGGAAACGGACTGGCCGAATCCTCCACTGAACTCCACGCTCCCGAGGCGCGCAGGGTCTGCACGGCGAGGGCCTCGATCACCTCCGGAGCCGCAGCGGGCCAGCGGCTGCCTAAATAGAAGTTCATGCGGTGATCCGGCTGCACGAGCATGATGTGCACGGATTCAAGGCCTGGCCCCGCGCTGATATGCCCGACGCGCAGCGACAACCCGGTCGCCGGGGTTGCCGTGCCGCTGCCGGCACCGTTCGCTGCGCCGCCGGTGCTGGCCGCACTCGCCTCGGCAGCCGCCGCGCGCAGGTAATAGGTCTGCTCAGGCTGCGCGTCGCTGTGAAACAGCCCCGCACAGCCACTCAGCAGCAGGCACGGCAGCAGCAAGGCGTGCAGGGAGGCCGGGGGCGATCTCACCGTGGAATCTCCACACCGCGCTCAGGCGTCTGATAGAGCAGTTGCGTCGGATTCTCGCGCAGGCTGCTCGAGAGCGCGCGGATATCCTGCGCCGCCGCGCGGCCCTCGCGCACGAAGCGCTCGATCTCGGGCAGTCCGTCGCGCGCGAACGAGCGTATGTCCTGGCGGTTCTCCACGATCACCTTGTCCAGCTGACTGCTGGCATCCTCGAGATTGTTGGCGATCGCGTGCAGGCGCTGCGCCGCGGCGCGCACCTCCGGGTCCACCGAATCGATCAGGCCGTGGGCGCTGCGTGCGGAAGCGGTCAGCTCGATGCTGGCGCCGCGCAGCTCGCCGATCAGCGCGTTCAGATCGTGCAGGGTCTGCGGCAGGCCGCTGCTCGCCTTGTTCAGGTTGCCGACCGCTGCGGATACGGCCGCCAGGGTGTCATCGTTGAGCAGACGGTCGGCGCGCTTCGCCACGTCGCCCGCCGCGGCCACCAGCTCCGGCAGGCTCGACAGGAAGACATCGAAGCGCGAGGGGGCTGCACGGATCACCGGATACTCCAGGCTCGCCACCTCCGGCGCGGTGCGCTTGTTGTCGCGGTCCTCGCTCAGGTCGATGTACAAAAGACCGGTGATCCCCTGCAGCTGCAGCTCGGCGATGGTGTTGGCGGAGACGGGCGTGCGCGAATCGATGTCGACGATCACCTGCACGCGGCTGGAATCGCGCGGGTCGATGCGCATCTCGAACACGCGGCCCACGCCGACGCCGAGGTAGCGTACGGCGGCACCGCGGTCGAGCCCGCTGACGGTGCCGCTGAAGTAGATTTCGTAGCGGTCGTAGTTGCGGTGCTCGCGGCTGTCGGAGTACCAGTAGACGAACAGGGCCCCGACCAGGGCCACGACCAGCACGAACGCGCCGACTGCGGCGTAATTGGCCTCACGCTCCATGCTGGGCTCCCGCGAGCCGGGCACGCGCCCGCTCGCCGTGAAAGTAGGCCTGGATCCACGGGTTCGGGTGCTCGACGATGCGCTCCAGGGTGTCTGATTCCATGCGGCGGTCCACGATCACCCCGACACGATTGCAGGTACGGAAGATGCTGTCCAGATCATGCGTGATCATGACAATCGTCAGCTTGAGCTGCTTCTGCAGGTACAGCACCAGCTCATCGAACGCCGCGGCGCTCACCGGGTCGAGCCCAGAGGTGGGCTCATCGAGAAACAGCAGCGCCGGATCGAGCGCCAGCGCCCGCGCCACCGCCACACGCTTCACCATGCCACCGGACAGCTGCGCGGGGTACTTGCCGGCAGCGTCCGCCGGCAGCCCCACCAGGCGGATCTTCAGGAGCGCCAGGTCATCGAGCGCGCGACGGGGAAGGTCCAGATACTCGATGATCGGCAGCTGCACGTTCTGCAATACCGTCAGCCCCGAATACAGCGCCCCCTCCTGGAAGGCGACTCCGTAGCCGAACTTGATGGGCCGCAGCTTAGCGGCGCTCAGGCGGGTGATGTCCTGGCCGTCGATGCGCACCACGCCCGCCTCGGGGTGCTGCAGCCCGAGGATGCTCCGCAGCAGCACCGACTTGCCCGACCCCGATCCGCCGACGATGCCGAATACCTCGTCCCTGACGACCTCCATGTCGAGCCCGTCGTGGACCAGCTGGTTGCCGAAACGGTTCACCAGACCGCGCACCTCGAGTATCGGGTACTGCATCAGATGTTCATCTTCAGGAACAGCACTGCAAACAGCGCATCGGCGAGGATCACGAGGAAGATCGCCTGCACCACCGCCACGGTGACCTGGTGCCCGAGCTCGCGCGAGGAGCTGCGCACCTGCAGGCCGTGATAACAGCCCGCCAGCGCGATGAGCAGCGCAAACACCGGCGCCTTGATCAGGCCGACCCAGAAGGTCGTGGGTGAGATCGCCGCGCTCGCGCGGGTGACATACTGGCTTAAGGGCATGTCGAGCAGGTAGCGGCACAGCAGTGCCCCGCCGCTGAGCCCGATGAGATCGGCGACGATCGTCAAGAGCGGCAGGGCGATCGTGAGACCGAGCACGCGCGGTATCACCAGCGCCTCGAACGGGTCGACGCCGGTGGCAACCAGGGCATCGACTTCCTCGTTGAGCTTCATCGAGCCGATCTCGGCGGCAAAGGCGCTTCCCGAACGACCCGCGACGATGATGGAGGTGAGCAGCACCCCAAGCTCGCGCAGTACGCCGATCGTGACGAGGTCCACGACGTAGATGTCGACGCCCAGTCCACGCAGCTGCTGTGCGCTCATGTAGGCGATGATGACGCTGATGAGAAAGGCGATGAGCGCCACGATCGGCATGGCCGTGATGCCGGTGTCGTACACGTGTCGGGCGACCGAGGTCAGCCGCAGGCTCTTTACCCGCCGCAGACTCGCCAGGAAGGTGACACTGGCGCGGCCGAGAAAGGCGAGCCCGTCCACCACGTCGTGTCCCGCGGCGACCGCCTCGCGACCGATGGCCTCGAGCGCCCGTGTCTCGGGATCCGGGCCGGCGGTGGCAACGCTCGGCGCGCCCGGCTGCGCGGCGGCAGGTTTCAGCGTCTCCTCCACCAGGCGCAGCTGATCGGGAGGTGATCCTTCGAATGACACCGTGACGCCTGCCCCCTGCGCGCGCTGCACGAACTGGCGCAATGCCCAGGCGCCGGACAGGTCGAGCGCCGTGAGCCCGCGCGTGTGGATAGCCACGCGGTGTACGCCGGCGAGGTCGAGCGCGGTGAGCTGCGCCTCGAGCGATTGGAATTCGCGCATGCCCCACTCGCCGGCGAGCCCGAGCTGCAGCTCTTCTTTGGTGCGGCTTACCTCGAGGGCCATGCGGGTGTCGGACGGCGAAGATCAGCGTCTGGCGTGCACAGGCGCGGCGGCGAACCGCACAAATCCATCGCTGTCACGCGCTGGCATCAGCGCGGTGCGTGTTCGCAGGCTCGCTCACGCGGCCAGGCGTGTGGGCCGGCGGCCCGCTGCGGGGGTCGAACATGGAAGGCCTCCCTGAGCGTGCATTAAATCATCCGCGACCGGCGCCCGGCCAATCACGGTTGCGCTGATGATAAGCGCGATCCGCGGCGCGCGGTTAATGCGGCAGGGAGCGATCGCGCGCCGGCAGCAGCGCGGTGAAGCTCAGGTGTCGTCGCGGTAGCGGCGGATGCGGGTCGCGGCAAACACCGCCGCGGCCGTGAACACCACTCCCAGCCACAGGCCGCTGTCGCTGAAGGCCGCGCCGAAATCGGCCTCCGCGAGCAGCGTGCCGAGCGGCCGCACGCCGTGGTGCGAGAAGATGTGTGTGTGCGCGATTCCGAGCGTCCACCAGATGCCCGCAGTGCGCTGCAGCTCGAAGTTCCAGATGTGGTGCGTGCCGAAGGCGATGAGCTCGAGCAGCGGCGCCACGACCGGGGGCAGCATCGCCCACAGGAAGGGAATGCGGCGGGCCCAGGCCGACAGCAAGAGCAGGCAAGCCCCGATCGGGGCGTACCACAGTATCCCCAGGATGACGATCAGGAGCATCGCAAGCTCGGACCTGAGCCACTCGAGCGTATCCCAGCCGAGGATCGGCGCGGCGCCGGCCAGAGCGAGGCGCGCGGCGAGGATGCCGGAGAAGAGAAACCCCGCGACGATCGCCAGCAGGTACACCCCGAGCGGCACCACCACGAACGCCACCAGGCACTTGGACCATACGGTCATGCCATCAGACACCGGCATAGACTTCCAGAACAGGATGCTGCGGTCCTTGCGCTCGGCGTAGAGGCAATCCAACAGGTAGAAGCTCAGCACTACGACGGCCACCACGTACAGCACACCCGCCACTACCCATTGCATGACCGTGAACAGCGCCACCCGGTCCTGCGGCTCGGTGAGGTGCCGGGAGTCGTCGAGATCCATATGAAACGTTCCGATCGTCGCGCACACCACCAGCAACAGCGCCGCGATGAGCGGGGCGATCCAAAGCGCGCGATGTTCCCAGAACTCGCGTCGCACCAGGGTGAGCAGAGTCGTGCCGCGCGGCCGGGCGTTGACCGCAGGCAGCGGGCTGGCGGCGGCTTGTGCATAGGTGCTGTTCATGGGCTGGCGGTCCTTTGCATCTTGGCGACGAACAGGTCGGCGATCGAAGGCGTGCGCAGCTCGCCGTAGCTGCCGAGCTCGGCAGCCGAGCGGCCCTCGAAGAACATCGCCACCCGCCCGAACAGTTCGCGCTCGTAGAAGGGCTGCAGGGCGCGCGCCCGCGGAGCCGCTTCGGCACTTAAGGTCAGCTGCTGATAGCGCGCGCCGAGTTCCTCGACCGGGGAGGCCAGCGCGACGTGTCCGTGGTTCACGAAAATTACGTCGGTGAACAGGTTCTCGACCTCCTCCACCTGGTGCGTCGTGAGGAGGATGGTGCGCTGCTTGTCGAAATAGTCATTCACCAGCGTGTCGTAGAACTTGCGCCGGTACAGAAGATCAAGTCCCAGGGTGGGCTCATCGAGCACCAGCAAGCGCGCATCGATCGCCATGATCAGCGCGAGGTGCAGCTGCGTCACCATGCCCTTGGAAAGCTGGCGCACGCGGCTGTGCATACCGATGTCGGTCTTGGCGAGAAAGTCCTGCGCGATGCTGCGCTCGAAGCGCGGGTGCACCCCGCTGCAGTAATCCAGCGCCTGGCTGACCCGCAGCCAGCGCGGCAGCACCGCGACGTCGGCCATGAAGCACACCTCGCGCATCAGCTCATCGCGCTGGCTGCGCGGATCGAGCCCGAGCACGGAGAGCTCGCCGGTGAAGGGGGTGAGACCCAGGATGGCCTTGAGGGCGGTGGTCTTGCCGGCGCCGTTCGGGCCGATCAGGCCGACGATGCGGCCGCTGCCGACCGTGAAACTCACGTTATCCAGCGCGCGCGCTGAGCCGTAGCTCTTCGACAAGCCGCGCGCTTCAATTACTGCTGTCATCTTCGTCACCTGCCGGCGCGGAAGTGTTGGCCGTGGGCCATGGGGTGGCAGGAGCCGACTTGCCGGCACGCTGCAATTCGTCCTGTGACAGCCCGAGGCGCTGGATGGTGGCGTACACCTTCGGCCACTCGTCCTCGAGGAAGCGCTGGCGCTCATCCTTCATCAGCGCCTTCTGCGCGCCCGAGCTCACGAACATCCCGCGACCGCGCCGCTTTTCCACCAGCTGCTCATCGACGAGCTGCTGGTAGCCTTTGAGCACCGTGAGCGGGTTGACGCGAAAGTCCGCGGCGACGCTGCGCACCGAGGGCAGCGGGTCGCCCTCCTTCAGCACGCCCTCCAGGATCATCGCGACCACCCGGTCCCGCAGTTGCCGGTAAATCGGCAGGCTGTCATTCCACTGCGGATCCATGATCGTTAGCACGGCGTCTGTAAGGGAGGGTTAGCCAACTAATCTACCAAAACGGCCGGCTCGGGCTGGCCAAACCAGGCGTGCGGAGGCTGCACTGCGACAAAACTATGCGCATGCATGCCCGGCGGAACCGAGGTCGACTGCACGAAGCTCAGGCCGAGCAGCAGGGTGATCAGCACGGCCGCCGTGCCGCAGGCGACATCGCGGTACAGGGTGGTGAGAAAGGTGTTCATGGTCTTGCTCTCCGTGGGTGGTTGGGCTGAGGCACCCTTCAGAGCTGGCGGGGCTGCCCGGTCGCGGCGGCGCTGACGAGCGCATGAGCCCCGGGGGCAGCGTTGGTGGACTGCACTAAGCCGGCGCTCATCACGAACGTGATCAGAATGGCGGCCGCGGCGCAGGTGAGGTCTCGGTACAGCTTGCTGATGAAAGTGTTCATGGTCATCTCCTGGGTCGATCGGTCTATGAAGGGATCTCTGCTTTCCTTAGTGTTGTACTCTACTAGTACACTACCCTAGTGTCAATGTACTGCACTGACATATTTCTGAAGCGGCCGCGGGAGCTATGGGTCTGCCCGGAGGGGGCCAAATCGCCCATCCGGGGCCTTCTCGCCCTTCTGGCACGGCGTTTGAGAGACCTCAGGCCGCCGGGGTTTGAGTGCGAAGCGGGCGCGCAGGCCCCAAGCTAGGGGCGCCCGCCCGTCACACGCTAGAATTCGCGGCTCTTTTGCCGCAGACGAAACTCCCGCCATGAAAGCTGCCGTCAACGTTGCGATCACCGGAGCCGCCGGTCAGATCGGATATGCCCTCGCCTTCCGTGTCGCCAGCGGTGCCCTGCTCGGCCCCGACACCCCCATCAACCTGCACCTGCTGGAAATCACCCCCGCGCTCGGTGCGCTCAACGGGGTCGTGATGGAGCTCGAGGACTGCGCCTTCCCCACCTTGAACAAGGTGGTGGCGAGCGATGATGCGAAGCTCGCCTTTCGCGACTGCCAGGTGGCACTGCTGGTCGGCGCGCGCCCGCGCGGGCCCGGCATGGAGCGCAAGGACCTGCTGCTCGCCAACGCGCAGATTTTCTCAGCGCAGGGCAAGGCACTGAACGAAGTCGCCGACCGCAGGGTGCGGGTGCTGGTGGTGGGCAATCCGGCCAACACCAACTCGCTCATCGCGCGGGCCAACGCGCGCGATCTGGATCCCCGCAACTTCACCGCGATGACCCGTCTTGATCACAACCGCGCACTCTCGCAGCTGGCGCACAAGACCGGCACGCACGTGAGTGACATCCGCCGCATGACCATCTGGGGCAATCACTCCGCGACCCAGTACCCCGACCTCTCGCACGCCGAGGTCGGCGGCAAGCCCGCCAGGTCGCTGGTGGAGCAGAAATGGATCGAGCAGAGTTTCATTCCGACCGTACAGCAGCGCGGCGCGGCGGTGATCAAGGCGCGCGGCGCCTCCTCGGCCGCCTCGGCGGCCTCGGCTGCCATCGACCACGTGCACACCTGGGTGCACGGCACCGCGCCGGGCGACTGGGCCAGCATGGCGGTGCCGTCGGACGGCAGCTACGGCATCGCCGAGGGCGTCATCTACTCGTATCCGGTCACGGTCAGCAACGGCGACTACCAGATCGTGCCGGGCCTCGCCGTGGATGAATTCAGCCGCAAGCGCATGGAGCTGACGCTCGCCGAGCTGCGCGAGGAACGCGACGGTGTGAAGAACCTGCTCGGCTGAGACTATAGTGGCGCGTGCGCGCGCGGCATGGAGGATGTCTAGATGCTGGCTGCAGTCCTCTTCCTGATCCTGCTCGTGGCGATCGCCTACGCGCTCACCCAGACTGGCGGCCTCATCACGCTGGTGTTCATCGCCGCGGTACTGTTCCTCGCCTACCGCCGCCTCTCGCTGCTGGCCTTTACCGTGACATTTACGGTGCTGCTCGCCGCCTACACCGTGCTCGGCGAGAACAGCGCACCGGCGGGACTGTGGAAGGGGTTTCTGTGGGTGCTGCTGGCGGGGCTGTGGCTGCTGAACCTGCGGCCCCTGCGCAAGGCGCTGATCACGCGCCCGTTCATGAAGACCTACCTGCGGCGGCTGCCATCGATGTCGCAGACGGAGAAGGAGGCGCTCGAGGCCGGTACGGTGTGGTGGGACGGGGAGCTGTTCACCGGTGCGCCGCGCTGGCAGAAGCTTCTCGGTGCTAAGGCCCCGCAGCTCTCAGCGGCCGAGCAGGCGTTCCTCGACGGGCCGTGCGAGGAGCTGTGCCGCATGCTCGATGACTGGAACATCACGCACGAGCGTGCCGACCTGCCGCCGCAGGTGTGGGAGTTCCTCAAATCCCAGGGCTTCTTCGCGATGATCATCCCGCGCCGCTACGGCGGTCTCGAGTTCTCCGCCTACGCGCACTCGTGCGTGCTGGCCAAGATCTCCAGCAGGAGCGCCACCGCTTCCTCGACCGTCGCCGTGCCCAACTCGCTCGGGCCGGCGGAGCTTTTGAACCATTACGGCACCGAGGAACAGAAGAACCACTACCTGCCGCGACTCGCGCGCGGCGAGGAGGTGCCGTGCTTCGCGCTCACCGGGCCGCGCGCCGGCTCCGATGCCGGCTCGATTCCAGACACCGGCATCGTCATGCGCGGGGTGTGGCAGGGGCGCGAGGTGCTCGGCCTCAAACTCAATTTCTCCAAGCGCTACATCACGCTTGCGCCGGTGGCGACGGTCATCGGGCTGGCGTTCCGCATGTTCGACCCGGAGCGGCTGCTCGGGGAGAAGACCGATATCGGCATCACCTGCGCGCTCATCCCGCGCCACACAGCGGGGGTGAGCATCGGGCGGCGCCACTTTCCCCTCAACGTGCCGTTCCAGAACGGTCCGATCCAGGGCAAGGACGTGTTCGTGCCGCTCGACTGCATCATCGGCGGAGTGGCGATGGCCGGCAACGGCTGGCGCATGCTGGTCGAGCAGCTCTCGGTCGGGCGCTGCATCTCGCTGCCTTCCAACACCACCGGAGCGGCGAAGGCTGCGGTGTGGGCCACGGGCGCCTACGCGCGCATCCGAACTCAGTTCAACCTGCCGGTGGCCAGGTTCGAGGGTGTCGAGACGGTCATCGCGCGCATGGCCGGGCTCACCTACACCATGGATGCCGCGCGCTCGGTGACCGCCGGCGCGATCGACGGGGGCGAGAAACCCTCGGTCCCCTCCGCGATGCTCAAGTACCACGTCACCGAGATGGGCCGTCAGGTCGCCAACGATGCGATGGACGTGCACGGCGGCAAGGGCATCTGCCTGGGACCCAAGAACTACCTGGGGCGCGGCTACCAGATCGTGCCGGTGGCGATCACCGTGGAAGGCGCCAACCTGCTGACGCGCAATCTCATCATCTTCGGTCAGGGTGCCGTGCGCTGTCATCCGTTCGTGCTGCGCGAGATGACCGCCGCGCGCAATCCGGATCGCCGCGAGGGCGTCGATGAGTTCGACCGCGCGCTGTTCAGCCACATCGGCTTCACGATTTCCAACGCCGTGCGCTCGTTCGTCATGGCGCTGACGCTGGCGCGCTTCACGCGCGCACCGGTGCAGGGCGCGACCGCACGCTACTACCAGCATATCGTGCGCTTCAGTGCCTCGTTCGCATTCGCGGTGGACGTGGCGATGCTCGCCCTTGGCGGCTACCTGAAGAAGAAAGAGGGCCTGTCGGCGCGACTCGGCGATGTGCTCTCGTGCATGTACCTCGCCTCGATGGTGCTCAAGCATCACGAGAACCAGGGGCACCCGCAGGAGGATCTGCCCATCGTCGAGTGGGCCTGCCGTAACCTGCTCTACCACGCGCAGGAACAGCTGCACGGCTTCCTGCGCAACTTCCCCAACCGCGTGCTCGCCTTCCTCATGCGTGCGCTCATCTTCCCGCGCGGACTCGTCTACTCGGCGCCCGCCGACCGGCTGGCAACGAAGGTCGCGGACCTGGTGACCAGTCCCTCGCAGTCACGCGAGCGCTTCGGGCAGTTCATCTACCGCACGCTGGAGCCTTCCAACCCGCTGGCGCTGCTGCAGGAGGCGCTGCTGCTGGCGGTGCAGCTCGAGCCGCTCGAGAAGCGCATCCGTGTCGATGGCGTGAAGACCGGCAAGGTCGTGGCGCTTGACCTGCCCGGACGCATCCAGCAGGCCCTCGCCGCCGGCATCATCTCGGAAACCGAAGCTGCGGCGCTGCGCGACTACGATCGCAAGGTCATGGATATCGTCAACGTCGATGACTTCGATCCGCACGAGCTTAACGCCCAGGCCCAGCCCGCCGCGAGATCGAGTGCGCACGTCGCATGAACACGGCGGCGCCGCCGGCTGATAGCGCCGTCCTCGTCAGCGCGGTTGCCGCAGCGCCGGCGTGCGAGAACTGCCGGGCAGCGGTTGCGCAGAAGTACTGCGGCGTGTGCGGCCAGCGGGTCGAGCCGCCGATACACTCGCTGCGGCATTTCGCGACGGTGGCCGCAGAGGATCTGACGCACGCGGATTCGCGCCTGTGGCGCACGCTCGGCGCGCTGCTGTTCAAGCCCGGCTTCCTGACGCGGGAATTCCTGCGTGGCCGGCGCGCGCGCTACCTGCCGCCAATCAGGCTCTACCTGGTGCTCTCCGTAGTGTTCTTCGTCTGGGCTTCGGCAAGCGCCACCCACAACCAGTTCCGGGTGCTGCAGTTCGACGCTGCGACGAAAGATGCGCCGAAAGTCGCGGTGCCCTCGGGCGCGCGCGCAAAGACCAACATCATGGACACGCTGCCCGGGGAGTCCGCGGAGCAGCGCTCGCAGCGCATCTGCAGCCAGATCACCTACGGCGGCCCCTGGCCGCAGCGTCTCGCCGCGCCCTTTCACCGTACCTGTCTTAGCGCCACCGCCGGCTACGGCCGCCCGCTCACCGAGTCGTTCCTGCACAACCTGCCGCGGGCCATGTTCCTGTTCCTGCCGCTGCTGGCGGGGGTCATGATGCTCATGTACTGGCGGCCGCGGCACTACTACGTCGAGCACCTGCTGCTGCTGGTGCACGATCATGCCTTCGTGTTTCTGACGATCATCATCAGCTGGATACTGCATGCGCTGCTGCCGTTCGCCCATGGGCTGCTGAACACGGCGGTCACGTTCTACATCGCCTGGTACGTCTATCGCTCCGTGCTCGTGATGTACGGCCAGGGGCGCTGGCTTACCCTCGGCAAGCTCATGCTGCTGTCTTTGGTCTACATGGTGAGCGGGCTGCTGCTGGCCCTGCTCACGATGGGATATAGCGCACTCACAATGTGAAGGAGATTTACGATGCGTGGCTTCATCACCGCTTTGCTGATCTTCGGCGCCGCAATCGCGGCGGCCCAGGAGCGCACCGCCTCGCCCCCGGGCGCCGAGGCCTACATCATCAGCCCGAAGAACGGCGCCACGGTCCACAACCCGGTGCTGGTGCAGTTCGGGCTGAAGGGCATGGGCATCGCCCCGGCGGGAGTCAAGTTCGAGAACACCGGTCACCATCACCTGCTGATCGACACCGCTGCGCCGGCCGATCAGGGCGCGCCGATCCCTGCGAGCGACAAGGTCGTGCATTTCGGCAAGGGCCAGACGCAGACCGAGCTGCACCTGGCTCCCGGCAAGCACACCCTGCAGCTGCTGCTGGGCGATCAGAATCACGTGCCGCACTCCCCGCCGGTGCTCTCCAAGAAGATCACCATCACCGTCGCCGAGTAAGGCAGCGCACTTTCAGCGCGACACCAGTCATGACCCGCGCCGTGCTGCACGTCGACATGGATGCGTTCTACGCATCCGTGGAACAGCACGATGACCCAAGTCTTGCCGGCAAGCCGCTGGTCGTCGGCTGGGATGGCGGCCGCGGCGTGGTGGCTGCCGCCAGCTACGAGGTGCGCCGCTTTGGCGTGCACTCGGCGATGCCGATGCGCGCGGCTTTGAAGCTGTGTCCGCACGCCGTGTGCGTGCGCCCGCGCATGCAGCGTTACCAGCAAGTCTCGCGCGTCGTGTTCGGCGTGTTTCGCGAGATCACTCCTCTGGTGCAGGGGCTGTCGCTCGATGAGGCATTCCTGGATGTGACCGCGAGCCAGCAGCTGCTCGGTGGCGCGGTCGACATCGCCCGCACCATCAAGCGTCGCATCCGCGAACTCACCGGGCTGACCGCCTCGGTCGGAGTGGCCACCAACAAGCTGGTGGCGAAGATCGCCTCCGACTTGAAGAAGCCCGACGGGCTCACGGTAGTGATGCCGGATGCGGTGCGCGCAGTCCTCGACCCGCTGTCGGTGCGCCGCCTGCCGGGACTGGGACGCAAGACCGGGGCGAAGGTGGAAGAAGCCGGCATCCACACCTTCGGCGAGCTGCGCAGTGCACCGGATGCTGTGCTGTGGCCGCTGTTCGGGCGCTACTCCCCCTGGATCCGCGAGCGCGCCTCCGGGATCGACGAGCGGCCGGTGCTGCCGCAAGTCGAGGAGAAGTCCCTGAGTGCGGAAGACACCTTCGAGGAGGACATCGAGGATGCACGCACGCTGCAACGCCAGCTGGCGCGCCTGGCGGACCTGGCCGCGAGCCGTCTGCGCAGCCGCCAGCTGATGAGCGGCTGCATCGGGGTGAAGATCCGGCGCGATGACTTCACGACCTTCACGCGCCAGCGCGCCGTGGCGCCGCCCACCTGCGAGGGGCGTGCGGTGGCGGGTGTGGCCGCGGAACTGCTCGCGCGCTGGCTCAGCGGCAACCCGGGTGCGAAACTTCGGCTGCTGGGAGTGGTCCTCACTGAACTGACGAGCGCATCCCAGCTGGGCCTGTTCGAGCAAAGCAGCCGCGGCGGCCGCCTGGATGCGGCGCTGGACGAGGCGCGGGCGCGATTCGGCGGCCACGCACTGCGGCCCGGCAACACGATCGAGTAGCATTCCTTCATGTACCTGACGTTCTTCGGCCTCAACGAAAAGCCGTTCGCGATCACGCCCGATCCGCGTTACCTGTTCCTGAGCGAACGGCACGCCGAGGCGCTCGCGCATCTGTTGTACGGCATCAACGAGGCGGGCGGCTTCGTGCAGCTCACCGGCGAAGTCGGTACCGGCAAGACCACCATCGTGCGCTCGCTGCTGGCGCAGACCCCCAAGAACGCCGAGATCGCCCTGATCCTGAACCCCAAGATGACCGCGCCGGAGTTCCTGCTCACCATCTGCGAGGAACTCGGCATCGGCGTGCCGGACTCAGCTCTCGGCAGCCTGAAGGACCTGGTCGACATCCTCTCCCACTACCTGCTGCGCGCTTACGGCGCCGGGCGACGCGTGGTGCTGGTGGTGGACGAGGCGCAGAACCTGTCGCCCTCGGTGCTCGAGCAGGTGCGCCTGCTGACGAACCTCGAAACCAACACGCAGAAGCTGCTGCAGATCATTCTCATCGGCCAGCCGGAGCTGCGCGAGCTGCTGGCGCGCAACGAGCTGCGCCAGCTCGCCCAGCGCATCACCGGCCGCTATCACTTAAGTCCGCTCTCGCGCGAGGAGACCGTCGCCTACGTACGCCATCGCATGCGGGTAGCCGGAGCCACCACCGACATCTTCGCCCCGGCAGCTCTCAACGCGGTGTTCCGCCTGTCCCAGGGGGTACCGCGCGTCATCAACGTGATCTGCGATCGGGCGCTGCTCGGGGCCTACTCGCTCGACCGCCACCGCGTGACCGCGGCGCTCGTGCGCAGTGCCGCCACCGAGGTGTTCGGGCGGCGCACCACTCCGCACTGGCTGCCGTGGGTTGCCACCGGCGCCACCGCCGGGGTGCTCGCGCTGCTGACCCTCACCTTGTACTACGAGCCCTGGAACCCCCTGGCGCACGCCGCCAAGAGCGCGCCTTCGTCCGCTAAAGCGAGCGCGGCCCCGCGCAGCCTCCCCACCGCAAGCCCACCGCCCGCCACGGCCACGCCGCCGGCCCCGCGCCTGGCGGAACTTCTGGCGCAGAACGCCGCGCAGACCGACACCGACAGCGCCTTTGCGCGGCTGTTCGGGCTGTGGGGCGCCAAGTACCAGGCCGACGGCACGGATCCTTGCACCCAGGCCCTGCAGCAGGGCCTGGCCTGCGTCGCCGAGCGCGGCTCCTTCGGGCAGCTGCACCTCTATAATCACCCGGCGATCCTGTTGCTGAACGACGGTGCCGGCACGAGCCACCAGGTCGTGCTCACCCGCCTGGATGACGAGCAGGCACGCCTGGATCTCGGCGGCCCGCGTACGGTGGGCCTCGCCGAGCTGTCGCACTACTGGCTCGGCGATTTCGTCATGCTCTGGCGCCCGGCAAGCTCTCCGGTGAAGCCGCTGTCTTCGGGCATGCACGGCGCGCAGGTGCGCTGGCTGCGAGAGAGCCTCGAACAGCTGCACGGCGGACACAGCGCTGTGCCGGTGAGCGACGTATACGATGCGGAGCTCGCGGGACTGGTGAAGGACTTTCAGCGCCAGCACCAGCTCACCGTGGACGGCGTCGCCGGCGTGCAAACGCAGATCGCGCTGGCGAGCGCGGTCGCCGGCCCCGATGCGCCGCTGCTGTCTGCGGCCGATACACACCATGGCGGGTGACCGATGTCCTTCATCCTCGATGCGCTGAAGAAGTCCGAGAGCGATCGCCAGCGCCAGAGCGGTCCGGCGCTGTTCGAGGTCAAAGTCGCCCCTCCGCGTACGCGTCTGCCACTGTGGGCGATCGCGATCGCAGCTCTGCTGGCGGTGAATCTGGGCATCGTCATGTGGATGCTGTTGCGTCATCCCTCGGGCGGCGTACCGCCCGGTAGCGGGGCGGCGGCGGCCAACGCCCCCCTCGTGAGCGTCGCGCCGCCCGCACCCGCGCCGGCGGTGCCGCCCGCGGCGGCACCGGTGACCGTCGCTGCGCCCCCGCCGGTGAGCGCGCCGGCTGGCCCTGCGCCTGCGCTCCCAGCGCCTGCGACACCACCCGCCGTGGCGACCGCCAGCGCCGCCGCCGGCCCCGGCAACCCCACGAGCGCCGCGGATCAACAGAATCCGGCCGACTATGCTCCCGCCGAGGAGGCCCCGGCCGCCGGCCTGAGCAGCCACGTACGGCGCGGCACCGAGTCGGGCGTGCCGCTGTACCAGGATGCCGCCGCCACCCCCGGGACGCAGATTCCGCAGTTGCGCCTGGACTTCCACATGTTCGCCGCCCAGCCGCAGGATCGCTTCGTGATGATCAACATGCACAAGCTGCACGAGGGCGAACTGACCCCGGAAGGGGTGCGGGTGGAGAGCATTACGCCCGACGGGGCGGTGCTCTCGTACAACGGTTCGAGGTTCCTGCTGCCTCGCGAATGAACTCCCGCAACCGGCGCCTGGGGTTAGCGCGGCGGCGGCCGCAAGGCGGTTGCCGCGGCAGCGTGGCCGCACGGACGGCCGATGAAAACCACCAGTGACGAGCATCACAAACTCAAGGAAGAGCGCAAAAATGACCAGCTTCACAGAAATCCCGCGCCGCTAGCGACAGGCTAGCGCTATTACGTCATCTTCATTCCCGCGGCCGGGCCCCGGAGTCCGACGGGCGGGTTTAATTGTGACAGTCTTGGCTACCACCAAAACTCCTTCGCCAAACCCGTCCGCGGGTGAAGCGCCCGTGCGCTTTGCGCTCATCGCAAAGCCCCTCATCGTGCTCAGCCAGGATGGGGAACTGGTCGCGATGCTTAAGGGGGTCACCGATCCGGTTCACGAGGTGTGGCCGGCCGCGTCCGAGATCGACCTGTCGGCGCTGTTGATGCAGCATCACGGCGGAGTCGTGGTGCTGGACTGCGCGGCGGTCGCCGCGCCCATCGCCACCTTCACCCAGCGACTGCGCAGTCAGTTTCCCGACCTCGTGCTCATCGTCGCCGGCAGCGTCGCCGAGCAGGCCCAGCTGGCAGCCCAGATCACCGACGGCTCGGTGTACCGCTTCCTGCACACACCGTTCTCCGAGCAACGCGTGCGGCTGTTCGTCGAGGCGGCCTGGCGGCGCCAGGCGCAGGCGCCCCTGGAGGCCGCGGCGCCGGCCGCGCCGCGGGGGCATGCCACCGGCGCGTGGCTGGGATTCGGTGTGCTGGTGCTGCTGGGTGCGATCGTCGCGGCGGTGACGACGTTCGGCACCCACGAGCCGCCAGTCGCCGCGCGCGCAGCCGCGCCGGCGAGCGTGGCCAAGACCCCGGCCGCCGTGCCCGACGCCGCACTCGAGAGCCTGCTGTCGCGCGCAGAGCAGGCGCTGGTGGCGGGTGCGCTCGTGGCGCCCGCCGAGCAGAACGCGGCGGACCTGTACCGCCAGGCCCTGCAGCGCAACGCGCGCGACCCGCGCGCGCTCGGCGGCATCGAACAGGTCGTGGACCGGCTGCTGAGCTCTGCCGAGGCACGCTTGCAGGAACATAACCTGGCGGCCGCGCAGCAGCTCATCGCTCAGGCGCAGGCGATCAACCCGGATCATCCGCGGGTCGCCTTGCTCGCCGCCCAGATCGGCGCGCAGAACGAGCGGGCGGTGGCCGGCAGGGCGCAGCAGCTCGCGCAGACCGAGTCCGAGTCGCGCGCCATCGATTACGTGACCAAGGCCCGCGACGCGCTGGAGCGCGGACACCTGATCGAGCCGGCGCAGGACAACGCGCGCGTACACGTCGAGGCGGCCCTCGCGCTGGCTCCGGACCAGCCGCTGGTGAGACAGGTGACGCTCGAGCTGGTGGCGCGCCTGGAGAGTGAAGCGCGCATCGCCATCGAGAGTACGAATGCCGACCGGGCGGACGAGCTGTCTGCCGCAGCGGCCGAACTCGGCGCCGATCCTGCGCTGGTCAGCAGTTTGCGCGAGAATGCGCAGCAGCTGCGCCTCAGCGCGCGCGCCGAGGCGGCGGCGCGACTGGCGGTCAGCTTCGATCAGCGCCTGCAACAAGGACACCTCGTCGACCCCGCCAGCGACAGCGCCAAATTCTACCTCGCACAGCTCATGAAGGAAGACGCCGCGAATCCGGCGACCCAGATCAAGAAGAACGCCTACGCGGCGCGCGTGCTCGAGGAGGCGCAGTCTTCGCTGCACGCGCAGGACTTCGCCGCGACACGGGGCTGGCTCGGCGAGGCACATGATGCAGGGGCCGATGCGACGCAGATCGGCACGCTGGAAGCTGCCCTGGCAGCCGCCCAGGACGCCGCTGCGCAGGCCAACAGTTACCTGAACGAGGGCAGCCTCACCCGCACGCATTACATCGCGCCGCGTTTTCCGGACGCCGCGCGCCAGCGCGGCATCGAGGGCTGGGTCGACCTGCAGTTCGTCGTAGGCACCGACGGCTCGGTGAGCGACGCAACGATCGTCGGCGCGCAGCCTGCCGGGGTGTTCGAACCGGCAGCCCTCGAGGCGGTGCGCCAGTGGCGCTACCAGCCACCGGTGCGCGGCGGACAGAACGTGAGCCAGCGGGTGCGGGTGCGGGTGCGCTTCAAGGTGCAGCAGTGAAGCCGCGGCGCACCACACCGCCCGCGCGGGTCATCATCGTCGAGGACGATCCGCGCTACGGCGAGTGGCTGCGTCACCACCTCGACGTGCTGTGCCCGCAGGCGAGCGTGAGCATGCTCAGCCTCGCGGAGTTCGAGCGCTGGTGCGCCAAGTTCTCGGGACGTGACTGCGATCTTTTGGTGCTCGCAGCGCCGTTCGGCACCAGCCCGGAAGACCCCGCCGCGCACGGACTGATGCTGCTGCGCCGCTTGCGCGAGCAGCCGGCGACACCTGCGGTCATCGTGCTCGCCGAAGCGGGCAACGAACTTACCGCAGTGCGCGCGCTGCAGCTCGGTGCGGTCGACTACCTGCCCAAGCGCCTGGTCACGCCGGAGCGGCTCAATACCTCTGTGCTGGTCGCCCTGCGTCGTGTCGAGCGGCGCGTCGCGCGGCGGCTGGCGAGCCTGGTGAATCTGTCGCGCGAGGCGGTGTCACGCGACGAGACCACGCCGGATGCGGCCGGCAGCGCCGATGCCGCAGCGGCCGGCCTGGTCAGCGCCGAAGCGGCCGAGGGCGCCGATGGCCTGCAGGGCGCAGGCGTGGCGGCGCTGCTGACGAGCAACGCGGAGGTCATCCCCGGTTACACCTTGCGGCTGCGCATCGGTGAATCGGAGAAGGCGGTCGTCTACCTGGCCAGCAGCGCGCAGCGCGGTCACAACGTGGCACTCAAGGTCAGCAAGACCTTGCGCGACGAGGTGGCCGGGCGGCAGTTCCTCGAGCGTGAGTACACCGCGATCATGGCGATCAAGAGCCAGCTGGTCGTGGAGATCTACGACTACGGCGTGCACGCCGGGTTCGAGTATCTCGCCATGGAATACCTGCCGCGCGGGGACCTGAAGGCCCGCATCCAGCGCGGCGTGAACGAGCAGGAAACGCTGCACTACGTGGCGGAGGTCGCACGCGCGCTGGGGGTCGTGCACGAGGCGGGACTGGTGCACCGCGACCTCAAACCGCCCAACGTGATGCTGCGCGAGAGCGATAGCGTGGCGCTCATCGACTTCGGCCTGGCGCGCTCCCTCGACGGCGCCACGGTCAGCACGCAGACCGGCGTGCTGCTCGGGTCGCCCTATTACATGAGCCCGGAACAGGCGCTCGGTGAGCCGCTCGATGCGCGCTCGGATTTCTACAGCCTGGGCATCATGTGCTACGAGATGCTGACCGGCCAGAAGCCCTACATCGGCGCCACCGCCATGGAGGTGCTGCAGCAGCACGTGAGCGCGCCCACCCCGGCGCTGCCGGCCGACCTGTCGCGCTACCAGGCCTTCCTAGCGCGCCTGGTGGCAAAGCGACGCGGCGAGCGCTTCGGCAGCGCCGCGGAGATCGTTAGCGCGGCGATGGCGCTGCGCATCGCGGCCCCGGCGGACAGCGCTGATGCGGCGGATGCCATCGGCGCGCTGCAGCCGGGCGCTGCCTGAAGCCTATCGATCCAGCGCGCGCCCGCGCCGCTGAAAGGTGCGCCCCAAGGCGAGCGCCAGCACGGTCCACAGCGCGGAGATCCCTGCGCCGAGCCAGCCGATGTCCGCGGCAGTTGCACCGAAGCCGCCGGTGAGCGCCTTGTAGAGCGAGCCGCTGAGCGCATCCCCGCCGCGGTAGGCGAAGGTGTCGATGAGACTCTTCGCCTTGTACTTCTCCTCACGGCTTACCACGGTGAATAGTGCGTCGCGGCACGGCCGCGTGAGCGCGTAGTCCCCGGCGCGCCGCACGGCGAACACCACCACCAACACCATGAAGCGCGGTGCCAGCGCGAAGATTGCGTAGGCCGCGGTCATGATGACCGGCACCGACGCGAGGATCACTCGCAGACCCACCCACTTGAACAGCCGCCCGAACAACAGCAACTGTATCGCCAGCGAGGCCGCCTGCACCAGGAAGTCGATGCCGCTGAAGAAGCGCGCGCGCTCGTCGGCGGTGTGGAACGCTTTGGCGACGAACGCCTGCTGCTCGAGATACAGGAAAGTCGATACCCAGGTCATCAGCAGCACGAACAGCGCGATGCCGAGCAGGTACGGCGAGCGCAGCACCTGGCCGAATGCAGCCCAGACGCCCCCGCCGAGCGCATCCTCTGCGCGCGGTGGGCTTGCCTGGAGCGTGACGCCGCCTGCCGCGGGGGCCTGGGCGCGCTGCCAGCGGATGACCTGTCGCATGAATACCAAGGACAGGGCGAGCAGCGCCGCGGAGATCGGCAGCAGGTTGATGGCACCGATCGGCACCGCCAGCCGATTATCGATGAACGGCCCGATCAGGCCGCCGGTGCTGGCGCCGGCCCAGATGGCGCCGAACAGCCGTCCCGCCTGCTCGCGCGTGAACACATCCGCCATCAGGCTCCAGAACGCCGCCACTACGAACAGGTTGAAGACACTCACCCACACGAAATAGGTGCGCGCGATCCAGGTATGGTCCTGCTGCAGGCGAAACCACAGGTAGAAGCCCAGCAGATTGGCCACAAAAAACCCGTACACCCACGGCAGGAACACGGTGCGCGGAAAGCGCGAGGTGAGCCAGCCGTACACTGGCTGCAGCACCAGCATCACGATGAACACTCCCCAGAACAGGTAGGGGATGTTGTCCAGCCCGGAGGTGATGCCGAGCGCATCGCGCACCGGACGCAGGATGGTGTAGCTCGAGAACGTGCACAGCAGCGTCGCGAAGGAGGCCAGCAGTGCCGGCGCCTCCCCGGGCTGCAGCACGACGAGGCGGCGCAGCAGCGCGTTCAGACGTTCCATCAGCGCAGCGCTCCGCGATCGAGCGGCGCGGGCTCACGACACACCACTTCGATGTTGTGCCCGTCGGGATCTAGCACGAAGGCACCGTAGTAGTCGGCGTGGTAGTGCGGGCGCGGGCCCGGCGCGCCGTTGTCACGCCCGCCGGCCGTGAGCGCCGCGGCGTGAAAGGCATCGACCCGTGCGCGCTCGCTGACACGGAACGCGACGTGAACCGGCGGCTTGTTGGGTGCTCCGGCGGCGACCCAGAAATCCGCCTTGGGCGGCACACCGAAGCCGGCGACCTCATCGCTGCCCGTCACCTCGGCGGGGAACTCCACGAGCAGCTGATAGCCGATCGGCGCCAGCGCGGCGCGATAGAACGCCTTGGACTTAGCCAGATCGCTGACCCTGACACCGGTGTGATCGATCACGATCCCTTCCCCAACCGACAGCGCCGGCGCCCAGTGTGCCACAGTCGTATTGCCGCCCGAGGCTCCGTTAAACTGTTGGTGTGCGGTGAGCCAACATGGTCCGCGTCGCGGCCACGCTTGACACCCCCTCGTCATAAAGGTGCAATGCTGCACTTCCCGAGCATGCTGGTCGGAAAGTCCCCATGCATCTCGTCGACACGACGCTCTTCTATTCACCGACCAGCGGCGGCGTTAAACGCTATCTTTGCGCCAAGCATGCCTGGCTCGCCCGGCATACCTCCTGGCAGCACACCATCCTGGTTCCCGGCCGCGAGGAGCAGCTCGAGCGCGGCGGGGTGTGCACTTTGCCGGGCTACCCGGTTCCGGGCACCTTCAACTACCGGCTGCCGCTCAACCCGCGCCGCTGGATGCGGCTGCTCGATTCACTCGAGCCGACGCTCATCGAGACGGGCGACGTCTTTCACCCCGCCTGGTGCGCCGCCCAGGTCGCGCGCCGGCGCGCCATTCCGCTGGTGGGGTTCTATCATTCAAACCTGCCGCAGCTCGCCGGCCGGCGCTCGTTCGGCTGGTTCAGCGGGCCGGTGCTGCGCCGCTACGTGCGGCTGGTGTACGAGCGCTGCGACGTGGTGTTCGCACCCAGCCGGCTGATGTGCGAGTACCTGGGCTCCCTGGGCGTGCAGCGCGTCGTGCATCAGCCCCTCGGCGTGGATGCGGAAGTCTTCAACCCGCAGCGTCGCAGCGCTGCGCTGCGCGAGTGCCTCGGCCTGCCTGGCGCGGCACGCGTGCTGGTCTATGCCGGTCGCTTCGCGCGCGAAAAGAACCTGCCGGTGCTGCTGCAGGCGTTCGCGCGTCTGGGACCGCCGTACCACCTGGTGCTCATCGGCGGGGAGCAGCATGCGCGGCCGGCGGTGAACGTCACGATGCTTCCCTACCGGCGCGACAGCCTGGAACTGGCACAGTGGATCGCCTCCGCCGATGCCCTGGTGCATGCCGGCACCAAGGAAACCTTCGGGCTGGTGATCCTCGAGGCCATGGCGTGCGGAGTGCCGGTGGTCGCGGCGCGCGCCGGCGCCTTTCCGGAACTCATCGACGAGAGCGTGGGCGTGCTCGCCGAGCCCAACAGCGGCACGAGCATGGCCGAGGCGATCGCCGCCCTGTATGAGCGTGATCTGGCGGCGGTCGGGGCCGCGGCCCGTGCCCGCGTGCTGCGCCACTTCACCTGGGGCCGCGCCTTTCACAACCAGCTCGCCGCCTACGCGTCGCTGCTCGGCACGCAGCGCGCGCCGCTGGCGGACGCGGACGTCCTCGGCCTGCGCTCACCCACCTCGTAGTGATCTTCAGCGGCGCAGCACGCGCAGCAGCGCAAGTCCGCCGCGGCTGGCGGCCAGCGCCAGCGCGATCCTGAAGAACACGCGCCGCGCGAGCGGCGCGGGCCGCGGCGGGATCGCGCGGTAGAAGCGCGCCGCGATCTCGCGGTGCAGGTGCACGGGCGCGCTGATCAGCCATTCGCGCCCGCCACTTCTGATACGGTACTCACCGCCCTCGAGGCGCTCGACCAGGGCATCGGTGAGCTGCGCGGGAAAATCCGCCGGCGCTGCGGCGCTGAAGGCGAGCGCGGTCGGCTCGCCGGGCGCTTGCGCGGTGTCGCCGCGCAGCGTGAGCCCGAGCACGTCGCGGGCAACGCTGCAGGTCACCGCGCCGCGGAAGCTGGCCAGCAGCTCAGGCATCGACGCGCGGCTCGATCAGCACCTCGGTCGTCACCGAGTTGGCGATGAAGCACTCCTCGTGCGCGCGATGGTGAAGCTCTCCGAGCTCGGCGCGCGAGGGCAGTCGCTCGCCCGAGAAGCTGATGCGCGGGCGCAGCGTGACTTGCACCATGGCGGTCTTGCCGGCGGAATTTTTGCCCATCACCCCGTGCGCATCGTCGCTGTATTCGTCGACCCGCCAGCCACCCTGCGCCGCGAGCGCCAGGAACCACAGCATGTGGCAGCTCGAGAGGGCGGCGACCAGGGCTTCCTCCGGATCGACCGCCGCTGCAACCGACATCGGTACGCGCACGACCTGCGGCGAGGAAGAAGCCGGCACCTCCACACCGCCGTCGAAGTGCCAGGAATGGCCGCGGCTGAAGCGGTTGTCGGTGAAGGGGGCGTTGCCCCGCTCCCAGTGGATGCGGGCACTATATTCGTGTGTTGCCATGGCGCAATTGTACGATAGCGCGCATGACAACCCCGGATCTGCAGCCGCGCCGCGATCTGACCCTGATTCATGCCACCTCGCTGGTGGTCGGGATCTGCATCGGTACCGGCGTGTTCCTCAAATCGGCCGCCATGGCCCAGGCGGTGGGAACGCCCGCGCTGGTACTGGCGGCGTGGGCGGTGGCCGGTGCCCTGGCCATGCTCGGCGCGCTGTGCTTCGCAGAACTCGGTGCACTGCTGCCGGATGCCGGCGGCGAGTACGTCTACCTGCGCGCCGCATACGGGGAGATTCCCGGCTTCCTCTACGCCTGCAACAGTTTCGTGCTGGGCGGGGCCAGCATCGCCGCCTACGGTGCGGCGGTCGCGATCTTCAGCTCCGACATCCATGCCTTCGATACCCTGTGGTTCGCGCACACCGTGCGCGTGCTCGGCGTGTCCTACAGCTTGGAGTTCGGCACGCGCCAGCTGGTCGCGGTGGGCGTGATTGCACTGTTCACCGCGATCAACTGCGCCGGGGTGATGCTCGGTGGGCGCGTGCAGACCGTGCTCGCGGTGGCCAAGGTCGCGGCGATTGTGGCGGTGGCCGGTGGCGTGTTCCTGTTCTCCGACGTGCACGATCTTGCGAACCTGCGTGCGCCGGCGGGCAGCACCGGCGGCGGCTTCACCGGCTTTGGCGCTGCGATGTTCGCCGCGCTGTGGGCCTACAGCGGCTGGCAGTACCTGCCGATGGCGGCGGGCGAGGTGCAGAACCCGCAGCGCAACCTGCCGCGCGCGATCATCGGGGGCTCGCTGTTGGTGCTCGCCATCTACCTGCTCATCAACACCGCTTACCTGTACGCGCTGCCGATCTGGCAGGTCGCCAGCGCCAACTCCACCGCCTACCCGGATGCGCCCTCGGTGGCAGCCCGGGCGGTGCGCACCTTCCTTGGCGCGCGCGCAGCGCCGATCGCCGCGCTGATCTTCCTGGTGTCCACCGCAGGCTCGCTCAACGGCACCATCCTGACCCGCGCGCGCGTCTCGTACGCCTCCGCGCGTGACGGGCTGTTCTTCTCCGCTTTCGGGCGACTGAGCCCGCGCACGCGCGTCCCGCTCACCTCGCTCGTGCTGATGGGCATCTGGGCGGCACTGCTGGCAGCCTCCGGGACTTTCGATGAGCTGACCAACATGGCGGTGATGTCGTATGCGCTGTTCTGGATCCCGGTGGTGCTGGCAGTGATCGTTCTGCGCCGCCGCATGCCGGCAGCCGTGCGTCCCTACCGCCTGCCGGGCTATCCGGTGGTGCCCCTGCTGTTCGTGCTGGTGATGGTGTGGATCGTCATCAGTGCGCTCATCACCACGCCGAAGGAGTCGATAGCAACGCTGCTGTTGATCGTGCTCGGCCTGCCGCTGTACCCGCTGTTCCGCGCTCGCCGTGCGCGGTCGTTGCCGCCGCTCAGCGCGACTCCAGCTCCCAGAGCGTGAGCGGCGCACCGCGCCGCAGCCAGAACCCGAGTCCCGCCTCGCGAAACTGGCGCGCCAGACGCTCGCGATACCAGCGGGCGCTGCGAAGGTGCACATCCGGATCGGTGCGCGAGCGGTCGCAGTTGTGCTGGTAGTCAAAGCGCGTGAGGGCGCTGAAGTACAGCACACCGCGGCACAGCCGTCCGAAGTTCGCCAGCGCGCGCGTCGCTGCTCGCGCATCGAGGTACTGCAGCACGTCGTAGCAGATCACCAGGTCGAACGGGGCGCGCGCGCGGTAGTCCTCGATCTGACCGTGGACCCAGCCATAGCGCTGGCACAGGTACTCGCTCGCCTCGAGCCCCAGGTAGTGCGCCCGCGGCAGCAGCCTGGTGAGGGCGGCATGCAGAGTGCCGGTGCCGCAGCCCACCTCGAGGATGCGGCGCACCGGCAGGTCGGCATGCGCGGCGAGGGCTGCGATGAGCCGTGCGCGCAACTGCATCTCACGGCGCGTGGCGACCGCGCTGCGCGGATCGAAGTAGTAGCGCTGGTAGTATTCGCGGCCGAAGCGCACCTCAGCGCGCTCCGCTCAAGGTCGCAGGAGCGCAGCACGGCTGAATGTGAGCTGAACCACGACGCCGAACGAGGGCATGGAATGGATTTAACACTTCTGGGGCTGCGCGGTTCACTTGGCGTTGCGGCTGTGTATTCTTAACAGACACTGGCGCGTTGATGACGAATATGTTCCGGCATCTCCAGCGCGGATCAACAGGAGACAGATCGATGAAACTCGCTTGCCTCAAGATCGCCTTCGCCGGCGCGCTGCTGTGCGTAGCGCTGTCAGGATGCGTCGTCGCCCCGGCACCCGGTTACGGCGGCGTGGTTGCCTACAGTGCCCCACCGCCGTTGCAGCCTGAAGTCGTGGTGGGGGTGGCTCCCTCGCCGGGTTACTTCTGGGTGGGCGGCAACTGGTTCTGGGAAGGCGGCCGCTACGCCTGGCATCCGGGCTTCTGGCAGGCGCCGCGCCCGGGCTACCACTGGGCGCCCCATGCCTGGGTTCGCGCCGGCAACGGCTGGCGCATGCATCCCGGCCACTGGGAACGCGGCTAACATTACCCGCTTCGGTTGAGCTCAAAGCGCCGGGTCGCCGCTTCGCGGAGTCCCGGCGCTTTAGACCAAGCGCGCATTTGCACTCCTCGCCCCGGGGGCCGCAAACTGCGCCTCATGATGGGCAAGGGTTGGCTGGCGGGCGCCTGGCTCGCGATGATGAGTGCGGCAATGGCGTTATCCGCGGCCGAGCCGCCCGCGACGGGTGATGCCGACCGGTTCACCCTGACCAGTACCGATTTCTCGGCGGGCGGCAAGCTTGCTGACAGCCAGGTCTTCAACGGCTTTGGCTGCAAGGGCGCTAACGTGTCGCCCGCGCTCGCCTGGAGCGGCGCCCCCTCCGCTACCAAGAGCTTCGCCCTGCTGGTGCATGATCCGGACGCGCCCACCGGCAGCGGCTGGTGGCACTGGCTGGTCTACAACATCCCCGCCTCGGTGTCGGCACTGCCCGCCGGGGCCGGAGATCCGCAGAAGAAGCTCCTGCCGGCCGGTGCCGTCCAGGGGCGCACCGATTTCGGCAGCGCAGCCTACGGAGGCCCCTGTCCGCCTCCCGGTTCACCGCATCACTATAATTTCCGTCTGTACGCGTTGAAGGTCGCCAAGCTCGACCTGCCCGCGAATGCGACGGCCGCCCTGGTGAGCTTCAACGTGCATTCCCAGGCGCTGGGCGAGGCCGACCTCACGGGCCTGTATGGCCGCTAGAGGCACGCGCGAGCGGCGGCCCGCGGTGTGGCCGTGGCTCGTCATGCCGCTCATCGTGCTGTTGGTGTTCTACGCGCTGTTGAGAGTGCATAAGCAGCCCGGCGTCCTGGCCGTGAAGCAGCCGGCCGCCGCCCAGGGCGCCACCGCATCGCAGCCGTAATCGCTACGCGCGGGTGACAGATGCCAGGTCCGCGGCTAGCATAGCCGCCCTTTTTTCACCCCCGTTCGCCATGCCAGCTGCCAAGTCTCACGCGCGCTCCGCGAGCCCGTCGTCCCCGCGCCCGCGCCGGGTGCCGAAGGTCGGATTCGTAAGTCTTGGATGCCCGAAGGCGCTGGTGGACTCCGAGCGGATCCTGACGCAGCTGCGCGCCGAAGGGTACGAGGTCGCGGCGACCTACCAGGCGGCCGACGTGGTGGTCGTCAACACCTGCGGCTTCATCGACGCGGCGGTCGATGAGTCACTCGAGGCGATCGGGGAGGCGCTCGAGCACAACGGACGGGTCATCGTGACCGGCTGCCTCGGCGCCAAGCCGCAGCGCATTCTCGAGCGGCATCCGCGGGTACTGAAGGTGACCGGTCCGCATGCCTACGAGGACGTGGTGGGGGCGGTGCACGAGCACCTGCCGCCGCCGCACGATCCGTTCTTCGACCTGCTGCCGCCGCAGGGTGTGCGCCTGACGCCCCGGCACTATGCGTACCTGAAGATCTCCGAGGGCTGCAACAACAAGTGCAGCTTCTGCATCATCCCCTCCATGCGCGGCCGCCTGGCCAGCCGGCCGATCGAGGAAGTGCTGCGCGAAGCGGAAGCGCTGGCCAGGGCCGGTGTGAAGGAGCTGCTCGTCATCTCGCAGGACACCAGCGCCTATGGCGCGGACATCCGCTACGCGGGCGGGGCCTGGCGCGGTGAGACCTACCAGAGCCGCTTCATCGACCTGGCGCGCGGCCTGGGCGAGCTCGGGGTGTGGGTGCGCCTGCACTACGTGTATCCCTATCCGCACGTCGATGAGGTGATTGCGCTGATGGCCGCGGGACGCGTGCTGCCCTACCTGGACATTCCGTTCCAACACGGTAGCCCCACGGTGTTGAAACGCATGCGCCGTCCCGCGCACTCGGAAGACACGCTGGCCCGCATCCACGCCTGGCGCCGCAGCTGCCCGCAGCTGACCCTGCGCAGCACTTTCATCGTGGGTTTCCCCGGGGAAACGGAGGCGGAGTTCGCCGAGCTGCTTGCCTGGCTCGATGAAGCTCAGCTCGATCGGGTCGGCTGTTTCAGGTACTCGCCGGTCGCGGGCGCTGCCGCCAATGCGCTCCCCTGCCCCGTAGCAGCAGAGGTGCAGGAGGAGCGCTACGCGCGCTTCATGGAGCGTGCGGCCCTCATCAGTGGCCGCCGGCTGGCAGCACGGGTGGGCACGACATCGCGCGTGCTGGTGGACGAGGTGTCGGACGGTGTCGCCATTGCCCGCAGCGCCGCGGAGGCGCCACAGATCGACGGCGTGGTCCGCATCCGCGAGGCCGGCAGGCTCAAAGCCGGCGAGTGGGCCGACGTCGAGATCCTGAGCGCGGAAACCTACGATCTGACCGGCCGCCTCAGCTAAGGAGGCGGCCGGCGATCGCTGAACCCTTCCGTTCAGCCCGAGGTCATGCCGAGCGACTGCATGAGCTGGGTGGCCTGATCCTTCACCGCCTGGGCCTTGCTCATGGCCGTGGTGAAGTCACCGGACGTGGCGGCGTTGGACGCATCGCCCCATGCCGCCTTCATTGAATCCAGGCCCGACTTTGCCGACGCGAGGCTGTCCTTGGTCACGCCCTTGGGCAGGTGGTGCGACTTCGACAGCACATCGACGCGGCTCTGGATGGCATCGACCATCTTGGGCACATCGGTGCTCATCGTGCCCCAGGCGTCCTTCGCCTTGGCCAGCGCCGCCTCCATTTCCGCCTGCTTGGCGGCCGCGGCATCCTTAAGGCCGCTGATGGCGGTATTCAGGGCGGGGGCGGCGGCGAGCACGCCCTTGTAGTCACCCTTGGCGAGGCTGTCCTTGACCCCATCGAGCTGTGCCTCCACGGCCTGCAGCTGATCGGGCACGTACTTCTGCGCGCTGTCACGCACCGTAGCCAGCGAGGCTTCGGCCGCCGCCACCGCCTGCTCGGCCGGCGCCTTCTGCATGGCGCAGCCGACGATCAGTACGGCCGCCAGCACGGCCAGCAGCCCACAAGATAACTTCTTCATTTCAGATCCTCACTTTCTGATTGTGCGGTGCGGGACCGAACCGCGTCTGCGAAGCGACAGAAAAGAGTAGCACGAAGCGCCGGTTACGCCATCCGCTCGGGCCCGGGGGCCAGGCTCGTGCTAGGCCCCGGGCTGCGGGCTGACGCACTCTCCCCTGACCGCATCATCCACACTCGAGTAGTCGAGCGCGCCTGGGGGGAGCACCTTCAGGTCCGCCCGCGCCAGCGCATCGCGCGAGGACTCCTTGAGTCGTGCCAGGCGCAACTCCCGGCCGTGAGCCGCGAGCCAGCTGGCGAACTCCCCGAGCGCCTCGAGCGCGGTGCTGTCGAGGTCAGGGGAGTCCTCCAGACTCAGGACGATGAGTTTCGCAGCCGGCGCGGCCAGTACGCGCTCCTGGATCTGTGTCAGGAGCGGCTCGGCGTTGGCGAAGAACAGCGGCTCCTCGGGCCGCAGCACCAGCATGTCCGGCACGGTCAGCGCGTTCGGGAAACGCGTGACGCTCACATAGTCGTGCGCGCCGACGCGCCCGAGCACCGACAGGCGCGGGCTGGCGAGCGATCTGAGCAGCATCGCGAGACTGAAGGCGATCGCGACCAAAAGGCCGTTCAACACGCCGAACAGCATCACGGCCAGCACCGCGGCGAGTGCCACCAGACGATCGCGCTGCCAGCGGAAGTAGTTGCTGAAGACGCCGAACCGCAGTGACTTGCTGACCGCGTGAATGACGATCGCCGCCAGCGCCGGCTCGGGTATGCGCTCGATCCAGCGCAGAAAGACCAGCACCAGCACCAGCACCGTGGCCGCCGCGTACAGTCCGGCCAGTCGCGACTGCGCGCCCGCGGCATCGTTCGCGGAGGTGGCCGAATAGCCCGCACCGACCGGTGTGCCCTGCAACAGGCCCGCTACGGCGTTGGCTACACCCAAGGCAAGCAGGTCGCGGTTCGGCTGCACCGGCTCGTCGTGCTTTAACGCATAGGTGCGGATCGAGCCGTAGGACTCGGCGTACAGGATGAACATCAGAGCCAGCGAGAAGCCGACCAGTGATACCGGCCGAACCCCTGCGGGCATGGCAAACGAGGGCAGCGCGAGCACCAGGTGGATCGGGCCGGTCAGTGCCACGCCATGAGCGGTGAGGGCGGGAGCTGCGAGTATGCTGGTCACGATGACCACCAGCGCTCCGGGCAGGCGGGGAATGCGCTCGAGTGCGAACAGCCCGGCGAGCGCTGCGATCCCGCACGCCAGGCTCGACAGCTGCCAGGCGCCGTAGCCGCGGGCCAGTTCGCTCAGCAGCGGGAAGAAGGATGTGTTGTGGGCGTGCACGTTCACCAGCGTCGGCCATTGCTTGACGGCGATGACGAGCGCCAGCCCGAACGCATAGCCGCGCAGCACCGGGCGTGCGATCAGGTTCGACATCGCGCCCAGTCGCAGGCCCGCGCACACGCTGAAGGCCACACCCGTCCCCACCACGACCATCGACGCGAGCGCGACGCGCTGGGCCGCATCGACTGCGCCGAGCGCGAGCATCGAAGAAGCGAGCACGGCCGCCGAGGAGGAAGTCGCCGTGACGATGGCGAAGCGGCTGCGGCCGATGAGGCCGTAGCACACAAGCCCGGCGAACAGCGCAATCACCCCCGCCTGGGGCGGCAGGTTGGCAAGTCCGGAGTAGGCCACCGCCTCCGGCAGCAGCAGCCCCGCAATCGAGAGTCCGGCGAGCAGGTCCGGGAGCGCGTCTCTTGTTGTCATCCGCCGCTCATCGTAGCGCGGCGACGACGCCGCAGAGCATCCCTAAGTCTTTAATTTATCAGGTTTTTATCAGTGCGGAGGTGCCCCTCATCGGTCATTCGACGGTCACGCTCTTGGCAAGGTTGCGCGGCTGATCGACGTCGGTGCCCTTGAGGATCGCGGCGTGATAGGCGAGCAGCTGCAGCGGAATGCTGTAGACCACCGGCGCCTGGAAGTAAGTCACGTGTCGCGGCATCTCGATGACCGTGACGCCATCGCTCGACTGGATGCCCGCTTCGGGGTCGGCAAACACGATGAGCTCCCCGCCGCGTGCGCGCACCTCCATGAGGTTCGACTTGAGCTTCTCGAGCAGATCGTTGTTGGGCGCCACGGTCACGACCGGCATGTCGGCATCCACCAGCGCCAGCGGCCCGTGCTTCAACTCCCCGGCCGGATAGCCTTCCGCGTGCAGGTAGGAAATTTCCTTGAGCTTCAGCGCCCCCTCGAGGGCGATGGGATAGAGCGCTCCGCGCCCGAGGAACAGTGCGTGGTGCTTGTCGGCGAAGCGCTTCGCCAGCTCCTTGACCACCAGGTCGAGCGCGAGCGTCTTCTCCACCAGCGCCGGCAGCTCGATGAGGCGCGTCACCAGGCCGCGCTCCCGTTCGGCATCCGCTCCGTTGTGCTTGGCGAGCGCCACCACCAGCATGCCCAGCGCGGTGAGCTGGGTGGTGAATGCCTTGGTGGAGGCGACCCCGATCTCCGGCCCCGCACGCGTCAGCATGACGAGCTCGGATTCGCGCACCAGCGAGCTCTCCGGGACGTTGCAGATGGAGAGCGTCGAGAGGTAACCGGACTGGCGCGCCAGGCGCAGCGCGGCGAGTGTGTCTGCGGTCTCGCCGGACTGCGAGATGGTCACGAACAGGGAATTCGGCGGCACCAGCGGGCTGCGATAGCGGTACTCGCTGGCGATGTCGACCGAACAGGGCCGCTTGCAGATCTGCTCGATGAAATAGCGGGCAACGCAGGCGGCATGAAAGCTCGTGCCGCAGGCGACGATATGCACGTTGTGCGTGCGCCGGAATACCTCGGTGGCCGCAGGACCGAACGCCGCCTCGAGCAGGCGTCCGTTGGCGACCCGCTCCTGCAGGGTGTCGGCGATGGCGCGCGGCTGCTCGTGGATCTCCTTGAGCATGAAGTGCTGGTAGGGGCCGCGCTCGGCGGCGTCCGCCGACAGCTCGCTCTCGCGCACCGGACGCTCCACCGTGTTGCCGCTGCGATCGATGACACGCACCGTCTGCAGACGCACCTCGGCCACGTCCCCCTCCTCGAGGAAGATGAAGCGCCGGGTGACGGGCAGCAGCGCCGCCACGTCCGAGGCCACGAAATTCTCGTTCACGCCCAGCCCCACGACCACCGGACAACCCTCGCGCGCGAGAATCAGCCGCTCCGGATCGTGCTCACTCACCACCAGCAGCGCGTAGGCGCCCTCAAGTTCCGCCACCGTCGCGCGCACGGCCTTGAACAGATCGCCCACGGTCTGCAGGTGATAGTGGACGCGGTGGGCAATGACCTCGGTGTCGGTTTCGGAGCTGAACTGGTAACCGCGACGCTCAAGATCGGCGCGCAGCTCGTCGTGGTTCTCGATGATGCCGTTGTGGACGATGGCCAGTCCGTCACGCGAGATGTGGGGATGCGCGTTGCGCTCACTCGGCACGCCGTGGGTGGCCCAGCGCGTGTGGGCAATGCCGATCTTGCCGTTGGTCGGGGTCTGCTCGAGCGCATCGTCCAGCATGCGCACCTTGCCCACCGTGCGCAGCCGGGTGAGGCGCTTGGAGCCGTTGAGGACCGCAATGCCGGCCGAGTCGTAACCGCGGTATTCGAGCCGTCGCAGACCCTCCATCAGGATGGGGACGACATTACGCCCCGAGACCGCTCCGACGATTCCGCACATGGTTTTTTGCCTTCTGGTCCTTAAGACCGCTGGTCGTCAAGTGTGCCTGAAACGGGCGGAAAGCGCGGATTTGGCTGGTGAAAGCCGTGACCGACATCGCGCTTGGGCAGGGCGGTAAAGGCCCCGCTGGCGGTACCATTGCACCCTGGGGCTTGTTATACGGGCCATTTGCGAAGGTCGCTATGATCCTGGTCACCGGAGGCGCCGGTTTCATCGGTTCGAACATTGCCGCCGCGCTCGCCGAGCGGGGTGAGCGCGTGGCGGTGTGCGACCGGCTGCGCCAGGCGGACAAGTGGCGCAACCTCGCCAAGGTGCCGCTGCGCGACCTCGTCGCACCGGACGCGCTGCTGCCGTGGCTCAAGGCCCATGCCGGTGAAGTCGAGGCGATCGTGCACCTGGGGGCCATCTCCTCGACGACCGAGTCGGATGCCGATCTGATCACGGAGGTGAATTTCCGCCTGTCGCTGGCGCTGTGGCACTGGTGCGCCGGCCTTGGCAAGCGGTTCATCTATGCCTCTTCGGCGGCCACCTATGGGGGCGGCGAGCAGGGGTTCGATGATGACGCTTCCCCGGAGGGCCTGGCGCGACTGCGGCCGCTCAATCCGTACGGCTGGAGCAAGCATCTGTTCGACCGCTGGATCGCGCGCGATCTTTCCGACGGGGGTGCGCAGCCGCCGCAGTGGGTGGGACTGAAGTTCTTCAACGTCTACGGGCCGAACGAGTATCACAAGGGCACCATGCGCAGCGTGGTGGCGCAGAAGTTTCCCCTCGCCGCGGGCAACCAGGCGGTGACACTGTTTCGTTCCGAGCGGCCCGACCTGCCCGACGGCGCTCAGAAGCGCGATTTCATCTACGTGCGTGACTGCGTCGAGGTCACACTCTGGCTTCTGGATCACCCCGCGGTCAGCGGCCTTTACAATCTGGGCACCGGACAGGCGCGCAGCTTCCAGGATGTGGCGAGCGCGCTGTTTGCCGCCGTGAAGCGCCCGGTCCGCATCGAGTACGTGGAGACCCCGCCCGCCGTGCGCTCGCATTATCAGTACTTTACCGAGGCCCGCATGGAGCGCCTGCGCCGGGCGGGCTACGCGCGCCCCTTTACCGCTCTTGAGGACGGTGTGCGTGATTATGTCGAACGCTATCTTTCGCAGGCAGACCCGTATCGCTGAAGCCGCCGCGAACCGATGAAACATAGGCATGTCATCCTCGACCGCGACGGGGTGTTGAACAGCGAGGCAGCCGGAGCCGGCTATGTGCGCGAGCCATCGGAATTTCACTGGCTTCCCGGGGCGCTCGAGGGACTGGCGATGCTGCGGCACGCTGGCTTGTACCTGAGCGTGGCCACCAACCAGTCCGGGGTCGGCCGCGGGCTCATGAGCCTGGCGCAGCTTCAGGCCGTGCACGAGCACATGCGCACGCAGGCCGCCGGGCAGGGTGCCACGCTGGATGCCGTGTTCGTGTGTCCCCACGCTCCGCAGGAGCAGTGCGGGTGCCGCAAGCCCGCACCCGGCCTCATTCAGGCCGCGATCGCACACGCCGGCATTGCCGCCTCCGAGTGCCTCGTGATCGGCGATGATCAGCGCGATCTTGAGGCCGCCAGGCGGGCGGGGGTCACGGCCGTGCTGGTGCGCACCGGCAAGGGGCGGCGCACGGAGGAAGAGGTTCGCGGATGGGGCGTGCTGGCATACGATGACCTGCCGCAGCTCGCGCGCGCGATCCTCGGCGATCACTCTCTTTAATGTCGGGTCAAGCCATGTCCATTGACGAAGTGTTCATCGAGCACTCGGCGGTCGCCGCCCGGGCGGCAGAACAGCTGCCCCCGGTCCTTGAACGCATCGTCGCCACCGCGTACGGCTGCCTGCGGGGCGGCTGCAAGATCCTCGCCTGCGGCAACGGCGGCAGTGCGGCGGACGCGCAGCATCTGGTGGCCGAACTCGTCGGCCGCTTTCGCGAGGAGCGCCGCGCGCTGCCCGCGATCGCCCTGACCGGCGATGCCGCCACTCTCACCGCTCTGGCCAACGATTATGGATACGAGCGGGTGTTCGCGCGTCAGCTCGAGGCCCTGGCACGCCCGGGCGATGTGCTGTTCGCGATCAGCACCAGCGGCAACTCTGCCAACGTCGTGCAGGCGGCGCAAACCGCCCGTCAGCTGGGCTGCCAGGTGGTGGGCCTGACCGGCGCGCGCGGTGGCCAGCTCGCCTCTCACGCGGATCTTCTGGTGCAGGCACCTTCCACCGTGGTGGCGCGCATCCAGGAAATCCATACGCTGTGCATTCACGCCATTGCCGAGTCGCTCGATGGCCTGATTCGCGAGGGCGTCCCGTCATGAGCGATTGGCTGCACGCGGCAGGTGCCGACGCGCTGCCCGCGCTCCTCGCCCGCTATCAGGGGCTGCAGATCTGGGTGGTCGGCGACCTGATGCTGGACGAGTACGTCATGGGCGCGGTGGAGCGGGTCTCGCCCGAAGCGCCGGTGCCGGTGGTGCGGGTGAGCGACACCGAGCAGCGCCTCGGCGGTGCGGCCAACGTCGCCCGTCAGGTCGCAGCGCTGGGAGCGCGCGCGAGCCTGGCGGGTGTGGCGGGCGATGACGAGGCGGGCGCGCGGATGCTGCAGTTGTGCCAGGCCGCCAACATCGACACCCGCGCGGTGCTCACGCTGGCCGGGCGGCGCACCATTCGCAAGCAGCGGGTCGTGAGTCACAGCCAGCAGTTGCTGCGACTCGACTGGGAAGATGCCAGGCCCTGTGCCCCGCACGAGACGGTGCGCCTGGTGTCGAAGCTGGCAGAGTGTGCGCGTCCCGATGCCATCATCCTGAGTGACTATGCCAAGGGCGTGCTGACAACCGAGGCGATCGCCGGTGTGTGCCGGATGCGCGGCACTGCACCGCTGGTGGTCGACCCGAAGCACCGGGACTTCACGCGCTACCGCGGCGCGACCACCGTGACCCCCAATCTGCGCGAACTCGAGGCGGCCATCGGACAGCCGCTCGATGCCAACGATACGGCCTCGATCGCGGCGGCCGCGCGTGCGCTGCTGGAAGGCGCACACATCGAATCGATGGTGGTCACGCTCGGCAACCGCGGCATGCTCCTCATCCCGCCACGCGGTGCGGAGATCGCGGTTCCCGCCATCGGCCGGGAGGTGTACGACGTGACCGGCGCGGGCGATACGGCTATTGCGCTGCTCGCCCTGTCACTTGCGGCGCAGGCTCCGCTGTTGCAGGCGGTACAGGTGGCCAACGCGGCGGCCGGCGTCGCGGTGGGATATGTGGGTGCCGTGGCCGTCGATGCCAGCGCAATTCGCAATGCGCTCGCCGCCCGCCCGGACGCGAAGATTCTGTCGCGTGAGGAGCTCGCGGCGCGGGCCGCCTCCTGGCGGATGGAGGGCAAACAGATCGTCGCCACTAACGGCTGCTTCGATCTTTTGCATGCCGGCCACCTGGCTCTGCTCAGTCATGCCGCAAAGCTCGGAGATGTCCTGGTGCTGGCGATCAACAGCGACGCTTCGGTGCGCCGGCTCAAGGGTCCCGAGCGGCCGCTGGTGCCTGAGGCGGAGCGCGCCGCGCTGCTCGCCGCCCTGACCTTCGTCGACGCGGTGACGATCTTCGATGAGGACACCCCGCTTGAGGTCCTGCAAACCCTCAGGCCGCAGGTACTGGTCAAGGGTGGCGATTACAAGCCCTCCGAGGTCGTCGGGCGCGAACTCGTGGAGGCGAGCGGAGGGCGCGTGGAAATCGTGCCGCTGACGCCCGAGAAGTCGACCAGCTCCTTAGTCGAGCGCATCCGCGGCATCGGCAAGTCGCGCTGAGGCCTTAGCCACTGGCGGCATGCAGCGTCACGCGAGCCTCATCCTCGCCAGGGAATTTCTGCGCGGATTTGACCGCCGCGTCGAGGTCAGGAAATCCAGCCCCGCACGCGTGAGGAGTGCCTGACAGGGCAACGGCGCGCAAGGACGGATGCCTATCCGCCGTCGATCCGCGCACCGCTGACGTCGCTTCAGCGATCCGGGACACTGCAGTGCGCGCGGCAGAACTGCGCCAGCTGATGCACCGCGGCGCGGTATTCCTGATCGAGCCAGGAGAACTCCAGCCAGAACTCCCGCTGTGCGACCGGGGTCGTGGAGTGGCGGCTGGCGACAAAGATGCGCAGCGCGATCTGGCGCGGCGCGCTGAGCGCACGGAGCCTCGCTTGCAGCGTGCTCAGCTCCTCCAGAGTGCGGCGCGACAGAACTCTGAGGGGCTTTGCTGGGGGGTTCAGCTGGCGCACGTACGCAGGGTTTCGAATTCTGCGGTCGCGCGGTCCAGTTCGGCGATCACTCCGCAGTAACGCTGCCACGCCTCGCGCAGTTCCTCCGCCTCGTGCGGCGTAAGCCGCCCGAGACTGCGCTGGGCGCTGTCGTGCTCCGATTGTGCGCGCTGGTGCTGGCTCACCAGTCGATCCAGCCGATCCCAGAATCGCGGGTCGAGCCACTCAGCCCGCCGCTGTTCCGATGCACTCATGCCCATACCCTCGGCGCGTTCTGTTCGGAGCGACACCAACGGTAGCCGGCAAGTGCTACAGACACGTTGCAGGCGCAGGCAAAATTTATTTGCTTGGCTTCACCGGTCGCTGCCAGCCTTCGACCGTCACCTGCCGCGCACGGGCGATGGTGAGTTTGCCGCCCGGGACCGAGTGCGTGACGGTCGAGCCGGCCGCGATGGTGGCACCGGCGCCGACGGTGATCGGCGCGACCAGCACGGCGTTGGAGCCGGTGTGCGCGTCATCCGCGATGGTGGTGAGATGCTTCGTTGCGCCGTCGTAGTTGGCGACGATGGTGCCGGCGCCGATGTTGACCCGGCTCCCCACCTGCGCATCCCCGACATACGAGAGGTGGTTCGCCTTGGAGCCCTCGCCCAGCTTCGAGTTCTTCACCTCGACGAAATTGCCGATGTGCACACCGCTTGCGAGCATGGCGGCAGGGCGCAGGCGCGCGAACGGACCGATGCTGCAGCGGGGCCCGACCTGCGCGCGATCGATGACACAGTGCGCAAAGACCTCGCTGTCCGCGCCGATCTCGCTGTCACGGATCAGGCAGCCCGGGCCGATGCGCACCCGGTCGCCGAGCACGACGCGGCCTTCGAACACGACGTTCACGTCGACGCATACGTCGCTGCCGTGCGTCAGGGTGCCGCGCAGGTCGATGCGTGCCGGATCGGCGAGCGTCACCCCGGCCAGCAGCAGCTCGCGCGCGCGCTGCGCGCGGCACACCTGCTCGAGCTGAGCGAGCTGCGCCTTATCGTTCACACCCAGCACCTCGCCCGGATCAGCCGCGACCAGCGCCTTGACGGGGATCTTGTCCCTGACCGCCAGGGCAATGACGTCGGTGAGGTAGTACTCGCGCTGGGAATTGTCGCTCTTCAGGCGCGCCAGCCAGCCGCGCAGCAGCTGGGCGGGGCACGCGAGCACCCCGGTGTTGCATTCGCGTATGACAAGCTCGCTCCCCTTCGCATCCTTCTGCTCGACGATCTTCTGCACCAGGCCACCGCGTGCGCGCACGATGCGGCCGTAGCCGTGCGGGTCATCGAGCTTAACGGTGAGCAGGCCGAGCTGCCGCGGTCCTGCGAGCGTCAGCAGTTTCTGAAGCGTCGCATGGCTGATCAGCGGCACGTCGCCGTAGAGCACCAGCACGGTATGGCCGTCGGGCACCTGCGGCATCGCCTGCAGCAGCGCATGCCCGGTTCCCAGCCGCTCGGCCTGCAGCGTCCACGACACCGGTTCGTCCGCAAGAGCTGCGCGGACCCGCTCAGCCCCGTGTCCGTACACGATGAGTATGTCGGCGGGCTTGAGCGTGCGGGCCGTATCGATCACGTGCTTGAGCAGCGGCCGCCCGGCCAGCGGTTGCAGTACCTTGGGGAGCGCCGATTTCATGCGCTTGCCCTCGCCCGCGGCGAGCACGACGATGGACAGCGGGGACGGCGCGCTCGCGCCTTTGGTACGCGCGCGGCTTGCGCCGCGCCGCCGCATCGCCCGTTTAGCGCGCTTAGGCATGGGAGGCAATTGTACTCACCGGTGCACGGTGTACGCGTGGGGATCGGGACCGGGTTTGCCGGTGGGCAGCTCGCCCAACTTCGCCTGCATCAGCGGGCCGACGTACATCTGCGGGTTGGAATGAATCTGGTGCTCGGCGTCTTCGCGCTGAGCGATGAGACCGGCGGCCTTGTGGAAGGCCTGTTCCAGGGAGGCGCTGCCGGGGAGCGAGTCCTTCAGGAACGCTTCGCCGAACCAGGTCAGCTCGCGGTCGTCCTCGCAGCCGAAGGAGCTGTGTCCGGCATCCGCCGCGGTGACGATCGCGGAGGTGTCGGTCTTGAGAGGATCGACGAACACTCCCGCGTAGCAGGCCGACACCACCACGATGCGCCAGCGGATCCCGGCGGCATCCAGCGCCTCGCGCAGGTCTACCGGCGAGAGCTGCGCCAGCGGCAGCGAGCCGTTCTCCACTTCCAGCCCATCCGCCGAACCGTGCGAGGTCAGAAACAGCACTAGCACGTCCTGCTGCACATCCATGCGCGCGGCCAGCAGCTTGAGCGTCTGAGCCAGTCCGGAAACGCTCGCCAGCGGATAGGAATCGCGATCATCGACGTCGTTGATCAGCAGCACGGTGCGATCAGCTGAGCCAAAACGGGCGCCGAACACCTCGCTGGCGAATTGCGCCTCGCGCCTGAACACCCCCTGGCCGCCATCGCCCGCGAAGGAAACGAAATAGACCGCCGAGCGCCCGGGCTGCGCCGGCTTCACGCGCGCAACTGCCGCGGCGATGCGTGCCGGCTGGTCATAGAAAAGGGCTTCGGCCTCATCCGAGTCTTCAGCGTCCTGAGCCGGCGCGGCCTGCTCGCTCACCCACAGCCGCGTGTCCAGGTTCAGAAATCCGATCGCCCAGGGCGAGGCGACGATGAGCAGCAGCGCCACGACCGCCGGCGCTACCCGCACCGGCCCGAAGGCCGCACCCAGCACCCGAATCGCAAGACAGGCCAGATAGAGGAGCGCCACGACGGTCGCGGCAACCGGCCGCGCATTCACCGCGGCCTTATCCAGCGCCAGCCAGAAGATCGTGAGCACGAACGGGGCGACGGCGAGGGCCGGGACCAGCAGCGCGCGCGTATCGCCGGCGCGGCTCTGGGCGCGGGCCGTGAGCGCGCAGGCGCCAAGGCCCAGGACCAGATAGCACGCCCAGCCGAACAGTCCGTCGAGCGCGAGCGGCGCGTGCGCAGGCGAGTGCAGGTAGTCGAGCAGCGCCCAGACGGCGAGGTTGACGATCAAGAGCGCTGCCAGCTGATCGAAGCTGACCACGAATCGCGGCGGCCAGCGACGGCGCAGCGCCAGCAGCGCAAGTCCGCCGCTCAGGTTTCGGATCAGGGACGCAAGGGGTACGCGCGGTGTCGGCGTGGTGGCCGCCGCGACTGCAAGCGGGCTGTCCTGGGAGGGGTCCAGCGATCAGCCCCGTACTTTGCGCAACCGGTCGAGCATTTTGAGCATCGCGGCGGCGCGGGCCAGTTCCGCCTGCGCCTCGGCGATCGTGATGCGCCCGCTCTTGTCCTGCAGGGCTTCCTCGGCGCGCTGCTGGGCCGCCAGGGCGGCCGCCTCATCGAGGTCCTTGGCGCGCAGCGCCGTGTCGGCCAGCACCGTGACCTTCTGCGGCTGCACCTCGAGCGCACCGCCGCCGACGAAGAAGCGATGCTCCTCGCCGCCCGGCGTCAGCACGCGCACCTCGCCCGGCTTGAGCAGGGTCAAAAGCGGGGTGTGGCGCGGGTAGATGCCAAGATCACCCTCCTTGCCCGGCGCAAACACCGCGGCGGCATCGCCCGAGAACAGCTCGCCCTCGGCGCTGACGATATCGACGTGGATGGTGTGTGCTTCGGCCATTATTGCAGCGTCTTCGCCTTGGCGACGGCTTCCTCGACCGTGCCCACCATGTAGAAGGCCTGCTCGGGCAGGGCATCGAACTCACCGCTGATGATGCCCTTGAAGCCGCGGATGGTGTCCTTGAGCGAGACGATCTTGCCGTCCTGGCCGGTGAACACCTTGGCGACGTTGAAGGGCTGCGACAGGAAGCGCTGCACCTTGCGCGCGCGGTACACGATGAGCTTGTCATCTTCCGACAGCTCATCCATCCCCAGGATCGCAATGATGTCCTGCAGCTCCTTGTAGCGCTGCAGCACCGCCTGCACGCCGCGCGCGGTGTTGTAGTGCTCCTCGCCCACCACCAGAGGATCGAGCTGGCGGCTGGTGGAATCGAGCGGATCGACCGCAGGATAGATACCGAGCGATGCGATCTGGCGCGACAGCACCACGGTCGCATCCAGGTGCGCGAAGGTGGTGGCGGGGGAAGGGTCGGTCAGATCGTCCGCCGGCACGTACACCGCCTGGATCGAGGTGATGGAACCTCGCTTGGTCGAGGTGATGCGCTCCTGCAGCACGCCCATCTCCTCGGCGAGCGTCGGCTGGTAGCCCACCGCCGAGGGCATGCGCCCGAGCAGCGCCGACACTTCGACGCCGGCGAGGGTGTAGCGGTAGATGTTGTCGATGAAGAACAGCACGTCGCGCCCTTTGCCGCCATCCTCGCGCTTCTCGTCACGGAAGTACTCGGCCATGGTGAGGCCGGTGAGCGCCACGCGCAGGCGGTTGCCCGGCGGCTCGTTCATCTGCCCGTACACCATCGCGACCTTGGAGTTGGACAGGTTGTCCTTGTCGATGACGTTCGACTCGATCATCTCGTGATAGAAGTCGTTGCCCTCGCGGGTGCGCTCGCCGACGCCTGCGAACACCGAAAGTCCGCTGTACTGCTTGGCGATGTTGTTGATGAGTTCCAGCATGTTGACGGTCTTGCCGACACCGGCGCCGCCGAACAGGCCCACCTTGCCGCCCTTGGCAAACGGCACCAGAAGATCGATGACCTTGATGCCCGTGGCCAACAGGTCCTGGCCGCCCGCCTGCTCGTCGAACGGTGGCGGCGGGCGGTGGATCGGCAGGTACTCGTCCGCCTGCACCGGCCCGCGGTTGTCCTGCGGCACGCCCAGCACGTCCATGATCCGCCCGAGCGTGCCCTTGCCCACCGGCACCGAGATCGGCGCGCCGGTCGCCTTCACGGCGAGCCCGCGCTTCAAGCCTTCCGAGGAACCCATGGCGATGGTGCGCACCACGCCGTCGCCGAGCTGCTGCTGCACTTCCAGCGTCAGCTCGACATCCTTCAGCTTGAGCGCCTCGTAGATCTTCGGAATGGATTCGCGCGGAAATTCGACGTCGATGACGGCGCCGATGATCTGGGTAATGTGGCCCTCGGCCGAAGTGTCCATGCTGTCTTTCCTCAAACCGCAGCCGCGCCGCCCACGATCTCCGAAAGCTCTTTCGTGATCGCGGCCTGGCGGGCCTTGTTGTAGATCAGTTGCAATTCGCTGATGAGCTTGCCGGCGTTGTCCGAGGCCGCCCCCATGGCGATCATGCGCGCCGCCATCTCGGAGGCGACGTTCTCGACCGCGCCGCGATAGACCTGCGACTCGATGTAGCGCATCAGAAGTCCATCGAGGACGCCGGCCGCATCCGGCTCGTAGATGTAGTCCCAGTGCTCCTGCAGCCCGTCGGTGTCCAGCGCCTGGATCGGCAGCAGCTGCGTGACGGTCGGCTGCTGCGTCATGGTGTTGACGAATTGCGCATTCGCCAGGTAGAGCCGGTCGATGGTGCCGTCCCGGTAGCCATCCAGCATCACCTTGACGGCGCCGATGAGGTCCTTCAGCTGTGGCCGGTCGCCAAGGCCGGAGACCTTGGCGAGGATCGGCATGCTCAGGCGCCGGAAGAAGGTCATGCCCTTGGTGCCGATGAGGCACAGGCTCACCTTCGCGCCCTTGCCCTGCCACTCGCGCACCAGGTTCAGGGTCTCGCGAAAGACGTTGGCGTTCAAGGCGCCGGCCAGCCCGCGGTCGCTCGAGATCACGATGATGCCGATCGACTTGGGCTCGCGCGTCACCAGGAACGGGTGGCGGTAGTCCGGGTTCGCCTGCGTCAGGTGCCCGATCACGTTGCGCATCTTCTGCGCGTAGGGGCGCGCCAGCTTCATGCGCTCCTGCGCACGTCGCATCTTGCTGGTGGCCACCATCTGCATGGCCTTGGTGATCTTCTGAGTGCTCTTCACACTCGCGATCTTGGAGCGGATTTCCTTGGTGCCGGGCATTTAGTAGGAACCGGTGGCGACGAAGTCTTCGATGCACTTCTTGAGCGCCGCCTCGTTCTCCTTGGAGAACTTCGGCGTCGCGTTGATGGTCTCGATCATCGACTTGTAGTTAGTGTGCGCAAAGGCCTGCAAGGCCGCCTCGAACGCCACGATCTTCTTCAGCTCCAACTTGTCCATGTAGCCGTTGGTGACCGCGTAGATCGACAGCGCCATCTCCGCCACCGACATCGGCGCGTACTGCTTCTGCTTCATCACCTCGGTGACACGCTGGCCGCGCTCGAGCTGGCGGCGGGTCGCCTCGTCCAGGTCGGAGGCGAACTGCGAGAACGCCGCCAGCTCGCGATACTGTGCGAGCGCAAGACGGATACCGCCGCCGAGCTTCTTGATGATGTCGGTCTGCGCCGCCCCGCCGACGCGCGAGACCGAGATGCCCGCGTTCATGGCCGGACGGATGCCGGCGTTGAAGAGGTCGCTCTCGAGGAAGATCTGCCCGTCGGTGATCGAGATGACGTTGGTGGGCACGAAGGCCGTCACGTCGCCGGCCTGGGTCTCGATGATCGGCAGCCCCGTGAGCGAGCCGGTCTTGCCCTTCACACGGCCGTTGGTGGCCTTTTCCACGAATTCCTCGTTGACGCGCGCGCTGCGCTCGAGCAGGCGCGAGTGCAGGTAGAACACGTCGCCGGGGAAGGCCTCGCGGCCCGGCGGTCGACGCAGCAACAGCGAGATCTGCCGATAGGCGACGGCCTGCTTGGACAGGTCGTCATAAATGATGAGCGCATCCTCGCCCCGGTCCATGAAGTACTCGCCCATGGTCACGCCCGAGTATGCAGCGATGTACTGAAGTGCGGCCGGGGTCGAAGCTGCGGCGGCCACCACGATGGTGTGCCCCATGGCGCCGTGCTCCTCGAGCTTTCTCACCACGTTGGCGATGGTCGACTGCTTCTGGCCGATCGCGACGTAGATGCACTTAATGCCGGAAGACTTCTGGTTGATGATGGTGTCGATGGCGAGCGCCGTCTTGCCGGTCTGGCGATCGCCGATGATCAGTTCGCGCTGGCCGCGGCCGATCGGCACCATCGAGTCGACCGCCTTGTAGCCGGTCTGCACCGGCTGGCTCACCGACTTTCGGTAAATGACGCCGGGCGCGACGCGCTCGATCGGCGCGGTGCGCGTGGCCTTGACGGGGCCCTTGCCATCGAGCGGTGCGCCGAGCGCATCCACCACGCGGCCGAGAAGCTCAGGGCCCACCGGCACTTCGAGAATGCGCCCGGTGGTCTTGACGGTATCCCCTTCCGAGAGGTGCTTGTAGTCGCCCAGCACCACGGCGCCCACCGAATCCTGCTCAAGATTCAGCGCAAGACCGAAGGTGTTGCCCGGAAACTCCAGCATCTCGCCGTAACGCGCATCGGCCAGGCCGTGGATGCGGGTGATGCCGTCGGTGACGGACACGATGGAGCCGACGTTGCGCGCCTCCGTGACCGACTCGAAGTTCTCGATCCGCTGCTTGATCAGGTCGCTGATTTCGGTTGCCTTGATGGCCATATCGATCTCTTTTGTCGAATCCGTTGGGCGATTACGCGGTCAGTTCGTAGGCAATGCGCTCGAGCCGTGTGCGCAGCGAGCCATCGATCACCAGGTCCCCGGCGCGCACCACCGCCCCGCCGATCAGGCTCGGGTCGATCTCGCAGTGCAGCCGCACCTTGCGCTTGAGGCGCTTTTCGAGCGCCTGAGCGAGCTTTTTCTGCCGCGCCTCATCGAGCGCCGCCGCCGAGGTTACCGTCACGTCGGCAACCCCTTCGGCGGTATCCTTGAAGCTGTCAAAGAGGCTCGAGATCTCGGGCAGGTAGGCCAGGCGGTGGTTGGTGGCGAGCGTGCGCATGAAGTTCGCGCCCTCGACCTTGAGCTTCGATGCGGCGATGCCGGTCACGAGCGCGGCGAGTTCGTCCGCGGTGACGTGCGGGTTGCCGAGCAGCGCCTCAACGCGCGGATCCGTGATCACCTGCGCGGCCGAGCGCAGGGACTGCGACCAGGGGGCCAGACCGTCACGTTCGCGCGCCTCCTCGAAGGCAGCACGCGCGTACGGTCGGGCGATGGTGAGCTTGTCCGCCATGGCGTTGGTTCAGATCTGCGCCGAGAGCTTGTCGAGCAGGTCCGCGTGCGTGCGCGCGTCGATCTCGCGACCCAAGAGCTTGGCGGCCGCCCCCACCGCGATGCCGGCCACTTCCCGGCGCAGGCCCTCCTTCGCGCGGGTGGTGTCGAGCTCGATCTGCTGCTGCGCGGCGGCGACGATGCGCGCGCCCTCGCTGCTGGCGGTGCCCTTGGCCTCTTCCACCAGCTCATTGGCGCGCTGCTGCGCGTGATCGATGATCTGGTTGGCACGCTCGCGCGCCTCGCGCACGATGGTGTCGGCCTTGCCGCGCGCCTCGACCAGTTCCTTCTCGCCCTGCTCCGCGGCCGCGAGTCCCTGCGCGATCTTGCGCGCGCGCTCGTCCATCGCGGCGAGGAGCGGTGGCCAGATCCACTTCATCACGCCCAACACCAGCGCGGCGAACACGATCATCTGCACGATGAGCGTGAGATTGATGTTCACAGGTCTATCTCCTGCCTCGAGCCGTCAGCGCGGCAAGACCGTCAGTGGGCAGCCTGCAACGTCTGCAGCGCGCTCACGAACGGGTTCGCGAACGTGAAGAACAGCGCAAAGCCGATGCCGATCATCGCGACCGCATCGAGCAGGCCCGCGACCAGGAACATCTGTACGCGCAGGGTCGGTAACAGCTCCGGCTGTCGCGCCGAGCCTTCGATGAAGCGCCCGCCGAGAATGCCGAAGCCGATAGCCGTGCCAAGCGCGCCCATGCCGAAGATGATGCCGACCGCAAGAACGGTCATGGCCTCAATGTGTGCAATGCCTTCCATTCAATCTCTCCTCGAAACAAACCAGATAAGAAAACCTGTGCCGCCGCGTCAGTGATGCTCGCTGGCCATCGACAGATAGACCACCGTCAGCACCGCGAATATGAACGCCTGGATCGTGATGATGAGGACGTGAAAACCCGTCCAGACGAATCCCAGAATTAACTGGCCGATGATGCCCAGCCAGCCGCCGATGGTGAGCAACTTATCGAGCCCGTGCGACAGCGTCAGCACCGCGATCAGAAGGAAAATCATCTCGCCGGCGTACAGGTTGCCGTACAGTCGCAGCGACAGCGACACCGGGCGGGCGAGAAAGGTCACCGATTCCAGCACGAAGTTCACCGGTACCAGCAGCGCCTGCACGAAGACGTTCTTGGCTGTGAAGGGCTGCAGGGTGAGCTCGCTGATGAAGCCGACGAAACCCTTCATCTTCAGGCTGTAGAAGATGATGAGGATGAACACCGTCAGCGAGAGTGCGAAGGTCGCATTGAGGTCGGTGCTCGGCACGATTTTAAGGTGCTCGAAGCCGGCGCCGCGCGCTGCCGCCGGCAGCAGATCGACCGGCACCAGATCCATGAAGTTGAAGAGCCAGATCCAGCAGAACAGCGTGAGTGCCAGCGGTGCGATCAGGCGACTGGTGCCGTGGTAGCTGTCGCGCACCTGCGCGTCGACTGTTTCGACAATCGACTCGATGATGTTCTGCGTGAGGCCGGGAACACCGCTGGTCGCCTTGCGCGCCACCCACCAGAACAGTCCGAAGAACACCAGCGCCAGCGCGACCGAGAAAATGACGGTGTCGTAATTGATGACCGAGAAGTCGACGATCCCGTGCGGCGCCCGGTTCGACAGGAACGTCTCGTGGTGCACGATGTATTCCATCGGGCCTACGGCGTGCTCTGCGGCTGCCACCATGATGCTCACCCATCCACCCCTTGCTCAGGCGCCGCGGCGCGCACGCCGTTCAGGGCCGGCAGCGCGCGCAGCAATGCGATCCAATACACCAGGAACGTTGCGGCAAACGCGGCGAACATTGCCAGCGGCGCAACCTTCATCGTCTTCAACACCGCCACGAACAGGCCGATCACCAGCACGATCTTCACCGCCTCGCCGATATAGAACATGCTCAGCGCGCGTTGCGCGCCGGCCGATGCCGCGCCGCCAAACACCAGACCCGCCATCGCGAGGCTCCCAACCGTGGCGATTCCGCCGCCGAGCAACGCCGAGACCGCAGCCAGCCGTCCGGCCCAGGCGAACGCGCACGCCGCCGTCAACACGGTCACGGCCGCCTGACCCAGCACGACGCCGAAGGCCAGCCGACGCGCATGGGGCAAGTCGATCGCCGACACCTTATATATAAGTCCTGCTCGAGGGGCTCTAAAGAGCCGTCTTGCGCCCGATGGGGACGCAACTGGCTTAACATTACCTCGGCCGTTCAGTCACTTAGCTGCAACGGCGAAAAAGCCGCGGGATTATAGAGACCGCCCGCGCGTGAGTCCACAGCGCCGCGCGCAGCCGCGAAACCGCGCAAATCAGACCGGCCGCCGCCTCGATCGCAGCACGGTTTTGGTGCGCTACTGGATGTGCGCCAGGATCCCGTCGAGCTCGTCCAGGCTGTTGTAACTGACCACCAGCTTGCCCTTTCCGCCGCTGCCCTGCTGGATCGCAACCCGGGCGCCGAGCTTCTCGGCCAGATCCCGCTCGAGACGCTCCACATTCGCATCGCGCGGCCCTGCGCCATCGCCGGAAACCCGGCCGGCGGGGGCCTGCAGCCTGCGCACGAGTCCCTCGGTCTCGCGCACCGAGAGTCCCTTCTTGACCACCAGCACTCCGACCTCGGTCTGCTGGCGGCGCTGGCTGAGCGCCAGCAGCGCACGCGCGTGGCCCATCTCGAGCGAGCGCTTCTCGAGCAGCTCGCACACCTCCGGCGACAGCTCGAGCAGGCGCAGCAGGTTGCTCACGCCGGCGCGCGAGCGCCCGACCGCCTCGGCCGCCTGCTGATGCGTGAGGCCGAACTCGCTGATCAGCCGCGACAGCGCGCGCGCCTCTTCCAGCGGGTTGAGGTTCTCGCGCTGGATATTCTCGATGAGCGCTACTGCAATGGCCGCCTCATCGGGAATGTGGCGGATGACCGCCGGAATTTCGCCAAGACCTGCCATCTGCGCCGCGCGCCAGCGCCGCTCGCCGGCAATGATCTCGTAGCGCTGCGATTCACCGCTTCCGGGAGTCACCTCCAGCGGGCGCACCACGATGGGCTGCACCACACCCTGGGCCTTGATCGAATCGGCCAGTTCCGCCAGCGTCTCCGGTCGCATGTCGACGCGTGGCTGGTAGCGGCCGCGTTGCAGCAGATCGAGCGGCAACTTGGCGAGCTCATCGCCCGCCGGCTCAGCTGCCGCAGCCGGAGGGGGACGCGCGCCGAGCAGGTCCGCCAGTCCCCGACCCAGGGTCGGTTTTCGATGCATCATCGTGGGATGTCCTCGCGGATCGAGCTTCCCTGTGCAAGCTCCCCGCCCGTCGCATTGCCGCCGACGCCGTCGAACCCTGAATCCTCTTCATGCGGCAGCGTCGTGTCACCGGGCATCCCGACCGGCAGCAGCTGAGGCGCCGCGGCCTCAGCCGTATTCGTGTCAGGGGGTGTTTCGGCGGCCGCTACACCTTGCTCTGCCGTCGCCTCAGGCGTCGGTGAGGCCTCGGTCACCGCCGCAGCGGGCGGCGCCTCCTCGGGCGCCGCGGCGGCGGGGTGCGTCCCGTTCGCCTCACAGGGCGTTTCTTCCGGTGCCGCCACGGGCTCGGCGGCCGTCGGTGCCGGCACCGTCGCGGCAGGCCGCGCCATGCCCGCCAGCTCCTGGCGCCGGATCATTTCCCCGGCAAGAGCCAGGTAGGCGAGCGCACCGCGCGACTCCTTGTCATGAAACAGCACCGGCTTGCCGAACGAGGGCGCCTCGGCAAGACGGATGTTGCGCGGGATGACGGTACGAAACACCTTGTCGGCAAAGTGCGCGATCAGCTGTGCGCTCACCTCGTTGGCGAGGTTATTGCGCGGGTCGAACATGGTGCGCAGCACGCCCTCGATCGACAGCTCAGGATTGGCGGCTATGCGGATCTGCTCGACGGTGGACAGCAGCGCCGTCAGTCCCTCGAGCGCGTAGTACTCGCACTGCATGGGAATCAGAACGCTCTCGGCCGCGACCAGGGCATTCACGGTGAGCATGTTGAGGGCGGGCGGGCAGTCGATGAGGATCACGTCGAAGTCATTGCGCAGCGGTGCCAGCGCGTTGCGCAGCTTGGTCTCGCGACCGATCGGCAGCCCGAGCAGGCGCACCTCCGCGACCGTGAGATCGTGGTTCGCGGGCAGGATCGTGAAACCGCCGAGCTCGACCTGGACCAGCGCGGAGGCGAGTTCCGTTTCCCCCAGCAGCACCTCGCAGGTGCTGCGCGTGAGCTGTGACTTGTCCACCCCGCTGCCCATGGTGGCGTTGCCCTGCGGGTCAAGATCCATGAGCAGCACGCGCCGCTTGGTAGCGGCGAACGAGGCGGCGAGATTGACGGCGGTGGTGGTCTTACCGACGCCGCCCTTCTGGTTCGCGATGGCGATGACGCGCTTCACGGTGGACAGTGTACTGCACTGCCGCCGTAGCCCGGCGTCCTTCAGGCAACCCGCTGGTGCACCTGCCGCCCCAGCCGTTCGCGTGCCATCTGGTCCGCCACCGCGTTCGTGCTGCCGTTTCCACGGCGGGCGCGCTCGAAGATTTCGGTGAGGCGGCCGGGAATGGCGTGGATATCCGCGATGACCTGGGCTTCGGTGGCCCCGCCGTGGTACTCGCGCGAGACGCTGATGATGCCGCCGGCGTTGATGACATAGTCCGGCGCATAGAGGATCCCGGCCGCCTGCAGCGCCACACCGTCCTGATCCTCGGCCAGCTGGTTATTCGCAGCACCGGCGACGATGCGGGCCCGCAGGCGCGCAATGGTCTGGCTATTGAGCAGCGCGCCGAGCGCGCAGGGAGCCAGCACGTCGACCTCGAGGCCGAGCAGCTCATCGACTGCGACCGCAGCAGCGCCGAACTGCTCGCAAACGCGTGAAACGGCGGCCGCACGCACGTCCGCCACGTACAGCTTCGCACCCTCGGCGGCAAGATAGGCGCACAGATGATAGCCCACCCCACCCGCACCCTGGACGGCGACGCTCACGTCTTTCAGATCTGAGCGCCCCAGCCTGAACTTCACCGCCGCCCGGATCCCAAGATAGACCCCGAGCGCGGTCTTAGGCCCCGGGTCCCCGCCCGCCTGTCCGGGAGCTGCTCCGAGGCCTGCGACGTAACGCGTCGCACGGGCCACGTTCGCCATGTCCGCGGTGCTCGTGCCGACGTCCTGCGCGGTGATGTAGCGGCCGCCGAGCGAATCGACGAAGCGCCCGAAGGCCTCGAACAGCGCAGGCGTCTTCGCCTTGCCCGAATCGCCGATGATGACCGACTTGCCCCCGCCGAGGGGCAGCCCTGCCATGGCGTTCTTGTAGCTCATGCCGCGCGAGAGGCGCAGCACATCGCGGACCGCGTCGTGGGTGCTGGGGTAGGGCCACATGCGGCAGCCGCCCGCGGCCGGCCCGAGCGCGGTGGAATGAATGGCCACGATGGACTTAAGTCCGGTGGCTGCGTCGTGGCCGAAGACGACGAGCTCATGGGCGTCGAACTCGCGCAGGTCGAAGATTTCCATGGCCGCAACTCCCGGCAGGACCCTCTTAAGGCTACTCGGGTGAGGCGCACCAATCGTCACAAAGATTGCTTAAATGACGGTCTCTATGGAATATAAGTTTCATATATCCTAGGTATCTGAAATATATGACTCATCCTGATCTGGACCGCAGTGACCTGAGGATCCTCGACCTTTTGCAGGAGCAGGGGGCGGTTTCGGCGGCCGAGATCGCCGAGCGGTTGGGGATGACCACCTCGACCTGCTGGCGGCGGGTGGCGCGACTTGAGGAATCCGGCGTCATCCGAAAGCGCGTGGCGCTGCTCGATCGCGAGAAGGTGGGGCTCTCGGTCATGGTGTTCTCGCACGTGAAGGTCGCCGGCCACGGACGCGATGCGCTGCTGCGCTTCGAGCAGGCGGTGCGCGCCCACCCGGAAATCCTAGAGTGCTACACGCTGATGGGCGAGACGGACTTCCTGCTACGCATTGCCTGCCGCGACATCAAGGCGTACGAGGCATTCTTCCTCGATCACCTGTCGCGCTTCCCGGGCGTTCAGTCGGTCAACTCCTCCATTGCGCTGGCGGTCATCAAGGAGACGACCGCCCTGCCACTGCCAGTACGATGAGGCAGCGCGCCGCATCGAGGCCCGGGATGGTGAGCTCGCGCGAGCCGGTGACGCGCCAGGCGGCCGGCAGGGCGGCCAGTTCCGCGGCCGGCCAGATTCCCTTCATCGCCAGCACGCGGGTGTTGGCACCGCACAGCGGGGCGACACTTGCGAGCATCTGCGGCAGCGGCGCGAACGCACGCGCCACCACCGTGTCGAAGGGCTCATCGACCTTGAGCGTCTCGGCGCGTGAGTGCACGGCGGTCACGTTGCTCAGCCCGAGAAGGTGCGCGGCATGGGACACGAAGCGGATCTTCTTGGCTTTCGAGTCGATGAGCGTGAACTGGCGCTCGGGATTGCATAACGCCAGCGGCAGGCCGGGGAATCCCGCGCCGGTGCCGACATCGGCAATGCGCGCGCCGTACAGGTCCGGGTGGATCGCGAGGCTGTCGAGCAGATGGTGCGTCACCATGGCGGCGGGCGTGGTGATGCCCGTCAGGTTGTAGCCCTTGTTCCAGGTGGACAGTTCCTGCAGAAGCGTGAAGAGCCTCGCGGCGTCCTCCTCGCTCAGGGCCACGCCGAGACGTGCCGCGTCCTGTATCAGGCGTTCGACGAGAATGGCCACGCTCCTCGCGCTACGGCGCGCGCGATTGATCATACTTTGCGGACCGTGAGACTGCTGCTGGTAGAAGACGACCCCATGATCGGCGAGGCGATCCGCGCGGGCCTGCGGCGCGAGGGCTTTACCGTGGACTGGGTACATGACGCCGAGAGCGCAGCCCAGGTACTGCGTACCGAGCCTTTCGAGCTGCTGCTGCTCGACCTCGGTCTGCCGCGCAGCGATGGTCTTGCGCTGCTGAAGAGCCTGCGCGCTCGGGGCGAGGCGCTGCCGGTGCTGGTCATCACGGCGCGCGATGCGGTCTCACAGCGGGTGGCGGGGCTGGATGCCGGCGCTGACGATTATCTGGTCAAGCCCTTCGACCTGGATGAACTCGCCGCGCGCATCCGCGCGCTGCTGCGCCGTAAATCCGGCCGTGCCTCCTCGGCGCTGACGCACCTCGACGTGACGCTCGATCCCTCGCAGCACCGGGTCACGCAGAACGGCGTGGAAATCGCCCTGTCGCCCCGCGAGTTCGCGCTGCTCGAGCTGCTGCTGGAGCGTCCCGGCACCATCCTCTCGCGCAGCCAGATCGAGGAGCGCCTGTACGGCTGGGGCGAGGAGGTGGAGAGCAATGCGGTGGAGGTCCACATCCACGGCCTGCGCAGAAAGCTCGGTGCACGGTTCATCCTGACCGTGCGCGGGGTGGGCTATCGGGTGAGGCCGGCGCCGTGAGTTCGCTGCGCGCACGGCTGCTGGCGTGGCTGCTCGGCAGCGTGGCACTGCTCGGTATCGCGGGCGGCTGGTTCGTCTACCGCAACGCGCTCGCGGAGGCGGATGCCTTCTTCGACTACCACCTGCGCCAGACCGCACTGTTTCTGCGCGACCAGCCGGTGGAGTACCTGTTGGCGCCGCAGCTGCCGACCGCCGATGCCGCCTACGATTTCGTCGTGCAGGTGTGGTCGCTCGATGGGGTGCGGGTCTACCTGTCGCGCCCGCACGCGGTGCTGCCCGAGGTCACCACCCTCGGATTCGCCACCGTTGCCACGAGCGAAGGCCGCTGGCGCGCCTACGGCGTGCAGGCGCTGACCCGCGTCATCCAGGTGGCGCAGCCGATGAGCGTGCGCGAGCGGGGAGCCGCGCAGCTGGCACTGCAGACGCTCATCCCCTTCGCGCTGCTGCTGCCGGTACTGGCGCTCGTCATCTGGCTGGCGGTCGGACACGCGCTGCAGCCGCTGCAGCGGCTCACCTCGCTGGTCAAGGCGCGCCGCGTCAACGCCCTGGATGCGCTGCCGGATGAGCGCCTGCCCGAGGAAGTGCAGCCGCTGGTGGCCGCGCTCAATGACCTGATCAGCCGGCTGCGGGCGGCGCTGGAACGCGAGCGCGCCTTCATGGCCGATGCCGCGCACGAGCTGCGCACCCCGCTCACGGCACTGCACCTGCAGATGGCCATGCTGGCGCGGGCCAGCGGTGAGAGCGAACGCACGGCGGCCATGGGCACGCTCTCGGCGGGCGTGCAGCGCGCGATCCGGCTGGTGGAGCAGATGCTGGCGCTGGCGCGCCAGGAACCGCGCGCGGAGAGCCCGCGGGTGGCGGTGCGCCTGGATGACCTTGCGCGCGAGATCGTCGCGGAACTGGTACCGCTGGCGGACGCCGGCAACATCGACCTGGGCGTCACCGCCGCGCAGGCGGTCAGCCTCCCGGCAGACCCCGAGGCGCTGCGCACGCTGTTGCGCAACCTCGTGGACAACGCGGTGCGCTACAGCGCCGCCGGCGGCCGCGTCGATGTGAGTGTGGAAGCCGTGCCGGCCGCCTCCGGCGGCGGCGCGCGACTCGCGGTCACCGACGAGGGGCCCGGCATCGCGCCTGAGGATCGCGCCAGGGTGTTCGATCGCTTCTACCGGCGCGCCGGGACGGCGCCGCCGGGCAGCGGACTCGGACTGGCGATCGTGAAGGCAATCGCCGACGCGCACGGCGCGAGCGTGGCGCTGTCGGATCCCGCCTCGGGCAGGGGGCTTACCGTGACGGTGACATTCCCGCCGCGCGCCACTGCGGACGCTGCCTGAAGCAACGTCGGGGTCAGTGCGCCAGCTTCTGCAGGAAGCTCGCCGCGGTCAGCAGGTACTCATCGACGTTGCTCTTCTTCCTGAAGCCATGCCCCTCGTCCTTGGCGATGAGGTACCAGACCTCCCCGCCGTTGGAGCGAACCTGCCAGACCAGCTGATCCGATTCTGAGGCAGGCACGCGCGGGTCGTTCAGGCCGGCGACCACCAGCAGCGGTTTTCTGATGCGGGCGGCGTTGGTCAGCGGGGAGATGCGGTCGAGGAAGATGCGCATGGCCTCGATGCGCTCATCCCCATACTCGGCGCGGCGCAGATCGCGGCGGTAAGCCGAGGTGTTGCGCAGGAAGGTCACGAAGTTGCTGATGCCCACCAGATCGATGCCCCCGCGCAGCCGCTCGCCATAGCTCACCAGCGAGGCGAGCACCATGTAGCCGCCGTAGGAGCCGCCCATCACCGCCACCCGCTCGCGGTCGAAGCCCGGTTGCGCGCCGATCCACACCAGCAGCGAGCCGATGTCGCGCACCGCATCCTCGCGCAGCACGCCGTTGTCGAGGGCGAGGAAGCTCTTGCCATAGCCCGATGAGCCGCGCACGTTGGGCGCCACCACCGCGTAGCCGAGCTCGTTGACCAGAAACTGCACGAACGGGTCCCACTCGGGGCGGAACTGCGACTCCGGTCCGCCGTGAATCACGATTGCCACCGGGCAGGGGGCGGCGCTCTTCGGGCGATAGACGTACGCCGACAGCAGGCGCGCGCGGCCGCCGAGGCGGTCCCAGGTCGGGTAGCGCACCAGTTGCGGCGACACGAGCGTGCTCAGGTCGATCGGCCCGGCTTCGCTTTTGGTCCAGCGGGTGAAGTTGTCCTGCGCTACGTCATACACGTAGACGTCGCGCGGCGCGGTCGCTCCGTCGACCGACATCGCAAGTCTGCGGCCGGTCGGATCGAAGCGCGGGTTGCCGATGCGCCCCTCGGGCAGCCCGGCCGGGGTGAGCCGCTGCTTGGTCTGCGTGTCGAGAATGACCAGGCGGCTGCGGCCATCCTCGTTGAGCGTGTAGGCGATGTAGCGCCCATCGGCGCTGACATCGAAGTCCTCGACGTCCCAGCCGCTGTCGGGCGTGATGCTGCGGTTCTCGTGACTGACCGGGTCCTTGTACTTGAGCTGTGAAAACTCCCCGTCCTCATCGGTGAGGACGTACACCCCGCGGCCGCCGGGCGCGAAGCGTGCCATGCGGATGCCGGCCTTCTGCGGCTTGTCCTCGAGCGGGGTAAGCGAGCCGGTCGCAACATCCGCAAGGTACAGGTAGCTCTCGGAAATGGAGATGTACTTCCACACCAGAAGCTTCGAGTCATCCGCGGACCAGTCGAGCGGGTACCAGGTATCGTCGTGGCCGCCGACCAGCAGCTGCGGTGCGCCGCCGGCGACGGCATCGGCGACGTAAACGTCGTAACTGATCGAGTCGCGATCGTTGCCGTAGAAGGCGACCCGCTTGCCGTCGTGCGCCCACACCGTGCTGCCGTGGATGAAGTCGCCGTGCGTCAGCGCGCGCGCCAGTCCGTTGCCGGCCTGGTAGTACACCTGGGCGTTCTCATCGCCCGCCTGGTCCTTCAGAAACACGAATCCCGGGCCGCTCTTCGCGGCGCGCGCCCACTCGATCGGATCGGCGTAGAAGGTGAGCTGTTCACGCATGCCGAGCGGGGCTGCCACGCGGTGCAGCTGTTCGCTGTCGCCGAAGCGCGTGCCGATCAGCATGCTGCCGTCGGCCTGCCAGTCCAGAAAGGTGGCACCGCGCGACTGCTGGTAGCGGGTCAGCCGCGCCGCCAGCGCCGGATCCGCCGGCGGTATGCCGTCAAAGACCAGGCTGCCCTGCTCACGGTGCCTGGCGGCGGGCGCCTGCTGAGCGTGACCCGCGGACGAAGCGAGAAGGAGCAGCGCCGCGCACGCGGCGAGGATCCGTGCTGAAGAGTGCTGATCGGTCATGCCGCTAACCTAGCGCACGGGTTACGATGTGTACATGCGCAACCCCTGACCGCCATGCCCCAGGGCTTTCGTTCCCGTGCAACCCAGACTCTACCGCCATCCTCACGGCATCACCGCCGTCGACACCGAATACCTCCATCCGGGGCACGCCGCCGCGCATCTCATCGTGGATTCAGGACGTGCAGCGTTCGTGGACGTGGGCACCAACGCCTCGGCGCCCTACCTGCTCGCCGCGCTCGATGAGCTTGGCATCGCCCGCGCAGCGGTCGACTATCTGCTGCTGACCCACGTGCACCTCGATCACGCCGGCGGTGCCGGCTCGCTCATGCGCGAGCTCCCCAACGCCCAAGCGCTGCTGCATCCGCGCGGTGCGCCGCACATGATCGATCCCTCCAAGCTCATCGCCGGCTCAAAATCGGTCTACGGCGAGGAGCGTTTTGACCAGCTGTATGGTGTGCTGGTGCCGATCCCGGCCGAACGGGTGCAGGTGGTGCGCGACGGCCAGCGCGTGCCCCTCGGTGGCCGCACGCTCGAGCTCATTCACACCCCGGGTCACGCGCTGCATCACTACGCGGTCATCGACGCCGCCCATCGCAGCATCTTCCCCGGCGACACCTTCGGGATTTCCTACCGGGCGCTCGATACCGCGCGCGGCCCCTTCATCATCCCGACCACGACGCCCACGCAGTTCGACCCGCAGCAGCTCATCGCCTCCATCGACCGCATGCTTGAGTACCAACCCGAATCGATGTACCTCATGCACTTCAGCCGCGTGAGCGAGCCTGCGCGCCTGGCCGTGTCGCTGAAGGAGCAGATCGTGGAGTTCACGCGCATCGCCTGCTCGCATGCCGGCGCTGCGCGGCCCGCGGCGGGCATCAGCGCGGACATGCTGAAGCTGTGGCTCACCCTGGCGCGGGGCCACGGCGTCACGCTGTCGGATGCTGAAATCGGTCAGCTGCTCGAGGGTGACCTCGAGCTCAATACCCAGGGCCTGATCGCCTGGCTCGCGCGCGACAAAGGAACAACGGTGAAGTCATGAAGCGGTTCAAGGCATTCCGGATTCATTCCGAGGCAGGCAAGATCGTGGCGCGCTTCGAGCAGGTCACGCTCGATGACCTGGCGGCGGGCGAGGTGGTGATCCGGGTCAGCCACTCGGGCATCAACTACAAGGACGCGCTGGCCGCAACCGGGGCGGCCAAGATCCTGCGCCGCTACCCGCTCGTCGGTGGCATCGACCTGGCCGGCACCGTCGAATCCTCGAGCGATCCGCGCTACCAGAGCGGCGAGGCCGTGCTGGTGACCGGCTGCGGGCTGTCCGAGACGCACGACGGCGGCTACGCCGAGTTCGCACGGGTGCCCGGCGAGTGGGTCATCCCGATGCCGCCGGGACTGGATGCCACCGCCGCCATGGCCATCGGCACCGCCGGGTTCACCGCGGCACTGGCCATCCACCGCATGGAGCAGAACGGCCAGCAGCCCGGCGGCGGTCCGATCGCGGTCACCGGCGCCTCGGGGGGCGTCGGCAGCGTCGCCATCGACATGCTGAGCGTGCGGGGTTACCGCGTGGTGGCGATCAGCGGCAAGGCGCAGGCGGCTTCCTACCTCCGGGAGCTCGGCGCCGGCGAGGTGCTCACCCGCCAGGACATCGATTTCGGCACGCGGCCGCTGGAGACCGTGCGTTTCGGCGGCGCCATCGACAATCTCGGCGGCGAGACGCTCGCCTGGCTCACGCGCACGGTGGATTTCTGGGGAAGCATCGCCAGCATCGGTCTGGCTGCAGGTCCTGAGCTCAAGACCACGGTGATGCCCTTCATCCTGCGCGGTGTTGCGCTCATCGGGATCAACTCCTCGGCCACGCGGCGTGAGTGGCGCCTTGCGGTGTGGCAGCGCATCGCGACCGACCTCAAGCCCCGCCATCTTCAGCGCATCGTCACGCGCACCATCGCCTTTGACGAGCTGCCGCAGGCGTTTCCCGCCTATCTGGAGGGGAGCGTGACGGGACGTACGGTGGTACGCATCGCCTAGCATCCTACCGGCGGGTAGGACCGAGGAGCGCACGGCTGGTCCGCCGCCGCGCCGCCCGTATAGAATGATTCTCTCCTTTTGAGGTTGCACCATGTCGCAAACGTCACTGACCGCCGGCGCGCGCCTGCGAGAGGCGGTCGAGGCGGAGCGTCCGCTGCAGGTGGTCGGCACCATCAATGCCTACGCGGCACGGCTGGCCGAGCGTGCTGGTTTCCGCGCCATCTACCTGTCCGGCGCGGGGGTGGCCAATGCTTCCTATGGCCTGCCGGATCTTGGCATCACCTCCTGCAACGATGTGTGCGAGGACGTGCGGCGCATCAGCGCCGCGACCGAGCTGCCGCTTCTGGTCGATGCCGACACCGGCTGGGGAGGCGCCTTCAACATCGCCCGCACCACGACGCAGCTGATCCGCGCGGGCGCCGCCGGCATGCACCTGGAGGATCAGGTCTCGGCCAAGCGCTGTGGTCATAGGCCCGGCAAGGCACTGGTGAGCGCCAGCGAGATGGTCGATCGCATCAAGGCGGCGGTCGATGCGCGCGCGGATGCGAATTTCGTCGTCATGGCGCGCACCGATGCGCACGCGGTGGAGGGGCAGGCGGCGGCTCTGGAGCGCGCCTCGCTGTACGTGTGGGCCGGCGCCGACATGATCTTCGCCGAGGCGCTCAAGTCACTGGAGGAATTCCGGCAGTTCGCCGCGGGAGTCGGCGTGCCGGTGCTCGCCAACATCACCGAATTCGGCAGCACGCCGCTGTTTACCGCCGCGGAGCTGGGCGCTGCGGGCGTGCGCATCGTGCTCTACCCGCTGTCGGCGTTTCGCGCCGCCGCACGCGCACAGGTGGCCGTCTATGGCGCCATCCGCGCGCAGGGTACGCAAGAAAGCGTGCTCGAGCTGATGCAGACCCGCGCCGAGCTCTACGAGGTGCTCGGCTACCACGCGTACGAGGCGAAGCTCGATGAACTGTTCGGGAAAGAAAAATCATGACTGAGACGGGCGCATTCAAGCCGAAGAAATCCGTGGCCCTGTCCGGGATCACGGCCGGCAACACCGCGCTGTGCACCGTGGGGCGCACCGGCAACGATCTGCACTATCGCGGCTACAACATCCTCGAGATCGCCACCGTATGCGAGTTCGAGGAGATCGCCCACCTTCTGATCCACGAGTCCCTGCCGACGCGCGCGCAGCTTGCCGCTTACAAGGGCAAGCTCAGGTCGCTGCGCGGTCTGCCGGGCACCGTGCGCGGCGTGCTCGAGGAGCTGCCGGCAGCCAGCCATCCGATGGACGTGCTGCGTACCGCAGCCTCGGCCCTGGGCTGCACGCTGCCGGAGAAGGAGGACCACGCCGTCGCCGGGGCGCGCGATATCGCCGACCGCCTGGTCGCCTCCTTCGCCTCGATGCTCGTCTACTGGTACCACTTCAGCCACTCGGGCGAGCGCATCGAGGTCGAGACCGATGACGACTCGGTGGGCGGGCATTTCCTGCACCTGCTGCACCGCCGCGAGCCGCCCAAGTCGTGGGTGCGCGCCATGCACACCTCGCTCAACCTCTACGCCGAGCACGAGTTCAACGCCTCGACCTTTGCCGCGCGCGTCATCGCCGGCACCGGCGCCGACATGTACTCGTGCATCACCGGTGCGATCGGTGCCCTGCGCGGACCGAAGCACGGCGGCGCCAACGAGGTGGCGTTCGAGATCCAGCAGCGCTACGACAGCCCTGCGGCGGCCGCCGAGGACATCCGCGCGCGGCTGGCGAAGCGGGAAGTCATCATCGGCTTCGGGCATCCGGTCTACACGCTGTCCGATCCGCGCAACGAGGTGATCAAGGAAGTGGCGCGCAGCCTCTCCAGGGAGGCGGGCGACATGAAGATGTTCGACATCGCCGATCGCATCGAGAGCGTGATGCACGAGGCCAAGGCCATGTTCGCCAACCTCGACTGGTTCTCGGCCGTCTCCTATCACCTGATGGGCGTGCCGACCGAGATGTTCACGCCGCTGTTCGTCATCGCGCGCACCACCGGCTGGGCCGCGCACGTGATGGAGCAGCGCGTCGACGGCAAGATCATCCGCCCGGCGGCCAACTACACCGGCCCCGAGAACGTGCGCTTCGTTCCCATCGAGCAGCGCGGTTGACGCGATAGTCATGTCCGCACACGACATCCGCTCCACTACCCGCCCGCAGCCGGACGAAGCTCTGGTGGCGATCGGCGACTACGCGAAAAACTTCACCGTGAAGAGCGAGCTCGCCTACGACACGGCGCGCTACTGCCTCATGGACACGCTCGCCTGCGGCTTCCAGGCGCTGAAATACCCGGCCTGCCGGAAGCTGCTGGGACCGGTCGTGCCCGGGGCGGTCATGGTAGGAGGTGCGCGGGTGCCGGGCACCTCCTTCGAGCTCGACCCGGTGCAGGCGGCCTTCAACATCGGCGCCATGGTGCGCTGGCTGGACTTCAACGACACCTGGCTCGCCGCGGAATGGGGCCACCCGTCCGACAATCTCGGCGCGATTCTCGCCGTGGCCGACTATCTGGCCCGGGCAGCCGTGATGTCGGGTCGATCGCCGCTCAAGGTGCGCGACCTGCTGACCGCGATGATCAAGGCCCACGAGATACAGGGCGTGCTGGCGCTTGAGAACAGCTTCAATCGCGTCGGCCTCGATCACGTGCTGCTGGTGCGCATCGCCTCCACCGCGGTGGCGGCCAGCCTGCTCGGCGCGAGCGACGAGCAGGTCGTGAACGCGGTGTCCAACGCCTGGATCGACGGCGGGGCGCTGCGCACCTACCGCCATGCGCCCAACACCGGCTCGCGCAAGAGCTGGGCGGCGGGCGATGCCACCAGCCGCGCGGTACGACTTGCGCTCATCGCGCTGACCGGCGAGATGGGTTACCCCTCGGCGCTGTCGGCAAAAACCTGGGGATTCAGCGACGTGCTGTTCAAGGGCAAGCCGATCTCACTGCCGCAGCGCTTCGCCAGCTACGTCATGGAGAACGTGCTGTTCAAGATCTCCTACCCGGCGGAGTTTCACGCCCAGACCGCGGTGGAAGCGGCGATCACGCTGCATGCGAAGACTCTCGGCCGCCTCGATGCCATCGAGCGCATCCTCATCGAGACGCAGGAGCCGGGGGTGCGCATCATCGACAAGGTGGGGCCGCTGGCCAACCCGGCCGATCGCGACCACTGCATCCAGTACATGGTGGCGATAGCGCTGATGTTCGGGCGTCTGAGCGCGGCGGACTACGAGGACGGGATCGCCGCCGATCCGCGCATCGACGCGCTGCGTGCCAAGATGCAGGTGCGCGAGAACCCGACCTTCACGCAGGAGTACTACGACCCGGCCAAGCGCTACATCGGCAACGCACTGCAGATATTCTTCAAGGACGGCAGCGCGAGTGAGCGCGTGCAGGTGGATTTTCCGATCGGGCACCGCCGGCGCCGCGAGGAGGGCATGCCGGTGCTGGTGAGGAAATTTGAAGCTTCGGTGGATGCGCACTTCAGCGTCAAGCAGGCGCTACGCATCAAGGCCCTGTTCGCGCAGGCGCCGCAGCTGGATGCGCTGCCGGTGAATGAACTCGTGGCGGCGCTAGTGAGCAACGGGCCGCCCGCGGCCTGACCCTCTCAAAAGAAGGGGCGGGCCCTGCCGGCCCGCCCACGCTTCGTAAGCGCGAAAACCTCAGCCGACCCTGACCGGCACGAACAGCCGCGTGTCGCCGCGCTGGATCAGCAGCGCCACGTGGCCCTTGGACTTCTCCACGGCTCCGCGCAGCTCTTCAGCGCTTGCGACCGGCGCGCCGTTCGCGGCGATCACCACGTCGCCGGGCTGGATGCCGGCCTCGGCCGCCGGTCCGCTCGAGCGCTCGACCACGACGCCGCCCTTCATGTTGGCCTCTCGCTGCTCGTCAGGGTTCAGCGGGCGCACCGCGAGTCCGAGCTTGCCGCCTTGCGCCTGCGGACTCACGTTGGAGGCGGTATGCTTGTCCTCGAGCGTGCCGAGCTTCACGCTGAGCTCGCGCGTGGCATGGTTGTGCCAGATCTCGAGGTTGACCGTGGTGCCGGGCGCCAGGCTTGCGATCTGCACCGGCAGCTCGTTGGAGGTCTGCAGCGGCTGGCCGTTGAGCTTGAGGATCACATCGCCCGGCTCGACGCCGGCGCTCTCAGCCGGTCCACCCTTCTCCACGCTCGACACCAGCGCGCCCTCGGGCTGCGGCAGGCCGAACGAGTCCGCCAGCCCCTGCGTGACATTCTGGATCACCACGCCGAGCTTGCCGCGGGTAACGTGGCCGGTGGCCTGCAGCTGATCGCTCACCTGCATGGCGACATCGATCGGGATCGAGAACGACACGCCCATGTAGCCGCCACTGCGGCTGTAGATCTGCGAGTTGATGCCGACCACTTCGCCGCGCATGTTGAACAGCGGGCCGCCGGAGTTGCCCGGGTTGATCGGCACGTCGGTCTGGATGAAGGGCACGTAGCCTGAATCGAGCGGGCGGCCCTTGGCGCTGACGATACCCGCGGTGGCGCTGTTCTCAAGGCCGAACGGCGCCCCGATCGCGAGCACCCATTCGCCCACCTTGAGCTGGCGCGAGTCGCCAAGCTTCACCGTCGGCAGATCCTTGGCCGCGATCTTGATGACCGCGATGTCTGATTTGGTATCCACACCGATGACCTTGGCGGTGTACTCGCGCCGGTCGGTCATGCGCACCGTGACCTCACTCGCCCCGTTCACGACGTGGGCGTTGGTCATGATGACCCCGTCCGGGCGGATGATGAAACCGGAACCCTCGCCGTGTACCGGTGTCTGCTGAGGCGCCTGGAACGGGTGGCCGCGGAAGAAAGGCGCAAACGGACTGTTGGGGCCGAAGGGATTGTTGTTGTTATTGTCGCCGCCATTGTCATCGCCCGAGTCATCGTCGTCCTGGGAGTTGTAGGACGCCGATACCTTGCTGGTCACGGCAATGTTGACCACCGCCGGACCGTACTTCTGCACCATGGAACTGAAGTCCGGCAGCATCGCGCCCGGATTGGCCGCCGCCGGGACCGGTGTCACCGCCGGTGTGGCCGGGGTTGCCGCGGTGACGGTGCGCCCCGCGCCCGCCACGTATAAAGCACCGGCCGGGACTGCAATCGTCACCGCGCCGATCACTGCCGCAACGAGCGGCTTTCTGATGAGACTCGTAAGGGTCATAGCCAGTACTCCGTCGATTCGTGGGGCTCCAGTGGATGGCGCCACGATAGAAAGGCACCCTTATGGGAGCCTTAAGAGTCTTCGGGAAGCTCTGGCCGGGACCGCGGGGGACCCCGGCGGGCGCGTCACTGCGCGCTGAAGCGGGTGTAGGGCCGCGGCTCGGTCGCCAGCGCCGGCCGCAAGGCGCTGAAATAGCGAGCAATCTCCCGGATGTCCTCGTCCTTAAGCGTCGCCGCGAAGCCCTTCATGATCGGGTTCTTGCGGCCGCCCTTCTGGTACTCCTCGATGGCCCGCACCAGGTAATCCTCGTGCTGGCCGGCGAGGGAGGGATAAATCGGGGCGATGGCGACACCGTCCTGTCCGTGGCAGGAGGTGCAAAGCGCGGCAGCCTTCGGCACGGTGCCCTGCGGCTTGCCGGTCGGGGTGAGGGGCTTGCCGGCGAAATAGCTGGCGATGTCGAGGATGTCCTGGTCGGACAGCGAGGAGGCCTGCGAATGCATCGTCAGATGCGAGCGGTCGCCGTCGCGATAGCCATGCAGCGCTGCGGCGAGGTAGTCCGGAGTCTGCCCCTCGAGTTCCGGCACGCTGTAGTCCGGATAGGCGTTCTTGTAGCCGTCGATCCCGTGGCAGCCGAGGCAGGTGTAGGAGAGGGTCTTGCCCCGGTGGAGGTCACCCGAGGCGGCAGCGGCCGGCTGCTGCGCGCGGGCGACGCCTGCGAGCGCCCACAGTGCGATTGCCGCGATCGAAACCGCGTGCACGGCAGAACCTCGCGTGCCTCCCATCCAGCTCTCCCGGCCAGTCAAAACGGCCCGAATCTTACGGACTCGCCTGGGCAAATGCCACACAATCGCCCCGCCATGATTGCCCTCATTCAGCGCGTCAGCGAGGCGCAGGTGAGTGTCGGCGGCGAGCGCGTCAGCGCCATCGGCCGCGGCGTGCTCGCCCTGATCGGCGTGCGCCACGCCGATACCGATGCCGCCGTCGGGCGCCTGCTCGAGCGGCTGCTGTCCTACCGGGTGTTTCCCGACTCCGAGGGACGGATGAATCTGTCGGTGCGGGAGATCGGCGGCGGGCTGCTGCTCGTACCCCAGTTCACGCTTGCGGCGGACACGAACAAGGGCAGCCGGGCCGGCTTCAGCACCGCGGCCCCCCCGGAGCTGGCGCGCCGGCTGTTCAGCCAGCTGTTGGAACGCGCGCAGGCTGCCTATGCCCCTGTTTCGGCAGGTGTATTTGGTGCCGACATGCAGGTGTCGCTGATCAATGACGGCCCGGTGACTTTCTGGCTCGAGACCCCCTGATTCCTGTGAAGTGCGTCCGGAACCGGATCGAACTTATAGGGTTCCACAGGCTCATTTGACCTATCATCGCCATTCTTTTCATCCGCGCTTGCGGATCGGGAGTCGTGACGTATGGGTGGTTTAGGAATGCGCGAGCTGGTGGTCATCCTGCTCGTGGTGCTCGTCGTGTTCGGCGCCAAGAAACTGCGCTCCGTCGGCTCGGATCTCGGCCATGCCGTGCGCGGGTTCAAGAAGGCGATGAACGAGGGCGAGGAGGAGCACAACGCCCCGCCCAAGCAGATCCGTTCCGAGGGCGCGGATGCTGAATTCCCCGAGGTCGCGAAGAAGAGCGACGCCCCAGTCGACCGGAGCACCTGATCTGTTCGAAGGCCGGTTCTCGGAAATACTGATCATCTTCGTCCTGGCGCTCATCGTGCTGGGGCCCGAGAAGCTGCCGCGCCTGGTTTCCGAGCTCGGCCGCTGGGCCGGACGCGCGCGCGCCATGGCACGGCAGTTCCGCGAGCAGCTCGAGGAAGAAGTTGAGCTCGAGGCGGCGCGCAAGGCCCACCGCAGCGCAGCGCCCGCCGATCCGCCGGTGGCACCGGCGGCTCCCGCGGCTAACCCTTCACTGCCTGCCGCCGATCCGGCACCGGCCGCTCCCGCGCCTGACCCTTCACTGCCTGCCGCCGATCCGGAACCGGCCGCTCCCGCGGCTAACCCTTCACTGCCTGCCGCCGATCCGACACCGGCCGCTCCCGCGGATGAGAGTTCACCGGTGACCGCGACCTTCTCACACGCCCATGTCACCGACGCCAGCGGCGCCGACCCATCCGAGAGCCGAGCGGGAGCGGGGCCGAGCGCCGATGAGCGAGGAACCTGAGAAGCTCGCTGAAGCCACGCTGATCTCGCATCTCCTCGAGCTGCGGGACCGGCTGCTGCGCGCGCTGGTGGCGGTAGCGATCGCCTTCGTGCCGTGCGTGTATTACTCCAACGACCTGTTCACCTTCGTCGCACAGCCGCTGCTCTCAAAGCTGCCGCAGGGCAGCAGCCTCATCGCCACCGGCGTCATGTCGCCCTTCACCACGCCCTTCAAGCTGTCCTTCTTCGCGGCTGTGATGATCGCGATGCCGTATATCATCTACCAGTTGTGGTCGTTCGTCGCCCCGGGGCTGTACCGCAACGAACGACGCTTCGCCGTCCCGCTGCTGGTCTCCTCGATCCTGTTGTTCTATATCGGCATCGGCTTTGCGTACTACTTCGTCTTCCCGGTGATGTTCGAGTTCTTCACGCGCACGACCCCCAAGGGCGTCTCGATGATGACCGACATCAACAATTACCTGGATTTCGTTCTGACCATGTTCTTCTGCTTCGGACTGGCCTTCGAGGTACCGGTCGCGGTGGTGCTGCTGGTGCTGATGGGCCTGGTACGCATCGAGAAGCTGCAGAAGAATCGCGGTTACGTGCTGATCGGCATTTTCATTCTCGCCGCGCTGCTGACCCCGCCGGACGCCATCTCGCAGTGCTCGCTCGCCATTCCGATGTATCTGCTCTACGAGGGCGGCATCCTGATGGCGCGCATCATGGCGCGCGGCAAGGCGGCGCAAGCGGACGAGAAAATCAGCGACACCGACAGCTGAAACGCCTGACATAAGTTGTGGCGCATTGCGCGCGCGGGCGGCGGAGGTTCAGACTCGCCCGATCGCCAGTCGCGCCTGGAAAAGCAAAAAAGGCCAGACCATGAATCCGGTCGCCGCTGCCGCCCTGCCCGCGGGTGCCCCCGCCGCCAAGACGCTGTTCGGACAGCCGCGCGGCCTGTTCACGCTGTTCCTCACGGAAATGTGGGAGCGCTTCACCTACTACGGTATGCGTGCGGTGCTGATCCTGTTCATGGTGGCACCGACGTCGCGGGGCGGCCTTGGGATCGAGGACAAGACTGCGGCCGCGATTTACGGCATGTATATCGGTGGCACGTATCTGTTCGGACTGTTCGGCGGGTGGGTCTCCGACCGGCTGCTCGGCGCGCAGCGCGCGGTCGTGAGCGGCGGTGTGCTGATCATCGCCGGCGACGTCATGCTGACCTTCGGCAGCACCGAGCTCTTTTTCCTCGGCCTGCTGATCATCACCGTCGGGGTGGGCCTGCTCAAACCCAATGCGAGCGGGATGGTCGCCGCGCTTTATCCGGAAGGCGGCGCGCGCCGCGACGCGGGCTTCTCGGTCTTCTACATGGGTATCAATCTCGGCGGGTTCATCGGGCCGTTGCTGGTGGCCTGGTTCGCCGACCGGTTCGGCTGGCGCTGGGGCTTCGGGCTGCCGGCCGTGGGCATGGCCATCGGAGTCGCACAGTTCCTGCAGACGCGCCGCTACCTGGGCGCGGCCGGCCGCAGCGCCGCCGACCACAACCGCAGCTCCTGGTTCGCCGCCCTGGGCCTGCTCGCCGCTCTCGCACTGCTCGTCGTGCTGACGATGAGCGGACTCCTCAAGGTCAACGCGGTCACGCTGGCCGCCTCCCTCAGCTGGGCGATGCTCGCACTTGGGGTGGTGTACTTCACCTACCTGCTGTTCTTCGCCGGGCTCAAGGGAGTCGAGCGCGGCCGCGTGCTGGTGATGATCGCTCTGGTGGCAGCGTCCGCAACCTTCTGGGCGGGCTATGAGCAGACCGGCGCTTCCATGAATCTGTTCGCCGAGCGCTACACCGACCGCCACATCCTCGGCTGGGACATGCCAGCCGGCGTTCTGCAGTCGGTCAACCCGTTCTTCGTCATCGTGCTCGCCCCGGTGTTCGCCGCGATCTGGATCGCACTCGGCAAGCGCGGCCGGGATTTCAACGCGGCGGCAAAATTCGGCGTCGGGCTCATCTCGCTCGGCCTCGGGTTCCTGGTGATGTATTTCGGCTCGCTGCACGTGCTCGCCGGCCAGACCGTGTTGCCGACCTGGCTGATCCTCACCTACCTGCTGCACACGACCGGGGAGCTGTGCCTCTCGCCGGTCGGACTTTCCTACATGAGCAAGCTCGCCCCGCCACGCTTCGTCGGCCAGGTGATGGGCATGTGGTTCCTGTCGATGGCGCTCGGCAGCAATCTTGCCGGTCAGCTGACCGGCCAGTACGACGCGAGCCACCTCGAGTCGCTGCCGGCACTGTTCATGAATATCTTCTGGTACTGCCTGATCGCAGGAGCGGTGATGCTGGCGCTGACGCCCCTCGTCAGGCGCCTGATGGCGGGCGTGAAGTAGCGCTTCCCGCTAAGGCGAGACCTGCGCCGAGGTCACGTAGTACTCGGTGTCACCGAAGCAGGAGCTGGGCACCCATTTGCGCTGCTCGTAGTGCACCGACACCCGCTTGCCGATACTGGCATTGAGCTGCGCCGCCACCGCCGGATCGCGCACCGTGAAAGGGAACCGCTCGGCGATCGTGCCCGGAAGGGTCACCAGCGCCAGCTCTCCCTCCCAGGTCTTGCACACCCATCCCTTGTGCGAAAACTTCAACAGGAAGCCGGCGCGTTCACCGTCGGAATACGACCAGTGCAGCGTCACCCAGCTCATCCCCGCGACGGCGAGGATGATCAGCACCATCACGACGGCGAATATCTTGCCCATGGGCGAGAAGCATACCGCGCGCCGTTGCAGGGAGGCTAAGATGACCGCCCTATGGACCCCCAGCCGCTCGCCGGCCGTACTGTCGCCGTGCCCGAGGCACGCGAGCTCGAGGTGTTCGCCGCCATGCTCGAGCGCCGCGGCGCGCAGGTGCTGCGCTGCCCGCTGGTGGCCATCCGCGATGCGCCCGACCCGGCCCCGGTGCTGGCCTTCGTCAGGGGCTTCACGCTGCACCCGTGCGATGACCTGATCCTCACCACCGGCGAGGGGCTGCGCCGCATCCTCGCCTGCATCGACCGCCACGAGGGCGCCCTGCGGGCGCCCTTTCTGCATTGCCTGGCGCAGGTGCGCAAGATCACCCGCGGCCCGAAACCGGCCCGCGCGCTGCGCGAGCTCGGCCTGAAGCCCGATATCGCAGCCGAGCCGCCCACCACCGCGGGCATCATCGCGGTCCTCAGCGGGGAGGATCTGAACGGGCGCCGGGTCGGCGTGCAGCTCTACGGTACCGAACCCAACCGCCCGCTGATCGGGTTTCTCGAGGCTGCCGGAGCGCACGTGCTCACCGTGGCACCCTACGTCTATGCGGACGCAGCCGACGCTTGCGCCATCCACGAGCTGCTGGCGCGCCTCGAGTCTGGAGCGGTGGACGCCATCGCCTTCACCAGCACCCCACAGGTCGAGCGGCTGTTCGCGCTGGCGAGCCCGGAAAAAGTGAGTGCCGCGCTCTCGCGCACGCTGGTCGCCGCGGTCGGTCCCATCGTCGCCGGCGCGCTCGAGCGGCACGGGATCAGCGCACAGCTGATGCCGGAGGATTCCTTTTTCATGAAGCCGCTGACCACGGCCCTCGAAGCCGCGCTGCGGGCACACCGGGCGCCGACAGCGACATAACATTTCGAAAAGTCGCGCGATGCCGCGGTTGGGCATCTGCAACTTAAGCGCGGCGCGCGGGGGCGGCCGGCGCGACTACTGGCCAAGCGGAGAAGAACGAAATGATCACTGAATCGCGCGCGGAACTGACCCTGCGTGGCCTGCTCATCGGCGTATTCATCACGGTGTTGTTTACCGCGGCGAATGTCTACTTCGGGCTCAAGGCCGGGCTGACCTTTGCCACCTCGATACCGGCGGCCGTCATCTCGATGGCCGTCCTGCGCGCGGTGCGCGGGGCGACGATCCAGGAGAACAACATCGTGCAGACGGTCGCATCCGCCGCCGGCACACTGTCTTCCATCATCTTCGTGCTGCCGGGCCTGGTCATGATCGGCTGGTGGACCGGCTTTCCGTACTGGGTGTCCTTTGCCATCTGCGTTTTCGGCGGGACGCTGGGAGTCATGTATTCGATTCCGTTGCGCCGCGCGCTGGTTTCGCAGTCGGATCTGCCTTACCCGGAAGGCGTCGCTTGCGCGGAAGTGCTGAAAGTGGGCAGCGGTGAGCACGGCTCGGGCGTGGAAGAAAGTCGTGCGGGTCTGATGGCGCTGCTGTGGGGATCGGTGATCTCGGCTGCCTTCTCGCTGATCGTGGCCACGCGGCTGTTCGCCGGCGATGTGGCACGTAACTTTCGGGTCGGCGAGCGCGGCGTGTCGGGCTACGACTTTCTCCTGTCGTTCGCCCTGTTTGGCGTAGGGCATCTGGTCGGACTTTGGGTCGGCATCGCCATGCTGGTGGGCGCGATGATCGCCTGGGTCTGGGGCGTACCGCACTTCTCGGCGCTGACGCCCGACGCGGCGAACCTTGCGGCCGCCCACCTCGACGCGCTGGCCCACGACACGTGGAACCACAAAATTCGCTTCGTCGGGGCGGGCACCATCGGGGTTGCCGCGGTGTGGACGCTGGCCAAGCTCGTGAAGCCGGTGGTCGCGGGCCTGCGCTCGGCCATGGTCGCCTCGCGCGCGCGCGCGGCGGGCAGCTCCGCCATGCTGCCGCGCACCGAGCAGGACATCCCGATCGGCCTGGTGGGCGTTGCCTCACTGCTGTGCGTGCTGCCGGTGGGGGTGTTGCTGGCGAAACTGGCCAGCGAAAGCGGCCTGGGCGGACACCTCGCGTTCCTGGTGGTGAGTGGCGTGCTCTACGTCGCGATCATGAGCTTCCTGGTGTCGGCGGTGTGCGGTTACATGGCAGGTCTGATCGGCTCATCGAACAGCCCGCTTTCGGGTATCGGCATTCTGGCGGTGATCGGCTTTGCCCTGATCATCCTGGTGGGAATGCCCGCCGACTTCTCTCAGGACACCGGCAAATCCCTGGTCGCCTACGCGCTGTTGGTCACCGCGGTGGTATTTGCCGCCGCGGCGATCGCCAACAACAACCTGCAGGATCTGAAGACCGGGCAGCTGGTCGACGCGACGCCCTGGAAGCAGCAGGTCGCGCTGGTGATCGGTGTGGTCGCCGGCGCCGCGATCATCCCGCCGATCCTCGATCTGCTCAATCATGCCTATGGCTTCGCCGGCGCCCCGGGTCCTCATCACGAGCATCCGCTGCCGGCGCCCCAGGCCGGCCTGATATCGGCGCTCGCTCAGGGAGTCATCCAGAACAATGTCGACTGGAGTCTGATCAAGACCGGCGCGCTGATCGGCGTGTTCCTCATCGCCGCCGACGCGCTGCTGCGCCGTCTGAAACCCGGCGCGCATCTGTCGCCGCTGGCGGTGGGGCTCGGCATCTATCTGCCGACGCAGAGCACGCTGATCGTGGTGGTGGGTGCGCTGGCGGGGTGGATATTCGAGCGACACGCCGAGCGGGGGGCCAATGCCGCGGCCACCAAGCAGCTGGGCGTGCTGTTGGCCTCGGGCATGATCGTCGGGGAGGGGCTGATCGGCGTGCTGGTGGCCTCACTGGTCGCGTTCTCGGGCGAGGATTTCCCGCTGTCGATCGTGGGCGACTCGTTCGCCGAGCGTGGCGCCGTCTGGCTCGGCGGCAGCGTCTTCTTGCTGGTGATCTATGCGCTCTACCGCCGGGTGGGTCGCGCGCTCGGCGGTTAGCGCCAACGTCAAGGCGCCGGCTGCCGTGTCAGCGGTGCGCGTAGCGCTCGACGCCGCGGTGGCCGATCAGCGCAGAGCCGATCCAGCCGGTGACCCACACGATGAGCCAGGTCAGCAGCGCCGCGCTGAAGTTGGGAATGTGAAACCCGGGCAGCATCCAGGCGACGAAGGCCACCATGGCTGCGTTGAGCACCAGCAGGAAGAGACCCAGTGTCAGGATCGTGATCGGCAGTGTCAGGATGAAGGCGATCGGCCGCACGATGGCATTCACCACCCCGAGCAGGATGCCGGCGAGGAGCAGTGTGCCGAGGGTATCGATGTGAACCCCCGGAACCCATGCGCTCGCAACCCAAAGACCGATGGCGGTAATGAACGCGCGCAGCAGGAATCCAATCATGTGGGCGCTCCGGTTTTCGCTTGTTGCTCGACGAAGATCTTCAGCCGGCTGATGGCCTGCTGCCAGCTCGCGCGCAGTCGCCGGTACTGAGTATCCCACTCCGTGCTCGCCGGCACACCCGAGCCGAGCAGTCTCACGATGGTACCCCCGGGCCGCGGTTCGAGAATGAAGTCATCCACCATCACCGTGTCGGCCGGCGGCAGCGTGGGTGAGGGCAGGTAGACCAGGCGCAGGCGCCGCTGCGGCTCGAATACGTCGATATGCGCCTCGAACTCGCTGACGCGGTCGACGCTGGCGCGAAACAGTCCGCCGTGGCGCGCACGCACGTGCGCATCGGGTGAACACCAGGCGCGCAGCTGCCCGACATCAGTGAGCGCCTGCCAGACGCTGTTTGCATCGGCGCGGATGTCGACCCGGTGCGCGTAGCCCCGTTCCTTGTGGCTCATGAAGTCATTGTGCCATTCTGGCGGCGAAAATCGGAGGTCTGATGCCGTTCGTTCATGTGGTGATCGCCCTCGCCCTCATCGAGTTCATCGTGTTCGGATTTGCCGTGGGGCGGGCGCGCGCGCGCTACCAGGTGCCCGCCCCGGCCACCACCGGCAACGAGGTGTTTGAGCGCTATTTCCGCGTGCAGATGAACACCCTCGAGCAACTCATCATTTTCGTGCCCTCGATACTCTTGTTTGCGCGCTACTTCAGCCCCTACCTGGCCGCAGCTCTGGGCGCCCTCTACATCATCGGGCGGGCACTTTACTTCCGCGGCTACGTCAAGGATCCGAAGAAGCGCGAAGCGGGCTTCCTGCTCAGCATGATCCCGAACGTCGTACTGCTGATCGGCGGTCTGATCGGTGCCCTGCGCGCCCTCACCGTGAGCTGAAGCCGCAGCTGAGGTCAGCCTGCCCGCGGTTTCAGGGCGAGTGTGCCGGCCGCCGCAGCAGCACGCTCACGAACGGTAGCAGTGATACGCCGATGATGCCGATCGTCACCAGACCGAAATGCGCCTTCACCAGCGGGATGTTACCGAACAGGTACCCGCCCCAGACGAACAGCATGACCCAGGCGACACCCCCGGCCAGGTTGTAGGCGAGGAAGCGCGCGAACGGCATGCGGGCGATGCCGGCCACGAACGGTGCACAGGTGCGGATGATGGGCATGAAGCGCGACAGCAGGACCGCCATGCCGCCGTAGCGGCGGAAGAACCCTTCCGTGTACCTCAGGTACTCGACCTTCAGCAGCCGGTAACGGCCGCTGAAGGCCGGCGGCCCGATGGCGCGCCCCACCCCGTAATTCACCGTGTTGCCGAGCACGGCTGCCACGGCGAGCAGACCGCTCAGCAGCGGTGCGTTGAGCGTGCCGCTGCTATCCACCGCCGCGAGTGCGCCGAGTGCGAACAGCAGCGAGTCCCCGGGCAAAAACGGCGTCACGATGAGTCCGGTCTCCGCGAAGATCACGGCGAACAGGATCGGGTAGATCCAAAGGTCGAAGCGCGTGAGCAGCTCGACCAGGTGGCGGTCGAGATGCAGGATGAAGTCGATGAGCCACGCCAGCATGGCGCCGGAGGATATCCGGTAAAGCGGGCCGCCGTGCGAGAGCGGCGCTGCGAGTGTTACGGGACCAGCGCGCGGCTGACCAGCATCGTGCCGGCACGGCGCTCGCGTGCCTGGCTCTTGAGCGCATCGAGCCCGACGCGCACGTCGGCATCACGCACCGTCAGGGGCGGTGAGCCTTTGACCATCAGCAGTTCCGCGGGCGCCTCGCCCGGGCCCTCCTGCAGGATGTCCGGCACGATGCCCTTGCCGTGGATCGAAGCACCGGAGGGTGTGAAATAACGCGAGGTGGTCAGTTTGACCGCGCCCCCGTGGCTGAGCGGCATGACCGTCTGCACCGAGCCCTTGCCGTAGGTCTTCCTGCCGACCAGGAGCGCCCGCCCATGGTCCTTCAGCGCGCCGGCGACAATCTCGGAAGCGGACGCCGACCCGCCGTTCACGAGCACCACCAGGGGCGCTCCATCGATCAGATCGCCCGGGGTAGCGTCCATGCGAAAGCGTGCCTCGGGGGTGCGCCCGTCCGCGGTCACGATCACTCCGGAGTCGAGAAAATCATCCGCCACGGCCACGCCGGCCTCGAGTACGCCACCCGGATTGTTTCTCAGGTCGAGCACCAGACCCATGATACCCGCCGGATTGTCTCGTTTGAGGCGCAATATGGCACGACTCACGTCCTGCGCCGTCGTTTCGCTGAAGTTTGTGATGCGAAGGTACCCATAGCCCGGCTCGAGCGTCTGCTGCGTGACGCTGTGCACCTCGACTTGCGTACGGCGCAGGGCGTACTCGCTGACGCCCGGCGCACCCTCCCGGCGCACGGCGAGCGTCACGACACTTCCGGACGCCCCGCGCATGCGCGCAATGGCGCCGGCCAGGTCCGCGCCGATGTCGGCGCCATCGATTCTCACGATCTCATCCCCGGCGCGCAGGCCCGCCCGCTGGGCCGGGGAGCCGTCGATCGGGCGCAGGACCTTCACCAGCCCATTATCGGCAATCACCTCGATGCCGACGCCCGGATAGGAGCCCATGGTGGACAGACGAATCTCGTCGAACTCCTCGCTGTCGAGGTAGGCCGAGTGCGGATCGAGGGCGGCGACCATGCCGCGAACGGCCTTTTCCATCAGCTCATGGTCATCGACATCGTCCACGTAGTCGCGCTTGATGCGTTCGTAGACCTCGGCAAACAGGCTCGCCTCCTGCCACGGAAGTGAGCTGCGGGCCTGCGGCGGCACGGCGTCGGGCCGCGGCGCATCACTCGGGCGCTCGGCCAGCACGACGCTCGTCAGCGCCCCGCAGAACCCCAGAATCATGCCCGCGATCAGTGCGAGCAGCGTGCGTGAACGCATCGTCATGACCAGGACTCCCTTCGCCGGCGTCACGGGGTGGGATGGGGACACGGGCAAAACCCTGACTCGGATCGCGGCCTCGGGCGCGGGCTTGCCGCCGCGCAACATCAGCGCGCCGCCCCCGCGTACCAGGTCGTGTCTTGAGCCGGCTCGACAGACTGCCCCGCTTCACCCGGCAGCGGCAGCTCGGTCAGAAGATCCGCCAGCGGTATCGGCCGGCCGATGGCAAATCCCTGCCCGTAGTCCACGCCCAGTTCCACCAGGCGGGCGCTGATGGCCTCGGTTTCGACGTATTCGGCCACCGTCACGATCTGCATGCTGCGGGCGAGCTGCGCGATCGCGCGCACCATGGACTCGGCGCGCGGGTCCTTGAGCACGTCGCGCACGAAGCTGCCGTCGATCTTGAGCATGGTAATCGGCAGCTGGCGCAGGACGGAAAGCGAGGACAGCCCGGTGCCGAAGTCATCGAGCGCAACGCCGCAGCCCAGCAGGCGCAGACGCCGCATCAGCGCCTCGGCGCGCGGCAGGTTGGCCACCGTGGCGTTCTCGGTGAGCTCGAAGCAGAACAGCTCCGGATCAAGACCGCTGCCGGCGATGCCGTCGATGACCGAGTCGGCGAAAGTGTCATCGTTGAGGGACTGGCCGGAGAAATTGATGGCGAAGCCGAGCGCCTTGCCCTCGAGCACACTGGCGCGGGGCTTGAGCGACTCGATGACGTGGTTGATGACCCAGCGGTCGATCGCCGGCATCAGCTGATAGCGCGTGGCCGCCGACATGAAGGTGTCGGGGCCCACGGTGCGGCCGCCGTCATCGATCATGCGCAGCAGCAGCTCGTAGTGCGGCCGGGCGCTGTCGGCGGCGGCAAACGGCAGGATGAGCTGCGCATACAGCTGCAGCCGCCCGGTATTGATCGCTTCGCGCACCTGCTCGGCGATGCCGATGTCCGCGTGGCGGCGCATGATGCTCATGTCACTCGCCTGGTAGATCTCGACCCGGTTGCGGCCGCGGTCCTTGGCGGCTTTGCAGGCAGTCTCGGCGGGCGCCAGCACGTGGGCCAGTTCCGTGGCCGCCGCATCGAGTGCGGTGATGCCGACGCTGATCGACAGTGGCGCACGCCCCTCGTCCTGAATCATGGCGAGCCGGCCGGCGCCCTCGCGCAGCGACTCGGCAAAGCCCTGGGCGTCTTCCACCCGCGCGGGCAGCATGGCGGCAAAACGGTCACCGGAAATGCGCGCACCGAATGCGCCGGGCGGCAGGCGCTGGCGGATCAGCTCGCCCAGCTGTCCCAAGAGCCCGTCGCCGACGTGCATCCCGGACTTCTCGTTGATCGCGTGCAGCCGGTCGACGTTGATGTAAAGGGCACTCCAGGGCTGTGCGCCCTTGAGTTCCGCCACGGAGCGCACCCGTCGCTCGAACTCGGCACGCGTGTACAGACCGCTCAAGGTGTCGTAGCTGTTCTCGATGCCGCCGATGGCCTTGCGGGCGAGAATCTCGGCGATGGAGGCATCGCGCGAGGTGAAAGGTTCCGCCCCCGGCTCGCGCATCAGCGCCAGCACGCCGATGGAGCGGCCGGCGCGCGAGCGCAGCGAACAGCACAGTGTCCGGTAGGAAAAGGCGTCCGGGAACGCGGCCGACTGGGTGTCGTTGAGAATGAGCGGCTCGCGCTGCGTCTGCACCATCGCCAGCAGGCGTCGGTGTGCCCGCATCAGGAACTGGGTATCCGGCGCGGCACCGCCCGGCGCGCGCACCAGCGTCACGTTCTTCTCCGGGACCAGCAGCGCGCCGGTGCAGGCGCCCAGAAGCTCGATGGTCTGCTGCAGCAGCTGCTGCAGTTCGTTGAGGCCCTCGGGCCCGCTGTGCTGATCCCCGCCGCCCTGCGCGAGCAGCAGATTCAGGTTCTTGTCGAGTCCGCCCACGATCTGGGTGAGCTCATCGATGGTGGTGCGCGCGATCAGATCGCGCCGCGCGCACTCGAGCGCGGGAGCGAGCAGCGAATAGGCAAAGTTGAAGTCGTGATTGCGCTTGTCGTTCTGATCGTTCGGCCGGCACAGCACGGCGAGCAGCGCCACCAGCTGCAGCTGGTTGTCGCGCAGGGCGCACAGGTAGACGGGCAGGTTGCCGGCGAGCAGGCGCAACTGGCCGGCGCTGTCGGGATTGCTGCGTGCGCTCAGTAGCGCATCATCGACGATGTTCATCAGATCCGGGCCGGTCATGGTGTCGGTGGACCACAGCAGGTCCCCGGCAGGCCCGAACATGGCGACGCACGAGGTGCGTGGCAGCAGCGAGCGGATCAGTCGCACGTAAGGATCGAAGCGGGCGCCTGGCTGGCCAGGCACGTATTCGCGGTCCGGAAGCGCACTCATACGTTATTTAGGTTCCGCAGGCACGGGTATCTGTTAAAACCGCAGCTCATAACATTGCGCCTATCGCATCCGGCTTCCTTGCTCGAGTTGGCGAAACCGCGCACTGGCGGGCGGCCCTGCGGTCAAAATGTTGACCCCAGTCACACTCGCAGCGCCGCCGCGGCGGCCCTCAGGGGTCGGGGCTATTGAACCACGGCCGCGGGTCGACCGGCTTGCCGGCCTTCCTGATCTCGAAATACAGCTCCGGGCGCGGGCTGCCGCCGCTGTCCCCCGCGGCGGCGAGGGTATCGCCGGCGGCCACATGCTCGCCGGCCGCCTTGTACAGGCGCTCGTTGTGGCCGTACAGGCTCAAATAGCCATCCCCGTGATCCACGATGGCGAGAAGGCCCAGGCCCGGCAGCCAGTCGGCGTAGATGACGCGCCCCTCGCACACCGCCTTCACCGGCGCGCCGCGCTCGGTGGCGACCAGCACGCCATCCCAGTGCACCCCGCCGGCGCGTGCATCGCCGAAGCGCGCCAGCAGGTGCCCGCTCACCGGCCAGGCCAGCTTGCCGCGCAGGCGGGTGAAGGCATCGTTCCCCTGCACCGGGAAGCGCTCCATGGCGGTGCGCAACTCGCGCACCAGTTTCTCAAGTCCCGCCTGCTGGCTCTTCAGTCGCTCGAGGTTCTGCGCACGCGTGTGCGACTGCGCCTCGAGGCCGGCGAGCACGTGGCTGCGTTGCTCACGCGCCTGCTCGAGGGTGTTCAGCTGCGCGCGCTGCTGCTTTTCCAGCTCGGCCAGCTTGGCGTCCTCGGCCTGAAGTTCGCTGTCGAGCTCGGCCAGGCGCTGCACGTCGTCCTCGATGAGGCGGATCTGTCCGGCGCGCGCACGCCCGAAGTAGCTGTAGTAGACGAACATGCGCCCGGCCAGGGCCGGGTCTTTCTGATTGAGGAGCAGCTTGAGCGGTTCCTGGCGGCCGATCAGGTAGGCGGCGCGCAATTGCCCTTCGAGCGCGGCACGATTCTCGCCGAGCTGTGCCTCGCGGGCGCGCTTCTCGGTGGCGAGCGCGGCGCGGCGCGCCGCGCCCTCGGCGCGCTCGTGCCGCACATCCAGCAGCGCGTCGCGCGCCTTGCCGACCGAGAGTTCCGAATTGCGCAGCTCGCGGGTGAGGCGGTCGTGCTCCACCTGCTCGGCCTCCACCTCGCGCGTCACCCGCTCGATCTCGGATTTGACCGCCTGCAGCTGCTCTTCGGCCTTCCTGGCATCACCTTCAGGCGGCGCCGGGGCGCCCCGGGCGCAACTGAGGCCGCTGACGGCCAGCAGCAGGGCGGCGGCCAGCCAGCGGCGCTCCTGCCGGGTGCTCCAATGCATAGGGGCGCTATAATGCGCGCCCTTTTTCGCCCCCGGCATGCTTCGCATCCCCATGGACCGTGTCCTCGAATTCGTCAGCCACCACCCCTGGCTCGGTACCGCTACCGTGATGCTGGCGGCCGCCATTGTTGTATACGAGATGCGCGCGCGCTCGGAAAGCCTGGTCTCGGTATCGCCCCAGGAGCTGATCCGCCTGATGAACCAGGGGGCGCTGCTTCTGGACCTGCGCCCGCAGGAGCAGTATCAGGCCGGCCACGTGTCCGGGGCCCGCCAGATGAACAGCGAGCAGATCCTGAGCGCCGCCGACACGCTGAAGAAGCACAAGGAGAAGGCGGTGGTCGTCTACGACGAGGGCGGCTCGATCGGCGCATCGGCGGTGCGTCAGCTCGCGGCGCAGGGCTTCACCCGCGTGTTCGCGCTGCGCGGGGGCCTGGCCGCCTGGCGGGCGGACAATCTGCCCATCTCGCGTGCATGAGTGCAGCGCAGGTCCTCATGTACGTCACGGACTGGTGTCCCTACTGCGCGCGCGCGCGCAGCCTGCTGGAAGGCAAGGGCGTTGCCGTCGAGGAGATCGATGTCGAGGCGGTGCCCGGCGCACGGGCGCAGATGATGGCACGCTGCGGCCAGAACACGGTGCCGCAGATTTTCATCGGCACCGAGCACGTCGGTGGTTGCGATGATCTCTACGAGCTCGATGCGACGGGCCGCCTGGATTCACTGCTGAAGACAACTGGAGCCTGCTGAACATGGTCAACGAACCCGCCGGCGCCGCGCCGGTCTCCGCGCTAACCAGCGATGCGGGCGTGGTGCTCGCGCTGCAGAACGTGTACCTCAAGGACTGCTCGTACGAGTCGCCCAACGGGCCGCGCGTCGATGGCAACTGGAATCCGCAGATCAGCCTCGACCTGCAGACCACTTCCAGCGCCCTCGGGCCCGACGTGCGCGAGGTGGTGCTCACGGTCACCGTATCGGCCAAGCTCGCGGAGGTGACGGTCTTCCTGGTCGAAGTGAAGCAGGCGGGCCTGTTCGTCATACGTAACCTCGCCGAGGAGGACCTCAAGCGCGTGGTGAGCACCCTGTGCCCCGGCGTGTTGTTTCCGTACGCGCGCTGCGCGGTATCGCAGCTCGTGAGTCAGGGCGGTTTCCCGCAGTTCCTGCTGCCGCCGGTAAACTTCGAGGCGCTGTACGGGGCCCAGTCGGAAGCGCCGCCGGCGGTCACCAACTGACATTGCTGCGGCCATGAGCGCACGGGTGCTGCGTGACGTGCCGGTCGCGGTGCTCGGTGCGGGCTCGTGGGGCACCGCCCTTGCCATCCAGTTCGCGCGCGGCGGCCGCCCGGTCAGGCTGTGGGGGCGCGACCGCGAGCGCCTCGCGAGCATGGCGCGCAGTCGCCGCAACGAGCGCTATCTGCCCAGCGCGCGCTTTCCGGATTCGCTGCACGTCGAGCCTGCCCTGCCCGCAGCGCTGCACGGCGCCCGCGATGTGCTGTTCGTCGTGCCAAGCCAGGTGCTGCGCTCACTGCTCGGCGAGGTCGCGCCGCTCCTGGCGAGCGACATGCACGTGGTGTGGGCGACCAAGGGCTTCGAGCAGGGCAGCGGTAAGCTCCCGCACCAGGTGGCACGCGAGGTTCTGGGGCCTGATCGGCGGGTCGCGGTCCTGTCGGGCCCGACCTTCGCACGCGAGGTCGGCAGCGGACTGCCCACCGCCATGACCGTCGCCTCACCCGATGCAGCCTACGCCCAGACCCTGGCGCGTGAGCTGTCTTCGGCGAATTTCCGCGCCTACAGCTCCACCGACATCATGGGCGTGGAGATCGGCGGGGCGGTCAAGAATGCGCTCGCGGTCGGCGCCGGCCTGTCCGATGGCTTAGGGTTCGGCGCCAACACGCGCGTGGCGCTCATCACGCGGGGTCTGAAAGAGATGACGCGCCTCGGCGTTGCGCTCGGCGCGCGCGCGGAAACCTTCATGGGTCTTGCGGGACTTGGCGACCTGGTGCTGACCTGCACCGACGATCAGTCGCGCAACCGGCGCTTCGGGCTGCTGCTCGCCGCAGGCCGCAGCCCGCCGGCGGCTCTTGAGGAAATCGGTCAGGCGGTCGAAGGCTACGCCGCGGCGCAGGCCATCCGCGTGGTGGCGGGCAGGGCGGCCGTGGAAATGCCGCTGTGCGCGGTGGTATACCGCGTGCTGTACGAGGATCTGCCGGCGAAGGACGCGGTGCGCGAGCTGATGAGCCGTCCGATCAGGACCGAAGCCGATTAGCGGCGCCAGCGCCGCCGCGCTGCTCCCGGGCGGCGCACTGCACGCACCCGCACCGATCGGGGGGCTCAGCCGGTGTCGGCAGTGATCCCCTCAGGGATGTGGGTTGGGCTGCGCAGCAGCGTTTCGCTGAATTTCACCGAGCAGCCACTGCTCGGCCGCGGCGACGCCCGCAAAGACTCTCAAAGGAGCGCCGCTGTTGACCGCGACGTCCTCGGCAAAGCGCATGGTGTCACCTTGCGCGTTGATGTCCACGAACGCGATGGACTCAATCCCGCCGCGGAACTTTTCTATGATCGCAGAAAGCAACGTGAACACGTCGACCATCCCCAGTCGCGGCCCCACCAGGCGCTCCTCGATCAGCACCCGGTGACACTGCCGGCTCGCGCATTCGCGGATGACTGCCCTGATGTAGTCGCCCACGGTCTGCACGCTGTTCTGCCCGGTCACGATCACGTGCAGAAAACCGCGCCGCTGGGTGATGGTGAGCTCGTAGGACACGCAAATTCCCGTTATCTGTTTCGTTGGATCAGCGTCTGAGCCAGTCTCTTGGGAGCGATCAGCCGGTAACTTCGCTCGAGGATGTTCTCGACCTCGTGCCAGTCGATAGGTTCGCGGTCGAGCCGCATGCCGAACCAGCCTCGCGCACCGATATAGGCCGGCAGGTAGAACCGAGCCGGATCGGAGCGCACGCGCTCGAGGTTCTCGCCCAGCGCGGATTTGCAGCACACGGAGATCACCCCATCGCCGTGATGATCGTTGAGGAAATAGGCAAACACCCGCTGGCGAACCCGAAAGTCTGCATGGTCGCCGCGCAGCGCGCGCTCAGTCTCCGGGAGCGTGCGGCACAGTTGCGTGATCTTGGTGAGCCGGAAGTCTTCGTCGGGCATCAGATACCGCACCCCACGGGTCGCACCGCAGCGACGGAAGGCTGATTGTGGGCGCACACCGGCCATTGCGCCACCGGCTAAGCCCGTCGCGGCCCTATCTGGCGTACTGCTGTGCGCCGGAAAAATGCAGCGACACGTACGGCCTGTCGCCGACCACCCAGCTGTCGTGTGGCAGCGGCGGGATATAGAAGAGTTCCCCGGCGCGCAGCTTAATGATGGTGCCGTCATCGAAGGCCGCCGTGACCACACCGGACAGAACCAGACCGCGTGCTCCACCGAGCAGCGCGTGAGGCCGAGAGCCGGCCCGACGTGCTTGGACCACTTCCAGCCGGGCTGATAGGTCGCACGTCCGATGCTCATGCCGCCGATGTGCACGAGCTGGAACACGCCGTGCTCGAGGTGACGCGTTTCGTCCGGCGCCTCGAAGCGCCTGAGAATCACTGCGAGCTCAACCACGCTGTCTGCCCGGCGCGTGCCGATCGATCGGGCGCTCCTGTACACGCGCGAAGGCATCCAGGCCGTGGCGACTCATTTTATGAAGTAACCGGCAACGCGCCACGATCCGTCGGATTGCCTGGCCGCAGTCACCGTCTCGACTGCACTGGCCTTGTGTTCGAACTCGGCCTGGTACTGCATCACCGCGTACTCGCCATCGGGCACACCGGGAAGACTCGTGCGATGGTTCACCGATGCCAGGGTACGGCTCTTGAGGGCGCCCAGCGGGCTTCTCGCCGCGCTCAGTGCCTGCTGCCACTGCTCAGCGCTGATGTGCTGCTGAAACACCGGGGCCGCCAGACGCCAGGTTTCTGCGCCGTTCAGTGCATCGGCGGCCGCCAGCCAGGCGCGTGCCGCCGCTTCGGCGGGATCATCCGTGGCGGTGCCGCCCAGGGCGATAGCCGTGACAAACAATACGAGCACTAAGAGCGTCGCTGCCGGTTGCCTTGATCCCATGAAACCCCCCGTACGCCTGACTGTCAGCGTTTGGCAGCGTGGCCGACTTCCCAGGGCTTGGGATGAAGCGCCCACCGCCGCAGGCTGGCCGTGATCCTTCAGTAGGTCCCGGATGCTGCGTCATTGTGATCCCGCCGCGCACGCTCCGCCATCCGCCCGCGGCTCAGCGCTGCCCGGCCTGTGCAAAACCGTTCTGGCGCCAGGCCTCGTAGACGACCAGCGCCACGGCGTTGGACAGGTTGAGACTGCGGTTGCCGGGGCGCATCGGAATATGCAGATGATGCGCCGGCGGCACCCGTGCCAGCACCTGCGCGGTGAGACCGCCCGTCTCGGAGCCGAAGATCAGGGCATCGCCAGGGCGAAAGCTCGCCGCACCATAGGCGCAGCTACCGCTGGTTTCGACACTGAACAGCCGCGCGCCTTCGAGCGCTCCAAGACAGTCCGCGAGGCTCGCGTGCACGTGCACGCAGGCCAGCTCTGCGTAATCCAGGCCGGCGCGGCGCACCGCCTTGCTGGTGAGCTCGAAGCCGAGCGGCTTCACCAGATGCAGCGTGCTGCCGCTGTTGGCGCACAGGCGGATGATGTTGCCGGTGTTCGGCGCTATCTCGGGCTGAAAAAGCACGACCTGGAACATGGGACCGGCAAGCCTTGAGGCCTCATCGCCTGTGCGATAATGGCGCCATGGGGACAGTCAGACCAGAGGCTGCCGCGGGGCACGGCGCGGGGACGCCGCTGCCAGGCTCGCTCGGCCTGAACTTCTGCGGCCTCGCGTTCGCCTCGCCCATCGTGCTGCTGTCCGGCTGTGTCGGCTTCGGTGAGGAGTACACCCGCATCGAGGGATTCTCCAACCGCGACGCGGGCGCGATCGTGCTCAAGGGCACCACCGGGAAAGCGCGGCTCGGCAACCCGCCGCATCGCGTCTACGAGACCGCGGCCGGCATGCTGAACGCCATCGGGCTGCAGAATCCGGGGGTCGAGCAGGTCGTGCGCGACATCCTGCCGCAACTGGACTTCAGCGAGACGCGCTTCATCGCCAACGTGTGCGGCTCGACGATCGAGGAGTATGTCGAAGTCACCCGCCGCTTCGATGAATCGCCGATCGACGCCATGGAGATCAACATCTCCTGTCCGAACGTGAAGGAAGGAGGCGTCGCCTTCGGCAACTACCCCGAAATGTCGGCGCAGGTGGTGGCCGCCTGCCGCCGCGTGACGAGCAAACCCCTCATCACCAAGCTCTCGCCCAACCAGACCGACATCCGCGAGAACGCGCGCCGCTGCATCGAGGCAGGCTCCGATGCGCTCGCGGTGATCAATACCATCATGGGCATGGCGATCGACGTTGATGAACGCACGCCGGTGATTGGCAACGTGCAGGGCGGGCTGTCAGGACCTGCCATCAAGCCGATCGCGCTGCTGAAGGTGCACCAGGTGTACGATGTCGCCAGGATCCATCGCATCCCGATCATCGGCCAGGGCGGCATCACCACTGCGAACGATGCGCTGGAGTTCATCATCGCCGGCGCGAGCGCGGTCGGCGTCGGCACCGCGCTGTTCTACGACCCGATGGTGTGCAAGAGGATCAACGAAGGCATCGCGGGTTACCTCGCCACGCACGGCCTCACCAGCGTGACCGAGCTGGTGGGGACGCTGCGCACCACCCAGGCCATGGAAGACTGCGCCATCTCGGGCTGAACGCCAATTTCCGCGAAGGAGTTCTTAATGATCGCGACTTCGGTTCATCGCGCGCTGCTCGGCATTCTGGCGGCAGTCCTCACCGGTTGCATCGTGCAGCCTGCCTATTATCCGCCGCCGCCGGCCGCCGCACCGCCGCCGCCGCCGGCCTACTCATCGGCCGAGGAGCAGGCTTCCGAGCCGCCACCGCCCCTGCCGGCGTACGAGCAGCCGCCCTGCCCCGAGGAAGGCTATCTGTGGACGCCGGGGGTGTGGATGTGGGGAGCGGAGGGCTACTACTGGGTGCCGGGTACCTGGGTCGCGCCTCCGCAGCCGGGATTTTTGTGGACGCCGGGCTTTTGGATCCTCGCCGGCGGACTGTACGTCTTCCACGCCGGCTACTGGGGGCCGCATGTCGGCTTCTACGGCGGCATCAATTACGGCGGCGGCTACGTGGGCACCGGCTACGCCGGCGGACGCTGGGCCGGCAACCGCTTCCAGTACAACACCGCGGTCAGCAACGTGAATGTCACCGTCATTCACAACACCTACAACCAGACCGTGATCAACAACGTCACCATCAACAACGACATCACGCGGGTGAGCTACGCCGGCGCACCCGGCACGCGCACCCAGCCGACCCCGGCGGAAGCGGCGGTCGCGCACGAGGTGCACGTCCCGCCGACCCCGATGCAGACCCAGCACATCACGGCCGCCCGCAGCAACCCGCAGCAGAACGCCACGCGCAATGAGGGGCATCCGCCGATCGCCGCCACGCCACGTCCGGGCGCCTTCACCGAGCACGGCGTCACCGCCGCCAAGCCCGGCGGACCTGCCTATCACCCGCAGCATCCGCCCGAGCGGGCGCCGAACGAGAAGGAAAAGCGCGACGAGCACCCGCAATAGGCGCTATCGATGCTGAACTCGCATCGCACGGCAGCGGCACTGCTCGCCTCGGCGCTGGCGGCGCTTGCCATCGCCGCACCCGGCACCGCAGACCATGGCGTGCAGCTGCGCCTGGACGAGGCTGAGCAGGCGCTCGGACGGGCCGATGCGCCGCTCACCATGGTGGAGTTCACCGACTACCAGTGTCCGTATTGCCGGCGCTTTCAGCTCGAGACCTTTCCGCGCCTGAAGCGTGTCTGGGTCGACACCGGCAAGCTGCGCTTCATCGTGCGCGATCTGCCGCTGGAGATTCATTCCAGCGCGCAGCCTGCCGCCGTGGCGGCGCACTGCGCCGCGGAGCAGGGCAAGTTCTGGCCCATGCACGCCGCGCTGCTCGCGGCTGATGCGGACTTAAGCCCCGAGGGGCTCAGGCGGCAGGCCCGCGCACTCGGGCTCGACCTGCAGCGCTTCGAGTCCTGCCGGGTCGCGGGGAAATACATCGCTGCGATCGGGCGCAACGCCATGCAGGCGCGTGAGCTCGGATTCGATGGCACCCCGGCATTCGTCATCGGCAAGGCGCAAAACGGCGTGCTGCGCGGGCAGACGGTGGAGGGTGCGCTGCCGTACGAGGACTTCGACGCGGCGCTGCGCCAGGCGCTCACCAGCCACTGACGGGCGGCACTGCCGCTGAGGTTCTCGGGACTCCCGGCCTAGAGCAGGCGCTGCTGGCCGCCCGCTTGCGCGGCGGGCTCGGGCAGCGGATGCAGCCGCACCGGCCGCGGCGCGACCGCCGAAAACACCACCTCCATTGCGCGGAAGCGCTCGAGGATGCGCAGGTTGATGCTCTGCTGCGCGTCGGCAAAGCTCTTGTAGTCCGGCCGGGTGACAAAGAAGACGGTCTCGAACTGCAGGGCCGCATCCGTGCAGCGCAGCAGGTGGCAGCGGTCGAAGCGCGTGTCGGGTGTCGCTTCGACGATTTCGCGCACCGCGCGCGGGATCGCGGCGAGGATCGATACCGGCGTCTCGTAATGCACATCGAGCAGGAACAGCGCACGGCGCTCGTGCAGGCGGCCGAAGTTGCGCACGCGCGCCTTGAGCACGTCGGCGTTGGAAATGATGATCTGCTCACCGGAAAGACTGCGCAGCCGGGTGCTCTTGACCCCGATGTGCTCCACCGTTCCGGTGCAGTCATCGATGGTGAGCGCATCGCCTAAGCCGAACGGCTTGTCGAGTGCGATCGCAAGCGATGCGAGCAGGTCCGCGAGCACCGTCTGCACGGCGAGCGCCAGCGCAATGCCGCCGATGCCTAAGCCCGCCAGCAGCGGCTTGATCTCCACGCCCAGGTTGTCGAGCGCGAGCAACAGCGCAACGCCCCAGATCACGATCCCCGCCCCGAACAGGATCACTTCCATCGAGCTCTTGAGCAGCGTGTCGGGTCCGGTGGAGCGCAGCCGGCGCAGGTCGATGCCGAAGCGCACCGCCGCCATGGCCCACAACGCCACCTGCACCCAGAACAGCAGCACCAACGTCACGCTGAGCCAGCGCTCCAGACGCGGCGGGAAGCTCAGTTCGCGCGAGGCCAGCCATACCGCCACGGCCCACAGGAACACTCGGCTGGTGCGTGCGACCAAAAGCGCCGCCAGATCGACCGCGACGTGCATCTGCGGCGGACGGTGCGCGATGAGGCGGCGCCGCTGCACGCTGATGAAGCTCGTGGCGAGCGGCAGCAGCGTAATCGTGACCAGGAAAACGACGAGCGCGAGCGCCCAGGCAGCCAGCTCGTTGCCCAGAAAGGTGGTGTGCCACAGGGCGCGCCAGTCCGTCATCCCCTCCTCCCGATCCTTGGGCGCGCACCTTACCGGGTTATCGCTTCGGCGACTATTCGTCGAGCTCCGCGCCGCTCATGCCGTGCTCCCTGAGTTTGCGGGTGAGCGTGTTGCGTCCCCAGCCCAGAAGTTTGGCCGCCTCCTGGCGGTGTCCCTGGGTGCGCTTCAGCGCGGCGCGGATCAGCACGCGCTCGAACTGCGGTTGCGCCGCATCGAGCAGCGGCGGCGAGCCGGTGAGGGCGTGCCGCTCGGCCCAGTCGGCCAGCACCACCGCCCACTCCGCCTCGCGCGCATCCGCGGCGGCCGAGCCTGCCAGCTCGGCCGGCAGGTCGGCGAGGTGCACCTCACTGCCGGGGGCGAGCACCGACAGGCGCCGGCACAGGTTCACCAGCTCGCGCACGTTGCCCGGCCACTCGTGCGCGGTCAGCCGCGCGAGCGCCTCGGCGGACAGCGCCTTGGGCTCCACTGCGAGCTCCTGCGCCGCCACCAGCATGTAGTGGATGAGCAGGTCCGGGATGTCCAGGGCCCGGGCCCGCAGCGGCGGCAGCTCGATGCGGATAACGTTGATGCGGTGATAGAGGTCTTCGCGGAACAGGCCGCGCGCCACGCGCTCCTCGAGGTTCTGGTGGGTCGCGGCGATGACGCGCACGTCCACCCGGATCGGGGTCTGGCCGCCCACCCGGTAGAACTCCCCTTCCGCGAGTACCCGCAGCAGCCGGGTCTGCAGCGGCAGCGACATGTCACCGATCTCATCCAGGAACAGCGTCCCGCCGTCGGCCTGCTCGAAGCGTCCGCGGCGCTGCGCGTCCGCCCCGGTGAACGCGCCGCGCTCGTGCCCGAACAACTCCGACTCCAAAAGATCGGTCGGGATGGCCGCCGTGTTGAGCGCGATGAAGGTCCGGCCGGCGCGCGGGCTGTGCTGGTGCAGGGCACGCGCGACCAGTTCCTTGCCGGTGCCGGACTCCCCGGTGATGAGCACCGTCACGCTCGAGCGCGCCAGCCGTCCGATGGCGCGAAACACCTGCTGCATGGCCGGCGCACGGCCCAGCAGCTCCGGAATGGGCGGCGCGGCGGCGGCCTCACTGCCGCCCTGCAGCCCGCCGCTGGCCGCGCGCCGCACCAGGGCCACCGCCTGGTCGATGTCGAAGGGCTTGGGCAGGTATTCGAACGCGCCGCCCTCGTAGGCGGACACGGCGCTGCCGAGGTCCGAGTGCGCGGTCATGACGATCACCGGCAACTGCGGTCGCGCGTCGCGGATGCGCCGCAGCAGCTCGAGCCCGGAGGCCCCGGGCATGCGGATGTCGGTGATGAGCACATCCGGGGTGTCGCGCCTGAGGGCATCGAGCGCCGGCTCGGCCGCCTCGAACGCACGCGGCGCCATGCCGTCGTTGCGCAGTGCCCGTTCCAGCACCCAGCGTATGGAAGCGTCGTCGTCGACGAGCCAGACCCGCAGCGCGCTGCCGTTCATGTCTCTTCTCCGAGGGGCAGCAGCAGTGTGAACACCGTGCGCCCCAATTCACTGTCAAACTCGATGATGCCGCCGTTGCGCGTGACCAGATCCTGGGCGACGGCAAGCCCCAGTCCGGTACCGTTGGCACGTCCCGTGACGAGCGGATAGAAGATCGAAGTGCACAGCTGCGCCGGCACGCCCGGGCCGTTGTCCTCGACCTGAACGCTGGCCACCAGGCGATGCAGTACCGAGCCGATGCTCACGTTCGAGCGCGCGCGGGTGCGCAGCACGATGCGTCCGCGGTCGCCCTGCGCCTGCAGCGCGTTGCGCGCAACGTTGAGCAGCGCCTGGATGAGCTGGTTGCGATCGAGCATGGCATTGGGAAGGCTCGGGTCGTAGTCGCGCTCGATCAAAAGTGTCGCCGGCGCTTCCGCGCGCAACAGGTGGTAGACGTGTTCACAGATCTCGTGCACGTTGAGCGCGCTCTTGCTCGGCGCCCGGCTGGGACCTGCCATGGAGTCGACCAGCGCGGTGAGCCGGTCGGCTTCGCCGATGATGACCTGGGTGTATTCGCGAAGCGCCGCGGCCGGCAGCTCACGCTCGAGCAGCTGCGCGGCGCCGCGCAGCCCCCCCAGGGGGTTTTTGATCTCGTGCGCGAGCTGTCTGACCATGAGGCGACTGCCCTCGAGCCGGGCCAGCAGGTCGTTCTCGCGCGAGATACGCTGACGCTGCGTGGTGTCGGCGAGTTCGAGCAGCAGATGGCGGCCGGTGAGTCCGCTTAAGGCGGTAATCGTGACATCCAGCGTGCGCGCTTCGCGGGGCGCTGCCGCGGGCCGCACGGCGATCTCACGGTCGGCGATGCTTTCGCCGCTCGCCAGCGAGCGGCGCAGGATAGCGCCGAGGGAGTCGGGCTCGTGCAAAAGCTCGGTGAACGGGCGCCCGCGCGCCTTGTTGAGACTGAAGGCGAGCAGATCCTGCGCCGCCACGTTGGCGTACATCGGGCACAGCTGTGCGTCGAGCATGATGATGCCGGTGGAAAGCGCATCGAGCAGGTCCGCCGGATCGAAGTGGGCGAGCGCGGAAGGGGCGGCGTGCTCAACGGCCACGGGCGCTCCGCCACGCGCGCGCCGCGCGCGCGCCGTTCAGTGCGGACGGACCGGATTGACCGGGTTCAGCAGCGAGGGCTGGTGAATGTTGAAGGTGATGCCGGGCGTCTGGCACAAGGTCGTGCCATCGCTGCCACGCACCATCGCCGTCAGCGTGTGCTGGCCGCGGTCGATCGGCGAGACGGTGAACTGGGTGCCGGTGGCCGCACCGTTGTTGAGCGGCTGCCCGTCCATGGTGACGTAAACCTGGTCGCCGCCGCGCAGCGGCGGATCGGTCTGCACCACCACATTCAGCGAGTCGAGATTGGCGAAATCCTGCGCATCGGCCGGCTGCACGATGGCGCAACCCTGGTAGCCGGTGGGTTGCTGCCGCGTGGCCGGCGCGGCCGGCGCGGCGGGAGAGCCCCGCTCGAAGGCGGAGGCTTTGTAGGTCTGCACGTCCTTGACCTGCAGCTTCTGCGCGTTCGGATGCGGCTGGTCGCTGTAGTGCACCACACCGTCGTCGTCGACCCACTTGTAGACCGTGGTGGCCACCGCCAGCGAGCAGGCGAGAAACATTAAGGTAAAAGCCAGTCTGCGCATCGTCCCCCAGCATAGCGCCGTGCACGGGCCGCGACAAAAGCAGCTGGCGGCGCCTGCAAAACGCCGCTACCCGCACGCCTTCCCCCCTCCTTCGCGCAGGCCGGCCCTGCGGGCCGGGCACGGCGCACTCGAAGAGCCAACTGTGTCGCCTCATCACGCCATCAGCAGCTGTAGTACAGCTCCAGTTCCACCGGATGAGTCGACATGCGAAAGCGCGTGATCTCCTGCAGCTTCAGTCCCATGTAGGCATCGATGACGTCGTTGGTGAAGACGCCACCGCGTGTCAGGAACTCGCGATCCTTGTCGAGATGCTCGAGCGCCATGTCGAGCGAGTGGCACACGGTGGGAATGTGCTTGGCCTCCTCGGGCTCCAGATCGTAGAGATCCTTGTCGGCCGGATCGCCGGGGTGGATCTTGTTCTGGATACCGTCCAGACCTGCCAGCATCATCGCCGCGAAGGCAAAGTACGGATTGGCGCTCGAGTCCGGGAAGCGCACTTCGATGCGCCGCGCCTTGGGGTTGGAAACCCACGGGATGCGGATCGAGGCGGAACGGTTGCGCGCGGAATAGGCGAGCATCACCGGCGCCTCGAAGCCCGGTACCAGGCGCTTGTAGCTGTTGGTGCCGGGGTTGGTGAAAGCGTTCAGCGCCTTGGCATGCTTGATGATGCCGCCGATGTAGTAGAGCGCAAGATCCGAAAGTCCGCCGTACTTGTCGCCGGCGAACAGCGCGCGGCCTTCCTTCTGCAGCGACTGGTGCACGTGCATGCCGCTGCCGTTATCCCCCACCAGCGGCTTGGGCATGAAGGTCGCGGTTTTGCCGTAGCCGTGTGCCACGTTGTGCACCGCGTATTTCAGGATCTGCACCTGGTCGCCCTTGACCACGAGCGAGCCTGCGCCGATGCCGATCTCCGACTGACCTGCGGTCGCCACCTCGTGGTGGTGAACCTCGACCTTCAGTCCCATCTCCTCGCAGGCCAGACACATCGCCGAGCGGATGTCCTGGAAACCATCCACCGGCGGGACCGGGAAATAGCCGCCCTTGATGCCGGGGCGATGGCCCTTGTTGCCGTCCTGGTAGTCCTTGGTGGAATTCCACGCGCCCTGCACCGAGTCGATGGCGTAGAAGGAGCCGTGCATTTCGTTGCCATAGCGCACGCTGTCGAAGATGAAGAACTCGTTCTCCGGCCCGAACAGCGCGCCGTCCGCGATGCCGGTGGACTTCAGGTAAGCCTCGGCGCGCTTGGCGAGCGAGCGCGGATCGCGCTCGTAGCCCTGCATGGTGGTCGGCTCGATCACATCGCACCGCAGGTTCACGGTGCTCTCTTCGAAGAACGGATCGATGATCGCGGTGCCGGCCTCGGGCATCAGAATCATGTCCGACTCGTTGATGCCCTTCCACCCGGCGATGGAGGAGCCATCGAACATCTTGCCGTCGCGGAACAGTTCTTCATCCACCAGCCGTGCCGGAATCGTCACGTGCTGTTCCTTGCCGCGCGTGTCCGTGAAGCGCAGATCCGCGAACTTCACTTGTTTTTCCTTGATGAGCTTCAGAACGTCGCTGGGTGCCATATCGCCTCCGGAAAAGGGGTAGAACTCACCGCGCCCGGCTCAGGGCGGGGGGAAGTGGCCTGACATTGCAGGGCTTGTGCCACGATCAGAAGTGCAGGAAATCAAGCAGTTACGGGGACCGCCGGGCGTCCGCCTGCACCATCGTGGTGCGTATGGCTGGAATTATTGCACCATCTAGGTGCGAATATCAGTGGCGAGGCGCTTGATCGTGCCAGAGTGAGTGCAGCGCGCGGTTTTGGTGCACGAACGCCGTGACTCCCCCGCGCGCCGTATACTCGCGCGCTCTTTGGGGCCTTCAGAAATCCAAGCGCATGAAAATCGGCCGCGCACCGCGCACGTTCCAGGAGCTGATCTTCACCCTGCAGCGCTACTGGTCAGAAAACGGCTGCGTGATACTCGAGCCCTATGACATGGAAGTCGGCGCCGGCACGTTTCATACCGCGACTTTCCTTTCCGCGGTGGGACCGGAGCCCTGGCGCGCCGCGTATGTGCAGCCCTCGCGCCGCCCGACCGACGGTCGCTACGGCGATAACCCTTTTCGCCTGCAGCACTATTACCAGTACCAGGTGACGATCAAGCCCTCGCCGCCTGCGATCCTCGATCTGTACCTCGGCAGCCTGGCAGCCCTCGGGCTCGACCCGCTCGTCCACGACGTGCGCTTCGTCGAGGACAACTGGGAATCCCCGACGCTCGGCGCCTGGGGACTGGGGTGGGAAGTGTGGCTGAACGGCATGGAGGTCACGCAGTTCACCTACTTCCAGCAGGTCGGCGGACTGGACTGCCGCCCGGTGACGGGCGAGATCACCTACGGGCTCGAGCGCCTGGCGATGTATCTGCAGGGCGTCGAGAGCATTTACGACATCGTGTGGGGCGAGACGCCAAGCGGTGCGATCACCTACGGGGACCTCTTTCACCAGCAAGAGCTCGAGCAGTCCGCCTACAACTTCGAGCACGCCGACGTGCCGACGCTGCTGAAGCATTTCGAGGACCACGAGCGCCTGTGCGCTCAGCTGCTGGCGGCGAAACTCTCGCTGCCGGCGTACGAGCAGGTGCTCAAGGCCTCGCACACCTTCAATCTCCTCGACGCGCGCCGCGCCATCTCCGTGACCGAGCGGCAGCGCTACATCCTCAGGGTGCGCACGCTCGCCAGCGCCGTGGCGCGTGCCTATCTTGCCAGCCGTGAGGCACTCGGCTTTCCGCTCCTGAAACAGGCCGCAGCCGGGTGAGCGCTTCGCACCACGACTTCCTGGTCGAGATCGGCACCGAGGAGCTGCCGCCCAGGGCGCTGCCCGTGCTCGAGCAGGCCTTCATGGCGGGCGTGGGCGCGGGGCTCGACAAGGCCGCACTCGGCCACGGTGAAATCACCGCCTTTGCCACGCCCCGGCGCCTGGCGGTGCTGGTGAAGCGCCTGGCCGCACAACAGCCGCAGCAGAACCTCAAGCGCCGCGGGCCGCCGGTGAGCGCGGCGTTCGATGCGGCCGGCGCGCCCTCGCGCGCCGCGCTCGCTTTCGCCGAAAGCTGCGGCACCAGCGTCGAGGCGCTGCAGCGCCTGGAGGAAGGCAAGGGGAGCTTCCTTTATTTCGTCGGCACCAAGAGCGGCGCGCCGGCGATCCAGCTGCTGCCCGCCGTGGTGCAGACGGCGCTCGATCAGTTGCCGATCGCGCGGCGCATGCACTGGGGGGAGGGTGAGGCCATGTTCGTGCGCCCGGTGCACTGGGTGGTCATGCTGTTCGGCAAGCAGGTGGTGCCGGCGACGCTGCTCGATACGGCCGCGGGCCGCCACACGCGCGGGCACCGCTTTCACGCCCCCAGGCCCCTGGCACTCAGCAGTCCCGGGGTCTACGAGCGCACGCTGCGCGAGCGCGGTTATGTGCTGGCGGATTTTGCTGCGCGGCGCGAACGCATCCGCGCCGAAGTGACCGCTGCAGCGACGGCGCTCAGCGGGCGTGCGCTGATCGGGGCGGCGCTGCTCGATGAAGTGACCGCGCTCACCGAGTGGCCGGTGGCACTGGCCGGGCGTTTCGAGGCGCGCTTCCTGTTGCTGCCGCGCGAAGTGCTGATCTCGACGCTCGAGCATCACCAGCGCTACTTCCCGGTCGAGGATGCCGAGGGGCGGCTGTTGCCCGCGTTCATCACCGTGAGCAACATCGAGAGTCGCGAGCCTGACACGGTGCGAGCCGGCAACGAACGTGTCGTGCGTCCGCGCCTGGCCGATGCCGCATTCTTCTTCGAGCAGGATCGCCGTCAGCCCCTCGCCGCACGCTGCGCGGGCCTGGATACGGTGACCTTCCAGGGCAAGCTCGGCTCGCTCGGCGACAAGAGCCGCCGCGTACGCGCACTCGCCGGTGAGCTCAGCTCCTCGAGCGGCGGCACGCGCGAGAACGCCGAGCGCGCAGCGCTGCTGGCCAAGTGCGATCTGCTCACCGCCATGGTGGGGGAGTTCCCGGAGCTGCAGGGCGTCATGGGCAGCTACTACGCGCAGGCGGACGGGGAGCCCGCGGAAGTCGCCGCCGCCATCCGCGAGCACTACCTGCCGCGCGCGGCCGGCGATGCGCTGCCTGCCAGCCGCACCGGACTCACCGTTGCGATCGCCGACAAGCTGGACACGCTCGCGGGCATTTTCGCGATCGGCGAAAAGCCCACCGGCACCAAGGATCCGTTCGGCCTGCGGCGCGCCGCCCTGGGCGTGCAGCGCATCCTGATCGAGAAGGGCCTGGATCTGGACCTGCAGGGCCACATCGAGCGCGCGGTCGCGCTCGTGCGCACCGACATCGAACGCATCCGCGCTTCGGCCGGCGCCGCCGTCGCGGCGCAACCGGCAGCTGCCGCGGCGACTGCGAGCGCGCAGGCAACCGCGCGCGAGATCTACGACTTCCTGATGGAGCGGCTGCGCGCCTATTATCTGGAAGGCTCGCGCGCAGCGCCCGTCGCGGGCCGCGCCGCCGTGACCACCGAGATGTTCGATGCGGTGCTCGCGGCGCGTCCGGCCTCCCCGCTCGATTTCGATGCGCGCCTGAAGGCGCTCAGCACGTTTCTCGAGCTGCCCGAGGCACAAAGCCTCACCGCCGCCAACAAGCGCATCGCCAACATCCTGCGCAAGGCCAACGCGCCGGCGGGCGGCGAGGTCGAGGTGCGGGCGCTCAAAGAGCCCGCCGAGGTGCGCCTGTTCGATGCGATGCGCGGCTTGCGCGACTCGGTCGCCTCAGCCACGGCCCGGCGCGAGTATGCCGGCGCGCTCGGCCGGCTCGCGCAGCTGCGCCCGGCGATCGATGCGTTCTTCGACCAGGTGATGGTCATGGACGAGAACCCGCAGCTGCGCTCCAATCGCCTGAACCTGCTCGCCCAGCTGCAGGGCCTGTTCGCCGGGGTCGCGGACCTGTCGCGACTGCCCGGTTGAGCCAGCCGGACTCCATCGCGGCCCCGCGCTGGCGTGTGCCGCCGGTGCAGGTCGCAGGCTCGCTGTTCTTCACCGCTTTCCTGTTCGCGTGGACATTCTGCTACGCGATCTTTTTCGTCATCGCCTGCACATTCCTGCCGTTTCCGCGCCGCTTCGCGCTGGTGCGCGTCTACGCCGCGTGCATCCTGTGGGTGCTGAAATGGAGCTGCGGGCTCAGCTACCGCGTGGAGGGGGCCGCGCTTCCGCCCGGCTGTCACGTCGCGCTGTGGAAGCATTCCTCCTCGTGGGAAACCATCGCGATGATGGTGATCTTTCCCCGCCAGGTGTGGGTGCTCAAGCGCGAGCTGCTGTGGATCCCGGTGGTGGGAGTCGGTGTGTGGCAGATGCACGCGATCGCCATCGACAGAAAGGCCGGCCACTCGGCCGTCTCGCAGGTCATCGAGCAGGGCAAGGCGCGCCTCGAGGAAGGCGACTGGATCATGGTCTTTCCGGAAGGTACGCGCATGGCCTCAGGCGAGACGCGCCGCTACGGAGTCAGCGGCACACTGCTCGCCAGCGAGACCGGCAGGCTGATCGTGCCGGTCGCGCACAATGCGGGCTCCTACTGGCCGCGACGCGGACTGCTGAAGAAGCCCGGCACGGTGCGCGTGGTCATCGGCCCGGCCGTGGCCCCCGCCGGACGCGAGACACGCGCCGTCAACGAGGAAATCCAGAACTGGATTGAAACGACGGTGCGTGGGCTGCGATGATCTGCCCAACAAGAAGAACTCAGGGGCTTACCTTCCATGAACCAGATTCACGCCGCGCTGGCGCTCATCGCCATTGCGCTCGCAACGTTCGCCACTGCTGGCGCCGCAGACGAATCCCCGCGGGGCTTCCTCGGGGTCGGCCTCACTGACGTCGCGGGCACTCCCGGTGCCCAGGTGGGCGTCATCGCCCCGGGCGGACCGGCCGAAAAGGCAGGCGTGCGGGTGGGGGACGTCATCGTGGCGGTGGACGGCCACCCGGCCGCCAATTCCCAGGCGGTGGTCAGGGCCCTGGCGGGCCTGTCCGCCGGCCAGCGTGCGCAGCTTTCGATCCTGCGCGACGGGGAGGCCATGTCCGTGCATGCGGTCATGGGCGTCCCGCCGGCCGGCGGCCCGCAGGCCATGGCCACGCAGGCGGCAGTGCCCGCCGCAGCGGCCCGCGCGGCGGCACCGGTATCGGTCGCCCCCCTGAAGGTGAGCAGCTACGCGACCTTCACCGAACCCTCCGAGCACGCCTTCACCATGGAGATCCCGTCGGGCTGGCAGGCCACCGGCTCGCTGATGCGCCGCGGGGCGCTTCAGATCAGCCCGTTCGTGCGCACTCTGTCGCCGGACCGGCTGACCTACCTGATGGTGGGTGAGCCGACGCTTCTGAGCTACACGCCGCCGAATGCCACCACGCTCAGGCTCGGCTGGCGGGAAGGCTCACTGCACAACAGCGGGCTCGGCGGCGTGAGCATGCTCTTGCGCTACATCCCGGGTACGCAGTTCGCGAAGCTGTACGGTGAAGTCGCGCTCGGCGGACTGTGCCCGCAGCTGCATCTGGCAGGCACCCAGGACCGCCAGGACTTCGTCGCCGCCGCCGACCAGCTGATCCCGACCGTGATCCCGTCGGTATCGACCGGCGGGGAGGCGAGCTTCAGCTGCCGGCACGGCGGCCAGGACATGGTGGTGCGCGTGGACGCCGTCACGCGCAACACGCGCGACAACGTGTACTGGAGCGTGATTTTTCTGCGGGCCATGATCGCGCCGAACAGCCAGGCGGACGCCGCGCAGGAGGCCCTCAAACACATGACCGTCACGTTCCGCTACGACCCGCAGTGGGTGCAGAAGCAGAACGAGATCAGCAAGGAATCGGCCGCGGCCATCCAGCAGCAGGTTGCCGCCGCCGAGCGGGCCGAGCAGGGCGTCATTCAGAAACTCAACCAGACCGATCAGAACTTCCAGGACATCGACGACATCGTGTCCGGCTACAGCACCTACCGCGACGATCGCACCGGCGCCACCTACAAACTCAGCAACACCGATCCTGGCAAGTGGGCGGACGACAGCGGAAGGTTGATCTCGACGCCCGACAGCAATCCGCCGCCGTGGACGCCGAACGTCCACTCCCTGACGAAGGTCGACTGATCTTGCGCGATTGGGTCTGTTTTAGGGTCTTTACAGACTGAGTACAGATCTATTGACTCGTAAGTGAGTCAATCGCCTAGATATCGAGGTTCATGACGGACAGTGCATTCTTCTCGATGAACTCTCGGCGCGGCTCAACCTGATCCCCCATCAGCGTCGTGAAGATGTCGTCCGCGGCGACGGCGTCCTCGATCTTCACCTGCAGCAGTCGGCGCGTCGCAGGATTGATGGTCGTCTCCCAGAGCTGTTCGGGGTTCATCTCGCCCAGGCCCTTGTAGCGCTGGATGGTCTGTCCCTTCTTCGCCTGCTCGAACAGCCACTTCATTGCCTCCTTGAAGGAGCCGATCTCCTGGCGCTCGCCGCCGCGAGTCACGTAGGCGCCCTCGCCGATCAGCCCGACCAGCGTGCGCGCAAGATCGGCGATACGCTGGTACTCGGCGGACTCGAAGAATTCGCGCGGCAGGTACTTGTGACTCGGCGTGCCGTGCTCGCTCTTGTGCACCATGACCCGAGCGGCGTGCCCATCGCCGGCCGGCCGCAGTTCGACCCGATAGGTGCGCGTGCCGTCCGCGAGCGCGTTCAGGCGCTGGTTCAGGTCCTGCGCCCAGCCGCGCAGCCACTCGGGGCGGTCGAAGTTCGCAGGCGTCACCTCGGGCATGTAGATCAGCTGCTCGAGCAGCCGGTCGTCATAGCGCCTCGACCAGCGGCGGATGATCGCCTGGACCTCCATGTACTTGCCGGCCAAAAGTTCGAGCCCCGAGCCGGACAGTGGCGGCGCCTCGGCGTTGACGTGCAGGCCGGCACCCTCGAGCGCGGAATTGAGCAGCATCCGGTTCAGCTCGTTCTCGTCCTTGACGTAGGTTTCCTGCTTGCCGCGCTTGATCTTGTACAGCGGCGGCTGGGCGATGTAGATGTGGCCGCGCTCGATGAGCTCGGGTATCTGCCGGTAGAAGAACGTCAGCAGCAGGGTGCGGATGTGGCTGCCGTCGACGTCCGCATCGCACATCAGCACCACGCGGTGATAGCGCAGCTTGTTGATGTCGAAATCATCCTTGCCGATGCCGCAACCCAACGCCGTAATCAGCGTGCCGACTTCTGCGGAGGACAGCATCTTGTCAAAGCGTGCCCGCTCGACGTTGAGGATCTTGCCCTTGAGCGGCAGGATCGCCTGCGTGCGCCGATCGCGACCCTGTTTGGCGGAGCCGCCGGCCGAATCTCCCTCGACGATGAAGATCTCCGACAGCGACGGATCCTTCTCCTGACAGTCGGCCAGCTTGCCGGGAAGACCGGCGATGTCGAGCGCACCCTTGCGGCGCGTCATCTCGCGCGCCTTGCGCGCCGCTTCGCGCGCCCGCGCAGCCTCCACCATCTTCGCCACGATCAGGCGCGCTTCCTGCGGGTGTTCCAGCAGGAATTCCTGCAGTTTCGAGCCCACGGCGTTCTCGACCACGCCCTTGACCTCGGAGGAAACCAACTTGTCCTTGGTCTGCGAGGAGAACTTGGGATCCGGCAATTTCACCGACAGGATCGCGGTAAGTCCCTCGCGCGCGTCATCGCCCGTCATCGGGATCTTGTCCTTCTTGCCGGACAATTCCTTCTCGACGTAGTCATTCAGCGTGCGCGTCAGCGCGCTGCGAAAGCCTGCCAGGTGCGTACCGCCGTCCTTCTGCGGAATGTTGTTGGTGTAGCAGAACATGCTCTCCTGGTAGGAGTCGTTCCACTGCAGCGCCACCTCCACGGACACCGCTCCGTCCTGGGTGCGAAACCAGAACACCGACTCATGAATCGGAGTGCGCGTGCGATTCACGTACTTCACGAACGCCTGCAGGCCGCCGGCGTGGGCGAAGACGTCGCTCTTGTTTTCGCGCTCATCGACCAGCTCGATGCGCACGCCCGAGTTGAGGAACGACAGCTCGCGCAGACGCTTGGCGAGAATCTCGTAGTCGAAACTGATGTTGGTGAAGATCTGCGAGCTCGGCCTGAAGCGGATGACGGTGCCGCGCTCGTGCGTCTCGCCCACCACGGCAAGAGGGGCGGCCGGCTCGCCGAGGTGATATTCCTGGCGATAGCGCCGGCCGTCACGCGAGATGGTCAGCAGCAGGTAGTCGGAGAGGGCGTTGACGACCGACACGCCCACGCCGTGCAGGCCGCCGGAGACCTTGTAGGAGCTGTCATCGAACTTACCGCCCGAGTGCAGCACGGTCATGATGACTTCGGCCGCCGAGCGGCCCTCTTCGGGGTGGATATCCGCCGGAATTCCGCGGCCGTTATCGGAAACCGTTACCGATTCGTCCGCGTGGATGGTGACCACGATGCGGTCGCAATGGCCGGCCAGGGACTCGTCGATCGAGTTGTCGACGACCTCGAACACCATGTGGTGGAGCCCCGACCCGTCATCGGTGTCACCGATGTACATTCCGGGGCGTTTCCGCACCGCATCAAGACCCTTTAAGACTTTGATTTTACTGGAATCGTAGACGTCTTCTGCGGCCATGAACACGCTCGGTTTTGTGACGTGACATTATACCGACTGGACCCTCCCCTGTCCCACGTGGAAGACCCGTTCCGGGGTACCGAAAAGATGCGATTCGGGGTGCAGCGAAGTCACCACCAGCTGGCAGCGCAACGTCGCGACCCGGGCGATAAAGCGCTGCAGCCGCTCGCCGTCGAGCTCAGCGGCCGGGTCGTCCAGCAGCAGCGTGGGGGTGATGTGCGAGGCGTCCTGCACCAGCCTCAGCTGGGCCACCGTCATGGCGGCCGCGACGAGCTTCTGCTGGCCGCGCGAGAGGACCTCGCGGGCCGGGCGCCCGTTTAGCCGCACTGCAACATCGGCGCGATGGGGCCCCGCGTGGGTGAGCTGGCGAGCCGTGTCGCGGGCTCTCGACGTGGCCAGCGCTTCGGTGAGCGAGTGCTCCTGGCTCCAGCCACGCAGGTAATGTAGCTCAACCTGAAGTCCGCTCAGAGCGGCCACTTCGTCCTGCCAGTACGGGAGGAGGCGCTCCATCAGTCGCTGCCGGGACCCGGCAATCGACTCGCCAAGACGAGCGAGCTCCGGATCCCAGACGTCCACCGGACCCTCCGTCTTGAGCGCCGCGTTGCGTTGCTTCAGTGCGCGGGTGTAAGCCACCCAGGTCTCCACGAAGCGGGGTTCCACGTGGAACACGGCCCAGTCGAGCCAGCGGCGCCTTCGATAACCCCCCTCTTCAACCAGCCGGTGCACGCCCGGCTCGATCACCTGGACCGCGAAAGCCTGCGACAGCTGCGCCAGGGATTCCGCCGCGCGACCGTCAATTCGGGCGGTCGTGCCGGTGCGTGTGGCCTCGAAGCCGAGGGTCTGAGACCCGCCAACGGCGCGTGTGACCTGACCAATGACTCGCAGTTGATCCTTTCCGAAGGATATGACCCGCTCATTGTTTCTGGTGCGGAACGATCGACCTCGTCCCAGCATGAATATCGCCTCGAGCAGCGAGGTCTTCCCCGACCCATTGTCACCCCAGATCAGGGTCAGCCCGGCAGCACACTCAAGCTCCGCCTGGGCGATGGACCTGACGTTGCTGACACTGAGCGCCTCGAGGTTCATGGCCGCGGTTCCGTCCGGCCACCGGCGGCGCCGGGGGCCGGGGGCGGCCAGCACCTGAGCCTGACGTTCGGTCGGCGGAGGCTGCGCGCGAGTCCGACGCCATCGCCCTGCCACCGCAAGTCCGGCCCATGCGTTGAGGCAGTCCGGCGCCACGGGCAGGTCCCGGTGGGGCGCGGCCGGCCGATCCGCCCCGTGCGACGAGGTGAGACGGGTCCGGGAGTGAGGGAACGGAGCGTCAGCGGTCCGGGAAGTGTCCGGATGGGATGTCTATATCTGGCCCGGCGGGGGGCACGCCTCCCCGCCACCCGTTCGGGTTCCACGTGGAACATTTCTCGCGAACGATGGCTGTCCGATCCGGGATTCCGCTGACCCTCCCGGCCGGCCGCCGGGTGGCGCTCGCAGCGGTTGTATCTGGTGCACCCTTGAGCGCCCGGCTCGGTGCGCCGCTGCGATTGACCACGAGCGAGTTCGAACGAATGCGGCTGGGGGGGCAGCGATGACCTCGACAGGTCGGCAGTCGACGGGCAGACGCGATCCGCATCGCTGGCAGACCCGCCGCCGACCCCCATCTCAGCCGCCTCCGGAGGACGCCGCTCACCGGTGGTGGCGCCGGCCTGGACACAGCGACGCAGGCGCTCGCCACCGGCGCTCCACTGGCTTGATCCGAAGGACGAGACAGCCACAGGCATCCCCACCGTCACTGCAGAGCGGGTGGGACCGCGCAGGGAAGGCGGGTCAGGAAAGCAGTCGTGGCGGGCATGTCAGGGAGGGTCCCGGAAGCGAGCGTACCTGTGGTCAGTCGGGCCGGGCGGCTGGGCTCCCGGTGCCGCAGGGCGCTGGCGCGCCTGTCCGGCTCCGTCTGCAGCCGCGGGACCTGCCGGCCCTCTAAAGGCGCATGGGCATCACGACGTAGCGCGTATGGGTCGTGCCGGGGGCGTGGATCAGGCAGCTGCTGTTGGAGTCCGTCAGCCCGATCTGAACCTTGTCGCTTTCAATGGCACTCAGTGCGTCGAGCAGATAATTCACATTGAAGCCGATCTCCACTTCCTCACCCTTGTACGACACCTCGACCTGATCCTCGGCTTCCTCCTGCTCGGGATTATGGGCCTGCAGAGTGAGGAGGTCGGGCGTGGCGGTGAGTCGGATACCCCGGTACTTCTCGTTGGAGAGGATGGCGGTTCGCTGCAGCGCCTGCCTCAAAGTCTCCCGATCCGCCTCCAGCGTACGGGGTGGGCTGGCGGGGATAACGCGACCATATTCCGGGAAACGACCGTCAATTAGCTTCGAAGTGAAGCGAATGTCGCCGATCTGGGCGCGAACGTGATTGGTACCGACAGCGAGCTCAATCGTCCCTTCGGTCCCCAGGATCCGTTGCAGTTCGAGCACTCCCTTACGCGGAATGATCACCTGCTGCGTGGTCTTGGCCTTCCCCGCAAGCTCGATTTCGCACAGCGCCAGGCGATGACCGTCCGTCGCAACCGCCCGCAGAGCCTTGCTGTCGGTCTCCAGCAGAAGTCCATTCAGGTAGTAGCGCACGTCCTGCTGTGCCATCGAGAAGTGCGTCTTGTCGATCAGTCGCCGGAACTCACCCTGCGGGACGCTCAAGGTCTGCTGAGCGTTGATCTCTTCCACCAGTGGAAACTCCGCGGCCGGCAGGCTCGAGAGGGTGAAGCGGCTGCGGCCCGCGCGCAGCGACACGCGTTCGCCATCGGTGCTGAGCGTGACGCTCGTTTTCTCCGGCAGCGAACGGAAAATATCGAGCAGTTTCCTTCCCGGCACGGTGATGTCACCCGCCTGCTGCACGCTCACCGGGTTGGTAGCGACGAGTTCCACTTCAAGATCGGTGCCGGTCACATTCAAGCGGTTGTCGCGTGCGCTCAGCAGCACGTTCGCGAGCACGGGCATCGTCTGCCGGCGCTCGACCACACCGATAACACTTTGCAGGGGGCCGAGAATGTCTTCGCGCGAGGCGGTGAGCTTCATGGGAATTCAACTCTCTATAAAAATCTTTTGGTAGATAGATCTCTTATTGTTAAGACTATAGAGCCTGTGCGTAGCGGGGATAAAAAAACTTTGCGAGTTTGATCAGGTCATTGCAGCGGATTTTCGCGCCGATAAGTTTAAGGATGAGCTGCTGAACTGCTGTGTCTGTCCTGTGCGTATCTTTATCCTCACGCTCGCTCACAGCAAATCCACAGGCTTACACACATCAACCCGCCAGGGTTCTCAACAGGTTCGAATAGTCTTCCTTCATGCGCTGCTCGGTGTCGCGCAGGCTCTTGATGCGCTTGCAGGCATGCAGCACGGTCGTGTGATCGCGCCCGGCGAATGCATCGCCGATCTCGGGCAATGAATGACTGGTGAGTTCCTTGGCGAGCGCCATGGCCACCTGGCGCGGCCGCGCCACCGAGCGGCTGCGGCGTTTGGACAGCAGGTCCGCCATGCGCACCTTGTAGTAATCGGCGACGGTCTTCTGGATGTTTTCGATGGTGACGAGTTTGGCCTGCAGCGACAGCAGATCCTTGAGCGCTTCCTTGGTGAATTCCAGCGTAATCGTGCGGCCGGTGAAACGTGAGTTGGCGATCACGCGACGCAGTGCGCCCTCGAGCTCGCGTACGTTCGAGCGGATGCGCTTGGCGATGAAGAAGGCCACTTCCTCCGGCAGCGTCACACCGACCGCCTGCGCCTTGGTCATGAGGATGGCGACGCAGGTTTCCAGCTCCGGCGGCTCGATGGCCACGGTGAGCCCCCAGCCGAAGCGCGACTTCAGGCGCTCCTCGAGGCCTTCCACTTCCTTGGGATAACGGTCGCAGGTGAGGATCACCTGGTGCTGTCCCTCGAGCAGCTCGTTGAAAGTATGAAAGAACTCCTCCTGCGAGCGCTCCTTGCCGGCAAAGAACTGGATATCGTCGATCAGCAGCGCATCGAGCGAGCGGTAGGCGGTCTTGAACTCGTTCATCGAGTTATGTTGCAACGCGCGCACCATGTCGCTGACGAAACGCTCCGAGTGAACGTAGGCGACGCGGGCCTCAGGATCCCGGCCCTTCACCAGGTGCGCGATGGCATGCATCAGGTGGGTCTTGCCAAGACCCACACCGCCATACAGAAACAGCGGGTTGTAGGCGCGGCCGGGATTTTCCGCCACCTGCCGTGCGGCGGCCTTGGCCAGCTGGTTGCTCTTGCCCTCGACGAAGCTTGTGAAGGAGAAATCGGGATTGAGGCGCGCGCTGACCACCAGCCCTTCCGCACGGCGCGCAGGCGCGGCGAATGTCGCGGGCGGGGCCCCACGCAGGGGGGCGGCCCGCGAGCCCACCTCGACCGTCACGATGGGCACATCGCCGCCGCTCTCATCGCGCAGCAGCTCGCCGATGCGCGGCAGCAGATTGGCATTGATCCAGTCGACCGCAAAGCGATTGGGCGCCAGCAGCTTGAGCGCACCATTGCCCTCCATGGCCTGCAGCGGCCGAACCCAGGTATTGAACTGCCGCTCAGGAAGCTCTGCCTCCAACGCGCCAATGCAGCGAGTCCAAAGCGACGCTTCCACGCGCGTTGCCTCCGCGACGTTTCTCGTGAACGTTCAGGAAAAGGCTGCGAAGTCTATACCGATCGCGCGGCGCGCTGTAGGTTTTCGCAGCGTAGAAATATTGACACCTTGGCGCTCAACGGCTTAGCCTTGCCGCCCTTTTTTTGACTGCTGATCCCACGGAGCCCGACGGTATGAAGCGTACCTATCAGCCGAGCAAAGTGCGCCGCAAGCGCACCCACGGGTTCCGCGCACGCATGGCCACCAAGAATGGCCGCAAAGTGCTCGCGCGGCGGCGCGCCAAGGGGCGCCGCAAGCTGATACCCTAGCGCGCTATTAAGGTCGTGCGCACCGCGACGGCGGCAAGCGCCGGCTATCCTGAAGAGCTGATCGAAGCTGTGATGCCAGGGCGGCTCACCCTGCCGGCGCGACTTCGCCTGCGGCGCAAGCGCGATTTCGATGCCACCTACGCGCGCGGGCGGCGCATGAGTGACGGATTGTTCGCAGTGACGGCTAGTTTCAACCAATCAGGCGGGCCACGGCTGGGGACGGCCGTGTCGGTGCGTACGGCCGGCGGCGCGGTCGGGCGCAACCGCATCCGGCGCATCATCCGCGAGTCCTTCCGTCTGCATCAGCGCGAGCTGCCCGCGGTGGATCTGGTGGTCAGCGCGCGCCCCGCGGCGCGCTCGGCCAGCCGGCCGGCGCTGCGCGCAAGTCTGGAGGCCCTGTGGAAGAAAGTCGGTGAGCGATGCGTCGCCTCGCGACCCTGCTGATCCGGATCTATCAATGGACGGTCAGCCCATGGCTTGGGCCGCGCTGCCGTTTTTATCCGAGCTGCTCGAGCTACACACTGCAGGCCATCACGCGCTTCGGCATCCTCAAGGGCGCCTGGCTTGGCCTGGCGCGCATCGGCCGCTGCCACCCCTGGCACCCGGGCGGCTTCGACCCGGTGCCGCAGGTGAGCTGCCGCGCCCGCCGCACCCGACACGCCCATGAGTAACAACCTCGTCGGGAATCTGCGCCTGTATCTTTGGGCCGCGTTCGCCATGGTGTGCTTCTACGACTACCAGGCGTGGATGCACGACTACGCGCCCGCGGCGGAAACGGCTGCTGCCGCGCCTGCGGCGAACGCCGCAACGCATGCCGCACCGGCAGGAGCGGAGCTCGGCAATCGCGTCCCGGAGACGCCGCAGGCTTCGGCCACCGGCGGCGAGCCTGCCGCGGCCGCAGCGGGCGTCGGGGCAGCGCCGCCGGCCGCGCCGGCCGATGCGGGCGCACCGGTCGTGCACGTGCGCACCGATGTGCTCGACCTCGACATCAGCACCCGCGGCGGCACCCTGACGAGAGTGGATCTGCCCGCGTATCCGAAGGTCAAGGGCGAGGCCACGCCGGTGCGCCTCGAGAATCACGACGATGCGCAATCGCTCTATGAGCTGCAGTCGGGCCTCACCGGTCCGGCCGGCGGCGCATACCCGACGCAGCTGGCCGGCTACCAAAGCGCCAAGGCCGACTACGCGCTCGATGGCGCAAGTGAGCTGTCGGTTCCGCTCACCTGGAGCGAGGGCGGCGTCAGCGTCACCAAGACGTTTGTATTCCGGCGCGGCAGTTACCGGATCGATGTGGATTACCAGGTGCACAATGGCGGCAGCACGCCCTGGCAGGCGCGCCCGTATGCACAGATCCTGCGCAACGATCCGCGCACCAAGCGCTCCATGTTCAACGTCGACAGCTACGCGTTCCACGGGCCGGCGCTCCACGATGGCACCAAGTACCGCAAGCTCGACACCGCGGACTCCGCCGACAGTCACCTGTCGCTCGAGGTGCGCGATGGCTGGGTGGCCGCCCTGCAGCACTACTTCGTCAGCGCGATCGTGCCGCCGCGCGGCGCGCCGTGGCATTTCGCGCTCGGCGTGTCCGGGGATCAGTACCTGCTGTCGGCCACCGGACCGCAGCAGACGGTTGCCGCCGGATCCGCCGCGCAGTTTTCAACGACCCTGTTTGCAGGCCCCAAGCTGCAGGGGCAGCTCGAGGCCACCGCCCCGGAGCTCGGTCGCGTGGCGGACTACAACCGGCTGTGGTTCCTGGCGCAGCCGCTGTTCCGCGCGCTCAGCTGGGTTCACCGGCTCACCGGCAACTGGGGAGTCGCCATCATCCTGGTGACCTTGCTGCTGAAGCTGCTCTTCTACCCGCTCTCGGAAGCGAGCGGCCGCTCGATGGCGAAGATGAAAACCCTGCAGCCGCGCATCAAGAACCTGCAGGAGACCTACGCCGACGACCGCGAGAAGCTCGGACGGGCGATGATGGAGCTGTACAAGCGCGAGAAGATCAACCCGGTCGCCGGCTGCCTGCCGATCATCATCCAGATCCCGGTGTTCCTCGCCTTCTACTGGGTGCTGCTCGAGAGCGTGGAAATGCGCCAGGCACCGTTCGCGTTCTGGATCCACGACCTCTCCTCGCGCGATCCGTTGTACATCCTGCCAGGCATCATGGCGGTGGCGATGTTCGTGCAGTACAAGCTCAACCCCGCGCCCCCTGATCCGGTGCAGGCCAAGGTATTCATGATCATGCCGCTCGTGATGTCGGCGACGTTCGCGTTCTTCCCGGCGGGCCTGGTGCTCTACTGGGTGACCAACACCGTACTGTCCATCGCGCAGCAGTGGAACATCAACCGCCGTATCGGCGCGCTGGCCGCGGCGAAGAAGAGCTGATCCTAGGGGCGAAGCCGGTCAACCTGCCGGGCATTCATCCGCGAAACCGCCGGGCCGTTCGCACCCGGGCGCATCCGGTGGCGGGAAGGTCTCGCGGAACGTGAAAGCCTCGGGGCCTGGGCCGTTCTTCTGCAGGGCGTCAAGTTTCGCGATGCCTTCGGCGATACCCGGCCGGTGCCCCCTCGGCACCCACCACAGCACCAGGTACGCCTCGCTCATGCGCTCGAACCACTCGCGCCGGCGGCGCATGATCTGGACATGCGCGGAGGCATAGACGTAGTTACGCAGCGATTCAACATCGCGCCACACCGACATGTTGACCAGCATGCTGTCGTCGTCGAACGGACGAATCGCGGTGGCATTCCCGTCCTCGGTCTGCAGCCGCCACACGAAGCCTAACGAGCGCTCTGCCAGTGCGTTGATGCGCTCGAGGTTGGCCGCGAACTGCGCCATCAGCGGCGAGTCCATGGGCCCCCTGATGATGCCGATATTCAGTTGCGCGAGCTCGTACGCCGACATGCTGCCTCCCGGATCGGTGCGAGAATACCCAAAGCGCCGCGTGACGCGACAGCGCCCCCGGCGCTAGGTTATCGGCGCCGGCTATGACGCACATGGATACGATCGTTGCGGTGGCGACGCCCCCCGGCAGGGGGGGCGTGGGCATCGTGCGTGCCTCGGGGCCGAAGGTACCCGAGCTGGCCGCGACCCTGCTCGGGGAGCTGCCGCGCCCGCGTCACGCAACGCACGCGCGCTTCCTCGACGCGCACGGGGAGCCCATCGATGAGGGACTCGCGCTGTTCTTCCCCGCCCCGCATTCCTTTACCGGTGAGCACGTCCTCGAGCTGCACGGCCACGGCGGACCGCTGGTAATGGAGGCGCTGGTGGGCCGCGCCATCGAGTTCGGCGCGCGTCGTGCGCAGCCCGGGGAATTCACCCAGCGCGCTTTCCTCAACGACAAGCTGGACCTCGCCCAGGCGGAGGCCATCGCGGACCTGATCGATGCGGGCTCGCGCGAGGCGGCGCGTGCCGCGATGCGCTCATTGCAGGGGGAGTTTTCCGCCATGGTGCGCGGGCTGACCGAGGCGGTGATCGAGCTGCGCACCTACGTGGAGGCGGCCATCGATTTTCCGGAGGAAGAGATCGACTTTCTGGCCGACCGCGAGCTTGCCGAGCGCTTCCAGAGGGTGCGCGGGCATTTCGAGGGCGTGCTGGCGAGCGCCCGCCAGGGGCGCCTGCTGCGCGAGGGCATGACGGTGGTGCTGGCCGGACGCCCGAACGCCGGCAAGTCGAGCCTGCTGAACCGTCTGGCCGGCTACGAGGCGGCGATCGTGACGCCCATCCCCGGCACCACCCGCGACGTGCTGCGCGAACGCATCAGCATCGAGGGCATGCCGCTGCACGTGCTCGACACGGCCGGGCTTCGCGCCGGCGGCGATCTGGTCGAGGAGGAGGGCATGCGGCGTGCGCAGGCCGAGATGCAGCGCGCCGACCGGGTGCTGTTCGTGATCGACACGCATGCGGATCCTTCGGGAGCGGCGTTCAGCGCCGAGCGTGGCCGCCTGCCGGTGGATGTTCCGGTGACGCTGGTGTTCAATAAGTGCGATCTGGCAGCGCCGCTGCCGGTTGCCGAGCACGCTCCGTGTCTCGTGCTGTCAGCCTACACCGGGGCCGGACTCGATCAGCTGCGCGCGCACCTGAAGGAGTGCATGGGCTACCAGGGCGTGGACGGCGGCACCATCAGCGCGCGCCGCCGGCACCTGGAGGCCCTGATGCGCGCGCAGCAGCACACGGCGGACGCCGCGGACCAGCTCACCGAGCGGCGCGCCGGGGAGCTGGTGGCTGAGGAGCTGCGCGCGGCGCAACAGGCGCTGAACGAGATCACGGGCGAATTCACCAGTGATGATCTGCTCGGGCGGATCTTCGCCGGGTTCTGTATCGGAAAGTGAGACTGCCAACCCTTATGCCAGCCAGCCATGACATCGGGCTCGTCCTGCGTGCGGCACAATTCGCCGCCATCAAGCATCGCGACCAGCGCCGCAAGGACAAGGACGAGACGCCGTACATCAATCACCCGCTGGCGCTGGCGGACGTGCTGTGGCGCGAGGGCGGAATCCGCGATGCGCGCATTCTCGCGGCTGCACTGCTGCACGACACCGTCGAGGACACCAAGACGACGCGTGCGGAGCTTCAGAAAGCCTTCGGCAGACCGATCGCCTCGATCGTGGCCGAGGTCACCGACGACAAGCGGCTGCAAAAGAAGACCCGAAAGCGACTGCAGGTCAAGCACGCGCCGCACCTGTCGGCCGGCGCGAAGCTGGTGAAGCTCGCCGACAAGATCAGCAATCTGCGCGATATGGCCGCCAGTCCCCCGGCGCACTGGCCGCTCGCGCGCCGGCGCGAGTATTTCGACTGGGCGAAGCAGGTGGTCGACGGCCTGCGCGGGGCGAATCGCCGGCTCGAGCGGGCCTTCGATCGCGCTTATCGGCGGCGGCCGTAAGCCTTTCAGTGTTTGAGCGCCAGCTCCTTGCTGTACACGACGTTCATGACGTTGTCGTACCAGCCCGAGACCTCAGGCTTCACCAGGTGCTTGTTCACGTAGAAGTACAGCGGGATGAGCGGATGGTCGCTCAGCATCAGCCGTTCGGCCTCTTCCAGCACCGCGCTGCGCGCCAGCGGATCCTGCTGCAGCGCTGCGCTGCGCAGAAAGGCGTCATAGGTCGAGCTGCTGTAGTGCGGAAGGTTGACGCCAAAATCGCTCTTGAGGTACTGCGCGAAGGTGTAGGCGTCGTTGTAGTCGCCCACCCAGCTTGAGCGGAACATCTCCACATCGCCCCGGTCGATGTCCTGCAGCAGGGACTTGAACTCCACCTGCGTCAGGCGCGCATCCACGCCGAGGGCTTCCTTCCACATCGAGGCGACGGCGAGGGCGACCTTGGTGTGTACTTCGCCGGCGTTGTAGCGCAGCTCGAAGGTGAGGGGTTTGTCGGGCGAGTAGCCGGCCTCGTGGTACAGCCGCTGCGCCTCGGCGATGCGCGAGGCCATCGGCAGATCGCGGTAGTCGAAGGACTGCGAGGTGTAGCCGTCGACGCCGGGCGGCACCCAGCCGTAGGCCGCAAGCTCCCCCACGCGCAGCACGAGTTTCGTCAGCTTCTCGCGGTCGATCACCAGCGACAGCGCGCGCCGCAGCTTCGGCTGATCCTTGAACGGCGCGCGCCTGAGGTTGAAGCCGTAGAAGTAGGTGGTGAGCTGCGGGGAGACGTGCAGCTGGTCGGCGAGGTGCGAGCGGATCCAGTCGAACTGCCCGCGCGGCACTACGAAGGTCACCTGCAGTTCCCCGCCGCGATAACGGGCAAGCTCCGCGTTCTCATCCGTGATGAGCAGGTATTTCACCGCATCCAGGTGGGTGGCCGCGTCGTTCCAGTAGTTGCGATTGCGGGTCGCGAGGATGTAGGAGCCGTGCACCCACTCCTTCAGCACGAAGGCGCCATCGGACACCATGATGCCCGGGCGCGCGAAGCCGTCCGGGTGGGCCTTAAGGGTCGGCTGGTGTACGGGACAGGTGCTGGGATGCGACAGCAAGGTCGGCAGGTAGGGGGCCGGGGTGGCAAGGGTGATGATGAGCGTGCCGGGGTCGGGAGCGGCGACGCCCAGGGTGTCGGCCGACTTGTGCCCGGCAACGATGTCGTTCGCGTTGGCGATGACGTCGATGTACTGCGCGTAGCCCGAGCCGGTCGCCGGATCCACCAGACGCTGCAGGGCCGCGACGAAATCCGCGGCGACCACCCGCTCGCCGCTCGACCAGCGTGCCTCCGAGCGCAGCAGGAACGTGTAGATGAGCCCATCGCCACTCACGCTCCAGCTGCTGGCGACTCCCGCAGCCACCGCGGCGTTATGGTCGAGCGTCGTGAGTCCCTCGCACAGATCGCGCAGCACGCTCTGCGCTTCAAAACCGCGCGCCTTCTGTGGATCGAGCGAGTCAGGCTCAGGTCCGCCGCCGCGCACCAGCATCTCCCCCCCGCTCGCCGGGGCGTGCGAGCGTGAGCATCCGCTAAGGAGCAGCAGAGCGAGTGTGCCCGCGCCCAGGGCGGCCAGCAGCCGCCTGCCTCGCCCCCTCATGGGCGATTGCGGCCCGAGTTGATCGAGGCGCGCAGGGTCGCCGCGGCGCTGCGCGCGGCGGCCGCGAAGTCCGCGCCCCCGGAGGCATACAGAATGCCGCGCGAGGAGCTGATGAGCAGGCCCGTGCCCTGGCGGGTCTGGCCGTTGTGCACCACCTGGGCGACATCGCCTCCCTGCGCCCCGACGCCGGGCACCAGCAGCGGCATGTCGCCGACCAGCTCGCGCACCTCGGCGAGCTCCCTGGGGTAGGTGGCGCCCACGACCAGGAGGCAGTTGCCGCGCGTGTTCCAGCGCCGCGCGGCCAGTTGCGCGACCACCTGGTAGAGCTTGCGGCCGTCCGTGACCAGGTCCTGCAGCTCGCCGGCGCCGGGATTGGAGGTGCGGCACAGGATGACAATCCCCTTGTCCTGGTGCCGCAGGAACGGCTCGAGCGCATCGCCGCCGAGATAGGGGTTCACGGTGACCGCATCCGCCCCGTAGCGCTCGAAGGCCTCGATGGCGTAGCGCTCGGCGGTGTTGCCGACATCGCCGCGCTTGGCGTCGAGGATCACCGGAATGTGCGGATAGGTGCGGTGGATGTACTCGATCGTGCGCTCGAGCTGGTCCTCGGCCTCGTAGGCGGCATAGTGCGCGAACTGCGGCTTGTAGGCGCATGCGAGGTCCGCCGTCGCGTCGATCACATCCTTGTTGAAGTGAAAGATCGGGGAGGCCTGCGCCAGGATGTGGTGCGGAAAGCGTTCAATCTCCGGGTCGAGCCCGATGCACAGGAGCGAATCATTCCTCTCCCAGGCGTGCGCCAGTTTGGTAATGAAACCGCTCATGCGACCTTGGGGGGCGCGCCGCAGCTGCGCTTCTTCAGGTGCACGAGCAGGATCGAAACCGCCGCCGGGGTGATGCCCGGGATGCGCCCGGCCGCCCCCAGCGTCGCCGGACGCACCTCGCGAAGCTTCTGGCGCACCTCGTGGGAGAGGCCCTTGAGAGCGGCGTAATCGAGGTCGGCGGGCAGCGCGGTCTCCTCATTGCGGCGAGCCCGCTCGATCTCATCCTGCTGGCGTTCGATGTAGCCGGCGTAGCGCGCCTGCACTTCGATCTGTACCCGCACCTGCGCCGCAAGCCGCGCATCGGCGGGGGGGTCGGCCGCTGCAAGCCAGGCCGGGGGACCTGCGATCTCGAGGACATCCTCGTAGGTGACTTCCGGGCGCCGCAGCAGCTCGAGGGCCGTGAGCTCGCGCGTCAGGGGGGCAGTCGGGCTGCGCGCCGGCCACGGCAGGGGCAGCGCGCCCGGCTTCACGCGCAGCGCAGCAAGCCGCGCGAGCTCAGCCTCGCAGGCCCGCTGCTTCGCGAGGAACAGTGCCCAGCGCTCCTCGTCGACGAGCCCGAGCTCGCGCCCCTGAGGCGTCAGGCGCAGGTCCGCATTGTCCTCGCGCAGCAGCAGGCGGTGCTCGGCGCGGCTGGTGAACATGCGGTACGGCTCGGCGGTACCGCGCGTGACGAGATCATCGACCAGCACGCCGAGGTAGGCCTCACTTCGCTTGAGTGTCCACGCCTCGCACCCTTGCACCTGGCGCGCGGCATTGATCCCGGCGAGCAGGCCCTGGGCGGCGGCCTCCTCATAACCGGTCGTGCCGTTGATCTGGCCGGCGAAGTACAGGCCCGCGAGCAGGCGCGTCTCAAGAGAGGGCTTCAGGTCGCGCGGGTCGAAGAAGTCGTACTCGATCGCGTAGCCCGGCCGGGTGAGATGCGCGTTCTCGAAGCCGCGGATGGTGCGCACGAACGCGCACTGCACATCGAAGGGCAGGCTCGTCGAGATGCCGTTCGGGTAGACCTCGTGCGTGGTGAGCCCCTCGGGCTCGACGAAGATCTGGTGCGAGCTGCGCCCGGCGAAACGCACCACCTTGTCCTCGACCGACGGGCAGTAGCGCGGACCCACGCCTTCGATCGCACCGGTGAACATCGGGGAGCGATCCGAGGCTTGGCGGATGATGTCGTGAGTCCGCTCATTTGTGCTTGTAATGAAACAATTCACCTGCCTTGGATGGTCACTGACTCTCCCAAGGAACGAAAAGACCGGTGTGGGGCGATCGCCCGGCTGCTCGGTCATGACGGACCAGTCGAGGGTGCGGCCATCGATGCGCGGCGGCGTGCCGGTCTTCAGGCGTGCCACACGCAGCGGCAGCTCCCGCAGGCGCGCGGCCAGACGATTGGACGGCGGATCTCCCGAGCGACCGCCCGCGTAGTTGTCCAGTCCCACGTGGATCCGGCCGCCCAGGAAAGTGCCGACGGTGAGCACCACTGCGGGCGCCTCGAAGGCGATGCCGGTGACGGTCACCACGCCTTGCACCTGGCCGCCCGCCACGATGAGGTCCGCCACCTCCTGCTGAAAGAGCCGAAGGTTGGGCTGGTTCTCCAGCCGTCGGCGGATGGCCTGCCGGTAGAGCACCCGGTCGGCCTGTGCACGCGTCGCCCGCACGGCCGGACCCTTGCTGGCATTGAGCGTCCGGAACTGGATGCCGGCCTCATCTGCCGCCTGCGCCATGGCGCCGCCGAGTGCGTCGATTTCGCGCACCAGGTGCCCCTTGCCGATTCCCCCGATGGCCGGGTTGCAGCTCATCTGTCCGAGCGTCTCGATGCTCTGGGTGAGCAGCAGCGTGCGCGCACCCATGCGGGCGGCGGCGAGGGCGGCCTCGGTGCCGGCATGGCCGCCCCCGACGACGATCACGTCAAGAGCGGTCGCGTTGCGCTTCGGGAGGTTCATCGGCAGGGCTGGCACGGGCGGCTCGCGAGGGAGGCGTATTGTAAGCCCCAAACTCCCCGGACAAGACCGCGTTTGCCTTATCCTTACCGGCCCGATGCCCCCGACACCCGGATCGAAAGTCGCGCATGCCGCACGCGCTTAGGGCCGTGGCCCTGGGCATTCTTACCGCGCTGGGCCTCGCGGCGCGGCCCTGTCCGGCCGCGCCGGCGTTGCCCCTGTCGGCCTGCGAGCTCGAGCACCCGCTGCTGCACACCGTGCTGGCAGCCGAGTGCGGCGTGCTGTCGGTCCCCGAGAACCCCCAGCTGCCGCTCGGACGGCAGATCAGCCTGCACGTCGCCCGCGTGGCCGCGATCAGCCGCCGCAAGCAGCCCGATCCGCTGTTCGTGCTCGCCGGCGGCCCGGGGCAGGCGGCCGCCTCGTTCTACACCACGGTGGCGCCCGCCTTTGCCCGTATCCTGCGCGAGCGCGACATCGTGCTGGTCGATCAGCGTGGCACCGGCGGCTCCAACCGCCTCGACTGCAGGGAAGACGAGGAGTTCATCACCCGCCAGAGCGAGGCGCAGATCGCGGCTAGCGCCCGCGAGTGTCTGGCCGCGCTCGCCCCGCGTGCCGACGTCGCCTACTACACCACGAGCCTTGCGGTGCAGGACCTCGAGCGCGTGCGCGCAGCGCTCGGCTACCCGCGGATCAACCTCTACGGCGCCTCCTACGGCACGCGCGTGGCGCAGCAGTACCTGCGTCGTTATCCCGGGCGCGTGCGCAGCATGATTCTGGACGGCGTGGTGCCGGTCGAACTGATCCTGGGGCCGGCCGCGGCGCTCGACGCCCAGGCGGCGCTTGAGGACATTCTCGCGCGTTGCGCCGCAGCCGCGGGATGCCGCGGCGAGTTCGCCGATCCGGCCGGGGACTATCGTGCCGTGCACGCCGCCCTCAGCGAGCATGCCGTGCCGGTGAGCGTCGCGAACCCGCAGACCGGGAGCATGGCGCACTTTGAGTTCGGTGCCGAGCAGTTCGCGACGGTGCTGCGCCTGGGCAGTTACAGCTCCGACTACGCAGCGCTGCTGCCGCTCATGCTGCACGCCGCGGCGGCGCGGGCCGACTACACCCCGCTCGCCCAGCAGTTCCTTTTCATCGAGCACACTTTCGGCGGCAGGATCGCCACCGGCATGAACTACAGCGTGGTGTGCGCCGAGGACATTGCCCTCTTCGATGCGCACGCGCTCGATCGCGCAGCGCTGGCGGGAAGCTACATGGGCACCACGCAGCTGGATGCCCTGCAGAGCGTGTGCCGCAACTGGCCGCGCGGACCGGTGGATGCGGACCTGCACGCGCCGCTGACCAGCGCGGTGCCCGCGCTGCTGCTCTCGGGCAGCGCCGATCCGGTGACGCCGCCCGCCTATGCCCGTCAGGCCGCGCGCGGTTTCCCGCACAGCCTGTCCATTGTGCTCGAGGGGTTCGGTCACGGGCAGCTCACCGCCGCCTGCATGGATCGGGTGATGGCGCAGTTCCTGATGCGCGCCTCGGTCAGCGCCCTGGATGTGAGCTGTACGAAGAACGCGCGCCCGCTGGCTTTCTTCACCTCCCTCAACGGGCCGCCGCCGTGATCGAGGCGCGGCACCTCTACAAGCACTTCGGACCGGTGACGGCGGTGCGCGACCTGAGCCTCACCGCCGCCGATGCGCGCATCACCGGTCTGGTGGGCCCGAACGGCGCGGGCAAATCCACCACCCTGCGCATGCTGTACACGGTGCTCAGGCCCGACGCGGGGGATGCGTGCATCGACGGCCACAGTGCGGTGCACACGCCGCTGGCCGCCGCCGCGCGTCTGGGCGTGCTGGCCCATGCCGCCGGGGTTTACCCGAACCTCACCGCACGCGAGAACGTGCTGTACTTCGGCGCGCTGCACGGGCTCACCCGCGCCGACGCGCGCGCGCGCGCCGCCGAGCTCATCGGGCTGCTCGAGATGGAGGAGTTCGCCGACCGCCGCGCCAAGGGGTTTTCGCAGGGTCAGCGGCTGAAAACGGCCCTGGCGCGCGCGCTGGTACACCGTCCCCAGAACCTGGTGCTGGACGAGCCGACCAACGGACTCGACGTCATGGCGGTGCGCACGCTGCGCCGGCTGCTGCGGCAGCTGCGCAGCGCCGGACACTGCGTGCTGTTCTCGAGCCACGTGATGCAGGAGGTGAGCGAGCTGTGCGATGAGGTGGTGGTCATCGCCGCTGGCACGGTGCTGGCGAGCGGCACGCCCGGAGAGATCTGCGCGCGCAGCGGCGCTGCAAACCTCGAGGAAGCGTTCGTGCGCCTCATCGACGGCGGCTGAAGGTCACGCACGGTGCACGCCATCCTGACCGTGTTCGCCAAGGAGTTTCGCGAGAATCTGCGCGAGCGCCGCACGCTGTTCTCGGCGCTGATCCTGGGTCCGCTGCTCGGACCGCTGTTGTTCGCCGCGGCGCTGTCCTTGAGTCTGGAGCGCAGCGCCGCCGAGGGCGACCGCCCGGTCAGCCTCGCCGTGGCGCACGCCGAGCGGGCGCCGAACCTGCTCGCCTTCCTCAGGCAGTACGGGGTGACGGTGAGCGCGGTGCAGCTGGATGCCGCCGCCGCGCGCGCCGCCGTGCAGGCGCACCGCCAGGAGCGGGTGCTGGTGGTGAGTGAGGACTTCGCCGCGCACCTGGCGCAAGGTACGCCCGCGCCGCTGATGCTGTACGCGGATTCTTCCGACATCGCGGCCAGCCGCGAGGGCGCGCGCGTGCGCGCGCTGCTCGCCCAGTACGGCACGGTCGTGGCACACCTGCGCATTGCCGCGCGCGGCATCGATCCCCTGGTGCTCGCGCCGATCGCGGTGCAGGACATCGACGTGTCGACCCCGGCGACGCGCTCGGTGCTGGCGCTCGGTACGCTCAGCTACTTCCTGCTGCTGACCCTGTTGATGGGCGGCATGTATCTGGCGATCGACGCCACCGCAGGCGAGCGCGAGCGCGGCTCGCTCGAGCCGCTGCTGACGGTGCCGGTGCGGCGCGAGTTTCTGATCTTCGGCAAGATACTGGCGGCCTGCGCGTACATGGCCCTCTCGCTCACCCTCACCGTGACCGCCTTCGCCATCACCCTGCGCTTTACCGGACTTGAGCGCCTCGGCATGAGCGTGAACTTCGGCCCGCGGGTGGCCATCGCCGTGATTCTGTGCTGCCTGCCGCTGGTGCCGCTCGGCGCCGCTCTCATGACCCTGGTCGCCGCCTACACGCGCACCTATCGCGAGGCGCAGACCTGGCTCGGGCTCGTGCTGCTGGTGCCCACACTGCCGATTGCCTTTGCCGGCCTTTTGGGTCTGCGCCCGAGTCTGACGCTGATGGCGGTGCCCTCGCTCAGCCAGCATTTCCTCATCACCAGCCTGCTGCGCGACGAAGCCGTGCCGGCGTCGTATCTGGCGATGTCGGTGCTGGCGACGCTCACCCTCGGGGCGCTGCTGATCGGCTTGGCCGGACGGCTCTACCGGCGCGAGGCGCTGCTGGGTTGAAGGCGTGGCCGCGTGTGCCCCGGGCGCAGGCCAAGCAGAGTGTGCAGGTTCGCGGCGTTCTCATCCGCGAACGCGCGCGCCTCGATCTCGAAACGATTGTCGCGGTAGCCGCGCTTGAGGCACTCGTACAGGTAGCCCGGCACGGTGAGCCGGCCGGACTGCCACTGGCGGATCACGTGGCAGTACTCGTGCAGCATGAGCCAGGGGTCGAGGAAGAATTGCGCGGCGCTGCCGCGCAGGTAGATGCGCCGCACCCGCGTGGTCGCCACCGCCCGCCCGTGCAGACGCACGAGCCAGGAGTGCTCGATCACCTTCACCTGGTCCACGGGCGCGGCGAAGATGCGCTCGAGCGCGGCCCGGACGGTAGGCGGTACGGAAGCCTCGCGTCCGAGCTTCACGATCGTGGCGACTCAGGCGCGGGTGTGGACCCAGCCCATGCTTGGGCGAAAGCGCAGCGTGCGGATCGGGCCGCCGGCCACGTCCTCTGGCAGCACCTGCACGCCGGCGTCCTCGAGATAATGCCTGACCAGCGCCACCATCGTTTCATAGACCGGGCGCGCATGCGGGGTCTCCGCCAGGTGCACCACGATGCGCGCCTGCAGGTGACGCGCCGCGGGTGCGGAGGCACGCAGCGACTCGAGGCACCGATCGAGCAGCAAAAGTTCGGTGGCCAGCGTGGTATCGGTCGCGTCCGGGGGCTTGGTGGTTCTTGCGACGGAGCGCAGGTGCAGGAGCGCGCCGGCCTCGACGGTTGCGTCGTAGACGCACACCGCCATCGCCGAGTGCAGCTCGGTGGTCAGCAGTGTGTCGCCCGCGGTGATCTCGAAGCGATCGGGCGCCACGTGAATTTCTTCGCCAGCCATGCATGCGTGTATACATTCCGCCGCTCGCGCCGGCGCGTCTTACTCGCCAAAGTATGAACTGCCGCACGCCCCGTGCGTAGAATGTGCGCATGCGCGCTGCCCTCATCGCCGTCGTCGCGTGCGCCGCGTGTAGCGGCGCGCTCGCCGATTCCGCGCCGGTGTCGTCGATTCGCGTCAGTGCCGATGCGAAGGTCACCGCCAAGCCGGATCGCGTGCAGATCGAGATCGGTGTGAGCACGCGCGCGACGCAGTCGCAGGAGGCCGCCGCGCAGAACGCGCGGCAGGTGGAGAGCATGCTTGCTGCAGTGCACAAGGCGGTTCCTGCCGCGCAGCTGAAGACCGTGAGCTATTCCCTCAATCCCAACTACGAGTACCACGTCAGCGGCGGTGAGCCGACCGTCACGGGCTACACCGCGATGAACGTGGTGCAGGTGACGCTCGATGATCTGGAAAAAATCGGCGGCGTGATCGATGCCGCGGCCCAGGCGGGTGCCAATCACGTGCAGGGCATCCAGTTCACGCTGCGCGACCAGGACGCGGTGCGGGCCGAAGCCCTGCGCGAGGCCGCGATGCGGGCGCGCGCGCAGGCCGACGTGCTGGCCGCGGCGCTCGGGCTGAAGGTCGTGCGGGTGCTCAGCGCCGAGGAAAACAGTCCGCGTTTCACGCCGATCACGCGGCCGATGGCGCGCGCAGCGATGTCCAGCGCCAGCGTGGCGACGCCGGTGGAGGCTGGAACCCTAGACGTCGCAGCCGAAGTCACGCTCAGCGTGGAAGTCAGCCCCGCGGCGCGCTAGGCTCTCGCCTGGGGGGGGACCACGCCATGACTACTGTGCGTCAGCTGCTCGGCCGCAAGGAACCGGCGATCTTCTCGGTGGAACCGCAGGTCCCGGTGCTGGAAGCGATCCGCGCCATGGCCGAGCACCACGTGGGGGCGCTGCTGGTGATGTCGGCAGACAAGCTCAGCGGCATCATTTCCGAGCGCGATTACGCGCGCAAGGTGATCCTGCTCGGTCGCGCCTCGGCCGACACGCCGGTGCGCGACATCATGACCACGCCGGTCATCACGGTGCAGCCCGAGACCACCGTGCAGACCTGCATGCAGATCATGACCGACCGGCACGTTCGCCACCTTCCGGTCATCGAGGGCGGGCGCGTCGTCGGCATGGTCTCGATCGGGGACCTGGTGAAGGCGGTCATCGCCGAGCAGCAGCAGCAGATCGAGCAGCTCGAGAGCTACATCCACAGCTGAAGCGGGCGCGCCGTGCGGCGCGCGTTATTTGCGCCAGTACGCCGGCCGGAACAGCACCAGCACGCTGAAGATCTCGAGCCGCCCGAGCAGCATGGCCGCGGTGCAGATCCAGATCTGCAGCGGGCTCAACGAGTGGAAATTGTGGACTCCGCCGGGCGGTCCGAAGCCGTGCGCGGTGTTGTTGATGGAGGCGACCACGGTGACGAATGAGGAATCGAAGTCCATGCCGGTCAGCAGCATGGCGAAGGTCAGCGAAGCCGCGGTGATGAAGTAAAGGAAGATGAAGGCGAGCACCGAGCGGCCCACGCCATCGGGAATCACGCGCCCGCCAATGCGCAGCGGTGCCATGGCGGCCGGATGGATGAGGAGCTTCATCTCGCGGCCCGCCTGGCGCGCCAGCAATAGTGCGCGGAACATCTTGATGCCCCCGCCGGGGGAGCCGGTGCTGCACACGATGCAGGACAGCAACAGCATCCAGTAGGGCGCGAACACCGGCCACAGCTGGATATCCTCGGTGGTCAGCCCGCTGGTGGTCGCCTGCGAGATGACATTGAAGGCCGAGTGGCGCAGCGCCGGCAGAAAATCCTGGTACACGCCGTGCGACTGCAGCAGCAGCGCGATCCCGACCACGCTCACCGCCAGGGTGAAGAAGATCGCCTGGGTCTCCGGATCCTGCTTATAGCTCTCGAGCGACAGGCGCCTGAGCGCGATCAGGTGGCGCGCGAAGTTGAGCGAGGCGATCACCATCAGCGCCATCAGCACCAACTCGATGGCCGCGGAGTTGAACCAGGCGATGCTGCGGTCGTGGGTGGAAAAGCCGCCCAGCCCCACCGCCGAGAATGCATGGCAGATGGCGTCGAACCACGACATGCCGGACAGCCGCAGCGCCACGATGCCGGCGGCGGTGATCAGCGCGTACACCAGCCACAGCTGTTTTGCCGTCTCGGTGATGCGCGGCGCGAGCCGCTCATCTTTCACCGCGCCGGGCGCCTGGCCCTTGTAGAGCTGCATGCCGCCGACACCGAGCAGCGGCAGCACCGCCAGCGCCATGACGATCATGCCAAGGCCGCCGAACCACTGCAGCGCGTGGCGCCAGAAGTTGAGCGAGGGCGGCAGCTGATCAAGGCCGCTGAGGACCGTGGAGCCGGTGGTGGTGAGCCCTGACATGGCCTCGAAGAACGCGCCGGTGAAGCTCAGTCCCGGCAGGCTCAGGAGTAGCGGCAGCGCCGCGGCGCTCGACAGCAGCAGCCAGCCGAGCGTCACCAGCAGGAAGCCATCGCGCGGCTTGAGCTCGCGCCGGAAGCGCCAGGTCGCCGCCGCGAGCACGAGGCCGCAGCCTGCGGTGATGGCGGCGGCCAGCAGGAAACGCCCCGCCAGGCCGTCGGCGAGAAGCAGCGAGCAGCCCACCGGCAGTGCGTAGGCGAACGCAAAGGTTGCCAGCAGCAACCCGAGCACATGTGCGACGGCCAACATCGCGGTCAGCTGTGCTAGCGCGGTGAGCGCAGGAACAGGCGCTCGACCGCCTCGAGGTGGCGCCGGTCGGCGAGGAACAGGATCACGTGATCGCCCGAGTGCACGACCGTGTCGTGGTGCGCCATGATGACCTCATCTCCCCTGACCACGGCGCCGATGGAGGCCCCTTCCGGCAGCGGCACCTGCGCCACCATCCGGCCGACGATCCGCGAGCTGCGCTCATCGCCATGCACGACCGCCTCGAGGGCCTCGGCGGCGCCGCGCCTGAGCGAGTGCACGCGCACCACATCGCCGCGGCGCACGTAGGCCAGCAGCGAGCCGATGGTGATGGTCTGGGGCGAGATGGCGATGTCGATGCTGCCGCTCTCCACCATCTCGGTGTAGGAGGGCTTGTTGATGAGTGCCATCACCTTGTGGGCACCGAGGCGTCTGGCCAGCATGGCCGACAGGATGTTGGCCTCTTCGGAGTTGGTGAGAGCTGCGAACACGTCCACGCTGTCGATGTTCTCCTCGATCAGCAGCTCCTCGTCGGCGGCGTCGCCCTGCAGCACGATCGCGTGTTCCAGAAGCTCGGAAATCTTGCGCGCCCGCTTCGGATCGCGCTCGATGAGTTTCACCTGGTTGTGCTTCTCGAGCGTCTTGGCCAGGCGAAAGCCGATGTTGCCGCCGCCGGCGATCACGATGCGCCGCGCCGGGTCATCGCCGTGACGCAGCTCGCCCATGACGCGGCGGATGTCCTCGCGCGCCGCCAGGAAGAACACCTCATCGCCCTCGGCGACCACGGTGTCGCCGTCGGGCGGGATGCCGCGGCCGTCGCGGTAGATGGCGACCACGCGCACCTCCACCTTGGGCAGGTGGCGCGCGAGTTCGCTCAGGCTCTGACCCACCAGGAGGCCACCGCGGCGCGCGCGCACGCCCACCAGCCGCACGCGGCCGTCGGCGAAGTCGAGCACCTGCAGCGTGCCGGGGTGATGGATGAGGCGCTCGACGTATTCGGTCACCAGCTGCTCGGGACTGATGAACACGTCGACCGACAGGCCGTCGGAGCCGAACAATGCGGCGCGGCCGGTGTACTCGGCCGCGCGGATGCGCGCGATCTTGGTGGGCGTGCGGAACAGCGTGAACGCCACCTGGCAGGCCATCATGTTGACTTCGTCACTGGAGGTGAGCGCGACGATGATCTCGGCCTCCGCAGCGCCGGCGGCCTCCAGCACCGTCGGATAGGCCGCGTTGCCGGCCACGGTGCGCACATCCAAGCGGTCCTGCAGCTCGCGCAGGGCGTCCTCGTTGATGTCGACCACCGTGACTTCGTTCGCCTCCTCGCGCGAGAGGTGGGCGGCGGCGCTGCGTCCGACCTGGCCGGCGCCCAGGATGAGAATCTTCATGGCGTGGCCGCCCGGCGCCTACAGCGGCTCGAGATTCGCATACTGCACCATCAGCCACTTGGTGCCCTGGCGCTCGAAGCTCACCTGCACGCGCGCGTGCGCCCCGTTGCCCTCCACGTTGAGGATCACGCCCTCACCGAACTTGCCGTGACGCACGCGCGCACCGAGACGCACGCCGCCCAGCGCCGGCTCCTCCGGGCGAAAGCGCCCGACCGCCACCGGCCGCGACACCTGCACCTTCGGACGGACCTCCTCGATCAGATCCTCCGGGATCTCGCGCACGAAGCGCGACACCTGGCCGTAGGAGTCCACGCCGTGCAGGCGGCGCTGCTCGGCGTAGCTCAAGTACAGCCGGCGCATGGCGCGCGTCATCCCGACATAACACAGCCGCCGCTCCTCCTCCAGACCATCAAGATCGATGAGCGAGCGCTGATGGGGAAACAAGCCCTCTTCGAGACCGGCGAGAAACACTACCGGGAACTCAAGTCCCTTGGCGGTGTGCAGCGTCATCATCTGCACGCAGTCTTCCCACGCATCCGCCCGCCCCTCACCGGACTCGAGCGCCGCGTGCGCGAGGAACGCCTCCAGCGGCGGCATCTCGGCGCCTTCCGGGGCAAAGCCGCGCGCTGCGCTCACCAGCTCGTCGAGGTTCTCGACGCGCGCTTCGCCCTTGTCGGCCTTGTCGCGGCGGTAGTGCTCGATCAGGCCGCTCGCCTTGAGCACCTGGTCAACCTGTTCGTGCAGCGCAAGCGTGCGGGTCTGCCCGCTCAGGCGCTCGATGAGCGCCATGAAGCCGTGGATGGCGGCGGTGGCCTTGGCGCCGAGCGTACCGGCGGCGATGGCGGCGGCGGCGGCCTCCCACAGCGAGCCGCCCGCACCCAGCGCATAGCCGCGCAGCATGTCCAGGCTCTTCGCACCGACGCCGCGCGTCGGCAGGTTCACCACGCGCTCGAAGGAGGCATCATCGCTGCGATTGGAAATCAGGCGCAGGTAGGCGAGCGCGTCCTTGATCTCCGCGCGCTCGAAAAAGCGCAGGCCTCCGTATACGCGGTAAGGGACGCGCGCTGACAGGAAAGCCTCCTCGAACACGCGCGACTGCGCGTTGGAGCGGTACAGGATCGCGACCTCGCGCCGAAGTCCGCCGCCGGCGACGTGTTCGCGGATGCGGTGTGTGACGAATTCCGCCTCGTCGCGCTCGTTGAAGGCGCTGTACAGGCGCAGCGGCTCACCGCGCTCGCCGCTGGTCCACAGCTTCTTGCCGAGGCGGCTCGCGTTGTGGCCGATCAGTCCATTGGCTGCCTCGAGAATGGTCCCCGTGGAGCGGTAGTTCTGCTCGAGGCGGAACAGCTGCGCCTGCGGGTAGTCGCGGCGGAACTGCTGCAGGTTCTCCACGCGCGCGCCGCGCCAGCGGTAGATGGACTGATCGTCATCGCCCACCACGAAGGGCTGACCGACGCGGCTGCCCTCACTTGGCGCCGGCGCGGTCGGGGCGATCAGGCGCATCCAGGCGTACTGGATGGCATTGGTGTCCTGGAACTCATCGACCAGCACGTGCTGGAAGCGCCGGCGGTAATGCGCGAGCATCGACTCGTTGTCGCGCCACAGCTCGAACGCCCGCAGCAGCAGTTCCGCGAAGTCCACCACTCCGGCGCGGGCGCATGCCTCCTCGTAGGTGGCGTAGAGCTTGATCATCTGGCTGCGAACCGGATCGTTGCCGTCCTTCAGGTGCTGCGGGCGGCGGCCTTCGTCCTTGTTGTTGTTGATGAACCACTGCACTTCGCGCGGCACCCAGCGCGTCTCGTCGAGCTCGGTCGCTTTCAGGATCTTCTTGATCAGGCGCTGCTGATCCTCGGAGTCGAGGATCTGGAAGCCCTGCACGAGGTTCGCCTCGCGCCAGTGCACACGCAGCAGACGGTGCGCGATGCCGTGGAAGGTGCCGATCCACAGTGCACCGGGCGGCACGCCCAGCAGCTGCTCGACGCGCCCGCGCATCTCGCCGGCCGCCTTATTGGTGAAGGTCACGGCCAGGATGGAGTGCGGGGAGGCCCCGAGGGCTTCGATCACGTAGGCGATGCGGTGCGTCAGCACGCGCGTCTTGCCGCTGCCGGCGCCCGCGAGCACCAGCACCGGAGCGAGCGGTGCCGTGACGGCCGCGCGCTGCGCGTCGTTCAGCGGATTGAGGATCGGGGAGAGATCCATGGGGGGCGCATTCTACGGGAAGGCGCGCGTTTCAGGCGTCGGACGGCAGGCCCTCCTGCGCAAAGCGCACCAGCGCCACGACGAAGCTCAAAAGCACAGGTCCCACCACCAGTCCGAGGATGCCGAAAGCGGACGCCCCGCCGATCGCGCCGACGAAAACCGCCAGCGTCGAGACTTGCGCATGGTGCGCGGTGAGCAGCGGGCGCAGGATGTTCTCGGTGATCCACAGCATCGCGGTCCACAGGGCAAGGAAGATCGCACCTCCCCAGTGACCGGTGGCCGCCAGATACAGCACCGCGGGAAGCAGCACGATGGCAGCCCCGGCGGGCAGAAAGGCGGCCACGGCGGCCAGTACGCCGAACACCACCGGCGAGTGCAGGCCGACGATGGCGAAACCGATGCCGACGATGAGGCCCTGGATCAGGGCGGTGACGGTCGAGCCGAATACCACCGCGCGCGTCACGTCGCCCAGGTACTTGAGCAGCTGTGCGCGCCGCGTCGACTCCACCGGGATCAGGCGCGTCAGGCCGCGGATCATGGCGCGTCCGTCCTGCAGGAAGAAGAACAGCAGGAACAGCATCATGAAGAAGCCGACCAGGGTGCCGAAGATGCCGAGAGCCACGTTGCCACCGGTGGCGGCGGCGGATTTGAGCAGCGTCTGGGCACTCTGGGTCATCCAGTCCTGCACCTGCGCGATGCCGACCGCCGTGTTGTCGCGCAGCCAGGCCACCGCGCGTCCAAGCACCGGATAGTTCGACAGGCGGTTGAGCACCTCCGTATAGGAGGGGAGCGAAGAGGCGCGCAGGTAGCCGATCAGACGCGCGACCTGGCCTGCGAAGGCCACCCCCAGCACCGACAGCGGCGCGAGCACCAGGAAAGGCGTCAGCGCAGTCAGGATTCCTGCCGCCAGCGCGGGCCTGCCCCGCAGCCGCCGGGTGAGGCGCACTTGCAGGGGATAGAGCATGAAGGCCAGTACGGCTGCCCAGCCGATTTCGCTGCGCAGCGGGCTCAGCAGCCGGTACAGCACATAGGCGAGGAGTGCGGCAAAGGCGACCTGGAAGCAGCGGCGGTAGAACAGGGAATGCATGGCTTGCCAAGCCTATCGGTTCCACCGGCAAGACGCGATGACGGCTGCATCGGCGCAAGTGAGAAGGCGCGCGTTGCTCCGCTGCGCACAGAATTGTGTTGCATTCGCACCTGCGCCGGCGGCAACAGGCGGTTTTGCGTGTTCGCCGCCAAAAAGCCTGTGATGTGGGACAAAGTTGAAAATCGGATTCAGGCGTATGTTGGCCCCGTTGATCATCGAAGCGGGCTGTAACGCCGGTGCGCTGCCGCAGTCTTGATTAGCATGGTCTGTTGACCGGAAGAGCCGATGCCTTCGCATGTGCTGTACCAGGTACCGATGGCCACTTGGCCGGTTCGCCTGGTCATGGGCGCGGTTTGCCTGCTATTCGTGCTGGCGGTCTTTGGTTGGTGGCTGCCGAGGGCGATTCGGCTGCTGCGCAATCTGCCGGGCATGAGCGCTGCCCAGGCGGGGACCAGCGTGGCGGTGGCCGTGATCCCGGTCGCGATCGGATTCGGTCCCCTGTTCGTGCTGATCGCGCTGATCAGAAATCCCGTGGCCTATGTCACCGATGTGGGTGTGACGCAGCAGAGCGTGTTCCATCAAAGGCCGGTAAGTATCGCTTGGCGAGAGATTGACCATGTGTATTGCCGGTTGGGGCGCGACCAGGTCGTGACGATGATCAGGGTGATCGCCAGTGACGGACGACAGATCGAGTTTGGAAACACCGGCGGTGTCGACTTCGCATCGATGCACGAGCTGTTTCAGAACCAACTGGGACCGGTCGTGGTGCATCGCTGCGAGCGCGGCTTGTCGCGCTGAACCGCAAGCGATCGACGCGATACGCTTGCCGAGGACGTCCGCCGGCAGGATCGGATGCCCTGAGCGAGGTGCGAATGGACCAGAACGAGGCTTCCCCGCGCGTGCGCATCACGGTCGGCACGGCCCTGGGCATCGGCGGCCTGGCCGTGACCATCGCCGGCCTGCGCAATCTTCTGACGGCCGCAAGTCCGTTGCAGGACGGGGCGACTCCTGCGACGCTGATCGGGCTTTGCTTTCTGTTCTGCGGAGTAACGATCTTCTTGCCTCCGCTAGTGGGTTTTCGCCAGCGCCTGTGCCAGGCGCTGGCCATCACGTGCATGGCGCTACTGTTCGACTGGGTCGCCTTCGTTCCAGGACCAAGGCAATTTGCTGCCGGTTCATCCGCCACCCATGCGGGCGGTCCGGTGAATTCCGCCTTCGGTCGCGTGGCATTCGGCGTCGCCGCGGTGCTTGGGGATCTTTTCGCCTTTTACGTGTGGCGACTGACGGTTCGGCTCCTGATGACAGGGTCCGAGCTCAACAAGCCCTAGGTGAGCTAACGAGCGGCGCCGGCGTAGCGGGCGACGAACGATGGGTCCGTGAGGCTGTCGAGGAAAGCGACGAGATCCGCGCGCTCGCTGTCGTCAAGCGCGGCGTGAGGCAAGCGTGGGTCTCTTGCGCCTGGCACGGCAGCGGCGCCGATTTTTGAATAGTGCCCGAGCACCGCCTGCAGCGTCGCGAAACGGCCGTCGTGCATGTAGGGCGCGGTGAGCGCGATATTGCGCAGCGTGGGCACGCGCACGGGAGTCGCGCTGGTGCCGTTGCTGGCGAAGCTCGCCCGCCCGGTGTCGCCCTGGCTGTCGCGCCAGTTGCCGGCGAAATTGAATCCTGAATGGCATTTGGCGCAGCCGACCCGGCTCGAGAAGAACAACGCCATGCCGCGCTTGGCCTGTGGGCTGAGTGCGGCGTGCTCGCCGTTGAACACGTAACGATCGAAGGGCGAGGCGCCTGAGATCAGCGTGCGCTCGAACGCGGCGATGGCCTTCACCAGGTGATCGAACGTCACGGGCGTCGGCTCTGCCGGGAAGGCGCTGGCAAAGGCTGCGGCATAGGAGGGATCGGAGTGAAGCTGTGAGCACAGCGCGTCCTCGCGGCCCTTCAGTCCGATCTCAATCGGATGCTCGTTCTGAAGCGGCTTGCGCATCTGCGCTTCCAGCGAGCGCACCCTAGGGGTCGTCCAGCCAAAGCTGATGTTGTAGGCGACGTTCACGAGCGCCATGGTGTTGTGCGGCAGCGCTGCCCCGGTGGCGCCGAGCGCCACGCTGCGCCCATCGGAGAACGAGCGCGCCGGATCGTGACAGCTGGCGCAGCTGTAATGCCCGGTGACCGACAACCGCGGCTCGAAGAACAGGCGTCGGCCGAGCGCGACCTTGGCCTGCGACATGGGGTTGTCGACCGGCACCGCCGGGGTCGGGAATCCGCGCGGCAGCTGCCAGAGGAAATCCTGCGCGGCCGGCGCGGCCGACGGCCACGCGAGCGCCACGCTCAGCACCAGCGAGGCGGGCAGGCCCCGGCGCCCCGCTTCAATCGCGGCGGCCGCGCGCCGCTTCGGCATGCTCAGCGCCAGCTGGACGCGGCGCCCTCGCGCGTGAGCGCTGCGGTCTGGCCGGCGATCCGCGCGCGCTCCTGGATCCACTTGTCGAAGTCATCGAGGTTAGCCGCGCCGGAGGGGTTGGCGCGCTGCCCCGCCACCCAGCTCTTCATGGCGGTGAGCAGCTTCGCCGCGAGCGCCCGGTTGCCGGCGTACAGATCCAGGTACGCGGCTTGTGCATCCGGGACGCGCTTCAGTCCGAGGTACGCCTCGCCCCGGTACTCGATCGCATCCGCATAGCCGGGCTTGAGCGAGAGCGCCTTGCCGTAGGCGGCGAGCGCATCATCGTAGTTGCCGAGCTTTCGCGAGGTGTAGCCGACGTAGTTCCATGCCTCGGGCAGCGTCGCATCCTGAGCCAGCGCCTGCTTGAATTTGCCGAGCGCGGAACCGTACAGGTCCTGGGCGGCAGAGCCCTGCGCCTTGTCGGCCTGCTTCACATCGTGCACGCCGGCGTTGAATGCATCGCGGGCTTTATCGCGCGGGGTCTGCACGGACGGCATCGGGCTGGGTGAGGACATCCCGCCGCCGCCGCATGCCAGGGCGACAATCCCGTTCCCGAGCAGGCAGGCTGACAAGACTGAAACTGCGAGGCGCATGGGTTCTTCCTTACCGGAATGCCGGTATCCTCGGGGCCGGCCGCTATGCTGCTACGTTTAGGCCGCCGGCGGCAACCGCGCCCTCACCCGAACGGGTGCAGCGGCGTTCCCGCGCGGCAGGATTATTTTGCCGGCGGCGCGGTAATGGACGACCAGTGGGCATCACGGAACACCCAGTGGCCGTCGCTAAGCTCGGCGACCGCGCTGAAGAAGCCACGCTCGGTGTGGCGCTGCCCGGCCGGATTTTCCTGGATCTCGGTATAGGAAGCCGCCACCACCGCGAAATCCGCTGTCAGCGGGTCGATGCGCAGATCCTGGCCCCAGCTGAGCTCGATGTGTTTGATCAGGGCAGGCAGGGCTGCGATGCCACGGCTCGCGGCCGCGCCGTCGGCGAACGCGAGCTGCCCGTTGACCGCCATGAAGAAGTCGGGTGAGTTCTGGAAATACCGGCTCCAGGCGCTGGGGCCGTTCTGCGTCACATCGCGCGCGACCTTGAGTGCGAAGGCGCGCACGCGCTCGGTGAGCGCCTGGCGGGCCTCGGCCGTCAGCGCCGGTGCGGGGGCGGCAGCGCTCTTGGCCGGCGCGAGGCTAATTGAGGCAAGCGCCGCCGACAACACCAGGCCCTGGCGCACACTCACACGCTCACCACTTGTTGCGCAGTTCGCGCAGTTTCACGAACACGGTTCTGGCGTCGGGCCGCTCGCCGATGTCGGGAAACGCCACACGCAGCCGGGCGATCACTTCGGGATTCTGCAGTCGGAAGAAGGCGTTGATGCGCTTCTCCTGCCCGAGCGTCGTCACCGCCGCGGTGGCCGCATCGTGGTGTCGTGAGCGCTCGAGAAGCTGTGCGGCCTCCGTGTTGGAGGGCTCTCGGTCGAGAGTGAATTCGAGGTTGCGCGCCAGGTACTCGTGCCCGGGATAGACCCGGGTCGCCTCCGGCAGGCGGGCCAGCTGGGTGACGAAAGTGTCGTACAGCGCCTCGGGCCTGCCACCGTTGTAGCAGTTGCCTGCACCGGCGTTGAACAGCGTGTCGCCGCAGAACAGCGCCGGCTCTTCGCTGTGCGAGAGCACGCAGATGTGCGTCATGGTGTGCCCCGGCGTATCGAGGCACTCGAGCTCTACCGTGCGGCCCACCTTGATGACATCGCCCTTGTTGAGTCCCTGATCCACCCCGCCGATGCGGGCGGCGGCCCCGGCGTGCGCCAGCACCCTGGCCCCGGTCGCAGCTTTGAGTCCCGCGTTGCCACCGGTGTGGTCGGCGTGCTCATGGGTGTTGAGGATCTGCGTGATGTCCCAGCCGCGCTGCTGTGCCACGGTCAGGCACATCTTCCACTCCAGCGGGTCGACCGCGAGCGCCTCGCCGCTGTCCGGGCAGGCGATCAGATAGTGGAAATTGCGTAGGGAATTTCCTGACCAGATACGTTTCGTGATCACAAGCACATCTTTCGGTACGGCTTCGTTGCACCGTACCGCGAATCTTTTGCGCGCGCCATAATGTCCCCATGACCCATACGTTCCTGTTCGAGCCGGCCGTGTGGAACGCCACTGGAACGCTGTGGCGCGCCGACGGCGAGGCGCTGGAGGCCCTCGGACGCACGCAGATCGCGCACCGGGCCGAATGCTGGCTGCTGTCGGGGAGCTTGAAGGTTCTCGGCTCGCCGCCGACCGAGTTCGTGCACGCCTACCTGATCGAGCCGCCGGCCGCGGGTGAGAGCAGTCTCAAGTGGGCCTTCGAGAACGAGATGTTCGGCAAGCTGCAGGGCCGTTTCGCCGTCATCGGCCCCTCGATCCTGTCGGTGTACGGCAGCGAGACGTCCGGCTACCACGGTTCCGAGCACCTGGCGCAGATCGACCCTGACAACTACCGCTCGGCGGGGCTGTTGCTGCTCAAGGACCGCATCATCTATTCCTGGCAGATGATGTTGAAGCGCGAGGCCTAGCGCTGGCCGCTCGCCACCCGCAGCACCGGCAGGTAGTGATCCACCAGCAGGGCTGCGAACAGCCACATCAGGTAGCTCACCGAGAAGTGGAACACCCGCATGGGCAGTTCCTCGCGCACGGTGAACTTGAGCGCCAGGGCGTAGTAGAGAAACCCCGCGTTCAGCACCACTGCCGCCGCGAGATACAAAAGTCCGCTCATGCCGGTGAGGAACGGCATGAGTGTCACGAGGGTCAACAGCACCGTGTAGAGCAGTACCTGCAGGCGCGTATGCGCGATCCCGTGTGTCACCGGCAGCATGGGGATGCCGGCGCGCGCGTACTCCTCGCGCCGCGCGATGGCGAGCGCCCAGAAATGCGGCGGCGTCCACACGAAAATGATGAGGAACAGCAGCAGCGCGTTCGCATCGACGCTGTTGGTCACGGCCGCCCATCCCAGCACCGGCGGCGCCGCTCCGGCCGCGCCGCCGATGACGATGTTCTGCGGCGTCGCGCGCTTGAGCCACACCGTGTAGACGACGGCATAGCCGATCAGCGACAGAAAGGTGAGCGCGGCGGTGAGCAAGTTCACCAGGAAGGCGAGGATGGCCATCGCGCTCATCCCCAGCACTGCCGCGAAAACGAGCGCGTTGCCCTCGGTGAGTGAGCCTGTGGGCAGTGGACGCGCGCGGGTGCGCGCCATCTGTTCATCGATGCGCCGGTCGAGGACGTGATTGATGGTCGCCGCGCACCCCGCGGCGAGCGCGATGCCGAGATTTCCCCACAGCAGCGCCGCCAGCGGCGGCAGCCCGGGGCTCGACAGCAGCGTGCCGACGATCGCCGTGAAGGTGATCAGAGCCACCACCCTGGGCTTGGTCAGCTCGAGGTAGCGGCGCCACGGTGCAGGCGCGGAGGGTGCGACGACGTTCATCGCGCACTCAGCGAGCGCAGCAGCGCCAGCGTCGCCAGTAACAACAGCGCCGCCCCTGCGGTGTGCAGCGTGGCGAGCCAGAGCGGGAAGGACTTGAGCACCATCGAGACGGCGATGACAAGCTGCAGCGCAAGCGCTGCGAGCAGCGCCCAGGCGCGTGGCCGTGCGGCGGAGAGGCCGCGGCGCTGCAGCACGAACCCTGCCGCGAGCAGCAGCAGCACGCTCGTGACGAGGGCGCCCAGGCGGTGGGTCAGCTGGATGGCGACCCGGGCGGGGTTGCCGAGTACGCCGCCTTCGTAGTTGATGTTAAGCCCGTGCCACAGTACGAAGGCGTTGCGGTAGTCGGTGTGCGGCCACCAGGCGCCCTGGCAGGTCGGAAAATCCGCGCACGCCAGCGCGGCGTAGTTGCTGCTGGTCCAGCCGCCGAGTGCAATCTGCAGCGCGAGCGCGATCAGACCCAGCAGCGTGAGCCGCCAGGCACTGCTGATCGGCGAGGCGCCGCCGCCGCGGATCGCCCCTCCCAGGCCACCCCGCGCGGCCGCGCCCCACGAACCACCGGGCAGCGAAAGCGTCAGCCACCACAACAGCGCCAGCGTGGTCATGCCGAACACCAGGTGCAGCGTCACGATCAGGGGTTTGAGCTGCCAGGTGACGGTCAGCATCCCGAGCAGGCCCTGCACCACGACCAGCCCGAGCAGTGCCAGCGCAAACGACAGGCTCACCACGGGCTGCCGGCGCGCCCGCAGGGCGAGGAAGGCGATGGCGAGGATCGTCAGCCCGAGCGTGCTGGCCGCGTAGCGGTGAATCATCTCGCGCCAGGCCTTGCCCGGCTCCAGCGGGCGCTCGGCATAGGCTCCCGCGCCGGCGCTCGCCGCAGCGCCGATGGGGCTCAGGTGCCCGTAGCAGCCCGGCCAGTCGGGGCAGCCGAGACCTGCGGCGGTGAGGCGCACATAGGCGCCGAGCACGACCACGGTGAAGCACAGCAGCACGCCTGCGACGGCGAGGCGGCGTATCCAGCGGGCAACCGACATGAGTTAAGTCCTGGTTCTCGTCAGCCGACTTGCGAGAGCCTCAGGAGTTTTTTCAGGTCCTCGAGCAACCCGTGAGGATCCTTGCGGGCATCGTAGCTCATCATGAGGTTGCCCAGTGGATCGACGATGAACAGCGTGTGCTCGCGTGCTTGCGGCGGAAATTCGTGCAGCAGCGCCTGCGCGGCGGATCCGGAAGCGTCAAGCACCACCAGCCCGGGCTGCTCGCGCGCGAGGAAGCCGCGGTCACAACAGTCGCCGGTGGCGAGGAACACGCGCTGCACGCGCGTCATGTCGTTGTTCAGCGCGAGCCGCGTCTGGCGCGCCACGTAGAGGGTCGCGCGACACGCCTCAGCGCACGCGCCATCGCCGAGGTAGACGAGCGACCACTTCGCGTGCAGCAGCTCGGCGCTCGCGGCTGGCGCATCGGCTGCGCCAGCGGTCAGGCTCACGCGCGGCACGGAAACCGCGGGCAGTGGCCGCGCCGGCGTGATGAGGCTGCCGTGGTTCACCATTCCCGCCGGCCGCCAGCCGGTGCCGTAATAGGTGAAGAAGGCGATGAGCAGTGGCAGCAGGAACAGGCCCGCCAAGGCCGCCAGCGTGCGCAGGTTACGGGCGCGCAGCGCATCGGCGTCGACGTTCATGGCCGCCGGCTCATCAGGCCCCAGGTGGCGAGCACCACGAGCGCGAAGGTCCACCACTGGATCGCGTAACTGAAATGGCGCAGCGGCGAGATGCCCGGTGCCTGCCAGTCGCGCAGGTAACCGAAATCCGCAGCGGGGTCGAGCAGCAGGATGCGTGCGGCGAGCGGTGAGCCGAGCGCCGTCTGAAGCTGCTCCATGTCCGGGTAGCTCGTCAGCTTCGGCCAGGATCCCTCGCGGGCCGGCGCCGAGCGGCCGCTGGCGAGTCCGGGGCTGGGCAGCGTACCGATGCGGCCGCTGAGCGTCACTTCACCCGCCGCGGCGATGCCGACCGGCGGCAGCCGCGCGCGCGTGCCCGAGAACGGCACCCAGCCGCGATTGACCAGCAATGCCGGCAGGCCCGCACGCAGCAGCGGCGTGAGCACCTCGTAGCCGGGGCGCCCCTGGTGGCTGCGGTTGTCGAGCAGGAACTGGTGTGCGCCGTCGAGCCGGCCGGCGACGCTGATGCGCTGGAACAGCGGCAGCTGAGTGACCTCGTGCGTGCCGAGGCTCTCAAGCCGATCGGCGCCGCGCGCGAAGCGTGCCCACTCCTCTTCACGGTTCACGCCGCGGTGCCATTGCCAGAAACCGAGGCGCACGAACAGCGCGGCGAGCAGCAGCGCCAGAAGCGTGAAGCCGGGCGTGGGTGCGAAGCGAGGCCGCCGGCCGCTCACGGCGCTCGACATACGCCATACTGCCATGCTGTCCAGCGGCTACACTGGCTGGCAATGCAACAGCTCGTGTCGCTGGTGGCGCTCTTGTGCCTGGTTGCGATCATCGCCAGCCTGGGCTCGGCGCTGTTCCATCTGTCGCGCGGGACCGAGGAAGATTCCCGCAAACTCGCCCGGGCGCTCACGGTACGCATCGCGCTGTCGCTGGTCCTGTTTGCACTGCTCATGCTGGCCTGGTACTTCGGCTTCATCACGCCCCACCCGCTGCAGGGCGGCGCGCCGCCACAGCCGTAGGCGCCGCGCGCGGCGGGCCGGCTCGCCCGCTACAGCCAGTAGACGAAAATGAACAGGCCGAGCCACACCACGTCGACGAAGTGCCAGTACCAGGCGACCGCCTCGAATGCGAAGTGACGGGCGGGCGTGAAGTGGCCGCGCAGCACGCGCAGCCAGATCACGGTCAGCATGATCGCGCCGATCGTCACGTGCAGGCCGTGAAAGCCGGTGAGCATGAAGAAGGTCGAGCCGTAGATGCCGGTCGACAGGCGCAGCCCGAGATCGCGGTAGGCCTCGCCGTACTCGTGTGCCTGCAGGCCGACGAAGGTGAATCCGAGCAGGAAGGTGAGCGCCAGGAACACCGCGAGCCTGGTGCGGTGACCGGCGCGCAGCGCATGGTGCGCGATGGTGACGGTGAGCCCGCTGGTGAGCAGGATCGCAGTATTGAGAGCCGGTATCCCGATCGCAGGAATGGTGCGAAAGGTGGAGTCGGCGTGCCCGCCGACGTGCCCGGGTCCGTTGGTCGGCCAGACCGCCTCGAAGTGCGGCCACAGGATGAAGTTGGTGAACACCTTCACGCCCTCGCCGCCGAGCCACGGCACCGCCAGCACGCGCGCATAGAACAGCGCGCCGAAGAACGCACCGAAGAACATCACCTCGGAGAAGATGAACCACATCATTCCCATGCGGAACGAGCGGTCGACCTGCTGGTTGTAGATGTTGTGTTGGTTCTCGCCGATGACGGTGGCGAACCAGCCGAAGAACATGTACGCGAGCAGCACCGCGCCCGGCACGAATGACCACGGTCCCACCCAGTCATTGAGGTAGGAAATCGCGCCCAGCATGATCGCGAACAGGGCAACCGAGCCGCGGATCGGCCAGGGGCTGTCATGCGGGATGTAGTAGCCGCCGCTTGCGGGCGCGTGCGGGTCGGGGGCGTGTGCGTTGGCCATGGCGGTGAGCTTTCTAACGTCGCGAAGTGACGCGCGAGGATTCGTCGTAGAACGTATAGGCAAGGGTGATCAGATCGATGTGACTGGGCAGCGCCGGATCGATGATGAAGCGCACCGGCATGTTGCGCCCCTCGTTGAGGTTGAAATGCTGCGGCGAGAAACAGAAGCACTCGGTCTTGTGGAAGTACGCGGCGACTTCGGAAGGGGCGATGTTGGGAACCGCCTGCGCGACGGTATCGCGCCCGGTGAGGTTGTGCGCGTAGAACTGAGCGGTGTAGAGCTGTCCCGGGTGCACGGTGATGGTGCGTACCACCGGACGGAATTCCCAGTCGCCGGAGCTGGCCACGTCGGCCAGGAACTCGACCGTCACGGTGCGGCTCACGTCCGGATGCTCGATGGTGCTGACCTGCTGGCGCAGCTTGCTCTGGTCGCCGTAACCGGTCACCGAGCACAGCACGTTGTAGAGCGGCACCAGCGCAAAGCCGAACCCGAAGCTGCCGGCCGCGATGGCCAGCAGCTTCCAGGTCATGTTGCGATTTTGGCGCCGCAGGTCGCTCATTTTGCTGCGCGCACCAGTGCCAGGACGATGAAGCCGAAGTAAAACCCGGCCGCAATCAGCATCCACAGGAGCGCGCTGCGCCGCACGCGCCGCTGCCGCTCGGAAGCCTCGCTCGTCATCCGGGCCGGCATCAGTGCGCCGCGCCGCGCGCGATCACCGCATCCGAGGGCGGGGTCGTCCAGGAGTGGTAGGGTGGCGGCGAGGGCAGCTCCCACTCGAGTCCGTGTGCGCCCTCCCAGGCCCTGTTGCCGATCCGTTCACCGCCGCGCACGCACTTCCAGATGATGTACGGGAACAGGAACTGCGACAGACCGAACGCGAAGCCGCCGATCGAGGACACCATGTTCCAGTCGGTGAACTGCACGGCGTAGTCGGGAATGCGGCGCGGCATGCCGGCCAGTCCGAGGAAATGCTGGGGGAAGAACAGCACGTTCACGAAGATGGCCGACAGCCAGAAGTGCCATTTCGCAAGCTTCAGGTCGTACATGTGGCCGGTCCACTTCGGCAGCCAGTAGTAGACCCCGGCCATCATGCCGAAGATCGAGCCCGGTACCAGCACGTAGTGGAAGTGCGCCACGACGAAGTAGGTGTCCTGGTACTGGTAGTCGGCGGGCACGATCGCGAGCATGAGACCCGAGAAGCCGCCGATGGTGAACAGGAACAGGAACGCCAGCGCGAACAGCATGGGCGGCTCGAAGGAGAGCGACCCCCTCCACATGGTGGCCGTCCAGTTGAACACCTTCACGCCCGTCGGCACCGCGATCAGCATGGTCGAGAGCATGAAGAACAGCTGCGCGGCGAGCGGCATGCCGACGGTGAACATGTGGTGCGCCCACACGATGAACGACAGGAACGCGATCGAGGCCACCGCGTAGACCATGGCCTCGTAGCCGAACAGCGGCTTGCGCGAGAAGGTCGGGATGACCTCGGAGACGATGCCGAATGCCGGCAGGATGAGTATGTAGACCTCCGGATGCCCGAAGAACCAGAAGATGTGCTGGAACATCACCGGGTCGCCGCCGCCTGCGGCGGTGAAGAAGGTGGTGCCGAAGAAGTGGTCGGTGAGCAGCATCGTCACGGCTCCCGCCAGCACCGGCATCACGGCGATCAAAAGGTAAGCGGTGATCAGCCAGGTCCACACGAACAGCGGCATGCGCAGCAGCGTCATGCCCGGTGCGCGCATGTTCATGATGGTGACGACCACGTTGATCGCGCCGAGGATGGAGGAGGCGCCCATCAGGTGGATGGCGAAGATCAGCATCGGGAACGAGGCGCCGTTCTGCAGCACCAGCGGCGGATACATCGTCCAGCCGCCGGCCGGCGCCCCGCCTGGCACGAACAGCGAGGACAGCAGCAGGGTGAACGCAAACGGCAGGATCCAGAAACTGAAGTTGTTGAGTCGCGGCAGCGCCATGTCAGGCGCGCCGGTCTGCATCGGGATCATCCAGTTCGCAAGCCCGGTCCATCCGGGCATCACCGCGCCGAAGATCATGACCAGCGCGTGCATGGTGGTCATGGAGTTGAAGAACTGCGGATCGACGAACTGCAACCCGGGCTTGAACAGCTCCAGGCGGATCACCATCGCCATCGCCCCGCCGATGAAGAACATGGTGCACGCGAAGATCAGGTACATCGTGCCGATGTCCTTGTGGTTGGTCGCATAGACCCAGCGTCGCCAGCCGTGCGGCTTGTGATCGTGGTCGTCCTGCGCTGCTGCGTGCGTGTGACTGTCGGCCATGGCGGATTCTCTTATATGGCGTGTGGCGTTCGAGGGGTGCTTCAGGAGGCGCTCTGGCCGCGAGGCGCTGCGGCAGCGGTCGGCGCGGGCGCGGCGGCGCTCGGCGCTGCCGGCGGGGCGGCCGCCTGTTTCTGCGCGGCGACCTGCTCCTTCAGCCACGCCGCGTAGTCGGCCTTGGAGCGCACGTCGACCACGATGGGCATGAAGCCGTGGTCGCGGCCGCACAGCTCTGCGCACTGGCCGCGATAGAGGCCGGGTTTGTCCGCGTCGACCTTGAACCACGCCTCATTCACGAAGCCGGGAATGGCGTCCTTCTTCACACCGAAGGCCGGCACCCACCAGGAGTGGATGACGTCCGCGCCGGTGATCAGGAGGCGCACCTTGGTGTCGGCCGGCACCACGAACGGATGGTCGACGTTCAGCAGGTAGTGCGGCACCGTGTTGGGATCGATACCCGACATGAGCTCGCGCGCCGCATCGCTCTGCCGGTCGAGGTGCGAGTAATACATCACCCCGTCATCCAGGTAGTCGTACTGCCAGCCCCACTGGAACCCGGTCACCTTGATGGTGAGTTCGGTCTTGGTCGTGTCCTCGATTTCAACCAGGGTACGCGCCGCCGGCACCGCCATGGCGATCAGGATGATGACCGGCACGATCGTCCAGATGACCTCGACCTTGGTGTTGTGCACCAACGTCACGTCGGCCACGGCGCCCTTGGATTTGCGGAAGGCGACGATCGACCAGATCATGACGCCGAACACGACCACGCCGATCCATACGCACACCCAGAAGATGGTCATGTGCAGGTCGTAGATCCGGCGGCTCATCGCCGTGACCCCGCGGGTCATGTTGAGCTCGCTCCAGCCCGAGTCGGCCTGCGCGCTGAACGCGCCGCACAGGGCGGCAAGAGCCGAGACAACAGAGGCAACAGCTGCGCGGATCTTCATTATCGTGCCTTACAGCGTCGCGCCCGGAACACCCGGTGCGAGCAATTCCCGACCACTCCCAAAAAAGCACCACCGACCTTGGCTGTCACTGCCAGGTGGGCGACTCGTTGACGCGCCCAATCAGGCGCTGCAGTTGCAACGCCAGTCCGCGCCGCTCCTCTTCAGTGAGGAAACTGCCCAGCTCGCACTGGCGGCCGTGCGACTCTATGGTGAGCCGGCTCGGGTGCAAGCGTGCCGCGGGGCGGCGCAGTTTAACCTGCGCCCAATGCCGCGGGAACACGACCTGCTCGCAGCGCGCCCGCTCGCGTGATTCGATCTTCACGTCGCGGTCGGTGACGATGATGGTCTGGCGGTGGAAGCGGCGCTGCATGGAGGTATTGAGCGCCCAGCCCAGCAGCGCCATCTCCAGGCCCGCAAACGGCAGTACCGGCCAGAATCCGCGCAGCGCGAGGAAGCCGGCGACGCCGAAGGGCACCACACAGGCGACGGCAAAGAACAGCCACGCCCCGCGCAGACTGAGCGAGCAGTTCGGGCAGATCTCGATACGCAGCGCTTCGGTTTGCACGCGCGTCCGATGGTAGCGCGCGAACGCATTTATTCAAGCCGCTTCAGAAGCTTATCGGGTGCTGCGTGAGATGGCGCGCGGCCCGCTCGAGCACGATCGAGGCCAGCTCATCGGGGGTGTGCGGCAGCACCGCCAGCGGAGGCTCCCCGAGCAGCCGCTCGAGCGCTGCGAGATTCTCGGCGCAGCGTGTCATCGCCGGATCCACCGCGTTCGCGACCCAGCCGGCAAAGCTCACCCCGTGCGCCTCCACGCCCAGGCGCGTCAATTGCGCATGGTTCAGGCAGCCGAGTTTCAGACCCACCACCATCAGCGCCGGAACGCTGAGCGTCCAGGCCAGGTCCGCCATGGTCTGGTGGGCATTGATCGGGGCGAACCAGCCCCCCGCCCCTTCGACGACGACCCAGTCCATGCCTTTTGCCAGCGCTTCGTACTGATGTCGGATCATGCTCGTATCGATGTCGATCATGACGTCTTTTGCCGCGATATGCGGCGAAACAGGCGGCTCAAAGCAAAATGGGTTCACTTGATTGTAGGGAGCCTTCGTTCCGGACGCTTCGATCAGGGCCAGCGCGTCTTCATTGCGCAGCCCCTCAGCGGTCTGCACGGACCCGGAGGCCACCGGCTTCATCACGCCCACACTCAGGCCCTGGGCGCGCAGGGCACGCACCAGCGCACACGCGACGACGGTCTTGCCGACGCCCGTGTCGGTTCCGGTGATGAAAATTCCGTGCGTGCTCATGAGCGTACCCGCCGACCGATCGAGCCCGGGGCGATGAGGGCAACCTCCCCATCGGCGCTGCGGGCCTGCCGCCCGGCCGCTCCCCAGCTGGCGCCGTAGATGACCTCCCAGGTCGCCGGCAGCAGCGCCCCGCGCCGATGAGGCTCGTAGGCCTGCTGCATGCGCAGCAGGCGGGAACGTCCGGCGAGCGCGCGCGGGCGCCCGGCCGTCACGTTGTGGGCGCCGATCGTCTTCAGGTCACGCATCAGCGATAGGGCGTTAGGGTAGAAGGCTTCGATACGGTCGACATCCAGCACCGGCTCGCTGAGTCCGGCGCGCGCCACGGCATCGCCGAGCTCGTATACCTCGGGGAAG